>CBDAUE010000003.1:0-62510 GCA_965200595.1 Thermodesulfobacteriota bacterium | reverse complement strand
GGCTTGCTCACTCGCGCAAGGTTCTTAGCTGGAGAGTGTCTAACACAATGGACAGCAGTTTTTGCGTGGAGGCTCTGGAAGAAGCGCTTTACAAGTATGATAAGCCCGAGATATTCAACACCGATCAAGGAAGTCAGTTCACAAGTGAAGAGTTTACGGGAGTTCTTAAAGACAGAGATATAAAGATAAGCATGGACGGCAAGGGAAGCTGGAGAGACAATGTTTTTGTGGAGAGGCTTTGGAGAAGTGTTAAGTACGAGGAAGTGTATCTTATGGCCTATGAATCTGTTGCCTCTGCAAAGGCTGGTATCCGGATGAGGTTTACTATGGTCTTGGGACAGCACAGAAGAATGTGGCTTGAAGCAATGAGACAGACAGAGCAGAGAGTTTATGGTTTTGGGATTCTTAAAGATGTTTATGCGTTGGTAGGAATACACTTAAGAAAACAAAAATGCTGTCTAAAAAAGGGGACCACCTCTTTCTTGAACCCTTAAACGGATACTTAATGTAGATCCTGTCAATCTTCTTCATAATCTCTTCGTCCTGCGGGGATACCCCCACAGGTTTGTAGTAAATATTTGAGCGATTTATATCCAGCAGTTTGCACTGCCTTACCAAAGAAAGTGCCCGGCCGCGCACTACCAACTTCTTGCGCCGCTGCCGACCGAGCGCCTTTGATAAAAAATCGTTCTCCAGCGTCAGCTGGCCCACCTTGGATTCAAGCTGGTTTACGTACTTGCTCTCGCCCGCCGCCTTGCTGCCCGCCCCCTGGCCGAACACTTTGTCCGCGGCGTTGCCGAGCTGCTTCTTCTTCCACATGCTTATCTGATTGGGATGAACCTCAAACTGCCGGGCAAGCTCCGCTACTGTCTTGTCTCCTTTTACCGCCAAAAACGCTACCTTTGCCTTGAACTGCGGTGAATGATTACGTCTTTTACTCTTCATTATGTACCTCCTGTATACTCTTTTAGAATACCAAGGAAATACACTTAAGGTGCTGTCTGATTTTTGGGGTCCACTTCTGGTCACTGCGGTTCACTGGCAAGAACTGTAGGTGCCGACTGTAGGTGCCGAAGGATGGATTCAAGATTTTTTTCCTGTTTCTGAACAAAAGAATCCCGCTCCAATATCCTTTTTACACCCTTTTCCAACCTCACTTTGTCAAAAGGCAGAAAAACTTTTTGGCTGTCAAGCGGCACCTCTTTTCCGTCCCTTGTCAGCCCGCGAAACTCAAAGCCTGAGGCTACGGTTGAAGGGTTAGCTTTACTGAACATTGAATAGTTTGAGAACGGCCAGATATCGGGAAGAGGGAAAATCGCATACAGTCCCTGGACAGTTATCAGCGCGGTTATTATGAATATTCCTGCTTTCCTGCTCCTCCCAGTGCTTTTATTCATAAACTCTTTCATAGGAAAATCCGCTTCCAGCACCTCCTCTACATAAAAATTCTCCGGGCATACTTGCGATTTTCAGATCAAGAACACACTGAATAAACCATTAAAAACAGTCTCCATGGGGGCATAACACTCAGGTTGGATATGTACGGTTAAGTTTCTTGGCTAAATAAGCGGCCGCCAGAAAATGAACAAATTCCACGACAAGATAGGTGATACCAGCTCCCAGATACGAATATTGTGGAACTAGCAACAACAGTAAAGCAACGTACATCAAGACTTTAACCGTACTGACTGCAGTTCTAAGACCCGGCCTTCCTATAGCCAGAAGCAGTGGTGTCAGCCAGAATGTCGCTCCGGTAAACAGGACAGCTATCGCCAGCACTCTCATTGTGTTAGCCGCGGTTACGTACTGTTCGCCGAAAATCAGAACGATAAGCTGTTCGGTAAACAGGAATACTATAATCAGGACGGGAATTATGAACTTAAACAGGCTCTTGACAGAGAATTTTATCATTTCGACAAGTTTTCCGTATAGATTTAATGTCGAGAGGCTTACGAGTTTCGGGAAAATCGCCTCGTATAGAGGATCCGTGATCCTGCCAACCACCTTAATCACGGATCTTGCCACCCTGTATATGCCCGCGGCCCCGGTACCGAAGAAATAGCCAAGAATTAAAACGGCGATCTTCCCTTCATTGGCAATAGTTAGTGTTGCATTAAAGCTTGTATTAACTAAAAACCACACTATTTCCCTCATTCTGTCCGAAAGAAGTCCCACTTTGGCCCATAACCAGCTGTCTAGTCCTCTTTCCTTGAGAATTCTATGAACCACTATCTGGTTTAATATAAAGTTAAATAACGAAACAGCGACGTAAGCGAATAACACCCCTTTAATTCCGTAACCAAGATACAAGGCCGCCAGCACGGAACCCAGTTTAAAAATCGAACCTAACAATTTCACAAAAACAATTGTCTTGAATTTGTTAAATACTAGAAAAAGTGCTCCGGAAGTGGAATTCACCGTGGCAAGTATCAAGCTAAAGGAAAAAATCAAAACCAGTTCAGATCCGTCGGGAGATTTAATGAACATATCATTAGCTAAATCAGCCAGTAATATTGCGACTAAAAAAGCTATTATCCCCGTCAGGGCGTCAACTATGTATGAGAATTTTATCATTGACAAAGCATGGTCTGACTCGTTTTTCTCTATAAACTCCCCCACATATTTCACAACGGACTCCAAGACTCTGAAATCCAGCAGAGAATTAATAATTCTTACGTAGGCAACAACCAGAGTTAGAAGACCGAAGAGCTCAAGACCTAAGACTCTGGCTAAAATAATCACCTCCAAGAAATTAGCGGCTGAAGGAACGGATTTGGCAACAAAAAGCCAAGATACGTTCTTCATGAATTCTTTTTTTTCCGCTTTTAATTCACTCATATTCCGCCAATCAGTTTTTTTCTCTGTAGAGAATCAAGAAAGTTCTCTCCACGGCAAGTTGCACAAGTGAATTCATGAAATCCACTCCAAAATCCAGCAAGTGATTTCGCAACTCATTACTGATAACCACTATCCCCTACATCTGCTTTAAATGTTCGACTTCCTCTTGAGATTTAATTCCAGAAATGGACCCCGTATGTAGGACAGCGTCTTAAGTGTATTTGTGCTGTAGAATATAAACAAGTACAGGAAACAGATTATGAGACGTAATCATTCACCGGGTTTCAAAGTCAATACATTTTTTTCTGTCCCTCTTACCCGCGTTCGGACAACGGAAAAATTTTATGCATGCAACGCTGATCGGATTTAGCGCAATTCTCATGTGGTCGTTGCTGGCCCTTCTTACAGCCTCCTCAGGGGAAGTGCCGCCCTTTCAGCTTGCGGCGATGTGTTTTTCGATCGCCACCATAATCGGACTGATTCCCCTTGCGGCAAATCCGCTGGGGTTTCGCAATCTGCGCCAGCCCCTGCACATATGGTGTCTCGGCGTCGGAGGGCTTTTCGGGTATCACTTTTTTTACTTCACCGCTCTTCGCAACGCGCCGGACGTAGAAGCAAGCCTGATCGGGTATCTCTGGCCTCTGCTGATCGTCGTCGGTTCAGCACTCCTTCCCGGAGAGCGGCTCGGCTGGCATCACATAACAGGCGTACTGGCCGGTCTGGCAGGAACAGTGCTGATAGTTTCAAAAAACAGCCTTTTCTTCGATGGAAGCTTCGCCTTAGGCTACAGCGCGGCTCTGCTTTCCGCCCTCACATGGTCTGCCTACTCACTTCTGTCACGGCGGTTCGGCGCGGTTCCGACCGACGCAGTCACGGGATTCTGCGCCGTAACGGCAATTTTTTCGCTCATCTGCCACCTCGCGCTTGAACAGACGGTCTGGCCGCAGGGAACTGGTCAGTGGCTTGCCGTGGCAGGTCTCGGACTGCTGCCGGTCGGCGCCGCTTTTTACGCTTGGGACTTTGGCATAAAACACGGCGATATACGGGTTCTGGGCACCGCAAGCTATGCGGCGCCTCTGCTCTCAACTCTGATACTTGTTGCATCGGGCGCGGGCCGGGCCGACTGGCGCGTCGCCGCTGCCTGCGTCCTGATCACCGGGGGCGCCGTGGTGGCCGCAAAGGATCTGCTGTTCAGAACGGCACACCGGAGAGAAAAACCAGAGAACCCGAAAACATAGCCTCCATTCACCGCAATCCGGCATCCCTCTAGGAGTCTGTCGCTCTTAGCGAACAATTGAGGGGAAATCCAACTGATTCAGAGCTGGTGAAAGTCATATCGGCAAAAATCCTTGATTTTGGAGGTTCAGCTAAGCTTCGGGGAGCTGTTTTTACCTCAAATTCCCAATATTCTCTGCTCTCTCACCTCTTTGTCAGCCCTTCAACGCATACATTCTCTTCAGGTTGTACCCTATGCACACAAGATTCCACTCTCCGCGCACAGCTTCAAGCCCCCGCACCATAAACTGCCGGAATCCCATCACCTGCTTCATTATTCCGAACACAGGCTCTATCGTTGACTTGCGTTTTGAGTACATCTTTTTGCCTGCGGATGTTCCAAGCCTCCTCTGCATGTCTTCAACCGGTGTTGCCGGCTCTTTCTCCTCCTCATTGCACTGTGCGAATCTCTCCCAAAACGGTCTGTTGTGCTTCTCCCTGCGTTTGGATATATAAGGCTTTATCCCCGCCCTGTCACATAAGTTAACGTTGCTTGCACTGTAATATCCGCTGTCGGCAAGCAGATTCTCAGCCTTGCCAAGCCTCTGCTCATTCTCCTTTAACTGCTCAAGCACGGGCTCCATCTCACGCTTGTCGTTTGTGTTCTGCGTTACATGCCTGGTCACTATAAGTCTGCTCTCCACATCCACTGCACCCTGAGCGTTGTATGCCTGCTCAAATCCCCCTCCCGAAGGCATTATCCGCGAATCTCCGTCCACAAGATTCACCTGATCCTTATCCCTCGGTCTGCTCCCTCCTGCCTTCTTCCCGCTTTGCTTCTCATACTGTTCCCGCTTCTCTACCTTCTCCCCGTACACTTCTGACTCCCGCTCATACCTGTGCTTTGCCCGCTCCTGTATCTCACGCTTCGCTTCCCGTCTCTGAAGTTCTTCGGGAACATTCATATCCTCTGGCAGTTTAGAGTTGTCAGCCTCCCGTGCAAGTCTCATCAGTTCCTTCACTTCTTTGTTCAGCTGCTTTTCTATCTTCCTTGCCCTCTTCCAGCTCAGTGCCTTGTGCCTGCTCGCATTAGCCTTTATCTTCGTGCCATCCACACTCACCGTGCCCATCCCTATCTGTCCCGCTATCTGCAGTATCTGTACAAACAATACCCCAAGCTCCTTGCCAAACCTCTTGCGGAACCTGTTTATGCTGTCATGATCCGGATTGCTGTTAGCGCATATATACCTGTACGCCACACTGTCATATGTTGCCTTCTCAAGCTTCCGGGAAGAGAATGTCCCCGTCGCGTATCCGTAGAACAGAAGAGCCACCTTCATTCCCGGATGATACGCTGCCGACCCCCTGCCCGAATACGCTTCCGTCAGCCTTCTCAGATCCAGCTGCTCAACTATCTCCACCACAAACCGGGCAAGATGGTCTTCGGGCAGATACTCTTCTATTGTAGGCGGAAACATCTGCGGCGTCTTGCGGTCTGCTGATACAAACCTCCGTCTCATTGTCTTCTCCTTCTCAGACATCTTGATACCGTTGTTTTAACATTAAATGACCGCTAAAGTCCGACAGACTCCTAGACTTCCCCGCCACTGACCGTGGTTTCAGCAACAGGTCAAGCAGGATTGAAGAGTATCTGATACCTGCTCAGGGTGCAGAGATACAAAGATCTGTTTCTCTTGGGAGCTCAGTCCGAAAACCATGCTTGTTAATTGATAAAAGCAGTCTGGGGATTTCCGGCTGCGCAAAAACAGTTTAAAGAATATATCTTGTAGTGTACAAACAGAAGCCTGTCCGTGTAATCTCAGGTGCTTACGCTACGAATGTGCTGAAGTCAGAAAACTATCTGCTCGGTGAGTATTGCGCCAAAAACGATATTGAAACCGAAGCCTCCCAGCAGCGAGGCGAAACGGCATTACCGGGAGGGAATAAAATCAAGGGCAACCGAATTTATGCAGTATCGAAGTCCCGTTGGAGGGGGACCGTCTTCGAAAACATGTCCCAGATGTTCTCCGCATTTGCTTGATACCACCTCATAGCGTCTGAGCCCGAAAGAGTTGTCGGGAACTATTTTCACGGCATCTTCACTTATAGGTCTCCAGAAACTAGGCCATCCGGTTTTTGAATCGTATTTATGTTCGGAGGAAAAAACAGGCTGCCCGCAACCGGCGGTAACGTAAACCCCCTTTTTTTTGTTGCAAAGCAGTTTTCCCGAAAAAGGAGCTTCCGTGCCTTTTTTCCAAAGCACTTTGTACTCAAGAGGCGAAAGCTTCTCTTTCCATTGCTTCGCGGTCAGTCCCATAACACCCTCGGGCGGAGGCTTTTGCGCCTGCTCTCCTCCTGCGGGCAGAAGCTGCCAGACAGCAAGAACCGCAACCGCAAAAACAATCAAGGTAATTCCGCGCGTAATCATCATTAAAACAGCCTCTTCTTCTCAATATAAACATCCTCGGACGGCATGTAAAGTGCATTTAAATCAGGTATAAAAGTCGAAATCCTCATCATTAAAGAACGGAGAAGCGAAAAAATGGCGAAAACACTGGAAGTCTTCGGAGCGTATGACGAAAAACTCATAAGAGAAATTCCCGTGACCGGCAAAAGGGAGATGCAGAAAGCGCTTTCCACGGCAAGAGCTCTTGCCAACCAGCCGTCAGACGCAATTCCCGTTCCTCAAAGAATACAGATCCTCGAGCGAACCAGAGCGTTTATCGAGAAAAACTACGACCGTATCGCAGCCGACGCCGCCGCAGAGGGAGGAAAACCCCTCATTGACACCAGAGCCGAGATCACAAGAGCCATAAACGGAATAAAGGTGGCAACCGAATCTCTCTCCAATCTCAGAGGAGAGGAAATACCCATGGGCCTAAACACAGCTTCCCTTAACAGAATGGCATTCACCCTGAGGGAACCCATAGGAGTGGTGGTGGCCATCTCGGCCTTTAACCACCCTTTTAACCTCGCCGTTCACCAGGTAATACCCGCGGTGGCCGTCGGCTGCCCCGTAATAATAAAGCCCGCGCTCAACACTCCACTTTCCTGTCTCAACCTGTTAGAAGCTCTGTACGAAAGCGGTCTTCCGGAAAAATGGGCCCGCGCCGTTATAGTCGACGATACGCTCGCCGAAGCGCTTGCCACCGACAAAAGGGTCGACTACCTCACATTTATCGGCTCCGCCAAAGTGGGATGGCATCTGAGATCAAAACTCGCCCCGGGAACAAGATGTGCCCTTGAGCACGGGGGCGCGGCTCCCGTGATAGTGGAGCACGACGCCGACATAGACGACATGCTTCCCCTTCTCGCAAAAGGCGGCTTCTACCACGCGGGCCAGGTCTGCGTTTCCGTGCAGAGAGTTTTCGTGCATAAATCAGTGGCGAAAAAGGTCGCCAAAGGACTTGCAGAACTGGCCGTCAGGACAAAAGTAGGAGACCCCATGAGCGAAGCAACGGATATAGGCCCCCTGATAAGCCCAAATGAGGTCACAAGAGTTAACAGCTGGGTAAAAGAGGCTTTGAGAAAAAAGGGGGAGCTTCTCTGCGGCGGCAGTAAAATCGGGAAAACCTGCTACGAACCCACGGTAATTCTTAACCCGGACCAGAACTGCAGACTCTCGCGCGAGGAGATTTTCGGACCCGTCATAGCGGTCTACTCCTACGAAAAAATGGGCGAGGCAATAGAACTGGCAAACAGTCTCCCCTACTCGTTTCAGGCATCCGTATTCACCAAAAACATCGATACGGCTCTTGGGGCGGTAAAGAAGCTGAAGGCAGCTTCGGTGCTTGTAAACGACCACACGGCATTCCGGGTCGACTGGATGCCTTTTCGCGGGGCCGGGCACTCAGGAATCGGAACGGGAGGAATTCCGCACACGATGCACGAGATGACTCACGAAAAGCTTATGGTGATACGGTCATCATCTGTATAGGATGGTTTCGGAAGAAAAGTTCCTGCCGGGATCAAATTTCTTGTCTCAACCCCGGCAGGAAAATACAGCTGTGGCAGTAAAGGCCTAGAAGGCGTACTCGTAAGCCAGGTAGTAATAACCGCCGTTAAATCCAAAAGGCGCCGAGCGGCGGGAGTAGGTGAAAACCCCAGGGGAATCGACTATAACAGATCCGTCGTGATCATATATTTTACCGCCTCTTGACTGGCCGATTTCGTTTTTGTCGGGCTTCACGTCAAAAAGGTTGTTCGCCCCGACCTTAAACGTACCGAACTTGCCCATTTTCAGGCCAAGATTCGCGTCGGTAATGTACTTTGCGCCGTAAGTCTGTCTGTTGCCGCCGTCAACAACCGTATATTCTCCGTAACGGTGAACGGCAAGCAGCACGGTTGCGAATCCTCTGGAATAGGAACTGGAAAGGGAGAAACGGTCCTTAGGCTGCCATTCCTCTACAATCGAACGGTCCTGCTCCGTAAAGAGCTCCTCGGGAAGACCCAGAGGAAGATTCACGTCCGTGATCTCGGTTTCGTTTACAGTTCCGGCAAAAACGATCTTTAAAACGGAAGTATCGGAAAAAGAATGATCATAACTCGCCACCACATCCACTCCCCTGGTGGTAGTGTCCGCGGCATTCATGAAAAACTGACCCTGCTGCGCCCCTACGCTGTCCCTTACCGATTGAGGAATGGCTCCATTGCCCTCGCTTATCCTTCCGCTCAGGATAATACGATCGTCAATCAGTACGTAGTAGAAGTCGGTTGTGATCGTCAGAGCCGGAACCGGATTGAACACGAAGCCGGCGCTGAAATTCATTGAAGTTTCTTCTTTAAGTTCTGGGATCCCTATCATTTTTGCAAGATCGCTGTCATTACGGAAAGTGCCCACTTCAAACGCTTCAAATTCTCCCGTGTCCGGGTTCTGATTGAACTGTGTCGAGACGTTGTTGAAATAAATCTGCTGCATTGAAGGAGCTCTGAACCCTGTGCTCGCAGAACCTCTAAGAGCGAACGAATCGGCAAGGGCCGCTCGGGCCGAGAGTTTTCCGTTAACGGTGTTTCCGAAATCACTGTAGTTTTCGTAGCGCACCGCGGGACTTATAAGCAGCATGCTTCCTACGTCAAATTCCGCGTCCGCGTAGGCGGAAAAAGCATCCCTTGTTTCAGAAAGCTCGTTGCTGGGCTTGAAACCGGGAAACACCTGTATTCCGGGAGATCCTCTGCCTCCGGGACCATCGTAGTCTTCATATGAATACCGCTCGCCGGCCTCTATCTCATACTCCTCCCTTCTGTACTCACCTCCCCAGGCGAGATTTCCAAACGCAAAAGGAGCCGTAAAATCAAGGTTTGTGGTATGCTGGAAAAGCTTAAGCTCTCCGGCATCGGTGGACAGCGGAATCGAACCGGTGTAGTCCACGTCAGGCAGGCACTGCTCCGCTTCGCCGGTATGGCACCTGACCCATGAGGCGTTATGGGAATCGGTGATCTCAAAGGAAAAAGTGTTTCCGCCTCCGACATAACTTGCATCCATACTTATGCTTTCGGTAAGGTCTCCCTCGAAACCAATACCAAATGCGTAATCATTTATGCGGGTGTTTATAAGAGGAAGAAAACCATCCGGATAATCAGATCCGGCGGGATTTCTGTCAAGCTGATTTGCCCTTCTGTAAAAACCTCCGCTCTCGTTTTCTCTTGATGAGATGTCAAAGAAACTGTAAATCTCACCGTCCATAAAATCCACAGGTCCCCTCATGTTGAGCACGAAGCTGACATGGGTGGAATCTGCGTCGCCCACTCTGAACCTGCTCCTGTCAAAAACGCGCTCGGGATCGTTCACACTGCTGCTTGAAAGCGTCCGCGGTCCGCTCAGAGTTCCGCACAGGGCTGTATTTCCATTCTCGTCAAGACACTCGCTGTTCGGATACTGGATATCTCCCATCACCCCTGCCCTGTTGGAACGGTCTCTTCCCCTGACCTCAACGGTCGCATTCACGACGCTCTCTCCGCCGAGAGAAAAACCCTTGTTCACGCTTGCCGTAAGAGTTCCTCCGTCTCCTTCGTAAAGCCCTCCGACACTCGCAGTTACCTTGCCGTCGTAGCCGTCTTTAAGAACTATGTTTATAACACCGGATATAGCGTCCGAGCCGTACTGAGCCGAAGCACCGTCTCTTAGAACCTCGATTCTTTTTATTGCGCTTAACGGAATTGCGTTCATATCAACGCCCGCCGTGCCACGGCCCACAGAGGTGTTTACGTGTATCAGGGCGCTTTTATGGCGGCGCTTTCCGTTAACCAGAACCAGAACCTGGTCGGGTCCCAGTCCGCGAAGCGTGGCGGGACGAAGAGCGTCCGTTCCATCGCTTATGGTCGAGCTTGAAAAGTTAAAAGACGGAAGCAGCTCCTGAATAACCCTGCCCACCTCGGTCTGCCCTGTGGCGACAATCTCCTCTTCCGTTATAACGTCAACGGGAACGGGCGAGTCAGAAATGCTGCGTTCCTCAAAACGGCTTCCTAGCACAACGAGTTTTTCAAGCTCAAAAGCATTTGTCAGAGGGCTCAGCAAACCCGCAACAAGCAGTGTCGCAAGCCCCGAAATAATTCCTTTTCTCATCCTTGTCCTCCTGTCTCCAAGTAATCTGAGTTGATTATAACACATGCCCGGGTCTAATTTAAACAATTTTTGGGGGGAATTATAGCGATAATTAGACAAAGCCCTAAAAGCTTTTTCTAGAACCTTGGTATTTTCTCTATTTTAGTTAATATATTAGACAGGTAAATAGAGTAATTAAGGAGTGTTAGGAATGTCTGAGAGGAAGTACAAGGCCCCTGGAAGGTTTCACAGAAAAGGAATAGGGGTTATGGAACTGCTTGAGATGTTTCCCGATGAGGGATCTGCGACAAAGTGGTTTGAGGATCAGCGCTGGCCGAACGGGCAGAGGCATTGTCCGCACTGCGCAGGGACTCGTACTGCCGGGGCGAAGCATAAAATGCCTTATCACTGCAAGGATTGCCGAAAGTATTTCAGTGTGAGGACTGGAACTGTAATGAGAAGCAGCAAGACGCCATTGCGCAAGTGGGTGGTGGCTTTGTACTTGATGACAACAAATCTTAAAGGCGTGTCCAGCATGAAGCTTCACAGGGATTTGGGGATAGCTCAGTCAACGGCATGGACTTTAGCTCAGAAGATAAGGCAGGGAGAAGATAAGGCAGGGATGGATAAGGGATGAGAAGCTGGGCGGAGCGGTGGAGGTGGACGAAACCTATATGGGCGGGAAGTATGGCAATATGCACAGGTCGAAAAAACCCAGGATGATGGGGGCGGGGACTCAAGACAAGATACCTGTAGTTGCCATTTAAGGAGCGTGGGGGCAGCAAGATCAGGGCAAAAGTGACTAGGCCGGTATCGAGCATCACACTTCAACGCATGGTAGAGGAGGCTGTGAAAGAAGGTTCTACGGTATACACCGATCAGAACAGGGGGTATATGGGTCTTGGGAAGAAGAACTACAGACATGAAGCGGTTAATCACAGTGTGGGAGAGTATGTAAGAGAAAAAGCCCATGTAAACGGCGTGGAATCCTTCTGGGCTGCTTTGAACAGAGGGTACTACGGAACTTACCATCACATGAGCGAGAAACATCTGGACCGCTATGTTACGGAGTTTGCGGGCAGGCATAATGCAAGAGAGATGGACACTATAGAGCAGATGGCGCTGTTGGCCAAGGGGTTGGTTGGCAAGAAGCTTCCCTATAAAGAGCTTGTATCTTGAATTGCTGTTATCATTGCTCTGAGAATGAAAAACACCCTTGGGTAAGAATCATGAAAAAGAACAAATCCCGGATTAAAAATCCCCGAGGCAGACCCGAGATCCGGAAGATACCCCGCATAGACACAACGCCGGAGGAACTGGCAAAGGCAATCTTCCGCAATGCGGACAGAGACCTTCAAGCCTCAAGAAAAATCAAGGTGAAGAAATAGCAGTCCCTTAGCTTAGCAAATGACTTCCTGCTAAGTTTGTCTAATTATCGCTATAATTCCCTTTTTGGGGACTATATACTTTTTCCGTGGTTTCAAGTTCGAAACGCAACAGATGATGTAAACTAAAAGGGCAAGTTGCGCATCAGACCTGAAAGCACGATTTCAAAAAACAAAGAGTCGTCACTACTTCCCCCCCCCCTCCGTCGAACCTTAATAAACCGCTTTTAAAAGCGCCCATGGCCGGGTTTCTCTCAGATACAAGGAAGTTCTGCCGGGTTTGAAACATAAACACATTGCTTTATACTTTCAGCCTGATCATGGAAACCTCTCTGATTCGAAACTTCTCTATAATAGCCCATGTCGATCACGGCAAATCAACTCTTGCCGACAGGCTTCTTGAGTTCACAGGCACCCTGAGCGAACGCGAAAAAACCGAACAGTTCCTAGACAACATGGAAATAGAAAGGGAGAGGGGAATAACAATAAAGGCCCAGGCGGTAAGACTCAACTACAAGGCAGATGACGGAATAACCTATGAGTTTAATCTTATAGACACTCCCGGACACGTTGATTTCAGCTACGAGGTTTCGCGAAGCCTGATAGCGTGCGAGGGCGCTCTGCTTGTGGTTGACGCCTCCCAGGGAGTTGAGGCCCAAACGCTTGCCCACGCTTATCTGGCCGCTGATTCAGGGCTTGAGATGATACCCGTCGTAAACAAAATAGACCTGCCTTCGGCCGAGCCCGAGAGGGTAAAAAAAGAAATAGAAGATATAGTCGGAATCTCAACCGAGCAAGCCGTTCTGGCAAGCGCCAAGGACGGGACCGGCACAAAGGAGATACTGGAATCGATCGTCGCTCTTGTGCCGCCGCCTAAGAGTCCCGAGGGCTCAAAGCTCAAGGCGCTCATATTCGACAGCTGGTTTGACTCTTACCAGGGCGTCGTGATGCTGGTCAGGATATACGAGGGGACGGTAAGGCTCGGCATGAGAGTAATGCTCATGGCGACCGGCAAAAAATACGAGGTGAGAAAGATAGGTGCGTTCGCCCCGCAGGCAAAGGAGCTTGAGCAGCTCTCAACGGGACAGGTCGGATTCATAACAGCATCCATAAAGGAAATCGGGGAAGCCGGAGTCGGAGACACCATAACAAATGCGGACTCCCCCACCGAAAACCCGCTTGAGGGGTTCAAGGTGATAAAGCCGATGGTTTTCAGCGGACTTTATCCCATCGACACCGGAGATTACGACAGGCTCAAGGAAGGGCTTGAGAAGCTTAAGCTCAATGATTCGTCACTTGTTTACGAGCCCGAAACATCACTGGCACTCGGGTTCGGTTTTCGCTGCGGCTTTCTCGGGCTGCTTCATATGGAGATCGTGCGGGAGAGGGTAGAAAGAGAATTCGAGGTAAACCTAATAACCACCGCTCCGACAGTTATATACAAGGCCGTCTATCCGGGAGGAAGGGAAGTGTACGTAGACAACCCCAGCGAACTTCCGACCGGCGACCGCCAGGCCCGTCTGCAGGAACCGTATGTTTCGGTGTCCGTTCACACCCCTTCGGATTACCTGGGGCAGATATTTGAACTGTGCGAAAAAAGAAGGGGGATACAGAAAAACCTAAGCTACGTGACCGAAAACAGGGCCATAATTGAATATGAACTTCCTCTCGGGGAAATAGTCTACGATTTTTACGACAATTTAAAATCCGTCACCAAGGGGTACGCCTCTATGGATTATGAACCCGCCGGATACAGGGACTCAGACCTCATAAAGCTTGATATCCTAGTTAACGGAAATGCCGTCGATGCGCTCTCCATAATCTCCCACAAAGACAAAGCCTACGAGAGAGGAAGGGGACTTATAGGAAAACTTCGCTCCCTTATTCCCCGCCAGCTCTACGAGGTAGTCATTCAGGCCGCAATCGGAAGCAGAGTGATAGCACGCGAATCCGTAAAGGCGATGAGGAAAGACGTCACTTCGAAATGCTACGGAGGAGACGTCACAAGGAAAAGAAAGCTTCTTGAAAAGCAAAAAGAGGGGAAAAAAAGGATGAAGCAGGTAGGAAGGGTGGAGATACCGCAGGAAGCTTTTCTGGCCGTGCTTAAAAACGACTGAAACCGAAAAGGCAGAGTTCAGTCCATCGCTCTCATCATCATCTCCGTGATCACGCGCGTCGCGCCGCTTACAGCGTCAGGATCGGTTCTGACGTTAAGCACCGCCGGAAGACCTGAGGAAAAAGCCCTCTCGAGCGCCGGGGTCAGGTCTTTTATTTTTTCTATCTTCTCCCCGTATCCGCCCATCGCCTTTATTATTTTGTGAAAATCGACAAAACCGAGATCCACTCCCTGGGTCGCCCCCGCGTCGGGATAGGCAATGTCTATCTGATGCTTGGTCATTCCCCATGCGGAATCGTTGCAGACCACCGCCACAAACGGAATGGAGTGTCTCACCGCGGTTTCCATCTCCATGAAGTTCATGGCCACGGCTCCGTCTCCGCTCACAAGGGCCACGGGCTTTTCGGGAAAAGCCACCTTTGCCCCGAGGGCGAAAGGCACTCCGACTCCCATGCACCCGAGAGGCCCTCCTTTAAGGTAATGCCCTGGTTTTTTAACTTCGCAGGAAAGGTCGGTCCACGACTGGCAGTCCCCGCCGTCAACCGCGATTATCCCTTCTCCGCCGAGGTAGTCCGAAACGGTTTTTGCCACCGCGGCCGGGTGGATTCCCTTCAATCCGGAAACGGTCCGGCGAAACGCCGCGCGGGCGCGGGATCTTGAGGAGCGGGCATCCTTCATCCAGGAGCCGAAATCAAAGCTCATTTTGTTCTCCCGGATGTGGAGATTCGCTTTTTCAAGAAATGAACCGAGGTCGCAGACCACTCCGAGATCCGCAGGGCGGTTTCTTCCGATCTCCTCGGGATGGATATCCACCTGGACCGTCTTTGCCTTCGGATTTATGGTCCCTCCGAACCCTGAGTAGATGCTGAGTCTTACTCCCAGAAGGATAACCAGGTCCGTATTCGCGCTTATTTCCCTAAACCCCCCGGAACTTGCCGGGGAAGCCGCCCCGAAGCAGTACCTGTGGCCGTCCGGCAGTATGCCTCTTCCCATGTTAAGGGTGAAAAAAGGTGCCTCAAGCATCTCGGCAAACTCCGCAACGCTCTGCTCTGCTCCGGAGTACCATCCGCCGCTTCCGACAATCACGACGGGTCTTTTGGAGGCGGAAAGCAGCCGGAAAAACTCCGAGATTCTGCGCTCGGGCGGTTCGCAGTCCGTATCGGGCACGGGTGCTCTGGCAGGCGAAATCTGCTTTTCGTCGCAGCTCGGATACAGCACCTCATAGGACATTCCGAGGTATGCGGGCCCCGGCCTGGCAGATACGGCGGACACGTAGGCGGCCGAAACGTACTCCCTCAGTCTTCTGACTTCGTAAACCGTTTTTGCCCACTTGGTAACGGGTCTTACTATTGCTTCCTGATCTATTTCCTGAAGGGACATCCTGTCGTTCTCCTCAATCCCCGAACGTCCGGAAATCAGTATCATTGGAGAGTTTGCCAGATAGGAGCCCGAAACGCCCGTAAGGGCGTTTGTAAGACCTGGACCTGCCGTCACAAGGCATACCCCGGGCAATCTTCTGAGTCTACCGTAAGCGTCCGCCGCCATTGCGGCTCCCTGTTCGTGGTGGGTGTCGACAAGTCTTATGCCGAGATCCATGCAGGCCCTGTAAACGGGATTTATGTGCCCTCCCCCAAGGGTGAAAACATCCCTCACCCCCAGGTCGTAAAGAGCTTTTGAAACCAGATATCCGCCCTGCCGTCTCGCCATGGATCTTCCTCCCGTAACTTAACAAACCATTATTTGGCGGGAAATACAACCCGGGGAAAACAAAAAAATCCTTGAATGCCCGCAGATGATGACTAACATGGAACTGCGGAAGGGGAAACGGGGATAAAATTCATATATCTGGAGGTAACTGTAATGAGATATGCTGTAAATCTGTGGGAGCCGGGCAATGTTTTCCGTAATTTTGCAGGCATCCTCTCGGGGGTTTCCGATCCCGAGGGGAGTGAGGGAGTACGGAGTCCGAGAGTTGATGTTTCTGACGACGGAGACAGTTTTGTCTTGTCGGCGGAACTGCCCGGGGTAAGCAGGGAGGACATTGACATAGACGTAAAGGACAACCGGCTTACGATAAGGGGAGAAAAAAAGTTCGAGAACAAAACCGAGAAGAAAGGATATACGAGGGTTGAGAGATCCTACGGACTGTTTGAGAGAAGTTTCTTCCTTGACGACAAAATAGACAGAGAAAACATAAAAGCCGAGTACAGAGACGGCGTTTTGCACCTCACGCTTCCGAAAAAGCAGGATGAATCTGCAAAGAAAATAGAAGTTAACTGACAAAACAAGGGGGAAGCGCCGGATGACGCTTCCCCCTTATCGATTTTAACAAACCATCAACCCGCCCGGAGCGGCAAGCTGTTACCGAACAGCTTTACCCCGGGTCAGTCAAAAAAGCATTTTTGAATCAAGACCGAATGCTGTTGCGCCTGCCAGCCGCACGGCTTCCGAGAGCTGTGGCAAAAAGCAGGGCGGATACTATCAACAGCAGGTTAACCGCATTGCCAAGAGGAGCGCCATTGCTTCCAGAGGCAATCGCGCAGCCGCTGTCACCACCGCCAGAAGTTTTCATGTCAGGAGCAGGAGTCTCTTCCTCTTCCATCATCTCGGGCTCTTCAGGCATCTCTTCAGGCTGTTGCTCACCGTATATCTCGCATTCCGGAGGCGTATGTTCGTTACGTACTTTCTGATGGATACCAGAACCGAAAACAATTGCCAGAGAATCGGCCGGCGGCGGCACTCCCACGTGTTCAAAGGCATTTACAACATAGCTGGTTTTCCATGAATCGCCCGGAGCCGTCAGGGGATTACCATCGTCTGGGACACGACTTTCTTCAACTCCCCCCTCCACCCAGCAGTAATCCAGAAAACCTGTTTCCGTTCGATTCTGGACTGGTTGTGTAACGGTATCAGTAAACAACTGCGCGATATCCCTGGTGCCATCCGTAAGGCCCTCAAGGCTGTTTAAGGCTTCCAAGGAAGGGTCCAGCCCGTGGTAAAAGAGTCTCAACTCGGGGTGCGTGAATACGTAAAGATATACGGGGACTGATTCCCAACGCGGATCATCATCTTGAAAATACCCTCTGAAGTCCATTAGCTTACTTTCATCGCAAGTCCCCCATATATCAAGCTCAACCCCTAAAGTCTTCAGAATACCTTGCACCGTATCGCCATTAAAAAGCGCAATTAATCCTTTTATCTCCTCTACAGACAGACCTTGCATCGTATCTGGAGAAAGGTCTGGAAGACCAGTAAATGTGGGGATAAGACTCTCTAGCTGTGGGCCAAGACCTAAGTTTCTAAGATCACAGTGCTCTTTCAGGAGATAGTCGAAGTAAAAGTCTTCAACCGCTTGCTCCACAAACCTTACAAGATCATCCTCGGTTTCCACCTCGCCTGCCGTTAGCACATGGTCTGCGTGCACGGAAACCGTGGCAGCGGGAAATATGCCCCCGAACACCAGCATGAATGAAAAAAGACCCGCAAGGGCCCCTGTCTTAAAGACAGTATTTTGCATAAAAACCTTCATTATATCCTCCTTAAATTGTTGAGTTCAATATATAAAAACCTAAATATTTGCCAAAATTTCAGTCAGTTAGACAGGTTTCAAGTGTAGCACTGATTCAGAGAAAAATCAACCAAATTTCAGGCACTTTTCAAGGGTCAGTCAAGTGCAGATCCCCGTGCAGAAGCACACTACAGTATGACCTGCCAGGGCTCATTACAAAAAAATTTGCCGGCTTAACAAATTACATATACGACTGAAAAAACCGACGGCCAGAACCGTTTTTTCGCCTCGAAATATCTGCAGACAGAGCGTCTGATCATCCAAAGTGGGGCGACTGATTCCGGAAGCCCGCGGGGGCAGGACGTATCGCTTGTTATGAAAGCAAAACTAAAGTAGATTTTCTCCGTATGCTGGAGATCAGTTCTGGTTCTGAAATAAAGCTTTCCGGTACCGACATATACTTTGACTCGAAACGGGCCGTGCCGCTTTCTTTTGTTTCAAGCGCAAACTTCAGCAGGCTCCCCAGAAGCGAAAAAATTATAGCTACTCCCGAAACAATAAAGCTTCTGGGCAAAAAGATTAACGGGTCGGCGGTTCTCTCCTCCCCCTTGAGAAAACCTTTCACCCTGGGCAGCTACTCGATTGAGCTTATCCCGTCGGGACAGATGCTGGGGGCGGCTCAGATAGTCGTCGAAAAAAACGGAAAAAAAACCGTTTACGCAGGCGGCTTCAAGCTTAAAAACACCAGAACCGCAGGTTACCCGGAACTCAGAAGATGCGATACGCTGGTCGTAAACTGCGCCTACGGGACGCCGAAATTCATTTTCCCGCCGCCTGAGGTGGTAATGGAATCCGTATTCGAATTCGTAAACACAACGCTGTTTGAGGACAGCGTCCCTGTAATCCTAACAAACCCCGTGGGAAAAGCCCAGGACCTTATAATCTTTCTCGGGCAAAGGGATATCGAGATGAGCCTTCATCCCGCAATGGCCAGAACGCTTAGGCTCTACGAAGAGCTCGGAGTGAAGATTCCCCCCTACGGAGGGATAAAAAGAAAGCATTTTAAAAACAAGGTGCTGATAGCTCCTCCCTCCTACAGGAATTCCACTGTCCTAAGGAACCTTAAGAGGAAGAAAGTCGCGGTTGTAAGCGGCCGGTCAATGGAAAGTTCAGGGCATATGAGGTCTGCCCTGCGAGCCGATGTGGCGTTTCCCTTAAGCAATCACTTCGGATACGACGAGATATCAGAGTATCTGGAAGTTTCAAGACCCGAGAACGTGATCATAAGGGGAAACTTCGACAGCAGCTTCACGGAGGAACTTGAAAAGCGCGGATGGAACGTAACGGCGTTAAGAAAGCTGCGCCAGCTGGGACTTTTCTGAGTACGCAATGGCGGTTCAAACAAAATCATTCACCATAAGCACCCGGGGCGACTGCGACATACTGAACATAACCCCTCACGTAAGCCACGAACTGTCCAAGACGGAACTGTCTTCGGGAACGGCCACGGTCTTTGTCGCCGGGTCCACCTGCGGGGTCACGACAATAGAATACGAAAGCGGGGTGTGCTCAGATCTTAAAGACGCGTTTGAAAGAATGGCTCCGGAGGCCATGCACTACGCACACAACGCCAGATGGGGCGACGGAAACGGACATTCGCACGTCAGGGCATCCGTGCTCGGTCCTTCACTCACGGTTCCTTTCTCGCAAAACGGCCTGCTTCTCGGCACCTGGCAGCAGATAGTGCTTGTCGACTTTGACAACCGTCCCAGGACAAGAAATGTAATCGTTCAGATTATCGGAGAATGAATGCGCCTCAGACGAACTTGACCGAAAAATGCGTGGGCTTGTACCTTACGTTCAGGTCAACAATAAGGGGACAGAAGTGGACCCCAAAAATCAGACAGCACCTTAAGTGTATTTCCTTGGTATTCTAAAAGAGTATACAGGAGGTACATAATGAAGAGTAAAAGACGTAATCATTCACCGCAGTTCAAGGCAAAGGTAGCGTTTTTGGCGGTAAAAGGAGACAAGACAGTAGCGGAGCTTGCCCGGCAGTTTGAGGTTCATCCCAATCAGATAAGCATGTGGAAGAAGAAGCAGCTCGGCAACGCCGCGGACAAAGTGTTCGGCCAGGGGGCGGGCAGCAAGGCGGCGGGCGAGAGCAAGTACGTAAACCAGCTTGAATCCAAGGTGGGCCAGCTGACGCTGGAGAACGATTTTTTATCAAAGGCGCTCGGTCGGCAGCGGCGCAAGAAGTTGGTAGTGCGCGGCCGGGCACTTTCTTTGGTAAGGCAGTGCAAACTGCTGGATATAAATCGCTCAAATATTTACTACAAACCTGTGGGGGTATCCCCGCAGGACGAAGAGATTGTGAAGAAGATTGACAGGATCTACATTAAGTATCCGTTTAAGGGTTCAAGAAGGATGGTGTACGCCCTTAAGGCACAGGGCGTACAGGTGGGCAGAAAGCGTGTTATGAGGCTTATGGGGATACGAGGGCTTGCTCCCGGCCCCCAGACTACAAAGAAAGGGGGAGCAGAGCACAGGATATACCCGTATCTGCTGCGGGGGAAGACTGTAGAGCTTCCCGGGCAGGTATGGGCGGCAGACATAACGTATATAGAGATGAGCAGGGGTTTTGTGTATCTGTGTGCGGTAATGGACTGGCACTCGTGCAAGGTTCTTAGCTGGAGAGTGTCTAACACAATGGACAGCAGTTTTTGCGTGGAGGCTCTGGAAGAAGCGCTTTACAAGTATGATAAGCCCGAGATATTCAACACCGATCAAGGAAGTCAGTTCACAAGTGAAGAGTTTACGGGAGTTCTTAAAGACAGAGATATAAAGATAAGCATGGACGGCAAGGGAAGCTGGAGAGACAATGTTTTTGTGGAGAGGCTTTGGAGAAGTGTTAAGTACGAGGAAGTGTATCTGATGGCATATGAATCCGTTGCCTCGGCAAAGGCAGGTATAGGGAAGTGGATAGATTTTTACAATGAAAAAAGACCACATCAGGGGCTTGGAATGAAAACACCGGATGAGGTTTACTATGGTCTTGGGACAGCACAGAAGAATGTGGCTTGAAGCAATGAGACAAACAGAGCAGAGAGTTTATGGTTTTGGGAGTTTTAAAGATGGTTATGCGTTGGTGGGAATACACTTAAAAAAACAAAAATGCTGTCTAAAAAAGGGGACCACCGCTGTCGGCAAGCAGATTCTCAGCCTTGCCAAGCCTCTGCTCATTCTCCTTTAACTGCTCAAGCACGGGCTCTATCTCACGCTTGTCGTTTGTGTTCTGCGTTACATGCCTGGTCACTATAAGTCTGCTCTCCACATCCACTGCACCCTGAGCGTTGTATGCCTGCTCAAATCCCCCTCCCGAAGTGCGTCTGTATGACGGTTGCATAGACTACGGGACGACTGTGCGCAATATATTGGATCAGGATGGCGTAGACGACGGATTTTTAGAATACTACTGGTCTAATCCTCTCAGAAATGATGACTTGGTGGTTGACGACAGCGGAAACCCTATAAGGGGCTTATCTCCCGGCACATCGGTTAAGGACGGCTACTTCCTGGAGACAAATTTAGGCGGTTTTTCCCCTTTTAACTTTGTTCTCGGCTCCGGAATATATCCGGACAAGGAATACTACGAGCCCGAGGGAGGGATGTGTCAGGACATCCCTGATGACTTGTCCGAGTTCGCCCGTGGATACCTGAACCGGAACAGCCAGAAGAACCAGAGCAGCCGGAATCACCCCAGCAGGATGATGATGGGGGATGTGCAATTGCTTCTGCGGACGGGGGCGATCTCAAAGCCACGGGGCTTGGCTTCTTTCTTGTAGCCGCGGTTATGTTTTTTGGGGGTTTTGGGAAAAGGCGCTTCGGACGGAAAAATTAAGACTTTGGAAGTTCTGAGGTTGCCTAGTTAGAACAAAAGTTGGGCTCCCGGTTTGCATGTACTGTGCAAAGAGAAGAGAGGTGGTCCCCTTTTTTAGACAGCATTTTTGTTTTCTTAAGTGTATTCCCACCAACGCATAACCATCTTTAAGACTCCCAAAACCATAAACTCTCTGCTCTGTTTGTCTCATTGCTTCAAGCCACATTCTTCTGTGCTGTCCCAAGACCATAGTAAACCTCATCCGGTGTTTTCATTCCAAGCCCCTGATGTGGTCTTTTTTCATTGTAAAAATCTATCCACTTCCCTATACCTGCCTTTGCCGAGGCAACGGATTCATATGCCATCAGATACACTTCCTCGTACTTAACACTTCTCCAAAGCCTCTCCACAAAAACATTGTCTCTCCAGCTTCCCTTGCCGTCCATGCTTATCTTTATATCTCTGTCTTTAAGAACTCCCGTAAACTCTTCACTTGTGAACTGACTTCCTTGATCGGTGTTGAATATCTCGGGCTTATCATACTTGTAAAGCGCTTCTTCCAGAGCCTCCACGCAAAAACTGCTGTCCATTGTGTTAGACACTCTCCAGCTAAGAACCTTGCACGAGTGCCAGTCCATTACCGCACACAGATACACAAAACCCCTGCTCATCTCTATATACGTTATGTCTGCCGCCCATACCTGCCCGGGAAGCTCTACAGTCTTCCCCCGCAGCAGATACGGGTATATCCTGTGCTCTGCTCCCCCTTTCTTTGTGGTCTGGGGGCCGGGAGCAAGCCCTCGTATCCCCATAAGCCTCATAACACGCTTTCTGCCCACCTGTACGCCCTGTGCCTTAAGGGCGTACACCATCCTTCTTGAACCCTTAAACGGATACTTAATGTAGATCCTGTCAATCTTCTTCATAATCTCTTCGTCCTGCGGGGATACCCCCACAGGTTTGTAGTAAATATTTGAGCGATTTATATCCAGCAGTTTGCACTGCCTTACCAAAGAAAGTGCCCGGCCGCGCACTACCAACTTCTTGCGCCGCTGCCGACCGAGCGCCTTTGATAAAAAATCGTTCTCCAGCGTCAGCTGGCCCACCTTGGATTCAAGCTGGTTTACGTACTTGCTCTCGCCCGCCGCCTTGCTGCCCGCCCCCTGGCCGAACACTTTGTCCGCGGCGTTGCCGAGCTGCTTCTTCTTCCACATGCTTATCTGATTGGGATGAACCTCAAACTGCCGGGCAAGCTCCGCTACTGTCTTGTCTCCTTTTACCGCCAAAAACGCTACCTTTGCCTTGAACTGCGGTGAATGATTACGTCTTTTACTCTTCATTATGTACCTCCTGTATACTCTTTTAGAATACCAAGGAAATACACTTAAGGTGCTGTCTGATTTTTGGGGTCCACTTCTGTCAAAATCCTTGGGAAACGTTGTGGATCCGTATCAGGTGGTAGAGGAATTCGGCTCTGAGATATTCCGCTACTTTCTGCTTCGCGAAATACCTTTCGGGCAAGATGGGGACTACTCCAGAAAATCGCTTGTGAGCCGCGTGAATGGAGAACTCGTAAACGGACTTGGAAATCTTGTAAGCCGTTCGCTGGGGATGATAGAGAGATATCTTGGAGGGACTGTCCCCCAACCCTCCGAACTATCGGAAAGCGAGAAAAAAATAGAGAATTCCTATCAAGAGACGGTCCGCCAGATCTGTGCCGATCTAGAGGAACTTGCTTTTAACAGGGCTCTTTCCCGCATATGGGAATTCATAGCACTTGTAAACAAGTATGTCGATGATACGGCGCCATGGAAACTCGCAAAGCAGGAAGAACAGGCCGAACGACTCAAAACGGTTCTATGGACGCTTGCAGAGAGCATAAGATTGATTTCCTTTCTCCTTTACCCTTTTTTGCCGGAAACCACACGCAAGATCCGAGGAAAAATTGGCCTGTCTGCTGAAGTTGCAGCTGAAGGTACGCACTGGGGAGGTATAAAACCTGGAACTGTCGTAAAAAAAGGAGAAAATCTTTTCGCTAGGATAACAGACAGAGGCGAATAGGCTGCTTCCCCCTAAACCCGCTCTTCAATTTGTTTTTCTTACAGCGGATTTCGTTGCGGTGACTTCCTGAAAGTTCAGCGATTGACAATTGCAAAATACCGCAAAATATGGTTATAATTCGCGTGGTGGTTCAGGCTTATTTAAGCCGTTCTACAGAGCCTAGGGTATTCTACTATTTAAGTATAAGGAGGTTAAAGATATGAGAGTGATTAAATTTTTGGCAATTATCGCCGTACTGTGTTTATCCACGGTTGTAGCAGATGCGGGGACGCTTGAGGAAGTGAGAGCTCGAGGGAAAGTTAACTGCATCGTTTCATCAGGTTTGGTGGGATTTGCTTCTCCGGATGAAAAAGGCGAATGGACTGGATTTGACATTGATTTCTGTCGTGCCGTTGCAGCGGCCGTGCTTGGAAGCGGCGACAAGGTGAAATTCGTACCTTCAACGAACAAAACGCGCTTCACCCTGCTTAACTCCGGCGAAGGCGACATTCTGTTCCGTAACACCACCGAGACGCTTAGCCGCGACGTTGATCTGAAACTTACGTTTCTGCCAGTTAACTATTACGATGGACAGGGCTTCCTGATTCGCAAAGCGGCGGGAGTAACTTCCGCTAAACAGCTGAACGGAGCTTCTATCTGCGTGCAGGCCGGTACTACCACCGAACTTAACTTGGCGGATTATTTCCGTTCAAACAATATGAAATACGAACCTGTAAACACCGAAACCAATGAAGAAAGCATCAAGGCCTACACCAGCAAAAGATGCGACGTGTATACGACTGACGCCTCAGGTTTAGCCTCTACACGTGCGGTGCTTAAAGATCCTTCAGCGCATATAATTCTTCCCGAGATCATTTCCAAGGAACCCCTCGCGGGAGCGGTGCGCCACGGCGATGACCGCTGGGCCGACATCGGAAAGTGGGTCGTAAACGCGCTGATTGAAGCCGAAGAACTGGGTATCAATTCGAAAAACGTAGCCAAGCTCGCCTCAGCTCCTGGAGGAAACCCCAGCATTAATCGTATTCTGGGCACAGAAGGAAGCATGGGGGAAATGCTTGGTCTTGACAAGAAGTGGGCCGTTCGCGCCATCTCAGCCGTAGGCAATTACGGAGAGATATTCGAAAGGCACTTGGGAGCGAAAACTCCCTTAGCTCTGTCAAGAGGGCTCAACGCTTCTTGGAAAGACGGAGGAATTCTTTACGCAGCCCCCGCACGTTGATTGGAGGAACAAAAAAAGGGTTTTAGCCTGTAATCAATTAATTGTAATGACTTTTAATGATGACTAGAGCCCGGGGACAGAAGCTAAGAAAATGCATCTTCAGGTCCTTTTATCTCGATTATGGAGAGATGAGAATTCCCGGGCAGTCATTATTCAAATTGTAGCAGTTTTTCTGGTTTTTGCGACCCTTGCCTATCTGGTAAGAAACGCCGTTGTAAATCTGGAAGCCTTGGGGAAAGGATTGAGTTTTGCCTACCTTTGGGAACCAGCGAACTATGACATAAGCCAGACTCTAATAGAGTACACATCCCGCTCCACCCACTTTCGTGCGATGCTGGTGGGAGTATCGAACACTCTGCTTGTGGCAGTAACCGGGATTGTCTTGGCAACTGTCGCAGGCTTCATAATTGGAGTGTTGCGCCTCTCAAAGAACCTGCTCGCAAGCAAACTCGCCCTTATCTATATAGATTACGTAAGGAATGTCCCCTTGCTGCTCCATATACTTCTTGTGTACGGTATCATGACGCACACTTTCCCGCCGACGACGGATGCTGTTGACCTCGGCGGGATAGCGTTTCTTACAAACCGCGGATTTTACTTGCCGAAGCCGTTTTTTGAACCGCTGTTCTTAGGCGTCTTAGGTGTATTCGCCGCAGGCATCATCTTCGTTATATGGTTTCGCAGGTACGCCGCCAACATACAGAAAAAAACGGGGGGGCATTACCCTGTATTCTGGATATCGCTCGGAGTTATACTAGGCCTTCCGCTTGTTTCCTATTTCCTGCTGGGCTCTCCTGTCTCATTTGAAACACCGGAATTCAGGGGATTTAACTTTGAGGGAGGAATGGTCGTACGCCCCGAATTCACAGCACTCTGGCTTGCGCTCTCATTCTACACGGCGGCCTTTATCGCCGAGATAGTAAGGGCGGGAATACTCGCCGTCAACTACGGGCAGACAGAGGCGTCGCTTTCACTGGGCATAAGCCGCAGCAGAACGCTCAGTCTGATCGTAATTCCGCAGGCACTTCGGGTGATAGTACCACCTCTTACCTCGCAGTACCTTAATCTCACCAAAAACTCGTCCCTTGCCATTGCCATAGGCTACATGGACATAGTAGCCACAATAGGCGGCATCTCCCTTAATCAGACTGGGAGGGAAATGGAGTGCATGATCATAGTGCTGGTTCTTTATCTTGTACTGTCACTTTTAATATCGGCCGGAATGAACTTATACAACAAGCAGATAAAGCTGACTGAACGCTAGGAGGAAATCTCAATAAACGAGCAAACCTACAAAGTTGGAGAACATCCGGATCTTCCCCCGCCGTCCAGCGTGGTAGGGCCTTGGGCCTGGGTAAGGAAAAATTTCCTTTCAAGTACCACAAACATAGTAATAACGCTTCTTGCTGTATGGTTCCTGATAGAAACAGTTCCGGCACTTCTTGACTGGCTGTTTTTTGACGCTACCTGGACAGCCGAAAGCCGTGACGAATGCCGCGCCAAGGGCACAGGAGCATGCTGGGCAGTCATCGGCGAACGTCTGAGCCTGTTTACCTACGGTTTCTATCCTGAGGCCGAGCGCTGGCGGGTAAACCTCTCGGTCGTACTTATGATTCTGACGATGATCCCCATACTTTTTGACAGAGCGCCTCTGAGAAAACACGCCATTCATATCGCCGTCGCTTTTCCTTTTGTCGCAGGTTGGCTTCTGGTAGGGGGATTAGGCCTCGTCCCGGTTGAAACGGATCAGTTCGGCGGTTTTATGCTGACTCTCGTAATCGGAATAACAGGAATAGGGTTTTCGCTTCCGCTAGGGATTCTGCTCGCCCTCGGACGCCAGTCAAATCTGCGCATCATCCAGATGTTTTCAATAGGCTTTATCGAGTTTATACGCGGAGTACCACTTATCACCCTTCTGTTCGCGGCTTCGACGATGCTCAACTACTTTCTTCCCCCGGGAATAACTTTCGACCTTCTGTTGCGCGTGCTGATCATGGTGACGCTGTTCGCGTCAGCGTACATGGCAGAAGTGATCCGTGGAGGACTGCAGTCAATACCAAAGGGACAGTTCGAGGCGGCAAGCTCCATGGGGCTTAGTTACTGGTCCTCGATGCGGCTGATAGTACTGCCCCAGGCACTTAAGATTTCTATACCCGGCATCGTGAACACTTTCATAGGACTATACAAGGACACAACGCTTGTAATTATTATCGGACTGCTAGACCCTCTAGGAATCGGCAGGGCATCTCTGGCTGACGCCAAGTGGACTGGACTTTCAAGCGAGGTTTACCTTTTTGTGGCTATATTCTTTTTCATATCATGTTTCGCAATGGCAAGGTACTCTCTTTACCTTGAAAACAAGCTTAAAACCGATTACAAAAGATAAGAGGGGGGGGGGAATACAACTACACGAAATGACGCAGAAAGCGCAATCAATGGACGAGAAAAATAATTCGGCCACGATGGAGCCCTCTATGATAATGATGCGGGGCGTACACAAGTGGTACGGACAATTCCACGTGCTTAAGAACATTAATCTTGAGGTGGCAAGAGGAGAAAGGATCGTCGTATGCGGCCCCTCGGGTTCGGGAAAATCAACCCTGATCAGATGCATCAACCGGCTTGAAGAGCACCAGAAGGGAGAAATTATCGTTGACGGAATAGAAATTTCCCATGATCTGAAGAACATCGAAATGGTTCGACGCGAGGTGGGCATGGTCTTTCAGCATTTCAACCTGTTTCCTCACCTGACTGTGCTTGAGAACTGTTCCCTAGCCCCCATATGGGTCCGCAAAACGCCCCTTGCGGAGGCAAACACTATGGCAATGAAGTATCTTGAAAGAGTCAAAATTCCTGAGCAGGCACACAAGTACCCGGGCCAGCTCTCGGGCGGCCAGCAGCAACGAGTGGCAATAGCTAGAAGCCTCTGCATGGAACCCAGAATCATGCTTTTTGACGAACCGACATCGTCGCTTGACCCCGAAATGATAAAGGAAGTGCTAGACGTAATGGTTCAGCTTGCAGACGAAGGAATCACGATGATATGCGTGACTCATGAAATGGGATTCGCAAGAACGGTTGCCGACCGCGTCATCTTCATGGACGGCGGCGAAATCGTTGAGGAGAACAGCCCCGACAACTTCTTCCTGAACCCGCAGAATGAAAGGACTAAGCTGTTTTTAAGTCAGATACTAAAGCACTAACCTGCCAGCCTGATTTTCTTGTGGTTTTCTAGGAGTCTGTCGCTCTTAGCGAACAATTGAGGGGAAATCCAACTGATTCAGAGCTGGTGAAAGTCATATCGGCAAAAATCCTTGATTTTGGAGGTTCAGCTAAGCTTCGGGGAGCTGTTTTTACCTCAAATCCCCAATATTCTCTGCTCTCTCACCTCTTTGTCAGCCCTTCAACGCATACATTCTCTTCAGGTTGTACCCTATGCACACAAGATTCCACTCTCCGCGCACAGCTTCAAGCCCCCGCACCATAAACTGCCGGAATCCCATCACCTGCTTTATTATTCCGAACACAGGCTCTATCGTTGACTTGCGTTTTGAGTACATCTTTTTGCCTGCGGATGTTCCAAGCCTCCTCTGCATGTCTTCAACCGGTGTTGCCGGCTCTTTCTCCTCCTCATTGCACTGTGCGAATCTCTCCCAAAACGGTCTGTTGTGCTTCTCCCTGCGTTTGGATATATAAGGCTTTATCCCCGCCCTGTCACATAAGTTAACGTTGCTTGCACTGTAATATCCGCTGTCGGCAAGCAGATTCTCAGCCTTGCCAAGCCTCTGCTCATTCTCCTTTAACTGCTCAAGCACGGGCTCTATCTCACGCTTGTCGTTTGTGTTCTGCGTTACATGCCTGGTCACTATAAGTCTGCTCTCCACATCCACTGCACCCTGAGCGTTGTATGCCTGCTCAAATCCCCCTCCCGAAGGCATTATCCGCGAATCTCCGTCCACAAGATTCACCTGATCCTTATCCCTCGGTCTGCTCCCTCCTGCCTTCTTCCCGCTTTGCTTCTCATACTGTTCCCGCTTCTCTACCTTCTCCCCGTACACTTCTGACTCCCGCTCATACCTGTGCTTTGCCCGCTCCTGTATCTCACGCTTCGCTTCCCGTCTCTGAAGTTCTTCGGGAACATTCATATCCTCTGGCAGTTTAGAGTTGTCAGCCTCCCGTGCAAGTCTCATCAGTTCCTTCACTTCTTTGTTCAGCTGCTTTTCTATCTTCCTTGCCCTCTTCCAGCTCAGTGCCTTGTGCCTGCTCGCATTAGCCTTTATCTTCGTGCCATCCACACTCACCGTGCCCATCCCTATCTGTCCCGCTATCTGCAGTATCTGTACAAACAATACCCCAAGCTCCTTGCCAAACCTCTTGCGGAACCTGTTTATGCTGTCATGATCCGGATTGCTGTTAGCGCATATATACCTGTACGCCACACTGTCATATGTTGCCTTCTCAAGCTTCCGGGAAGAGAATGTCCCCGTCGCGTATCCGTAGAACAGAAGAGCCACCTTCATTCCCGGATGATACGCTGCCGACCCCCTGCCCGAATACGCTTCCGTCAGCCTTCTCAGATCCAGCTGCTCAACTATCTCCACCACAAACCGGGCAAGATGGTCTTCGGGCAGATACTCTTCTATTGTAGGCGGAAACATCTGCGGCGTCTTGCGGTCTGCTGATACAAACCTCCGTCTCATTGTCTTCTCCTTCTCAGACATCTTGATACCGTTATTTTGACATTAAATGACCGCTAAAGTCCGACAGACTCCTAGAGATCGGGGCGGTTCCAGTTCGCTGCCATGTATGCGGAGTATAGCACCTACCGACTTTTCGCTATCTTCCTTATCTCGCTTTCGCACTCGGCGCACAAAACACCCGAGTACTGGATGTCCAGAACTTCTTTCTGCCAGTGGGAATTAAAAAGCACGCATCTGCTGTTTTCGCAAAATTCTTTTCCGGAAAAATGATGTAGCAGAGGCTGAAGTACGTAGGAGCCTGTTATCTTTGTTATTCTCTGGTCTTCGTAATCAACGAACTTTCCACGAAACGCTTCGTCAAGCTCTGACAGATCCTTTCCCGAACGGATAAACTCCGCCTTGAGGAAATAATACTCTCTGGGTCTTGCCGGACCTTCCACAAGTCCCGAAGTTGATACAAAGGACGGAAATCCTGAGATTACAACTCTGGCGTGATATCTTCGAGATCCGTAAGTGCCGAGCAGTCTGCCCGTTATAACCGCATGAAAGCCGTTTTCTGTGAGTTCGCCGGGCTGCTTTTTAAGAAAGAACCTCGATAATATTCTCTGGACCCAGAAACCGTCATAAAGTTCCTTTTCAAACGGTTCGGACGGCGGATGAGTTGCGAAGAAATCAACGGGCGTTTCAATGTCAGAAACCCTGGCTCTTGAAAAAAAGTATTCAAGCTCCGCCATTTCCTCGGCATCCGGCGACAGATAACTCAAAAAGTCACCGCGAAACTCAACCGAAAGACCCAGATCCGCAATAAAATCCGTGACGTGCCGCATGACGAGGGATTGGGAAGGACTGTCTGAATAAAGGTATACAGGAAACATAAGGGCAAAACCCCAGATTCTCAGAAAACCTAGCCGGGCGAGAATTCGGCTATGATTTCAATTTCTACCGGGGAGTCCATCGGAAGTGCGGGAACCCCAACTGCAACCCTTGCGTGGCGTCCGTTCTCAGACAGCACGTCGGAGAAAAACTCTGAGGCTCCGTTAACCACCTTGTGCTGTTCTGTAAATCCCGGGGCGCTGGCCACGTAACCCGTTACTTTCACAATTCTGCTTAGCCTGGAAAGATCCACGGTATGACTTATCACAGAAAGACCGTTTATCGCCGCGAGCCTCGCCGCCTCGTAGCCATTCTCAACCGTAAGGTCAGACCCCACTTTACCCATAAAAACAAGCTTCCCTTCCTGGACGGGAAGCTGACCCGACACAAAAATCAGATTTCCCGACACAGTAGCGGGAACATAGCTTCCAAGAGCCGGAACTTTCTCGGCAAGTTCTATTCCAAGTTCTGCGAGTTTTTTCTCTATCATCACTCCCGCTCCATCCTTACACCAAGATATATCGTCCTTCCCCCGCGTTCGACAAGAAAGAGCAGTGCCTCCTTCGATCTGTGTTTCTCAAGCACTTCGTGATATTCATCAAGTCCTTTAACTGCATCCCCGTTTACCTCCACTATCACGTCACCTCGGCGAAATCCCGCTTCCGAGGCGAGGCTCCCGGGCAGAACTTTTTTGATAATAACTCCGCCCGCCGCTTCGATCTTGAACCGGCCTCTCAGTTGTTCGGTTATCTCGGCTACTTCAATGCCGAGTTCTTCCTCGGTTTTCAGCTTATCAGGGGATTCCTCAACTTTTTCGTTTTCTGGATGTTCGATAAGCTTTGCGGTAAGAATCTTCTCCTTCCCGTCGCGAAGCACCACGAATTTTGTATCGACACCGGGCTTGGTAAGTGCCAGTTTCCTTGCAAGCGCAGCGGCATCCGGAATCTCTTCGTCCGAAACGGAAATAATAACGTCTCCCCTCTTAAGACCTGCCTTGTCCGCAGGACTCCCTTCCTTGACCTCTGACACAAGCCCTCCCTTGTCACGGTTGATCCCGAGAGCTTCAGAGATTTCCGGTGTTATATCCTGAATCATTACTCCAAGCCAGCCCCTGATAACTTTTCCATGGTCTTTAAGATGCTCAACGACAGTTTTCGCCATGCTTATCGGTATGGCGAAGCCAAGGCCCTGACCACGGGCCATGACAGCTGTGTTTACATCCACCACTTTGCCCTCGTAGTTAAAAAGCGGTCCGCCGCTGTTTCCAGGATTAATAGCTGCATCGGTCTGAATGAAGTTGTCGTATCGCCCGATTCCAAGGGCTCTTGCCTTTGCACTCACTATCCCGGCGGTAACCGTGTGACCAAGGCCGAAAGGATTTCCTATGGCAAAAACCGAATCTCCTATAGCAAGGGCCGAGGAATCTCCCATTTCCACAGCAGGAAGAGGTTCTCCCGGATCAATTTTCAGCAGAGCAAGATCTGTCACGGGATCTGTGCCAATTATCTTGGCAGTATATTTTTTGCCGCCTTCAAGTATGACCTCGATCTCCTCGGCTTTTCTCACGACATGATCGTTAGTGATTATGTAGCCGTCCGAACTTATTATGAATCCCGAGCCCAGTCCCTTGTTTCTGAATTCTCTCTCAGGCATCTGATCGGAGAAAAACTTTTCGAAAAACTTTCTGAAATATTCATCCTGGTACGGGGAAGTAAACGGCGACGCTTTTGTCACGTTTGTTGTGCTTATATTAACGACCGAAGGGGTAAGGCGTTTTACCGTAGCGGAAATGGATTCAGAGGGACCATGTGAAAGAGCTTCCGATTGAGGAAACGATAAAACAACCGCCACGATGAAGAAAAAAAACAGATTACCAATTGAGTTCATTAAAATTACGCTCCAGAATAAAAAAATTTAAGTGCGGGACGTTAATCTCAAAGAGGATCTTTCAGCATGCTATCCCAGTACCCGAAAAGCTGTCTGCTTGAGTACGCTTTAACAATATAATCACGGACAGACGAGAGAACACCGCTTTCGGTGTATATGAATTTCCCCATGATTCTTGACTGGTTCTGAACCTTGTTCACCCTTCCTTTTCTTCTTGACTCATACTGCCAGAAGGCGTGAGGGAGGTTCACTGAATCGGTCCTGCAAAGCTCCTCGGCCAGAACAGCCGCCGATTCCATAGCCATTGATACGCCGGCGCCGGCATTGGGAAGTATCGCGTGAGCCGAGTCTCCGACAAGCACCACCCTTCCCTGCGACCAGCTGTCCATTCTGAGGTCGTTGTACTCGTCATAGTAAATATTGCGGGGGTCATCAAGACTGCGCAGGGTTTCCGGCACCACGCCTCCGAACTCAGAAAAGTTCTCCCTGATGTTCTGTATCCTGGTATCAACACTGTCCCGGACACCTGATTTTCTCCTCACGCTGGTGAAAACTGCAAGACGTCCGCGCGTCGGCCACATCCCGAAAAACTTCCCTTTCCCCCAGTACTCAACGATTCCTTCGCTTTTGCAGAGATCCGGGTTAACCCAGAAACCCCAACCGGACATGCCGCTGTAGCGAAGAGGCATGTCGCCGAAGGTGTCTTTTCGGACTTTTGACCTTATCCCGTCGCATCCTATAACAAGATCGTAGGTTCCCGTGCTTCCGTCGCTGAATACCGTCTCGACTCCATTGCCGGTTTCCTCAAGGGAGACAACCGTTGTGTTCATCCTGACCGAATCACCGCTTACCGCCTCCAAGAGTATGTCTATGAGATCGGGGCGGTAAATGCTTATTATGGGACCGTACTTCTCAACCACAGAATCAATCGTGTAGCTGTTTATACACTTTCCCCTGTAGTTGGAAATGTTGTAATTTGTAAAAGCACAACCACGTTCCCTCAGAAGTTCGTAAAGACCGAGCCCTTTGAGTATCCTGCTGCCTGAAGGCCAGACAACTATCACGTATCCAACATCCCCGAACAGCGGAGCCCCCTCTACAAGGGTAGGACGAAAACCCCTCTGCTCCAGAAGACCGCAGAGCGTCAGTCCGGCAACGCCGGCGCCGACGATAAGAACTCTCATGTCGGGACCGTAACGGACACGGCCGTTTGAAGGTATGGGTGTGTTCTCAGTCCGGCTCATGTTTCTTTCCACTTTACCCTTAAAAACCAGAAAAGACTGGCTTCGGATTAACAGAGAAAAATTATAAACTATTTTTAAAAGACTGCTTAATGCTGTTTTTGGTTACTTTTCCCATTGAGTTTCTCGGAAGCGACGAAAGCACAAGAAGCAAGGTCGGAAGTTTATACCGGGCAAGTTTGTCCGAAGCCCAGACGCGAAGCTCTGAAAGCTCAATTGACGAACCCTTCACCGGCACAACGGCCGCACCCACCCTCTCTCCCCAGCTTGGATCGGAAACCCCTACCACAGCGCATTCCTCAATGAGCGGATGCTCGTTTAGCACCTCTTCGATTTCAAGAGCGGATATCTTGTATCCCCCGGACTTTATTATGTCAACCGATTCCCGCCCGAGTATCCTGTAGGAGCCTCCCCGCTCCAAAGATGCGATGTCGCCGGTTCTGAACCATCCGTCACGAAAGGCGCTTTCCGTCTCACCAGGATTTTCCCAGTACTCAAGGAACACGCCTTCTCCCCTCACCCTGATCTCCCCTTGTTCCTGAACACCCAAACGCCTGCCGCTTCGGTCGAAAATTCCCACCTCAACCCCGGGCATGGCGAACCCCACGCGCCCCGCAAGCCTCTCGCCTCTGTAAGGATTAGAAAGAGCCATCCCTATCTCGGTCATTCCGTATCTCTCAAGAAGCACCTGTCCGCTTATCTCTTTCCATTTTTCAAGAACGGACACGGAAAGAGCGGAGGAGCCCGAAACCATGAGACGAAAGCCTGCAAGGCAGTTCCTCATGCTTCTTTTCTCTTGAGCGGAAAAATCATCCCACAGATCTATCAGCTTGGAATAAACAGTCGGAACAGCCATAAACAGGGTCAGGTCTTTTCTTTTGAACCTCTTCCATACTTCCCGTGCGTTGAATCCGTCCATCATCACGCATCTGGCTCCGGACCACAGACAGCAAAGAACAACATTCAGTATTCCATGGAGATGATGAAGAGGCAGTACGTTGAGTATGGAATCTTCGGGTGCCCACTCCCACGCCTCCGTCATGCTGTTTATCTGGGCTTTTATGCACAGGTGAGTCGAAACCACTCCCTTGGGTCGAGACGTAGTGCCGCTTGTGTATATGATCATCGCTCTTCTCCTGTCGCAGATGCCCGGAAGCTCTCCCCGGGCGGGCCGCAGAACTTCCGGAAGCTTCCGTAACCGAACGCCGGCATCAGGAGAAAACCCCTTGAGTTTCTGGGCAAGATCGGGGTGAAAAACCACCGTCTCGGCACCACAATCCCTTATTACGTACTCTATTTCTCTTGGAGAATGGAAAATCCCCAAAGGAACCGAGACACCTCCCGCCATCCATATGCCAAGCTTAACAGCTACGTACTCAAATCCCGGGGGAACTAAAAACGCAACCCTTTTTTCCGTAAGATCTTTTTCGCTGCCAAGCAGGTTAAGCGCCACAAAACGCGAGGCATGAAGCAAGTCCGTGTAAGTAAAAACCCCCGTCCAGTCCTCAACCGCGGTACTTTGCCCGAAGTTTTCTGCTCTTTTTATAAGTTCAATTCCCGGCACTTTTGTTCTCCCAGCTTTTTGTTTTATAATAGTAAAATCTCAAACACCACCCCGCAATTCATATAAGGAGGCTCGAAACGGCAGTCCATTTTCAATCAATAAGCCTATGGCAGAACAACGTGAAATAACCGAACTGGGAAACCCCGTGCTCAGACAAAGGGCTTTGAGGGTGAAAAACATAAGTGACCCAAAGATCCAGGAGTTGATCGATGATATGATTGTTACGGCCGCAGAGGCAAGGGGTGTCGGAATCGCCGCTCCTCAGGTATCTGAATCTCTTCGCATATTCATAATTGTTGGGGCCCGGAGTTCACGGTATCCCGATGCTCCTGAGATAGAAGTCAGGGTGGTAATCAACCCCGAGATAGTCTCGGTATCGGACGAGGTGGAAAAAGGCTGGGAGGGGTGTTTGAGCATCCCCGGAATACGGGCGCTTGCACCAAGACACAAATCGATCCGCACGATTTACAGGGACAGAGACAACAATCTCGTGGAAGAAGATTTTTCGGGTTTTGCGGCCAGGGTCTTCCAGCATGAGTACGATCACATAAACGGAGTGATGTTTCTTGACAGGGTTGAGAATCCGCGCGAGATAATTACGGAAAACGAATACATGAAACTTGTGATTCAATCCAATTCCGACGAGAAGGAATAACCTTGCCGACGCAGACTCGCAGACCAAACTTAAGGAGAAATTCATGAGCGAATACCCACAAGGCCTCGATCACGCTATAGACCACGGCTTTTACGATGCTGTTTTCCAGAGAAGGTCCCGACGCTTCGGCCTCGGAATGGAGATCGAAAAAGGGCCTCTTCAGTACAAATCCAAACACGACCCGATACCCTTGTCCGAACTTGAAGAAGCCATACTGGTGTGGACCGGCCTCGGTATAAAAAACATAAATCTTTCCGATTTCCCTCCGCATGTGGGTCTTGACCTTGAGATGCAGTTTACGAGCAAAACTATCCCCGCCCTCGGAGACGTGCACAGAACAGAGCTTTTCTACACAAATGACGAAGGTCTTTACATGATAAAAATGCACGATCGGCGTGCCGAGGATTTCGAGGGTCTTGAGAAAATGACCCGCCACCAGAGAGTAGACCGGATACTTGAGCTGTTCCGTGAATCTAGGACCAAGCTTTCGGACGGAAGAGCGGACCTGCCGTCAAAACCTCCGGGAATCGCCGCCCACAATCTGTGGAACGTGAACAAGCCCGGGACGACAGTGTTCATGCCGGTAACGGATCTTTCTGCGTGCATAATCAATCTTTATTTCTTTTACATGAGACCGGACCACAGGTTTAACTTTGTCGACGAGCTTCACAATCTGAGACCGCCCGGAACCGCGCACTGGCTTGAAGGAGACTTTCTTGACAAATCGAAAAGAATGCCGCTTGTCGAAGCGGAGCTTCGCTTTGCAAACGGCTATATTGCGGAACAGGCTTTTATGGGACAGAACATGGTCTTGGCGCTTCAGACCCTGGGACTTGGAGGATGGCTCTTCAGCGGATTTGCGAGCATGTTCATGCTTGGGGGAACACCTTTTAACAGGGGGCTTGGTTTTCGGTTCACAACTCCCAGGATACAGGGCGACACAGGAAATCCGAATCCCGTAGCCGTAGGCAGAGATGACCTGTTCCAATCATTCTGCCCGCCGTACTATAAGGACATGGGAGAAGCCGTGGAAGCGTTTAACGATATGAAATGGACAAACTGGGAATCGCACAAGCTTCCCTACAAAGACCCGACAGGAGTGCTAGCGGAGGTTGAAAGGCCCAGTAAAGACGAAATTCAAGTCGTAAAAGACATCTGCAACTACGTTTACTATACATACGGAAGATTTCCCGCTTTTTCCGATCCCATGTTTCTTCGATTCATGGTGCAGGCTCACCACCTAGACTTGGATTTTTACGATAAGTATTATCCGCCTGGAGCTTATACGGAGGCGCATAAAAACCATTTTGCGCGCTGGCATCCCGATATTCCCGACCCGTTTTCTGACGGTTAGGAAAACTCTTCGCACTATCTCTCGGTCAACCCCGTCTTCTGCCGAAAATCCATCTGAACGGTTGCTTCACGAGAAATAAAACAACCTGAAGGTTTAACAACACACCCGCAAAGCTGAGAAGGTCTGAGGGTTTCATGTAGATTTGCGAATCCCACACACCCATCTGACCGTTTATTACTATAAAATCACCCTCCACGGACGACTCGTTCACCGTTATTTCAAAATCACCGGCTGGGCTGGTTACTTTCATTAAAATTCTCCCGTGACAGATTAAAAACCTCTGGGCTCATTGTACCAAAAAATCGGACCCCTTACCCGCCGGGAACCGAAAGGGCTTGTCTCATCACCTCAACCGGGGCATTCTCGCCCGTCCAGATCTCAAAAGCGTCAACTCCCTGGTAAAGCAGCATTCCGAGTCCGGATTCCGCCTTTAAGCCCAAAGCTCTTGAATCCCTTACAAGAGGAGTAACCGCGGGCTTGTATACAAGATCGTAGACCACGCAGTTCTTGCCAAGAAGTTCAAGCGGGAGGCAGAGAGGTTCGATATCGCCCATCCCGGCAGACGAACAGTTAATGAAGATGTCAGCACTTGCCATCAGCTGAGAAATCCTGTCTGTGTCGTCAAGCGATGCCGCGGAGAATCCAACGTCTGCAAAGCTCGCGGAAAACTCTTCTGAAAGCTGTTTCGCTTTCGAGTAGGTTCTGTTCGCAATCGCAACCCTTCGGGCGCCGCCTCCACACATGGCCACTATTACGGCCCTTGATGCTCCTCCGGCTCCCACGATAAAAGCAGTCTTGTCCCGGGGCACGAACTCAAGTTCAGAATGAATAGCTCTGAGCACTCCGGAGACATCAGTGTTGTAACCCTTAAGCGTGCCGTCCCTGTTAAATATGGTGTTTACGGCTCCGACCATGGACGCCTCGGGGGCGATCTCGTCCAGACCCGCTATAACCGACTGCTTATGCGGAATGGTGACATTGATTCCGCAAATGCCGAGGTTTCTTATCGAACTCACGGCACCGTCTATGTTCCGGGGATCCACGTCAAAAGCCAGATAAACGCAGTCAAGTCCCAGATGCTCAAATGCCGCGTTATGCATGGCGGGAGACAAGCTCTGGGATACCGGATGACCGAAGATGCCGTATAGCCTCGTTGTGGCTTTTATTCCCAAATCCTCTCTTCCTTCGGATGGTCGCGAAGAATTTCCCGCACCGCCGTAATATCTTTTCTGATCTGCGTCACAAGCCCGTCCACGCTAGCAAAACGCTTCTCGTCCCTAAGTCTTCCGACGAAATTAACCACGATTTTGTTTCCGTAAAGATCGTCGCTGAAATCAAAAATATGGGTCTCAACAGTAAGCTTGCTCTCCTCAAACGTTGGACGTATTCCTATGTTGGTGATGCTCTCATGTAAACCGTCTGAGAGTCTGACGTAGGTAGCATAGACTCCCGGCCTGGGAAGAATCTCAAATTCAGTGTCAAGGTTAACCGTAGGAAAGCCCAGTTTCCTGCCTCTTCTCTCACCTTCCACAACGACACCCTCTATGCGGTAATCGTAACCGAAAAAGCGGTTTGCCTCCTTGATCTCTCCGTCTCTTATAAGGTTCCTGATGGCACTGCTGCTTACCACCTTATCATCCACCCGAGCCACTTCTGCAACTACAGTACTAAAGCCGTAGGTTTCTCCCATTGACCGTAGAAGATCGACATCTCCCTTTCTTTTGTGTCCGAAAGAAAACCCTGGTCCCACGACTATGTCCTTTATTTTCAGGCGATTAAGGAGGATTTCCTTTACAAAATCCTCCGCACTCACCTTTGACAGTTCACGGGTGAAATTAAGGCAGATAACCGCATCAACCCCTTCGGACTCAAGCATCTTGAACCTTCGTTCCAGTGGAAAAATGAGGGGAACCTCCTTTCTGCCGAGAACTTTCTGGGGATGAGGGTCAAAAGTAATTACGCAGCAACGCGTGGAATTTTCCCGCGAGCGGTGTTTCGCGGTCTCTATTATTTTTTTGTGTCCCAGATGAATACCGTCAAAATTTCCAATGCCCGCCGAAGTATGAAAATCCAGTGGCTGTTTGGGATTAACGATAACTTTCATGTCTTCTGAAAACCGATACCGTAAAAAATAAACACCCGCTGGAAGCGGGAGAGGAAAGAATTCAATACTACCGCATTATATGTGCTAGATTACATTCAGTTCCAACAATTTTCAAAAAGAACTTGTCCATCACTGACCTGATTTAGGATCGGCTGCAATGAAAAAATTTCTTCTCTGTTAATAAAAACATTATTTCTCAGGATGGTTTCTGGTTGAGAAACTATTCTGTTAAGTTACCCCCCCCTTTTTTTTTCTACCTTTTCCAAAAAGACGGCATAAGAAGCACCAAAACTGTGTACAGCTCAAGCCTTCCTACGATCATAGCCAGCGAGAGAATGATTTTTGTAGGCGACCCGAGGTGGGAATAATGGCCGGCAGGACCAAACTCGTCAAAAGCAGGTCCGACGTTGGTTATTGAAGCGGCGGCGGCTGAAACGGCGGATTCTAATGATATGTCCTCAAGCATAAGAACCACAAGAGCAATGAAACCGCAAAGAAAAATATAAAGAATAAAGAAACTCGTTATGCTTGAGACCGCTTTTTCGTTTATGCTCTTTCCTTGTATGGTTATGGGAGAAACCACGTTTGGATAAACAAGTCTTTGTATTTCTCTGTAGGCTTTTTTGAAAAGCACCATAATTCTCAGTGCCTTTACCGATCCGGAAGTCGACCCCGCGCAGGCACCGAAGAACATCAGCATGAAAATCACCCATTTCACAAAAGCCGGCCATGCGTCAAAATCCGTGGTAGTGAATCCGGTTGTGGTGATAATAGAAACCACCTGAAAGGAAGCGTAGCGAAAGGACTCGGAAAAGGTTCCGTAAACCCCGGTCTGGATGAGTTCTACAGCAATAAACATCGTCGCGGCGAGAACGAAAAAAAGATAGAACCGAAACTCTGAGTTCCTAAGAAGCTTACCGGGTTTCCCGGTAAAAAAATAAAAATGAAGTACGAAGCTTGTTCCCCCGATGAACATGAAAAACGTAATCAACCCCTGTATGTAGACGCTGTCATAAGCTCCTATGCTTGCATCCCTGCAGGAAAAACCTCCAGTTGAGAGGGTACTGAAAGAATGTGTCAGAGCTTCGAAAAAACTCATTCCGCCAAAAAGGAGAAGTACCGTCAACACGGCCGTAAGAGCAATATATACAATCCAGAGCTTCTTGGCCGTCTCGGCTATTTTCGGACCGAACTTCTCCGTTGTGGGTCCTGTGGTCTCAAGCCCCATCAGCTGAGCCCCTCCAACAAAGAGTCTGGGGAAAATAGCGATTCCCAAGACTATTATTCCCATGCCGCCGAGCCACTGAGTGAAGTTCCTCCAGAAAAGAATTCCCTTGGGAAGCCACTCAATGGACGCAAGTGCGGTGGCTCCGGTGGTGGTAAAACCCGCAGTCGACTCGAAAAATGCGTCAACAGGACTGGCAAACACCCCGTAAACATAGTAAGGAATGGCACCGAAAACGCTCGCCAATACCCAGCAAAGCGCTGAGATCAGAAAACCTTCCCTTCTCCGTATTTCAGTCGGACTCTCCGAAGTGCGGCAGACGACCATGAACACAAGCCCCGCAAGTGATGTTATAAGAGCCGAGATCAGGAATGCGGAAAGATCGTCCTCGGGGTAAAACAGCGTGCAGAAAGCCGGCACGAGCATCAGCAGCCCGAGATACATCAAGAACTTTCCCACGACATGAAAACAGAACTTAACGTTCACGAAACCAGTATCTCTTCAACCTTTTGCACGGCGGCCGGCAGGGAGAATACCACCAGACGGTCCCCAATCTGCGCAACGAAATCCCCGCCGGGGAATATCGGTTTTCCGTCCCTCATGCAGATGCCTATAACGGACTCGTGGGGCATTTTGTACTCAGAAAGAGGCACTCCTAGAATCTTCGTATTCTCATTCACGTCAAACTCAAGAATTTCTCCTGCCCCCTCGTAAAGAAGCGATACATTAGCCTCTCCGCCCAGATGAAGAGAGTTGAGAATAGCGTTTGCAACGGCCATGTTTACGCTTATCGCTCTGTCGATTCCGATCGCTTCAAGCACTTCCACGTAATCAGGATTTGAATAAAGCACTGTGCAGCGATCAATACCAAGATTTTTCGCAAGAAGTGCGCTGAGCACATTGTTTTCATCATCGCTGGTAAGTGCAATCAGATAATCACTCTTTTCAACACCGGCTTCTTTGAGTATCTCAAGGTCGGTTCCGTCACCTTCAAACACCATCACGCCTACAAGTTCCTCGGCAGCAACCCTCGCCCTGTCATGATCGCTTTCAATAAGCCTTACGGAAAGTCCTTTTTCGTGAAGCGCCGAAGCTACTTCACACCCTAACCGACCCCCTCCGACTATAATGACGGAATGAACCTTCGGGATTTTCAGGTTAAAAAGCTTCTTGAGCCTCTCAAGTGCAGAAGGAATTCCCAGAGCAAAGACAAAATCTCCCGGCCGAAGTTCCGTATCTCCCCGTGGAATTGTTATCCTGTGCTCCCTTTGTAACCCGACGAAAATCCAGTTCCTTGTGCTGCTGACGAAATTTCTCAGTTTCTGGTTTATTATCGGCGCCCCTTCATCCACTCGGAGCTTGAGAAGCTCTATCTGTCCTTTTGCGAAAAATTCCACCCTTCCCGCGAAAGGAACGCTTATAAGCGCACTTATCTTCTCTGAGATTATCCAGCTTGAACTCACTACGGATATACTTGAGTTATCTATAACCCTTGAGTATTCGACATACTTGGCGTTTTTTACCGCGGCGACGATTTTTTCAACTCCCGAGGCATGGGCGATGAACGAAGCGAGTATATTAGTTCTGTCATCCCCCGTGACCGCAAGCACTATGTCGGCTTTTTCTATCTCCGCCTTTCTCAGAACGACGGGGTCGTCGCCGTTGCCCTCGATTGCCAAGACGTCCTGAGCCTCTTTGGCCTTGGCTATAAGCTCGGCGTCTTTTTCAATCACCACAACTTCCCGGCTTCTGGAAAGCTCCCTGGAGAGGAAATTTCCAACTTGGCCCAGACCTATTATCAGAATTCTACGCATACCAACAAACTAAACCTATGCCCGTTTACCCATGACACCGCCAGAGACCTGGAACAGTCTTATACCGAAGACAACCACAAGCAGTAAAGCTGCAAGCTGCGCTTGGGAAAGATCCCCTACAAAGCTCGGGGTAGTCTCCCTTATAAACTCAATCAAGAACCTCTGGGTACCAAGAATCACGAACCCGACTGCAGAGACAAAACCCACGGGGCGGTTTGGAGTTCTGATTTTCCAGAGAAAGACAAAAAGCAAGGCCATAAACAGTACATCGTAAAGCTGGGTGGGATGTACATTGACGACTCTGTCGGAAAAAGAAACCGCCCAAGGCAGAGAACACACCGTTCCGTAGTCGCAACCGTTAAGAAAACACCCTATCCTCCCCACTCCGTGACCAAGGATAAGAGCGGGACAAACGACATCGAGAAGCATCTGGAAATCAGTTTTTCTAACCCTTGAGACAATCCACAGGGCACAAAATATCCCAACCAGACCCCCTACCGAGGCATACCCCGATACGAAGTAGCGCGCCGGGTCAGACAGAAATTCAGCCAGAGTAGCGTTCTGATAAAGAAAAAGTATCTTGGCCCCGACAAGCCCGGCTATAAAGCATGCAAGAAGAAGAGTAGAAGGAAGTGTCGGGTCCATCTTCCTGTGTCTTACATCCGCAGACACCACCCAGTAAGCGACCAGATATCCGAGCGCAAGAAATACCGAATACGAATAGACAACCAGACCTCCACCGAAATCCAAAAGTATCGGGTACATGCGGCGTCTCCTAGGCTACTCTTCCTTTTCCTTCAGAAGAGAATCCACATTTAACATAGGCACGGCGTCGCCGCCTGAAAACCTGGGAAGGGTGCCGTCCCACTTCTCCGCCAGGCGCAGCTTGATGATCTGCGGATTGCCCCGAAGCGCCTTCGCTTCCCTGTCAATCGCATCGGCTCTTGCCTTGGACGCCACTTCTATCTCGAAAGCCCGAGCGCTCGCCGCAAGCTTTTTCTCCTCTGCCGCGGCTTCAGCCTGAGTCACCCTTCTTATTTTCTCATTTTTAGCCTGAAGCGCTTCCTGCTCTGCCTTCACCTTGAGCTCGATAGCCCTGTTGAACTCGTCTGAGAAATCAAAGTCCGTTATGGCAACGTTGGCTATTTTGAGCGCAGAGGTGGAAATTTCCTTCTCGGCGAGAGTAATGGATATGAAATTGTTTATGGCCTCCTGTATCTCTACCTTCACCTCGGCTCTCTTGGTAACCAGCTGCTCAGCTGTGTACTTGGCCGTGATGGCCTTTACGGATTCCTGTATCGCAGGCTCTATAAGCGTCAGCGATACGGTGTTTCTTTTTCCTATCTTCTGATATATGAGAGGAGCAAGATCTCCTGTAATGGAATACTGAAGAGTGACCTGGGTCTTTACCGTCTGGAGATCCTTGGAAGCGGAGACAGCCTTTGCGGTCGCCGCGGTAAGACGGATATCGATCTGTTCAACCTTATCCATAAAGGGTTTTTTTAGATGGAATCCCTCGGCAAGCGCCTTGGGCTGCACAGCGCCAAGGGTCCGTACAACTCCGACATGTCCGCTTTCCACTATCACAAAAACTCCCGTCACCAGGAAAAACAGCAGAATAAAAATTATTGGATAAAAAATATTAAGCTTGGGCAACTGCCGCTTAACTCTCATCTGATACCTCCGTTAGATTCTTATGTGGCAAACATTATAATACTTGTGCGAAAAAACATAATACCTGTGCGAAAAAAGCAAAACTTACAATGAAAATGATTCTGATATAAGCAAAACACTTTTCCCCATCCAGAGGTGGTCCCCTTTTTTAGACAGCATTTTTGTTTTCTTAAGTGTATTCCCACCAACGCATAACCATCTTTAAAACTCCCAAAACCATAAACTCTCTGCTCTGTTTGTCTCATTGCTTCAAGCCACATTCTTCTGTGCTGTCCCAAGACCATAGTAAACCTCATCCGGTGTTTTCATTCCAAGCCCCTGATGTGGTCTTTTTTCATTGTAAAAATCTATCCACTTCCCTATACCTGCCTTTGCCGAGGCAACGGATTCATATGCCATCAGATACACTTCCTCGTACTTAACACTTCTCCAAAGCCTCTCCACAAAAACATTGTCTCTCCAGCTTCCCTTGCCGTCCATGCTTATCTTTATATCTCTGTCTTTAAGAACTCCCGTAAACTCTTCACTTGTGAACTGGCTTCCTTGATCGGTGTTGAATATCTCGGGCTTATCATACTTGTAAAGCGCTTCTTCCAGAGCCTCCACGCAAAAACTGCTGTCCATTGTGTTAGACACTCTCCAGCTAAGAACCTTGCACGAGTGCCAGTCCATTACCGCACACAGATACACAAAACCCCTGCTCATCTCTATATACGTTATGTCTGCCGCCCATACCTGCCCGGGAAGCTCTACAGTCTTCCCCCGCAGCAGATACGGGTATATCCTGTGCTCTGCTCCCCCTTTCTTTGTAGTCTGGGGGCCGGGAGCAAGCCCTCGTATCCCCATAAGCCTCATAACACGCTTTCTGCCCACCTGTACGCCCTGTGCCTTAAGGGCGTACACCATCCTTCTTGAACCCTTAAACGGATACTTAATGTAGATCCTGTCAATCTTCTTCACAATCTCTTCGTCCTGCGGGGATACCCCCACAGGTTTGTAGTAAATATTTGAGCGATTTATATCCAGCAGTTTGCACTGCCTTACCAAAGAAAGTGCCCGGCCGCGCACTACCAACTTCTTGCGCCGCTGCCGACCGAGCGCCTTTGATAAAAAATCGTTCTCCAGCGTCAGCTGGCCCACCTTGGATTCAAGCTGGTTTACGTACTTGCTCTCGCCCGCCGCCTTGCTGCCCGCCCCCTGGCCGAACACTTTGTCCGCGGCGTTGCCGAGCTGCTTCTTCTTCCACATGCTTATCTGATTGGGATGAACCTCAAACTGCCGGGCAAGCTCCGCTACTGTCTTGTCTCCTTTTACCGCCAAAAACGCTACCTTTGCCTTGAACTGCGGTGAATGATTACGTCTTTTACTCTTCATTATGTACCTCCTGTATACTCTTTTAGAATACCAAGGAAATACACTTAAGATGCTGTCTGATTTTTGGGGTCCACTTCTAAGGAAACATGTTGCCTTCGTAAAAATCGTTTAACATGCCTATGCTTTCAGTCCACTTCCATTCATCCTGCACCACGGGGTTAAGCCACACCGTGAAAGGATATTTCACCCTTATTCTGTTAAGCCACAGAAGGCCCGGCTCATCGTTATTGTGTTCAACGCTTCCATTGGGATAGACAAGTTCCCAGGGAGACATGGAGGCGTCGCCGACTATAACGCACTTGTAGTCACCGTTATATTTGTTGAGCACCGACAAGGTGGGAATGCGTTCGCTGAAGCGTCTTGCGTTGTTTTTCCATACGAACTCGTATATGCAGTTGTGAAAGTAGTAGAATTCAAGGTGTTTGAACTCATGCTTGGCGGCAGAGAAAAGCCTTGAACAAAGTTCGACATGATCTTCCATCGAACCTCCGACGTCAAAGAACATAAGAACCTTGACGTTGCTTTTGCGCGAGGGAACAAATTCAAGGTCAAGCAACCCCGCATTTTTCGAAGTTCTGTCGACCGTCTTGTCAATGTCAAGATCCTCTCCAACACCCTCCCTGGTGAGAACCCTGAGTTTTCTCAGAGCCATTTTCATGTTTCTCACGTTTAATTCCACCGAATCGTCAAGATCGCGAAATTCTCTTTTGTCCCACACCTTGACTGCCCGCCTGTGTCTGCCTCCGTGCTGCCCTATTCGGATGCCGGCGGGATTGTAACCGTATGCCCCATAGGGAGAAGTGCCGCCCGTACCTATCCATCTGTTCCCGCCCTGATGGCGTTTTTTCTGTTTCTCGAAAATCTCTCTCAATTTCTCCATCAGTTCTTCAAGCCCGCCCATGGAATGGACCATTTTCTTATCCTCTTCGGACAGAACATTCTCAAAATTTTTGCGCAACCACTCAAGCGGAATCTGCATGAACTGCTCGGTATCAGCAAGCTGAACCCCCTTGAAGTAGGCGGAAAAAAGTCTGTCAAACCTGTCTAGGTGCCGTTCGTCTTTCACCATTACGCAGCGGCTCAGATAGTAAAAATCGGTCGGATCATAACCAATCACCTCGCGGTCAAGGGCTTCAAGAAAAGCAAGATACTCTTTTAAGGTGACGGGAAACCCGTCGTTTTTAAGCAGCAAGAAAAAATCAAGAAACACTAGCTCCCCCCTACCTTCTGAATCTTCGCCTGATCGCCTCAAGCATTTCGTAATCCGCCTCGTTCTTAATAAGCGCACCGGAGTAAGGCGGAAGGCTCTGTTCAATATCCACTTCCGGAAGTCTGCCGCTGGCCATGCGGTCGGCCGCAAGCAGTTTCCTGACTTCCGCACTTTTGTAACGTAAGTACCTGATATTACACAAGCGGGTTCCCGCTTGTACACTACACAAGAGCTTTTAAGATGTTTATTAGTCAGCCGGGAGTCCCCGGTCTGTTTTTACCAGGAATCCGCAAGCATGGTCTGCCTGCTGAGCACCGCTCCCACAGCGGAGTAAAGAGATCTCTGCTCCGTGGTGCCCTGAGAAGGTATCAGATACCTCTTATTGGTTCCCCTGTCCACCACCAGGGACGCCTCAACCCTGCCAAGTTCTGACAGTATGGCCCCTTCACTCATCGGTTCCTTTCCCCCATGATAACAGTTGTGCCTGAACCTCAGTATGCGAAGCAGTACGAATGCCGTAAAACAGATGGCCATGTGAGCCTCCACTCTCCTTTGAGTCCAGTGAAACACAGGCCTTACAGCCATTGTGTGCTTCATGACACGAAACCCTTCTTCTATCTTCCATAACTCCCCGTAACAGTCGTATATCCTGGAGGCATCGTATTTGTCAGCAGGAAGACTGGTCCATACCCCGTGAGGACCGTCAAACTTCTCATCCCTCTCCACCGCTTCGGTGTCTACAGACACGGCCCCCGCTTCCACCTTGATGAACCTGCCCCTGCGTCCATTGCCCTTTATCCCCCCTGCTATCCTTCTCTCAAGTTTCTTTAAAGCCTCTTCCCTGTCCTGCGAGTCTTTCCTCGCTCTCTTCTCGCAGTGACGCAGAACAAGCCTCCGTCCTCCCACTTCCATATCCCCAAGTCTTTTACCTTCCCCTATCTCTTTCCAGTCACTGTGTGAGAATACCTTCTCGCTGTCCTCCTCGGACATCCCCCGAAGCCTTGCCGCTACAACCCACTCATACTTATTGCGCTTTAAGACCTCAAGATTCTTTTTGCTCATCATCCCCGCATCCCCCACAAACACCACCCTTTCAAGCTTGATCCTCTTCTTTAACCCCTCTATAGCAGGCTCAAGAGTGCTTACATCAGATGTGTTCCCCGGAAACAGCTCATAACCCAAGGGAAGTCCGTCTTTGGTCTGAAACAGTCCCAGCACCACCTGAACCCTGTGAGGCTTCCCGTCCTTGCTCCACCCCTTCCTTCGAAGATCGTCTTGCGTGTCGCTTGCAAACGAAAGGGTTGTAACATCGAAAAACACAACTTCAACCTTTCCTTCAAAAAGTCCCATAACTTCTTTGCTAACAATGCTCTGAAGCTTCTCAGTACGCTTCTCGTCAACCTTGTCCATCATCCTGTACAGCTTGTCCACAGACACTTCCATTCCAAATTCCCGAGACAGCTTCGCATGGGCTCTTTTGCTCTTCCCAGGTGCCGCAAGACGCATAAGCACTGCCTGACGGAACAGCCTGCCCGCCATCTTGTTTCTCGCTCCCCATATCCTGTCAAACCCAAGCTGACTGTACAGTTCTCCAAACACTTCATGAAACCCAAGATTGTAACGAGCCTCCTCTTCAAGCAATCGGGCATCAACTATGGGCAGGGGTTTGTCCTTCTGCTTTGTTCTTCTAAGCTTTATCAGCTTCTCAGCAGTGTCTTCAGCGGGGAACAGTGTGGGCTGTACGCTCTGTTCAAGACGGTTCTTCTCCACATGTGCAGCTCGCACAAGAGCGTCAAGAGGTTCTCCCGGGGGAGCGGAGCCCATGTGACGCACTACCTTCTGGCGTGGCTCACCCTTTGAGTTCCTGTAGGAATGCACTATCTGCACCGATATGTTGACTGTGGTCTGGCGTTTTAGCTGTTTTACGAACATGTTGAATATTATAAGGGAAAGCGGAGGCGATGTCGAGCACAAAATTAGACTGAGCACTACAAAACGATTTGAAGCAGGCTGAAAATCAATATCAAGTAATTACAGGTACTTACGAAACTTCAAAGGCCCGACTTAAAAAAAACATGCTGAAGTCAGGAAGGAAACTCACTTGGCCTCCGGGATGATTTCATATTTTTAATCTGTTAAGGGACTTAAAGCCCAAGTGCTGATGCATCCCTTTCACTTAAGAACCTTCCGTTTGACCTTTTCCTTACGGTTTTTCCTCTTTTCCAGGATCGCTCGCATCTGGGTTCCTGAGAAAGATCTGTAAGTTCCACATGGGTTTTTTCTCCCGCTAAGATTTTGAATCTGCTTACCCCACAGAGGTCTTCAAGTTCCGGTTCGAATTTTTTTATATCGTCAAAGAGGCTTTTTTTAACACTTACCGAAAGAGCAGCGTCAAGGGGGTTGTTTATCCCACCCTCCCCTCGCGCATCTTCAAGGACTTTGAGGCAAAGTTTCCGTATATCCATAACATCGTTCCAGGTCTTATCGGCTTCAATTTTCTCAAAACGTGGGAATGCTTCAAGGTGTACGTTTGCATCGTCGTCTTTTTTAAGGGATTTATAGGCTTCAAACGAAGTATGAACCAACACAGGGGCAAGAAATTTTATGATTCCGTCTGCCAGCTGGTACATGACCGTCTGGGCGCGTCTTCTTTTCCTGCTGTTTTTTTTCTCGCAGTAAAGCCTGTCTTTTATGCACGCAAGGTAGACGGCGCTCATTTCCTCGCAGCAAAAAGAGAAAATAAGATCGCTTGCCTGCTTGTAACTGAAACTCGAGTAGGCATTTTTGGTTTCGTTTGCAAATCTGGCAAACTCGCAGTACGCCCAGTGATCAATTGAATACCTGTCGTCTTCTCTGAATTCGATGCTGTCCTGTGTTGGGTCGAAATCGCTTAAGTTTCCAAGCAGAAACCTTATGGTATTCCTTATTTTTCTGTATTCATCCGCGGCGATGTCGAAAAAATCCCAGTCGACTTTTATATCATTTGAGTAACTAAGGGAACTTACCCACCATCTGCATATGTCCGCCCCGTATTTACTCAGAATATCTTCAACTTCAATTGCGTTGCCGCCGGATTTGCTCATTTTTCTGCCCCGGGCGTCCACCATGAATCCATGAGTAAAAAGAGCGCGGAAGGGAGGTTCACCGGTTGCTCCCAGAGCTACAAGAAGCGAGGATTGAAACCATCCTCTGTGCTGATCCGAACCCTCAAGATACATATCCGCCGGGTAACCCAGATTTCTTGTGTTAAGGACTGAATTCCAGGATGAGCCTGATTCAAACCATACATCAAACACATCACCGCCTTTTAAAAGGTCTTTTAGGTCCTCTTCTGACTTAAGCCAGTTCGGAGCCTCGGAATCGTCTTGCGGATCATAGCTATCAAGAAGCTGGTGGGGTTCGGAGAAAAACCAGACGTCAGAACCTTTCTCTTTTATTTTCTCTGCAACAGCGGCGACAATCTTCGCTGTCATGACCGCTCTTCCCTTTCTGTCCGTAAAGTAAGGAAGCGGAAGCCCCCATGATCTCTGCCTCGACATGCACCAGTCCGGCCTTGACTCAAGCATTCCGCTCAGGCGGCTTCTTCCCCATTCCGGATAGAAATCAATCTTTTCCCCCACTGCATCAATGGCAGCTTCTCTCAGGGTTTTTCCGTTCTCGTCAAACGGTCTGTCCATATGTATGAACCACTGGTCTGTTGCTCTGAATATTGTAGGAGTCTTGCTCCGCCAGTCATGCGGATAACTGTGAACATAGGGTTCTGAAAGGAAAAGGTTTCCAGTTTCCGAAAGTCTCTGAGTTATTAGTTCATTACTCTCCCAGACCCCCTTTCCTCTAAGCCATTCCGGTACCGTATCATCAAAAGTGCCGTCCTCTCTGACTGGACAATAGATATCAAGCCCATTCTGAAGACCGGTTCTGTAGTCCTCATCGCCATGGCCAGGAGCTGTGTGAACACATCCTGTGCCGGTTGAGAAAGTCACATAGTCAGCCGTTACTACGACCGATTTTCTCTCAATAAAAGGGTGGCTGCATGATACGCCCCGTTCCGAAAATTCCTCTCCCAGGCAGAAGCCGATTTTTTCATAATTCTTTTTCCCCGATTTTTCGAAAATTTCTTCGCAGAGCGCTTCGCCAACAATCAGATTTTCACCTTCTGAAGATTTATAAAGACCGTATTTTCCCTTCGGGGCCACGGCTACGGCGAGATTTGCCGGAAGGGTCCACGGCGTTGTGGTCCATATCATAATGCATACCTTCTCGTCCTGTTTCGCGTTAAGGGATGTGGGCAGTGCCGCAGTGTCGTCAATTTCAAATAGAACGTAGGCGCTTTTATCTTCTCTTTCGTGATATTCAAGTTCCGCTTCGGCAAGGGCGGTGCGGTTCTCGATTGACCAGTGGACAGGTTTCAGATCTCTGTAGACAAGTCCTTTTTCAAGCAGCTGTGAGAACGCCTCTAACACTCCAGCTTCATAACCAGGGGTCATAGTAAGATAGGGATTTTTATAATCAGCCAGAGTGCCGAGACGAATCATCTGCTTTGACTGCATTTTTACGTATTTCGCCGCATATTTGCCGCAGCTACGTCTGATTGATAGCGCCGGCATGGCTGTTGCGTCTTCTCCCAGTTCTTTTAGGACCTTGTGCTCTATGGGAAGACCGTGGCAGTCCCAGCCCGGAACAAAGTCCACGTTAAACCCTTCCATTATCTTTGACCGTACGACCAGATCCTTGAGAACCTTGTTAAGCAGATGCCCCAAGTGGATAGGTCCGTTTGCGTAAGGGGGTCCGTCATGGAAAAGGAATTTTTCGCAGTTGCGGCTTTTTTCGCGGATTTTGCCGAGCAGGTTCTGTTTTTCCCAGGACTTCTGGATAAGAGGTTCTTTTTGCTGCAGATTGGCCTTCATCGCGAAATTTGTTCTGGGAAGGTTAAGAGTGTCTTTGTAGTTTATTTTCTGCTGCATTTTTCTGGTAGAAATATTTGGGGCGAGATCGGGGAATCAGAAATTTCCAGTCAGGTTACCTTTAACGGATTATCAGACATTATTAAAAAAAGATTCAAACTCTTCAAGCAGGGCATTTGAAAACTCCACCCATTCTTCCCATTCATCCATATAGTCTCTTGATTCGTCGACTTTTTTTTTGACAATTATTCCGTTGTTGAAATTTTCCACAAGAAAATACCCGACTTTCTGAAGTTTTTTCTCAAGTATTGAAGAGTACTTGTGAAGGATGAGTATTCTTTCTTCCTGTGCCTCCCTGTATTCCGCGATGAAGTAGCCGTTATTCTGGGGTGAAGGCATATCCATGGTTACATGCTTGAACATAGTTGGATTTATGTTCTCGGCCTTCATTGATATATAAAGTTCCATTCTTGCCTCCGCCGAAAAGAATTTTACAATATTTTTTGAACAATTTCTTGGCTTGAGATTTATAGTCTGTTGATGACGGACTCAAATTAATGATTCAGAGTTGAAATAAATCTAGAATTTATCTGCTGTTCCGGGATTTAACCTGCGATGCCGTAACAAGTCATAGCCCAGTGCCAGTAGAATCAGGGTGAATTCCAGTGACCGAGCCCATATTGGCTGCTGATACGGCTGCATGGTGTAGTCGTTTAAGTTAAGCCCGGTTATGTAGCTGATCAAAACCGCTAATGAGGCCGCCCATGCCCAGACACTGGGAAAGATAGCGGCAAACGGCAGAAGCCAAAGCAGGTACCATGGGTTAATGACCGGTGATACAATTAACAGTGCTCCGTAGAGCCAGTCGCCCCTTGGTATGGAATCCACACAGTTTTTACGGTAACGTGTGCTGTAAAACACCCAGAAGGCAGCAAACACAAGACCCAATACAAGCTTAGTTTCAGATGTTCCCCAAAAATTTGTAATAAGGCCGAACAATGCCGAGTTAAATTCCCATTCCCGTGCGAAGATCAGAAGCGACTGCATGTCCGTACCGCCGCTCAGCACAAACGGTGCGTACAGCGCCAGGAACGTAACCCCGCACAGGACCCAGTGCCTTGCTCTGGCACGGAGCAGAACTAGCGGTACCAGCACCAGTGCAAAAATTTTTGCTCCGGCAGCCATTCCCAAGCATATAGCGGCGCTTTGCAATCGACGGTTCCTTGCAAGCACAATTGCCGCTAACAGAAGGCAGATACCAACTCCGTCTGGGTGTGCTGTAAAGGCAATCTCTTTTATGACCAGCGGACACCATGCGTAGAGCATAACATTTCCCACAGATGTAAGACGAAAAAGCAGAGCTACGGTTGCCAGATCAAATACTATAAGGATTGCCTGCAGTGCCGTTACGCTGCCCGGGCAGATCAGGTAGGAGAGCAGGAAGACAAACTGAGTGACTGGAGCGTAGATGGTAGGCAGGTCAGGGTTGTTTATCTGACTTAGTATTCCCTGAAACAGCTCTGGAACCATAGGGTCAACAAAAAAAGCCTCGGGAGCTATACCGTAGGGAGTGCCGGCTGTCGCGAAGCGGTAGCCGTCCCATAGATACCTGTAGAAATCATCCTCGAAAAAAGGTCCGCCTAACAGCCCGCAGACCCTGAATATCACCGCCCAGATAAACACGCGGCCTAGCGGGAACCGCTCGCCTTTAAGAGAACCATAAAAATACAGACAGAATACGGGCAGACCCGCACACGCTGTCAGAAGAAAAAACAGCGGCAGTCCAGGCTCTCCTGATTGGCGGGCAAAAAAAGCCAGAGCACAGTAAATCAGAGCGCACCAGAGTCCGACTACATCAGTCCACCGCCGGATCTTCACCGCAGGCCCGGCGTTTCCATTCAGAGTGGACACGGAAACTTCACAGAAGCGGATAAAGCCTTTTTAACTTTTAAGGGTCGTGTTATCATTAGAATCTATTTTATAACAAGTGAATCTATTTTTTCACTGATGTGGTTTGAGTAATAGCCATCTAATCCCCTTCAAAGGAGAGTAAAGCCATAGATGAAAAACCATTTTACTGTCGGATATGCGACGGCGGCAGGTCTTTTTGCTCTGATTTTCTTTATCTCGGCTGTTTTGTTTCTGAACACAGTTCCCGTCTCGGCCAAGACCGAAGCGGTTCCGTTCTGGGAAGCGGCAGACGAAACAAACTCAAAAGAGATTGACCATGGTCTCTGGCAGGAAATATTAAATGTTTACCTGCAGGTTAAAAGTTCGGGCATAAACAAATTTGACTATGCCGCACTCAAGGCAAATGCACCTGACAGACTGAAGCTTGTAAATTATCTTGATTACCTTCAAAAGCTTGATCCCAGAGAGTATTCCAGAGCCGAACAGAAAGCCTATTGGATAAATCTGTATAACTCCCTTACAGTGAAACTTGTAGTGGACGCCTATCCCGTCGATTCAATATACGATATATGCGAAAATCGCACTTCAGAATCAAAGTGTTCGGGTCCGTGGAATGAAAAACATGTAAAGATAGCTGGCCGGGACCTTACCCTTAACAACATTGAAAACGATATCCTCCGCCCCGTCTGGAAGGATAATCTAATTCATTACGGCCTTAGTTGCGCAAGCTATGGATGTCCAAACCTTCTTAAGACGGCCTTTACTGCGAAGAACACGAAAGAATTGCTCTCATCTGCGGCCAGGGAGTACGTGAATCACCCTCGCGGGGTGAATTTCATGGAAGACAATCTCATTATTGTCTCTAGCATATACCAGTGGTATTTAGAGGATTTCGGTAAAAATGAGCAGGACGTTGTAGGACATCTTCGTAGTTATGCGAAAGAAAAACTGGCGACTGATCTTGAAAATTTCAAAGGAACTATAGATTACGATTACGACTGGAGTCTTAACTGTCCCTGATTTTAAACTTTTCTGTTAAAGCCCCTGATACTGAAGGAATTCCTGCACCAAGCAATAAAACTGTAATTAATGAATGAGGTGTATTATGTTGCTGTCTGGAGTGCGATGGTCATCCGCAGAGCACATAAAAAATCCAGCAACATCGGATGGGACCTTTGGTTAAGCTCTCATCCGACATGCCGGAGCGACAGTAACTGTGACCAAAAAAAGACTAAATCTTATCATGGAGAAAAACAAAAAAATAACGCCTTATACAACCTGTTTATATCCAAGCTGTATTATGTGCTCTCAATACTCAGAAAGCGTAACCAAAAGAAATGGCAAAAATATCATAATCCGCAGTGTTGCGACCGTCAATAACTGTTGTGTATGAACCACTTAAGCTTGCCCCGCCGCCTACCAGAACAGTGAGCGTCGACCCGATGGTGTGAACATCTTCCTCTAGTTCAGGAAACCGGTCTGGACTAAATCCTTCACCACCGATATCAAGTCCATCTATTGAATCTTCCATCGTGTAGTTAAAGCTTATCCCCAGTACATTCGAAACAATCAGACTTGCGGTAGCGTTGGCAAAAAGAGCTTCCGGAATGCTTTCATTGCGTATACGGTAACCAAATTCGCCAGACACGGCGAAGCTGTCTGACAAAAATTTACCGACAATTCCAGATATCTCAAACCCGTTTCCTCCGTCACCGATTGAGTTTATGTAACCCGTATCATAGCCTCCGGACTTGATTGCGCCAACACGCAAGGCAACGCTTGGCGATTGCGGGTTTTCAGCCTCGTCGACCAAGCCAACTGTTAAGCCGAGGTTTATGTCCGTTAATCCGGTTTCATCGTCAGACTCTTTTGGTCCGGCTCCAGCCTTGGAAGCCTGAGAACCTCCCAAAGCCAAATCAAAAGCCAAGGAGTCTTTAAGCCCGTACTTGATTTTCACCATAGCGGTCTTTTGAATGAGATCATTGTCCGAAAGAGTAAAGGCCCCTTTAGTGGTACCTTTATAGTACTCATCAGCAGTCTGATAGATGAGAGAAAGGGAAACAGAACCACCTCCGGGAGCTGGAAGCCATGCGTTGCCCGCGTTGGCAATTGGCAGATATGTGAAAACCGCCATAATTGCGGAAATTGCAATTAAACTGAATCTTTTCATATTAAACACCTCTCCTTTATTGTTCTATTAATAGGTAATCAGAGTTTGTAGCGACGAGTTAGGTACTCACTTACAAACTCTTTCTCCTCGCTAGTTAGACTCTCCATTTCGCCGAGGCTGTCTCTGAGGGTTATAGCACTCTCACTGTTCAAATCAGACTTCTTTATGGAACAACTATCGCAGACAAGCCTGCTGAATGTTATGGCTTTTCCCTTGGAATAATCACTTCTCGGACTCACCCCATCACCTACAGAAGCGGAACCGGAAGCAAAGGCGGGAACTTGGACCAACAACATCGCAGCCGTAATAACTACTAAAACGGCAATGTATTTCATTAAACCTATTCCTCCTTATAACGTAATTAATTATGAATTTATATTATCAATAATGTAATAATGGTTGTCAAGAACACCGGGACAGAACCTATTTTGCTCCAGATGCAGAAGAATTTTTAAAAATGATATCTGTTCTTTTTTTCCTGAGGCGGTATTGTGTTGCTTAAAACTAAAGAGTAAGACAATCGGAATTTCCGTGGAGGATGTAGGAATAGGAAAATGAAATTCTTTATAGATTCAGCAAACATAGAAGAGATAAAGGCCGCTGCCGCTTTTGGCGTAGTGGACGGAGTGACGACAAATCCCTCGCTTATATCAAAAGAGGGTGGCCAGGAAGGTTTTGAACAACTGATAAAAGAGATATGTCATGTAGTAAAGGGTCCAGTGAGTGCGGAGGTACTAAGTACCGAATACCCCCTGATGGTTTCTGAGGGAAGGAACCTTGCTGGGATAAATGAAAATGTTGTTGTCAAGCTACCGATGACAGAAAATGGAGTAAAGGCAACCAAGACTCTTTCAGATGAAGGCATAAACGTGAATGTCACCCTTGTTTTTTCCCCTTCACAGGCACTTTTGGCCGCAAAAGCGGGAGCCGCCTATGTAAGTCCTTTCATTGGAAGGCTCGACGATGTGTCATCCAGTGGGATGGATCTTGTGATGGATATATGCGAAATATATGCTCACTATGCCTATGAAACCGAGATACTGGTTGCAAGTATAAGGCATCCAATGCACATAGTGGAAGCTGCTAAGATGGGAGCTGATGTTGCCACTTTCCCCTACGGGGTATTTATGCAGATGTTCAAACATCCTCTTACCGATATAGGGCTTGAGAGATTTCTTAAGGACTGGGGGAACAAGTAGGCGAAATCCATAAAGCACAGACCAGGGACTCTCTATTGCCTTTGGATCCTTTGATAGGAGATTCAATTGGATTTTTAACTTTAAATCCTGACTCCGTGAGATAAGATGTGATTTTATAGTTAGCTTCTTTGAGTTTATCTTTGTTTTTCACTATGCCCTTTGTTCCAACATCTTTTCTGCCTACCTCAAACTGGGGTTTTATTAGGGCGATCAGCGTTGCGTTGTCAGCAAGCACCGAAATGGCTGGCTCTATTATCATCTTGAGCGAAATAAAAGAAACATCGACTGTGACTATATCAACTTTTTCTCCAACATCTTCTGTTCTAAGATACCTGCAGTTTATTTTTTCTCTTACTATGACCCGTTTGTCATTTCTAAGTTTCCAGTCAATCTGTCCATGGCCCACGTCAAACGCATAGACTCTAGATGCCCCGAAGTGCAGAAGACAGTCTGTAAAGCCACCTGTTGAAGCTCCTATATCAAGAGCGATTTTTCCCCTTATGTCTACATTAAAGTCAGTTATTGCTTTTTCAAGTTTAAGCCCTCCCCTGCTTACGAATTTTTTAGGGTCGTCTTCCACATTGATTTTAGAATCTTTTTTTACCGCCGTCCCGGGTTTTTCTACTTTTTTCCCATTCACGGTAACCCGACCTGACATTATAAGTGCTCGGGCTTGGTTTCCGCTTTTAGCCAGATTTTTATCGACAAGAAGATTGTCAAGTCTTCTTTTATGAGAATTATATGCTTGAGCAACCATTGGGTAACCTCACATTAATTTCATGTCTCACAGCAGTCTGTCCACTACCAGAACATTCCTTCCCGTGCAAATGAGAAGTGGACCCCAAAAATCAGACAGCACCTTAAGTGTATTTCCTTGGTATTCTAAAAGAGTATACAGGAGGTACATAATGAAGAGTAAAAGACGTAATCATTCACCGCAGTTCAAGGCAAAGGTAGCGTTTTTGGCGGTAAAAGGAGACAAGACAGTAGCGGAGCTTGCCCGGCAGTTTGAGGTTCATCCCAATCAGATAAGCATGTGGAAGAAGAAGCAGCTCGGCAACGCCGCGGACAAAGTGTTCGGCCAGGGGGCGGGCAGCAAGGCGGCGGGCGAGAGCAAGTACGTAAACCAGCTTGAATCCAAGGTGGGCCAGCTGACGCTGGAGAACGATTTTTTATCAAAGGCGCTCGGTCGGCAGCGGCGCAAGAAGTTGGTAGTGCGCGGCCGGGCACTTTCTTTGGTAAGGCAGTGCAAACTGCTGGATATAAATCGCTCAAATATTTACTACAAACCTGTGGGGGTATCCCCGCAGGACGAAGAGATTATGAAGAAGATTGACAGGATCTACATTAAGTATCCGTTTAAGGGTTCAAGAAGGATGGTGTACGCCCTTAAGGCACAGGGCGTACAGGTGGGCAGAAAGCGTGTTATGAGGCTTATGGGGATACGAGGGCTTGCTCCCGGCCCCCAGACTACAAAGAAAGGGGGAGCAGAGCACAGGATATACCCGTATCTGCTGCGGGGGAAGACTGTAGAGCTTCCCGGGCAGGTATGGGCGGCAGACATAACGTATATAGAGATGAGCAGGGGTTTTGTGTATCTGTGTGCGGTAATGGACTGGCACTCGCGCAAGGTTCTTAGCTGGAGAGTGTCTAACACAATGGACAGCAGTTTTTGCGTGGAGGCTCTGGAAGAAGCGCTTTACAAGTATGATAAGCCCGAGATATTCAACACCGATCAAGGAAGTCAGTTCACAAGTGAAGAGTTTACGGGAGTTCTTAAAGACAGAGATATAAAGATAAGCATGGACGGCAAGGGAAGCTGGAGAGACAATGTTTTTGTGGAGAGGCTTTGGAGAAGTGTTAAGTACGAGGAAGTGTATCTGATGGCATATGAATCCGTTGCCTCGGCAAAGGCAGGTATAGGGAAGTGGATAGATTTTTACAATGAAAAAAGACCACATCAGGGGCTTGGAATGAAAACACCGGATGAGGTTTACTATGGTCTTGGGACAGCACAGAAGAATGTGGCTTGAAGCAATGAGACAAACAGAGCAGAGAGTTTATGGTTTTGGGAGTCTTAAAGATGGTTATGCGTTGGTGGGAATACACTTAAGAAAACAAAAATGCTGTCTAAAAAAGGGGACCACCTCTAATGCGCCTTCAGTTCATCCCGGGGTTTATATCCGCATTGACCTGTTATTAAGTCCTGATTTCCGGCTAACGTTCCTTCCTATGTTTCAAAAATTCTTTATTGCCTTGCTTGTCATGGTAGCCAGAACAAGCAAACTCTTACATGTTAGTTATCTTTGTCACAGGTTGTTTAAGTTCCTAGTCTTATTCTTCTCTTTTGCTTAGCCAAAAGGCTATTTCTTTTAGAGGATTTGGAGTTTTCCTAAAGCTCTCAAGTTCTCCTATGGCTTGATTTGTGAGCTCAGAGATCTTGATGTTTGACATCTGGGCTCCCATAATTGATACGTAGGTATGTTTTTTTTCTGCGTTTTTGGTTCTTAATTCCTGTGTCGTGCCGTGGCTTTCCGAAGTATCGTGAATGTCGTCTTTTATCTGAAATGCGATCCCTATCTTCTCCGAATAGGATTTAAGCTTCAAAAGTTCCTCCTCTTCAGCTCCCGCCAGCACTGCTCCGCTGAGAATTGACGCCTCGATCATTTTTGCCGTTTTCATAAGGTAAGTATTAGAAATATCGTTGATTGACAGATGCTCTCCCTCATCCATTTCAAGGTCAAATGCTTGTCCGAGAACCATTCCCTTTGATCCCGCGGCCTCGGAAATAATGGAAATAACCTGCAGTATAAGATCTGACGATATACCTTTTTCGAGGAGTTTTTCCGTTATCAGACTGAAGGCATCGGTTAAAAGAGCGTCTCCCGCCAATGTGGCCATAGCTTCTCCAAAGATCATGTGGTTTGACGGTTTTCCTCTTCTGGTATCATCATCATCCATTGAAGGCAGGTCGTCATGAATGATGGAATAAGTATGGATCATCTCAACCGCACACGCCGCAGGCAAGACGTTTTTATGGCTTCCGCATATAAACTCCGCGGCGGCAAGACACAGGATTGGTCTCAGTCTTTTTCCGCCTGGATGTATACTGTAGGCAATTGACTGATGAAGTTTAGTTTCGGCTTTAGAGGGAGACAGATATTCGCTTAAGCTACGGTCAATGATCTGTTTTCTTGTGTCAAGGTAACCTTTTATATCAAAACTCATTTACTGTTCTTCATGGTCAAAATCTTCAAGATTAAAAGTACCGTCGTTTTTTTCCACTATAAGTTTTATTTTCTTTTTTACGCTTTCAAGATTCAGATAACATTCCTCTATAAGACTTGCTCCACGTTCGAATTTTTCTATGGATTCGTCAAGAGGAAGTTTCCCTGTTTCAAGTGTATCGACGATTTTCTTTATTTCTTCTAGCAAGTTCTCAAAGGATTTTATCTTGGAATTCATCTTCTCCTCATTTTTTATACTTCAATTAGCTCTTTTTGAGTTTCCCCAAAAATACTGGGGTTTGCTGAAACCGGGTCCACATCAAGAATGGATATAAAATCTCCAGCTTCAAGGTCGAAACCATCATGGCAAACAAAAACTTCATCGGTTCTCTTTCTCTCTACAACAAGCGGAATAAAGTTCTCCGGAAGTGATCTCTCAAAGTCCATTTTGTCAATTATTTCTTTTTCGATCTGAAACCTGAAGATAACATATCCTTTTTCGGCAATTTTCGAATATATGTCCATTACGTCAATTTTTTTTCCAAACGCAAGAGGAACCCGGAATCTCTCCATGTCTTCAGTATCCGAATGACTTGCCATTCTGTTTAAAAGTGCGCATACGCTATTGACTTTAAAATCTATTCTAACCAAGCGGCAGGCAAGAACATTCACATGATCACTGGTTGTAAGGCATATAAGGGTATCAGGAGAAGAAATCTCTGTTTTCTCTAGTCCGTCCACGGTCAAACTGTTTCCTTCAACAGCGTTTAGTCCCTCTGACTTGGAAATTTCGACAAGTCTTCTGTTAGTGTCTATTAGGCGAACGTCCTTGCCGATTCTTTCAAGCAGTCTCGCCAGAAGTCTTGAGAGATTGTTAGCCCCTACAATCACCACTTTGTTTCTTTTGTCATTAACACCAAGCACTCTCGAAACAAAGCCTCCAGTACCCCCTTGGAGCAGAACTGAAATTGCTATTGTGAGAAAAACCAGTCCTTGTACCGTATTCCCCCCTGCAACTTCATGTTGCTGCAGTTCCAGAGCTATAATAGAAGCTATAGATGCGGCAATTATTCCCCTTGGAGAAACAAATGAGAGAAATAGCTTTTCTCTGATCGAAAGACTGGAACGCATGCACAGAAGAAATATCTCTATCGGACGTACGATAAAAAGCAGACAGAATACGACTAAAATGCCATAGATTCCCAGATCTTTTATGTAGCTAAGTTCCAAGCTTGCCGCAAGAAAAATGAAAAGCAGCGAAATGACAAGAATTGTAAGCTTGCCCTTGAATTTTTTCATTTCCTCTTCTTCCGGAATATTGAGGTTTCCGATTATAGCTCCGGAAACGATAGCCGCTACAAGTCCGGCCTCCGGAGTCAGCATCTCTGCAAACCCGTAGACGGCAAGTGCTGAGGCAAGCATGAAAAGGTCTACAAAATCCTCCATATAGATATAGAATTTCTTGACGGCTAAAGTCGCCGCATAACCTCCGAGCAAACCTAAAATTCCTCCTACTATGAATTTGTAAGCGACGAGAAGTACTAACCGGCCTATCTCCGTCGTCATGAGGCCTCCAAATCCTAGAACTAAGCCGGACGCAGCGTAGCCGCTTTGGATGAGGACCAATTCAACTACAAAAATAGCTATCAATGCGCCGATAGGATCAATCAGCACTCCTTCGTATTCAAGTATGTGCTTCAGTTTGGGCTTGACCTTGAATCTTCTAAGCAGAGGTTGAACAACTGTAGGACCGGTCACTATGACAAGGGAACCGTAAACAAAGGCCATTTCCCAGGAAAGATTGGCCACATAGCGTGCGAAAACCGCTCCGCCTATCATCGTAATTAGCCCGCCCACTGTTATAAGCAGCAGTATTATGTTTCCGTGGCTAAGCGCTTCGTCTTTGTTTAGGTTAAGTCCTGCCTCGAAAAGAACGATGGCTACGCAAAGCTTTATTATTACTTCAAGTCCTTCTCCAAACTCCGAGGGGTGGACAAGAGATAAGAATTCAGGTCCTACAAGAACGCCGAAAATGAGGAAAAACACAATACTTGGAAATCCCGTCCTGATAGAGAGCATCTGGCCGACTACTCCCAGCACCAGCGCGAGAGACACCATAACAAGCAAAGAGATACCACCCTTTTTACGGAAGTAAGGTTAAAAAAAGAACCTTTAAAACAAAATTATAATAACCAGAGCAGGTTTAAAAATGAAACAGAGATTACCCGGACAGCGTAGTAGTCTTGATCGATTAAAGCAACCCTTTGAGATAATTGAAGTTCTCAAAAAAGTTATAGGAATGTATTGAAAGGGGGGATGCACAAACCAAACCCCGAAACTGACATTTGATTCCAAGAGAAGTGGTAGCGGGGGCGGGATTTGAACCCGCGACCTTCGGGTTATGAGCCCGACGAGCTACCAAGCTGCTCCACCCCGCGGAAGAAACTTTAGACCGGGGAGCATAATCAAGACAGCAATTTATGTCAAGTACAAATGCCTCGGTGTGTAAGAAAATAGATCAAAATTAATGAGGGAGACAGATTAAAGAGTTTATGATTTTGGGAGTCTCAGAAATTTTTCTGCGTTGAATCGGAATACACTTAAAAAAAAGCTGTTTAAAAAAAGATAGAAGTGGACCCCAAAAATCAGACAGCACCTTAA
>CBDAUE010000002.1:0-590756 GCA_965200595.1 Thermodesulfobacteriota bacterium | reverse complement strand
CATCCTTCTTGAACCCTTAAACGGATACTTAATGTAGATCCTGTCAATCTTCTTCATAATCTCTTCGTCCTGCGGGGATACCCCCACAGGTTTGTAGTAAATATTTGAGCGATTTATATCCAGCAGTTTGCACTGCCTTACCAAAGAAAGTGCCCGGCCGCGCACTACCAACTTCTTGCGCCGCTGCCGACCGAGCGCCTTTGATAAAAAATCGTTCTCCAGCGTCAGCTGGCCCACCTTGGATTCAAGCTGGTTTACGTACTTGCTCTCGCCCGCCGCCTTGCTGCCCGCCCCCTGGCCGAACACTTTGTCCGCGGCGTTGCCGAGCTGCTTCTTCTTCCACATGCTTATCTGATTGGGATGAACCTCAAACTGCCGGGCAAGCTCCGCTACTGTCTTGTCTCCTTTTACCGCCAAAAACGCTACCTTTGCCTTGAACTGCGGTGAATGATTACGTCTTTTACTCTTCATTATGTACCTCCTGTATACTCTTTTAGAATACCAAGGAAATACACTTAAGGTGCTGTCTGATTTTTGGGGTCCACTTCTCACTACGTTCCCGAGGGCGGAATGTGTCAGGACATACCGGATGACTTGTCCCTGTTAGCCCGTCAATACCTTGACGAATTTCCGAATTTCATGGATCAGGAAGAACCAGAGCAGCCAGAACCACCCCAGCAGAAGGATGACGATGGGGGATGTGCCATTGCTTCTACGGACGGAGACAATGGTAAAGCCGCCGGGCTTGGCTTTTTTCTGATAGCGGCAGTTATGTTTTTTGGGGTGTTTGGAAAAAGGCGCTTCGGACGGAAAGATTAAGGCTTGAAAGTTCTAGGCTGACTGGCCAGAACAGCACAGTTGGGTTCCCGGTTTGCATGTATTGAAGTAAGAATGCGTGCAAATCGGGAATCTATTTGGTATGCCGTCGTCGTAAGGAACCTGGCAATCAGATCCCCCGAGCTTAATCCCGCTTCCACAGCACCATAAAGAGACCTCTGCTTCGCACTGCACAACGTCATATACTGCTTCCCTGCTCATGTGACAGTGATGACCAAGTCCGCCAAATTAAGACAGCATTACTTCCTCGCTCTGCGCCCCCACTCTCTAACGGCAGTCTGGGAACTCTGGGCTGACCAGTAAACATCTCAAAAAATTATCTTGTGTAGTGTGCAAGCGGGGACCCGCCCGTGTGATCTCAGGTGCTTACCTTGCGAATGTGCTGAAGTCAGGAAACAGACTTCACGACCGTTTCAGATATATCTCTTCCCCGGACAGCGGCTGGAGTATAGACAGATTTTACCCATAAAGCCGCAGAAAGAAGAATCGGCACTCCCTGATTATCTGGTTGCGCTGTAGAGCGCCACTACTCCCATGGTGAGTTCTGAGTACTCACAGTTCCGGAATCCTGCGTTTTCAAGGTCGCGTATGAAATTCCCTCTTTGAGGAAATGCGGCGGCAGATTCAGCAAGATATCTGTATTCTCTGCCTCTGCCGTAAACGCTTCCGACAAGAGGCATCAGGACTCTGAAGTAAAACATGTATAAGGGTTTGAAAATGGGATTTTTCGGGATCGCAAATTCAAGTACGAGAAGTTTTCCGTCCTCTCTGAGGACTCTTCTTATTTCTCTCAGGGAGAGTTTGTAATCGACTGTATTTCTTATGCCGAATGCTATGGTGGCGGAATTAAACTGTTTTTCCGCAAAAGGCAGATTCTCGCCCGCGGCTGAGACAAGTGCTATTTTACCCTTTAAATCAAGGTCTTTAATTTTACTTTCCGCTATCTGGAGCATGTTCATGCTGGGATCAACACCGACCGTTCTGGCTGCAGGGTATTTTTTTGCGATTTCGATCGCAACTTCCGCCGTCCCGGTTGCTATATCCAGATTGTATTCGGTGTCATGCAGCTGTTCTGCCAGCTTTTTTCTCCACAGCTTGTGAATTCCAAGGCTGAAAAGTGTGTTCAGCCAGTCGTAGTGTTCTGCCACTTCGTCAAAGATCTTTTTTGTTTCGGGCATCAGACGGATTCCAGAATCCTCTCCATGTGAGAGGCTCTGTTAAGCACATAGAAATGAATTCCGGGTACTCCTTCGGCGATAAGCTCTTTTGCCTGTTCTGTGCACTGTGCGATTCCCGCTTCCACCGCCTTGAGGTTATTGTCTCCAGCATCTTCGAGTTTCTTTCTAAGCGCCTGGGGTATCTTCGTTCCGCAGAGAGACGATATTCTCATTACCTGCTTTGATGAGAGTGCCGGCATAAGACCCGGGATTACAGGAAGATCTATTCCTGCTGCTTTTAGTCTGTCGACATAATCGAAATAGTAGCGGTTATCGAAAAAAAGCTGGGTAATTATGATATCTGCTCCGGCATCAACCTTTTTTTTGAGATTGGATATGTCTTCCTCGAAGCTCGGGGATTCGATATGTTTTTCCGGATAGCCGGCAACTGCTATGGAAAAGCGCTGCGGCTTTTGCTTTTCATATTTTCTTATGTGCTCCACGAGATGGTTTGCGTGCTTAAAAGCTCCCTCGGACAGCACTCTTTCGCCATTTTCCTTCGGAATATCTCCTCTGAGGGCGACTATGTTACGTATTTTTTCCCGTTCAATCCGCTCAAGCATCATATCTATCTGTTCTTCGGAAGATCCTATGCAGGTCAGATGACAGGCGCTTTCCGTTCCGATAACGTTTTTTATGTAGGAAGCGACTTCGACGGTCTTTTTGCGTCCCTTTCCCATTGCGCCGTGTGTTACCGTTACTATGGCAGGGGACAGTTCGGCGAGTTTTGCAAGAGTATCCTTCAGTTTTTCGAATTCAGGATCGTCTTTCGGAGGAAAGACCTCAAAGGATATAACAGGAGAGCCTTTTGTTTTGTCTTTGTATTCAGAAAAATCCACGGTTTTTTCCCAAGAGCCGGAGCCTGCAGACCAGTCTCTGTTCTTATTTTCAAGGGGTTTTCAGAGTCCAAAACTTCCTGCAGCCAACCAACAGAACAGACTTCACTCTTTTTGACCTGTCAGGAGCGGAAGTTTATATCTTTCTTGCGGAACCGGCCATCATTATGATGGAGACTATGGAGAGCAGGCCCGCAAAGCTGGTTGTTCCTATCAGGGAGAAAACCAGTATTTCTTCCCGTCTTTCGAACTGCTTGATCTGTCTTGTTGTTCTTTCGTCTGCCATGTCAAAGAATTTCTCAAGAGGATACATGACCTGTTCTTTTGCCTGGTGGTACTCGTTGCTGTACAGAAGGCGACGTGCGAGCGCAGGGTCCGGGTTCCCCCTGACGGTGTAGTTGCCCGAAGCGTCTTTGTAAAGACCCAGCATTGCGTTCATTGCCTTAATCTCTAGGCTGACAAGGGCATTTGATGTGCTCTCGGCTATCTCAAGAAGATCAAGCTCGTCGTTTGTGAATCCTGCTTCTTCTATAAGCTCCCTAAGAGCCACCGGGGTGGTGCTTGCCCGAGGAGGCGTTCCCGTTGATATGACATAATCCCAGTATATGTTGTGATATTTTTCGGGACGAGGAGCAATTCCGTTTCTTATATCCAGAATTTCTTCAAAATAGTCTATGTAGCGGTTGTCGCCGGTCTGGGAATAAGTACGCACCATGCGTGTGAGATCATCGGAAGTCTGGCGCAGTTCGTCGGCAAGAAGATATGAGTTGTATCTGGTTTTCTCGGTTTGGGTCACCTGCTCAGAATTTCTCATAATAACAAACGCCTGAGTCATTGACACCAGCACGAGTGCCATTATGGTTGTGGAGATGATCATCTGCCTGACCGCAGTAACGGTTATTTTCTGATTTTCGTTGCCGGTTGGTTCTGCGGAGTCTGAAGGGTGCGTGGACATCTGCTGTCTCCTTGCCTATTGCAATGTCGTCAGCACGCGTTGATGCTTGCCGTACAGAGCAGGCCTGAGTCCTAGGATATAGCCTTTCTCAAGCGGTTTCTGAACCTCTCTACACATAACTTACTTCTAAAGTGTACCCTGTGTTATATTGTGCTTCAAGCCATGGCCAGTCAGTTAGAATTCTGTCTTCTTTTTCTAATTTCCAAATATCTTTTGAATGCAGGCGCTTCTGTAATTGAATATTGAATCCAGTTTTCTGCCTACAAGGAGCGGATTTGCAAGCCTTCCGACCGGTCCGAACGGCAGGGAGTAGTGAACAAGGTCCCGGACCTCGGTTTTTCCCCCGGCTTCCGTAAAAAAATGCTTGTGGTGCCAGAATTTATAGGGTCCGAACCGCTGTTCGTCAACAAAGTAGTTCAGAGGGTCGACCTGGGTTATTTCGGTTGCCCAGCTGGTCTTGATAAAGGGTATTGGAGTTACCGTGTAGGTAATTATCATGCCGGGATATATTTTTTCTTCTGTTTCGGATGTTATCTGCAGGTTAAGTTCCGAGGGGGTTATCTGGGGAAGATTGTTCGGGTTGGAGAAAAAATCCCAGGCCGTTTCAATGCAGACCGGCACTAATTCTGTTCTCTTAAGTGTGTATATCTTCATTCTGCTTCTTCCTGCTCAAGCGGCGGTTCGGGAAGCCCGACGAACCTCCACATTATAATGAACAAAAGTCCGAATACCAGGGGCAGGGACTGGTGCGTCTCATAAAATATACCGGCAGACATTCCGCCCACGCAGGCTCCCATAAAATTTGCCAGATTAAAAAACCCCGACAGCACTCCCCTGTTCTCCGAAGAGGCTTTTTGGGTAACAAACGCGGGCAGTATGGACTGAAATATTGAATATCCAAGAAAAAACACCCCTCCGGCCAGGTAGAGCGTGGTGCTGTCAGATGCCCGGAGCAGATAGATTAAAAAAGCAGCCGCTAAAAATAAAACTCCGGATCTGGTTGCCTGTTTCAGTTTCTTTCTTGTCTCCGAAATCCTTATGTAGGCGTTGGCAAGCAGTGCACTGGGAGCGAGTATCACCAGGTAGACGAACCACAGATCCTGGGGTTCGGTGCCGATATTTTTCCAGTGCAGAGGATAGATGAACAGAATAAGGTTAAGACAGATTGACGTTATGAAGGCTGAGGAGAGAATCTTTCCCACTTCCGGCTCCCTCAGTTTTAAAAGAACTTCCTTTGTGTTCCCTGTTTTTTTCTTCGGAAGTTTCGGGAACATGAAAAGAGTAACGAGCACCGCTATCAATCCCAGGGCTGCCAGAATTAAGAAGAGGCTTTCAAAACCGAATTTCGCTGCCAGCACAGGACCGATTATGAGCGAAATTATAAACGCCGCTCCGACTATTATCCCGGTCAGCATAAAAGACTGGGCCCTTACCTCGTTTCTCGTGCAGTCTCCTAGAACAGCTATGGCCACTGCGCCTATCGCACCGCTTCCCTGAATGGCTCTGGTTATTATAAGTTCCCATATGTTGTCTGCAAAAGCGCAGAGAATGCTTCCGCAACAGAAAATCAAAAGTCCCAGCACCACTACCGGCTTTCTTCCGAATCTGTCGCTTGCCATGCCGAAAGGTATCTGCAGAAGGCTCTGGGTAAGGGCGTATATTCCAAAAGCCACTCCGGCAGATGAGAGAGTCGCTCCCTCGTATTGTGCGGCATATATGCTGAAAACGGGGATTATAAGGAATATTCCCAGAAGCCTGAGCGCAATTATCGTTCCTATCACGAGAACGGAGCGAAGTTCATATCTGTTGAGTTTCATGGTGTTTTTCCGAATTCTCCGTTCCGTTTCTGTCTTCGGCAGGCGTATTGAAAGACCGGTCCAATGAAAGATAGAGTATTTATCACGTTTGACAATGGCAGAACCGCTTGAGATAACCAAAAATCCCGGGAACTGCTAAATCAGCCGGAGTTACAGTCTTTTTGAGTTTCCAGTGTGTCGCGGAACTGAAACTTGCATTGGGCAGTGGTATAATTCCACTTGGGTTTAACCGGGCAGATACGAAAGCCTGCAAGCAGGCTGTCTGAACAAACTCTTTTACTCAGGCTTACTGGAGAAAATCTAAAGGCAATGAGACCTACTTGGGCAGAAATCAGTCTCGATTCTTTTAAGTCAAACCTCGGCGAGGCAAAAAGAGTTGTGGGGAACAATGTCCGTATCATGGCAATTGTAAAAGCCGACGCTTACGGACACGGCGCGGTAAGGGTAAGCGAGGCCGCCCTTGGTCATGGAGCCGATATGCTGGCGGTGGCCACAGTTGGGGAGGCGATGCAGTTAAGAGAAGCCGGAATAAAAGACCCGATACTTCTTCTGGGAGGCATTGATCCGAAAGAAGCCGGAGTGGTCGCAGAAAACACCCTTACTCCGGCGTGTTATTCCCTTGATGTGCTAAAGTCTCTTTCCGCAGCGGCTTCTGAGTGCGGGAGAACGATTCCCTATCACCTGAAAGTCGATACGGGCATGACCAGGCTTGGAGTGGGAGCGGGCGATATAGAATCTTTTTTCGCTTCGGCCGAAAGCCTGTCCGGAGTAACGCTTGAGGGTGTTTTCACCCATCTTGCTTCTTCTGAAGTTTACGAGAGCGACTATACGGATTATCAGCTCGGGATCTTCCGCGAGATCCTTTTTTTTCTTGACGAACTGGGCGTTAAATACAGCTGCGCCCACTGCGCAAACAGCGCTTCTTTGCAGAGATTTTCCGATTCTCACATGGATATCGTAAGACCCGGGATAATGCTTTACGGCTCGGGCGGTATGGGGGAAGTTGACTTAAAGCCCGTTATGAAACTTAAAACACAGATAGTGCAGCTAAGAGAAGTTCCCCCGGGCACTTCTGTAAGCTACGGAGGAACTTTTGTTACCGAAAGGCAGACACTGGTTGCGACTCTTCCGGTTGGATATGCGGACGGCTACCCGAGGGCCCTTTCAAACAAGGCCAGAGTCTCTCTTGGCGGGAGACTCGCTTCGGTTATAGGTTCGGTCTGCATGGATTTCATCATGGTTGACGTAACGGACATTCCGGGAGTCTGTGTCGGAGACGAGACGGTGCTTTTCGGCGACGGACTTGTAAGTGTTGAGGATGTCTCTTTGTGGGCTCAGACCATACCTTATGAAATTCTGTCGCGGATCTCGCCCAGGGTGCCGAGACGTTACGTATGATTCTTATCTGTCGGTTCTGAAGAAAATTTTAAATGAGAGCAGTTATACAGAGGGTAGCCGAAGCGTCGGTAAGCGTTGATGGGCAGGTGGTCGGCAGCATAGGCGCGGGAATGGTGGTTCTCATCGGAGTCGAGCGGGATGATTCGCAAAAAGACATTGCTTATGTCGCCGAGAAGATAGCGGGGCTTAGGATATTTGAGGATTCTTCGGGCAGAATGAATTTCAGCATCACGGATACGGGAGGGGAAGTTCTTGCTGTCTCCCAGTTTACCCTCTACGGTGACTGCACAAAGGGCAGAAGACCTTCTTACACCCGGGCCGCCTCCGGAGATTTTGCGAAGCAGTGCTACGAATCCTTTGTCGACCAAATCGCCGGACATGGAATTCCGGTAAGAACCGGAGTTTTCGGGGCGACAATGGATGTTCGTATATTAAACAGCGGTCCCGTCACGCTTCTTATCGACAGTTCCAGGGATTTTTGAGTTCATGCTGGTTATTTCGCCGTGGCGGATTATATTAGGATAGATGAAGACCGTATGCAGTCATCCCACCGCTCACAGGGATTATATATTTGAGGAGAAGTACGAAGCGGGTCTGATCCTTCTGGGCTCGGAGGTTAAATCTCTTAGAAACGGAAACGCCAGCGTGAAGGAGAGCTTTGCCATGATACGGGAGGGCGAAGCAAGACTTGTCAACTGCTACATAGCTCCTTATGATCCCGCAAGCGTGCTTAATCATGAGCCGACAAGAGAAAGAAAGCTTCTTTTAAACTCACATGAAATAAAAAAGCTCATTGGAAAAACCAGCATGAGAGGGTACACTCTGGTTCCTCTCAGGATTTATTTTAAAAACGGCATTGCAAAACTTGAGCTGGCCCTTGCCAAAGGCAAGAAGACGAAAGATAAAAGAGAGGGTATCAAACGTCGCGAGGCCGAAAGGGATATGCAGAAAGCCGTAAGACGATCTTTGAAACGTTCATAAATATGGGGGCGATTCGGCTTCGACGGAAAACGGGGAAGCTTGTACCGCATGCCGAGCTTGGTTAACTCGTAAAACTGATCAAGCACGATAAGTGCCGAACCAATTAACGCACTCGCAGCCTAAAAAAAACTGCGACGTCTCGGAACGTTATGCCCGCTGGGCTTTCTGAGGCGTAATTCAAGCGGGATGGCTGGTAAGTTATTCTCGGGGCGCTTGCCAGCGAGATTCTACTCGGGACTGCGGTGAAGAACCTGCCTGCCGGTGATTTTGCCGTTTGATTCAAAAGACAGGATAAGCATGTAGAAGTCTTGTGAAACTTTTTTCGGACCCGGGTTCGATTCCCGGCGCCTCCACCATTTCAATTCCCAGCAACATCCTACAAAGTCCATAAGCATAAGCCCGCATAAAAGCGGGTCAGAAATCCGGGCCATAGTGCAGATTGTTCGCCGCCATCCGGCAAATATCTCATCCGTGCAACCCCAAATGCCTAGCTTCCTTATAGAAGGTGGCGGTTTTCTTGATGCCAAGCATCCTAAATGCATCGGTAAACTGGGTTTGCCCCTCCAGCGTGCTGGCCATCAGTGCCTTTGCAAACCGCTTTCCGGTTCTGGCGGACAGTCTGTTGTAGAAATCGCCACCACTGCCCTCCCGGAGAATCAGAGCCTTCACCCGCTCAAGCTCCGCGTGATAAGCTGCCCGAAGCGTCTCTTGGTCAAACGCCCCAAGATCGAACAGACGGCGGACGATGACCAGGGTGCTTACCTTGAACCGACGGGCGAGACGCTCCATCTCTTCATGCAGCTCTTTGTCCGGATCGTAAACCGGGCGCAGCTGTTCAAGCGGAACCAGCAGCTCCGCCGCCACGGCGCTGCACCAGCGCTCGATTCGCTCCTCCGGCTGTGTCGCGGACTGGGCATCAGATACGCCGCTCTCGCCGAGCCAGAGATGGGCCAGTTCATGGGCCAGGGTGAACATCTGCTCCGCCTTGAAATCCTTGCCGTTGATGAAGATCAGCGGCGCAACGGGATCCGCAAGAGCAAAACCGCGAAATTCTTCCACATTTAAGGGTCGATGGGTATTGCTGCCCACCACGCCGCTGACCATTACCAGTATCCCGGCCTGTTCGACATGAGAGATAAAGCGGTGCAGGGCTTCGGACCAGTTAGGTGCCCGGCGTCGCTCAGCGAGATCAAAGCCAATGGCCTGTGCGATTCCTTTCGCTACCCCAGCCACCTCGTCAGCCGCAGAGGCGGAACGAACAAAAGCAACTGGCTCCACGCCATGCAGTCGTTGATAATCCCGGTACCAGGCCTGCCGCTGCTGACAAAGGTAGATAGTATCCAGCAGGTTGGTGCTCGGACGGGACAGCTGTGCCTTGGGCGGCGTTCGAAGATCCGGAATAGGCAGGGACTCTTGAGGCGGATGCTGCAGAAACAGCAGACCTATGGGGGTATGGGTGGTGTTGGCAAAAGCTTCCAGTTGCTTCAGGGTAGGCGCAAGCTCGCCCCGTAGCCAGTCATTCAGCTTCGGAAACTTTTCCGCAAGCGCATCGGCGCTCACACCGGCACGCTCTAGTGCCCAGTGGAGCAAGTCTGGATTGACCGGAACCCGGGTGGTCATGCCGCCTCCTGGCCGGTGGGGATGTCCGGTTCCGAGACATCCAGCTCGCCGGAGATGTGTCTGGGTAGGAGAAGATTGCGGGTTTGGCAGAGGTTACTGTTCGTGCTAATGGTTTTTTGCATATTGTAACTGCTTAACCGGCCCGGCCGGCTTCGGTTCCGTTGCCCGTTTCCGCAATCCGCAGCACGAAGCCCTTCCTTTACTTCGGAATGAACGCGGACGGTCAGGGTCGTGCATCTGGTCTCTGCCATCGGTAAACCTCGGTTTTGAAGTGGCTTTCAGTTGTACTACGGATATACTAACCATATTAGTCCAAACAAGGAATGGAAGCATGGCAAGCCAATACCAACATCGCCAATTCTTCCGCCGAGTGCCGAACGCTCTGCCGGCCTGGCACTTCGAGACTAGGGATGCGGAGCTGGGCGTGGATCTTGAGGGTCTGACCGAAACACAGGTAGAACTCATCTTTGAGGCATTCACCGTCCTGCCGGAGGAGCAGCAGGCGGATTTCCAGGGCATCAACGCTCTTGCCAACGATGGCGGTGGCATCGATGCACTGCACAATGAAGCCGCACCCGTTGCATTTCGAACTTGAAACCACGAACTTGGGGAAAAACTTTATGGGATGGGAAAACTTTATTGTCAGCATAGTTGTTCCTTTGGTAGCCAGTGCGATTGGTGGTTTTATAGCTATTTATTCCGCTGACCGAAGTGTAAACCAGACACTTATAGCGCAGGAAGAACGTGATGATAAACAGCATAACGATCTGATCCAAGGCGTACTGCAGGCGATTTGCGAAGAACTGAGCGTAAACTACGGGCAGATTAATTTAGAGAGTCTTAAGAAAACTTGGGAAAGATTTGAAGATCACAAACAACTCTGGCAGCAGAACAAAGATCCTAAAGACAGACCTTATTTCAGTTCCCATTTCCCGATACCTCAAGACTGTTTTGTTATCTATCGCTCAAATGCAAATTTTATCGGTCAGATCAACAGGCCTTCAAACCTGCCGGGCCGGATAGTATACAGTTACAATTTACTGCAGGCCCTTATCGGGCATTTCAGTCTGAACAACACGTTTCTGATTGAGTATAGAAAAACAGGGAACAAAAAAGCTTTGTCCGAGCTTCAAAACCTCGGGCCGGTGCTGGAGCGTGAGCGTGACTTATTTAATAAATCGGTACTGAACCTTTTTGAAATACTGAAAGAAGAATACGACATTCAGGTTTCCACAGACTACAGTGCGTAATTTTCTGCTCTTCACTCATCAGCCCCGGAAACCCTGCGGTCTTTGTAATAAAAAAGACAAAAACTGGAGAAGGACTTAAGCGCATTTCTTTGATACTCTAAATATGTTAAGCCCTTAATGACGCTATCAAACATATCTGTGTCTGTTTGTTTTAACTTCAGTTCGCAGAATAAGGCACGGAGGAGTGGTGCACGTTGATGCGCAGTTTGCCGTCTGCATCTTTTATATAGCCGAACGTATATTCCACCTTGGTCTCTTTTTCACCGCCAGCCTCTGTAAAGTAGTAATTGCCCATAGCCGTTGCAGAGCCGCTGCCAATGATTATGTTCTGTTCACCGAAACGCGCTTTTGACCAGGGTTTTATCGCAAAGCCTTTGTCTTCCTTAACGCGGCCGCCGACAAAATAAGACAATGCATCCTCAAAGGTTGTCCGGAACTGTTTTTCTGAAGCAAGTGTCGGCTTAAACAGCACATCTCCAAGATCGTAAGCATAAAGCTCTCTGACATGCCGGGCTGCGCGCGCTTTATAGTCACCTTTGTTGATATACGCCTCACCAATTGCAACAATCCCATCTGCCCACGCCTTCTGGGCGGCAACTATCTCTTGCTGCGTTATTTCATTTGGCCCGACATTTTTGCTCAGCATTTTTTCCATAACGATTGAAAGGGCTGCTATAATTCCAAGTGACAGCACTATCAGAGATATATTTCTATCTTTTACTTAAGCTCGCAGAAAAGGGCGAAGAGAAATAATGCACATTGATATGCGGTTTAACACCGGCATCTTTCACATAGCCAAAATATATTTTACCTTGGTTGTTTCATACAGCCTAACATTTTTACTCGGCTTTTTTTAATCACCCTCGTGCAGCTGCTCAATATTCCATTCAGGGAACGGATCCTGCAGCTTCTCCCAGCTTTTCCTGTCGGATTTCATTTCTTTGTCCGTGAGCAGGCAGGCCTCGAGCTGCTGACGGATGGTTGCTTCATCCATGTCCGTGCCGATAAAGACCATTTCCTGTCTGCGATCGCCAAACGGCTCACTCCATAGCTCATCCAGCATCTTGCGCGATTCTTCATCTTCCGGCCAGTCGTCCCGCGGGATGTCAGCCCACCATAGTCCGGCGGCCTGATGGCGCAGCAATGGCCCGGCAACAGCCAGTTCTCCCACCCAGTCCATGCGGCTTGCCAGCCAGAAAAAGCCTTTGGCACGAATAACGCCGGGAAGGGGTTTTTGCGTAAACTCATAGAAGCGCTGCGGGTGAAACGGTTTTCTCGAATGATAGACGAAGCTTGTGATGCCGTACTCTTCTGTTTCCGGCGTATGTTCTCCCATCAGTTCCTTATACCAGCCGGCCATGGTTTCAGCTTCGGCAAAATCAAACAAGCCGGTACCCATAATATCGTTTAAGGGCACTTTGCCGTGATCCGTATAGATGATGCGGGCTTCTGGGTTCAGCGCCTTAATGATTCTGGTCACAATATCCAGCTGGTCTTCGGAGACCAGATCGCATTTATTAACGACGATGATATTGGCAAATTCCATCTGTTCAACCAGCAGATCGACCAGCGTGCGTTCATCCTCCTCGCCTGTAGACTCCCCGCGATCTTTCAGGAAATCCGCCGAACTGTAATCAGCCAGCAGATTTGCCGCGTCCACAACTGTGACCATTGTATCCAGTTCGGCCACGTCCAAGAGGCTTTGGCCGGACTCATCGCGAAAATCAAAGGTGGCGGCGACCGGCATCGGTTCGGAAATGCCTGTGGATTCAATCAGAAGATAGTCAAACCGTCCGTCTTCGGCCAGTTTCCTCACCTCCTCCAGCAGGTCTTCCCGCAGCGTGCAGCAGATACAACCGTTGGTCATTTCCACCAGTTTTTCTTCGGTACGGCTAAGATTAGCGCCGCCGTCGCGCACCAGCGTGGCGTCAATATTCACTTCGCTCATGTCATTAACGATCACCGCGACACGCGTACCTTCGCGGTTGTTGAGGACATTGTTTAGCAGGGTGGTCTTTCCGGCTCCCAAAAAGCCTGAAAACACGGTTACCGGAAGTTTGTTTGTACTGTTGCTCTGTGTTTGTGTATTTTCCATTAAGTTCCCTCAGGCATATGGTGTTAACCGGAGTGATAATTAACAATATTCGATACGGCCCACGCGCCGGCTGCTGCTAACTGCAGGCAGTCGCCCAGCTCGAATGATCCGTAGGCAATGACCGAAGCCAGCCATGACAGACTGGCAATGAACTGGCACAGCAGCGGCATATTCATATTTGCCTTGGTTTTTTGCTGAATCAATTCTTTGCGCATCAGCAAACACACTCCTCGCCGCAGCAGCTCAGATCATCCAGATACAGCCCTTCATCGCGATATTGTTCAAGCAGCGCTGTATCTATACCCAGACGTTTTCCGACCGCGTTAGCAACCACTCCGAATCTTTGGCGGAATTTATAAATGAAGCAGAAAATAATATCACCATGACGCACCTGCGGGCCGACCAGAAACAGTCCGGGTGTTTTTGTTGATTCATCGTGTTCATTGAGCAGACAGTATGTTCTGTCTTCGCTCCAGTGAAACAAATCCTCAACAACCACTAAACTGCTTTTGAATCCGGTTGCCAGAACAGGCGGTGTCGTCGTCTCATAAGGAGCTGGCCTGCCTTTAACGTGAATAAAATACTTGCCGTCTTCTGACGTCACTTCATCAACCCTGGATTCACTGGCAAGATTAATCCTGTTATACGGCATTTCTTCCTTTAATCTCTCAAGCGTAAAGGGGGAGAGGTTTTCACTGGGGTCAGTTGTTTTTTTGTTCCAAGTCGTATTGCGTTCCAGTACGCGGACTTTTTTCCCCAGCCGACTTAAGTTGATGGCCGCGTCAATGCCGCTTTCATAGCCGCCGATAATATATGTTTTCTTGCCCTCAATATCCTCCCAGCTTTCCACCTTGCTGTTGTGTAAACACAGCTCCGAACCGGGAAAAGAATGCAGATTCGGGTATTGAAATTCCCCAGCCGCCCAAATCACAAAGGAAGACTCTATGGGTCCTCCTTCAGTAAGATGAATCTTAAAAGAATCATCAGAATGAAGCACTTTTTCTACATTTGCCTCTTCAACGACCGGCAAATTAAGATAGTCTGACACATTTCTAAGATATTCCGCATAATCACTGCCGTCAGGATGCTCTTTTCTTAGCATATACGCCGGAGAAGTTCCTGATACGACTGCGTTTAGGTCAAGATGGCCGAAAAAATTGGTCGTAAACGAAGGTGTTATGAACTGCATCTGCCGCGGCCACTTAAGGAAAGTCGCGCCGATTTGTTCTCTTTCAAGAATCACCATGCGCTTTACGCCTAAATCTTTAAGCATAGCGGCGATTCCGATCCCTGCCGGGCCGCCACCAACAATGACAACATCAAGTTTTTTCATCTTTGCAGTTTGGACGGGATATGCTCAATAACTGCTTTCTGCCGAGGGTCTGCCTTTACAGCCGTGTGTTCTCCCTGATTCATCTTGTTGGTTCGCTGATAACTTTTGCTGTTCCGTTTTCCTGTACCGAGTAATAAAAACAGTTCGGTCTGCCAGTGTGACAGGCCAGACCGGTTTGCTCGACCAGGATAAGAACAGTGTCCTCATCACAGTCGAACCGGAATTCTATAAGCCGCCGGCGGTTGCCTGATGTTTCGCCTTTGCGCCAGAGTTTTTTGCGTGAGCGCGACCAGTAGCACACCTGTTTTGTTTCAAGAGTTTCCAGAATGGAATCTCGATTCATCCAGTCCAGCATCAGCACTTCACCCGTGTCGTGTTGCTGTGCGATAGCGGGCACCAGTCCGGCCTCGTTATATCTGATCTTGTCTGCGATGCTTGCACTCATGTTCCCGTTATATCTTCTGGCAAGGTCTTTTGTTCCAAAGCTCCCGCAGGAGCGGAAAGAAGCACAGTTTTTCCGCCGCCGGAAAATCCGGTGATGCCTGTAATGGGAACAGAGCTTTGCAATGCCATCACTTTAATGTTCGTCAGCTTCATGCCGGTTTGGGAATGTTATGTTACAATATAACATTTTAATGTCAACAGTATGAGAAGATATTCAGCAGGCAGAAACCATGAAATCCGCGTTTGAGGCCTGCTCGGTTCCCAGCCGGGAGGAGAGCATGCATGCGGCTAAGGTGTTGATTGACTGGGCAGTTGATAACCCAACCGGGAAGGACTCATTGCCCCGCCGCAACGCATGGTCATCGATTCAGCACATATGAATAACAGCATGTGGCGTGCATGAAACGGAGATCAGCACGGCAACAGTCCATATGTCAGGGCTGTTTCGGAAGGATTCTGGAACTCGAAATGGGTTCATGAATCCAGTCAGCTAAGATGTGGAGATGTCAGAGGCACTGCTGGCACAAGCCTTCCATCTCGAAGGTTGCTGACTGCGGCTTGAAATCGTGGCTCTTGGAAATTTTAGCAATCAGTTTTTTATAAGCTTCGTCATTGCTTTCCGTCACTACCTGGCAGCTGGTGCAGATTACAAAGAAACACGGCTTTTTCTCTTCCGGGTGCGTACACCTTACATAAGCGTTTAAACGATGTAATTTATGTATCAGCCTAAGTTCCAGTAAAAAGTCGAGCGCACGATAAATAGTGGGAGGTTTTGCGGAAGGATCATTCTTTTGAAGCTCAGCCAGTAAGTCATAGGCTTTGGCTGGTTGCTCAGAAGCCCATATCAGTTCAAGCACACGTTTGCGGACATCTGTCAGTCTGGCGCCATGCTGCTCGCATACTCTGGCTGCCATATCTAAAGCTTCTTCTATCTGCTGTTTATGTTGCTTGAATGAATGGGACATATCGCTTATGGCCAGTTTGGATTTTTCATATTAGAGGTGGTCCCCTTTTTTAGACAGCATTTTTGTTTTCTTAAGTGTATTCCCACCAACGCATAACCATCTTTAAGACTCCCAAAACCATAAACTCTCTGCTCTGTTTGTCTCATTGCTTCAAGCCACATTCTTCTGTGCTGTCCCAAGACCATAGTAAACCTCATCCGGTGTTTTCATTCCAAGCCCCTGATGTGGTCTTTTTTCATTGTAAAAATCTATCCACTTCCCTATACCTGCCCTTGCCGAGGCAACGGATTCATATGCCATCAGATACACTTCCTCGTACTTAACACTTCTCCAAAGCCTCTCCACAAAAACATTGTCTCTCCAGCTTCCCTTGCCGTCCATGCTTATCTTTATATCTCTGTCTTTAAGAACTCCCGTAAACTCTTCACTTGTGAACTGACTTCCTTGATCGGTGTTGAATATCTCGGGCTTATCATACTTGTAAAGCGCTTCTTCCAGAGCCTCCACGCAAAAACTGCTGTCCATTGTGTTAGACACTCTCCAGCTAAGAACCTTGCGCGAGTGCCAGTCCATTACCGCACACAGATACACAAAACCCCTGCTCATCTCTATATACGTTATGTCTGCCGCCCATACCTGCCCGGGAAGCTCTACAGTCTTCCCCCGCAGCAGATACGGGTATATCCTGTGCTCTGCTCCCCCTTTCTTTGTAGTCTGGGGGCCGGGAGCAAGCCCTCGTATCCCCATAAGCCTCATAACACGCTTTCTGCCCACCTGTACGCCCTGTGCCTTAAGGGCGTACACCATCCTTCTTGAACCCTCAAACGGATACTTAATGTGGATCCTGTCAATCTTCTTCATAATCTCTTCGTCCTGCGGGGATACCCCCACAGGTTTGTAGTAAATATTTGAGCGATTTATATCCAGCAGTTTGCACTGCCTTACCAAAGAAAGTGCCCGGCCGCGCACTACCAACTTCTTGCGCCGCTGCCGACCGAGCGCCTTTGATAAAAAATCGTTCTCCAGCGTCAGCTGGCCCACCTTGGATTCAAGCTGGTTTACGTACTTGCTCTCGCCCGCCGCCTTGCTGCCCGCCCCCTGGCCGAACACTTTGTCCGCGGCGTTGCCGAGCTGCTTCTTCTTCCACATGCTTATCTGATTGGGATGAACCTCAAACTGCCGGGCAAGCTCCGCTACTGTCTTGTCTCCTTTTACCGCCAAAAACGCTACCTTTGCCTTGAACTGCGGTGAATGATTACGTCTTTTACTCTTCATTATGTACCTCCTGTATACTCTTTTAGAATACCAAGGAAATACACTTAAGGTGCTGTCTGATTTTTGGGGTCCACTTCTCTTAATAGATGTTATATTATAACCTGCTTTAAAATTCAAAATGCAACAGATAAGGATTTAACGGACTGTAAAAACCGAATTTGGATACTTGTCTTGTTGTTTAGCTTTCGTAGTTTCAAGTTCGAAACGCAACTTTTAAAGTAAACTAAAAGGGCAAGTTGCGATAGTCTTCGCAACCTTGAATCAGGTGCTCTTTGGCACCAAATTGACTTGTTGCATTTCGAACTTGAAAGCAGGATTCAGCCTTACTTAAAAATATCAGTGAGTCTTAGGAATCTGTTGAAGGGTCATAGACAATAACGGCTCCATGAGAATTCTCCATACATCAGACTGGCATTTAGGTCGCTCCCTTTACGGGCGGAAACGCTATGAGGAGTTTTCAGACTTTCTGGATTGGCTGGCTCAGACCATTAAAGATGAAAAAGTCGATGCTCTGCTTGTTGCCGGTGATCTGTTTGATACAAGTACGCCCAGCAACCGGGCACAGGAGCTCTATTATAGGTTCCTTTGCCGCGTTTCTGAATCTTGCTGCCGTCATGTTGTGGTCATTGCCGGGAACCATGATTCACCGTCATTTCTGGATGCACCGAAGGAACTGTTGCGGGTGCTGAATGTGTATGTAGTTGGCTCCGTGACCGAAGACTTGGATGACGAGGTGATTGTTCTTCATACAGAGGACAAGCCGGAGGCTATTGTCTGTGCAGTGCCTTATTTGCGGGATAAAGATATCCGCACTGTAGAGCCTGGAGAAACAATCGACGACAAGAATGCCAAACTCATTGAGGGACTGAAAAACCATTACGCGTATGTTTGCGGTATTGCTGAGCAGAAGCGAGCCGAATTCAAATGTGCCGGACATGAAGATATTCCCATCGTTGCCATGGGACACCTTTTCACAGCTGGTGGGATAACGGTTGACGGTGATGGTGTCCGGGAGCTTTATATTGGATCGCTTGCGCATGTTGGCGAGGAAGTTTTCCCTTCATCAATTGATTATCTTGCCCTCGGACATCTGCATGTTCCTCAGGTGGTCGGCAGTGCTGAGCATATACGCTACTGTGGTTCACCTATCCCGATGGGCTATGGAGAAGCGACACAGAAAAAACGGGTTGTGCTGATTGAGTTCAACAGCTCCAAACCAAATATCCACGAGTTTTCTGTGCCATCTTTTCAGAAGTTAGTCCGCATTATTGGATCTATGGATGATATCCATGCCAAACTGGAAGAATTAAAAGAAGAAGAAATTTCCGCATGGCTTGAGATTGAATATACCGGCAGTGACACCATCGGCAACCTGCGTGAGATGCTCGATGAGGCAATTGCTAACTCTGCTATTGAAATTCTTAGGATAAAGAATCGCCGTGCCATGGACCGGATGATAAATAAGGTCACTGAAGATGAAACCCTCGATGATCTGGATCCCGGAGATGTTTTTGCCCGCTGCCTAGACGTTTTCGATGTGCCGGATGAAGACCGAGAGGAGCTGACGGCCTCCTACAATGAAATAATCAAGTCTCTTCATGAAGAAGACGTGAATGCGGAATAGATGGTCTGATTATGAAGATACTTGAACTTCGATTTAAGAACCTTAATTCCCTTTATGACGAATGGGTTATAGATTTCACCGATCCTGAATATGTTTGCAATGGAATCTTTGTGCTGACCGGTCCGACCGGTGCGGGCAAATCGACAATTCTTGATGCCATTTGCCTTGCCCTGTATGGAGCCACACCTCGCCTTGGAAAAATAACCAAGAGCAGTAACGAGATTATGTCCCGCAAGACTGGTGAATGTTATGCCGAGGTGCTGTTTGAATCCCAGGCTGGCCGTTTTCGGTGTCACTGGGAGCAGCGCCGGGCTCACAGAAAGGCTGAAGGCAACTTGCAGGATCAGGAACACCAGATTGCGGATGCCGATACCGGAGAGCTCGTAGAGACCAAAAAGAGTCTTGTTGTTAAGTTCATTGAAGACAAAACCGGAATGGATTTTGACCGTTTCACCCGTTCCATTCTGCTGGCTCAGGGCGGGTTTGATACCTTTCTGAAAGCAGATATTGAGAAAAAATCAGAAACACTTGAGCAGATCACCGGTACCGAGATCTACTCGGAGATTTCACGTCGTGTTCATGAACGCCAGCGTGATGAGCAGAACAAGCTCAACTTCCTGAATGACCAAGCATCCGGTATTGAGACTCTGGAGCCGGAACAGGAAAAAAGGATTCAGCAAGGCCTTAAGGACAAGCAAAAACAGGAAACTGAACTTGCCGGTAAATTAACCGAAACTAAAAAGGCCATAGAATGGCTGGACGGCATTGAGAATCTTAGAAAGGAAATCCTATCCCTTAAGAGGAAAAAAGAAAAACTCCAAAAGAAGAATGAAGAGTTCAAACCGGAACGAGTCAAACTTGAACAGGCTGTTAAGGCAGCGTCATTGGACGGAATATACGCAACGCTCACTGCCATTCGTAACCAGCAAGAAGACGATCAGAATTCATTGAAAACGAAGAAAGTCAAACTTGCTGAATTAGAAGAATTCGCAAACATCCAAGCTCAAGATCTTAAGACTGCAGAGCAGCTCACCTGTGAATCCAAAAAGTACCGGGAAGCGTCAACTCTACTGATAAGGAAAATCCGCTCGCTTGATCAGGAAATTGCCGGACTTGAAGAGGATGTATCAGAAACCGATAAAACCTGCATCGAGGAAGCCGAAAAGATTAAGACGGACAAGCAGGATCTGGTGGAAAAACAGAGGAATCGAACCAGCACTGAAAAAACGCTGAAAACCGTTGAGCAATATTTCAGAAGACATACACAGGATGAACAACTGATCAGTGATTTGTCCGGTATTAGAGAACAGTTCGACAACCTGCTCACCAGACGGCAGGAGATTGCTCAGAAGGAAGAAGATCTCAGTAGTGCCGATGAAGAAGTGAAAAAGGTTTCAGAGTCGCTGAAAGAAGCTAAAAAGCAATATTCCCTCAAAGAACAGAAGCTGGAGGAATCTACTAAAAATCTTCAGCGAGGCAAGGATGGCCTGAGTGAACTGCTGGGTGACAAATCTCTCCAGGAATATCGCACTGAGAGGGAAGCTTTGCTTCTTGAAAATGCCTATATCAACAATATCGAGGAGCTTGAAGATCACCGGGCCAATCTTGAAGATGGAAAGCCGTGTCCGCTCTGTGGTTCAACAAAGCATCCGTTTGCAGAGGGAAATATTCCGGTGCTTGATGAGAAAATAGAATTACTTACCATTCTGGTTAAGGAGGCTGATCAGCGGCAAGACGCCATCGGGAAACTTGAAAAAGCTGAAACCGTTGCACGTGAAAATCTGAATCACAGCAAAAACCTTAAGTCTAATGCAAACAATGAGAAGAGATCTGCTACAAAGGCGCTTGCCGAATTGAAAGATGATCTCAAGAGGCTTAAGCCTGGCTATAAAGAACTCAAGTCGTCAGTGTCTGGAAAACTCAAACCACTTGGTGTGAAGAAACTGCCTGAATCAGAGGTCGAGGTCTCATTACTTCTTAAGTCTCTCAATTCACGGCTGAAGGAATGGCAGAAACAGGTAGAAAAAAAGATCGAAATTGAAAAAAAGATTGAAGCTATTGGGAGTGAGGTGATGCGTCTAGATTCTGTGATTAAAGAAAATGTAAAGGCTCTGGATAAAAAACAGAAACGTTTGAAACAGCTGAAAGAGAAACTGGCCGCCAAAGCAAAAAAGCGGAAGGAGTTGTATGGCAACAAAAAAACTGATGAAGAAGAAGTCCGTCTGAGGAAAGCCATTGAGGATGCCGAGGAGACAGAAGAGGAAGCCAGACGCCTGAACAGCGAGCGGCAGATGGAGCTGGTAGCTACTGAAACCAATGCTGAATCCCTGAAGAATCGTATCGACCAGAGAGAACCTAAGCTGGAAAGAAAGGAAATCGAATTTTCAAACGCTTTGGAGTCAGCAGGATTTACAGATGAAAAATTGTTTTGTGAAGCCAGACTGGCTAATGAAAAAAGGGATTTTTTATCTTGCCAGGCAGAAAAGCTTAAGAATGCGGGGATTGAACTTAAAGCCAAACAGAACGACATGGAAAGGCGCTTGAAGATTGAGATTGAGAAAAAACTTACAAATATAACGATTGAGGAACTGAACCCACAATCTGAAGAATACGAAGACTCCTTGGAACAGCTGAGACAAACTATTGCCGAGCTCAATAATGAGCTGAACAGGAATAATGAAAAAAAGGAGTTGGTCAAAGCAAAGCAGTCCGCTATCGAAGATCAGAAAAAAGAGTGTCGGCGTTGGGAGAATCTGAATGGTCTTATAGGTTCGCATGACGGTAAAAAGTACCGCAACTTTGCGCAAGGACTGACCTTTGAATTGATGGTTTCCTATGCTAACCGACAGCTGGAAAAAATGACTGACCGCTATCTGCTTATCCATGATGAACAGAGGCCGCTGGAGCTAAACGTCGTGGATAATTATCAGGCCTGTGAGATCAGATCGACCAAGAATCTGTCCGGTGGTGAAAGTTTTATCGTCAGCCTGACACTGGCACTGGGGCTTTCAAAAATGGCTAGTCAGAAAGTCAGAGTTGACTCTCTGTTTCTGGATGAAGGCTTTGGCACCTTGGATCAAGAAGCATTAGAAACCGTTCTGGGAACATTATCCGGCCTTCAGCAGGACGGCAAGCTGATCGGAATTATCTCCCATGTATCTGCACTGAAGGAAAAAATCAGTACGCAGATAAACATAACACGTGTCTCAGGTGGCCGCAGTTTACTGTCTGGCCCCGGCTGTACAAAAGGTTAACAAAAGTGAATAGCAGGGAGAGACAGAAGTGGACCCCAAAAATCAGACAGCATCTTAAGTGTATTTCCTTGGTATTCTAAAAGAGTATACAGGAGGTACATAATGAAGAGTAAAAGACGTAATCATTCACCGCAGTTCAAGGCAAAGGTAGCGTTTTTGGCGGTAAAAGGAGACAAGACAGTAGCGGAGCTTGCCCGGCAGTTTGAGGTTCATCCCAATCAGATAAGCATGTGGAAGAAGAAGCAGCTCGGCAACGCCGCGGACAAAGTGTTCGGCCAGGGGGCGGGCAGCAAGGCGGCGGGCGAGAGCAAGTACGTAAACCAGCTTGAATCCAAGGTGGGCCAGCTGACGCTGGAGAACGATTTTTTATCAAAGGCGCTCGGTCGGCAGCGGCGCAAGAAGTTGGTAGTGCGCGGCCGGGCACTTTCTTTGGTAAGGCAGTGCAAACTGCTGGATATAAATCGCTCAAATATTTACTACAAACCTGTGGGGGTATCCCCGCAGGACGAAGAGATTATGAAGAAGATTGACAGGATCTACATTAAGTATCCGTTTAAGGGTTCAAGAAGGATGGTGTACGCCCTTAAGGCACAGGGCGTACAGGTGGGCAGAAAGCGTGTTATGAGGCTTATGGGGATACGAGGGCTTGCTCCCGGCCCCCAGACTACAAAGAAAGGGGGAGCAGAGCACAGGATATACCCGTATCTGCTGCGGGGGAAGACTGTAGAGCTTCCCGGGCAGGTATGGGCGGCAGACATAACGTATATAGAGATGAGCAGGGGTTTTGTGTATCTGTGTGCGGTAATGGACTGGCACTCGTGCAAGGTTCTTAGCTGGAGAGTGTCTAACACAATGGACAGCAGTTTTTGCGTGGAGGCTCTGGAAGAAGCGCTTTACAAGTATGATAAGCCCGAGATATTCAACACCGATCAAGGAAGTCAGTTCACAAGTGAAGAGTTTACGGGAGTTCTTAAAGACAGAGATATAAAGATAAGCATGGACGGCAAGGGAAGCTGGAGAGACAATGTTTTTGTGGAGAGGCTTTGGAGAAGTGTTAAGTACGAGGAAGTGTATCTGATGGCATATGAATCCGTTGCCTCGGCAAAGGCAGGTATAGGGAAGTGGATAGATTTTTACAATGAAAAAAGACCACATCAGGGGCTTGGAATGAAAACACCGGATGAGGTTTACTATGGTCTTGGGACAGCACAGAAGAATGTGGCTTGAAGCAATGAGACAAACAGAGCAGAGAGTTTATGGTTTTGGGAGTCTTAAAGATGGTTATGCGTTGGTGGGAATACACTTAAGAAAACAAAAATGCTGTCTAAAAAAGGGGACCACCTCTGTCTGACATATTCATAGCGTCAATCAGTCCACCTTCTTAATCAGCTTTAGTGGCAACTAAAATTTTCTTAAATCTCTAGTTGCACTTGGAATATCCACATCCCCTGCAGGTAACACAACCGGATTCAAAGGCAAGAGCTTTACTTCCGCAGTCTGGGCATTGCTCAAGTATAAGGTCCGTTGAAACCCCTCGGGCGGCGCCATTTGCATACGCTGGGGGATGGGTGGTTTCATTGCCGGTTTTCTCCTTTGTCAAGAAGTGACTTCTCAGCACTTTCGCTATTGCGTCGGGGACAGACATTATAACTTCTCCCCCCGAAAAAACTGGTGAGGAACCTCCAATAGCCTCCAGCTGTTCCACGACATCTCTGACATCAACCCCAGACCTCAGAGACAGAGATATCAGCCTTCCAGTTGCCTCGGCATCGGCCATTGTGGTAAATCCAGATTTTCCAATCTGAACAAAAACTTCAAACGGCTTGCCTTCGTGACTGTTGACAGTCACGTAGAGATTCCCGTATCCAGTTTTTATCGCCTCGGTAAAACCTTCCAGACAACGTGGTCTAGTGACAGGTTTTACCGCTTCTTTTTGAGTGGGATGAGGGGATGGTGTGAGGTTGGAGTGGGTGGTTGACATCCCTTCATCCCGGGGTGGAGAGCTTGGTTTTTCTTTATCTTTAGCTTGTTCTTCTGTTATCAGTATTCCTTCCCTGGAACCTTCCCTGTAGACGGTTACTCCCTTGCAGCCGAGTTTCCATGAGAGAAAATATGTCTTCTCGACTTCCTCGAGGCTTATATCCTTGGGAAGGTTAACGGTACTTGATATGCATGAATCTATGTGTTTTTGAATAGCGGCCTGCATGTGTACCCGAAGTTCCGGCTTTATTTCATGAGAGGTTACAAACGTGTCCGGAAGATCCGCCTCGTCGTCCAGTCCGAATTTTTCCATGTATTCGGAGACAAGCGGGTGGTAAGCTTTGAATTCCCCTTCTGAAAGAGATTCCGAGCGCCTAAGATAGGACAGGGCGAACATGGGCTCGACACCGCTTGTGGTTCCGGCGAGAACCGAACCGCTTCCGACGGGCGGAACTGTGAGTATGCACGCGTTTCTAAGGCCCTGCTTTTTTATCTTGCTCATGACGTTATCACGCATGCTTTTTACGAACGGATTTGTAATATGTTTTTTCAGGTCAAACACGGGGAAGGTTCCCTTTTCCTTGGCAAGGTCTGAACTGGCTTCATAAACTATATTCTTTATGTGCTCGAAAAGCTCATCGGTGAACTTTATGCCTTCATCCGTATCGTATTTTATGTTTAGCTTGGCAAGCATGTCTCCCAGACCCGTGAACCCGACACCTATTCTTCTAGATCTTGAAGACGCTTCTGTGTGGAAGTTTAGAGGGTGTTTTTCCTTGTTGTAATCCAGTATGTCGTCAAGAAACCTGACACTGTAGCGAAAAGCCTTTTCGAGCTCGTCGCATTCTATGGCGGCGTCTTTCTCGAAAGCGTTTTTGACGAACATGGAAAGGTTTACGTTTCCCAGACAGCAGCTGCCGTAGTCCTCAAGCGCCTGCTCGCTGCAGGGATTCACGCCGTTTACCTCCATATCGGCGTATTCGGTGGGGGAATATTTTTTGACCGTATCCCAGAAAATAAGTCCGGGTTCGGCAGAAGACCACGCAGACCTAACAACTTTTTCCCATATCTTGCGGGCCCGCACGGTTCTTTTTATCTCAACTTTATCGTTTGAGAAGCTGAGCTCGTAATCCGCGTCGTTTTCCACGGCTTCCATAAACTTGTCATCCACCTTCACCGAGATATTGGCAAACTGGACCTTTGATCTCGCTTCGTCGTTTTTTATGTCGAGAAATTCTATTATGTCGGGGTGGTTGACTTTGATTGTTATCATAAGCGCCCCCCTTCTTCCCGCCTGTCCTATTGTCCCGGTCGTGGTGGACAGAAGGTCCATGAACGATACCGCTCCCGTTGAGTATATGGCCGAATTGTTTACAGGCGAGCCTTTCGGTCTCAGGATAGATATATCGGTTCCGACTCCTCCGCCGAAAGAGTAAGTTCTGGCTGCCTCCTTGCACCACTCGAATATTCCTTCTATTGAGTCTTGTTTTATAGGCATGTAATAGCAGTTAAGGAGAGTTGCCCTTCTTTGTTGCCCGGCGCCGAACAGAATTCTCCCGCCGGGGATGAATTTAAAATCGGAGAGAAGCCAGTAGAAATTTTCCTCCCACTGCTTTCTCAGTTCCTTTTTTTCTTCGGGAGATGCGATTTCCCTGGCCACTCTTCGCCACATCTGCTTCGGAGTTTTTTCCGTTATTTCTCCTTTTTCGTTGCGAAGGGCGTATTTTTCGTAGAAGACTCGTGCCCTGAGCTTGTCTCCTCCAAAAGCGTCAATGGTTTCCACAGGAATTTCTATGGTGTCGCTTGGAGGTTTAACGTGTTCTGGATCTTGTGTTTGTGGTTCCTGCTCCTCAACAGCGGCCGTATCGTGGTCAGAAACTCCGTTTGATGTTACTTCGGTGAGGTTTTTGTCTCCAGGCATCCCTTGGCTCATCCATCTCCTATATTATTTGCTTGTTTGGCTTGCCTAAAAAATAAGGCGTCTGCAACTCTTTATCTTGTAGCCGAGCAATATTTCAACACAACATATTGGGTTTTGTCAAGGAGTTTTTGAGACATTTATTTGTTAAGAATAAATTAATCTGGTTTCCGAGAAGAGAATCCACTCGGTTTAAATTTTCAATAAAATCGGATGGTTAACTCCGTGTAGAGTAAGCACCTTTACAGTTTTTGCTCTCTTGTTTTTCCTTGGTGAGATCTTGGGGGAAATTTGTCTAGATTCTAAAAACTTAATTGCCCCGATTTTTATGGCGCAAAATGAAGTTAAGACTGATCGGTTCATATTAACGAAGTTTCGGTTTGAGTTTAATTGAGATTGTTTACGCTTAGTATTGCTTTTGCATGGTATAATTTCGAGCCATGAAAGATAAAATTTCGGCGACAGAGGAACACGAACCGATCTCCGGGATTCTGCGTTTCTGGTTCGGCGATCTGGTCGAAGGAGAACTGCCGGACAAAGAAAAGCAGATGACTTGGTGGATGAAGTCCGAGGAGTTTGACAATCTCGTAAGGCAGAGGTTTGAAAAATATGTCCTGCTTGCCGAAAAAGGGGAGCTTTCCCAATGGCTCGAAACACCCTTGGGCACTTTATCGTTTATAATAGTCGTCGATCAGTTTCCAAGAAATATCTACCGTGACACCTCAGACGCTTTCTCAAGGGATGCACTTGCGCTCCGCACATGCCTTGAGGGCATTGAGAGAGGATTTGACAGGGACCTTCACCCAATGCACAGAGTGTTTTTCTATCTGCCGCTTATGCATTCCGAAGACCCGGAGATCCAGAGCCTCAGCGTTGAGAAATACTCCACTCTTGAAAATGAATACGTCTCTCATCCCAAGATAAGGGAAACTCTTGCCTATTCTACGGATTTTGCGGGGCGGCACTCCGATATAATAAAAAGATTCGGAAGATATCCCCACAGAAACGTGTCTTTGGGGAGAGAATCCACCCCGGAAGAAATAGAGTTCCTAAAAACCCCCGGAAGTTCTTTCTGATTCCTTCCACAGACTTTATTTGTTGTTTAAGGCTATTTGAGCGGGTATTTAATATGATGTTCTCAGCTGAGAACAGGCGTGTTTTTGCATTAGGGGGAACGTTTTATTGAACATCCAGGAAATATTTAGCCGGACTTACTTGGGCAATTCCGCCGAATCGTGGTTCTGGGCTCTCGGAGCGGCGATTGTTTTAGCTTTAGTCTTTAACTTCATTCTGAAAAGGTTCGTAAAGTTGTTTGCCAGTCTTGCAGAGAAGACCGAGACTGATCTTGACGATCTGGTTTCGGCGCTTTTAGAGAAAACCAGCATAGTACTGATCATAATTTTCTCAGCCTACGTGGCGACCTTATTCCTTGACCTAAATCAGCAGGTAAGAGGATTGCGGAAAAGTGTGGTAATTATCTGCCTTCTTCTTCAGGTCGGGTTATGGGGAGGCGGTTTCATCGACTATTACGTAACGAAGAAACTCTCGAAAATCAGCATCGGCGCCGGTTCTTCCATAACGCACATAAAAGGCCTTGGTTTTTTCGCAAAATCGGTTCTCTGGACAATCCTCGTGATAATGACGATCGATAACCTGGGTTTTGATCCGACTACGATAATTGCCGGGCTTGGCGTGGGCGGCATAGCGGTGGCGCTCGCGCTTCAGAATGTTCTGGGAGACCTGATAGGTTCGCTTTCCATTATTTTTGACAAGCCTTTCGAGGTGGGGGATTTCATAGTTATAGACAGTATGAGCGGGGAGGTTGAGAATATAGGGCTTAAGACTACGCGCCTCAGGAGTATTTCCGGCGAGCAGCTTGTCCTGTCGAATAACGATCTGCTGCAAAGCCGCATAAAAAACTATAAGAGGATGAGTAAACGGAGGATTATTTTTTCCCTGGGGGTTGTTTACGAAACGTCCTACGATAACCTTGCGAGAATACCGGAACTGATAAGGGATATAATAGTCGGGCAACCGAATACAAAATTCGAAAGGGCGCATTTCAGCAGTTACGGTGATTTTGCCCTTAACTACGATATAGTTTACTTTGTTCTTACCCGGTCGTTTGGCGATTACATGGATACACAGCAGAGCATTAATCTTAAGATATTCAAAAAATTCTCCGAGGAGGGGATAGAGTTTGCCTATCCCACCAAGAAAGTCTTTTGGGATTCGACGCAAAACGTGTCGGCCGACGCGGGGGCGGGAGACTGAGTTGGCAAAAAAGGCATGGGGAGGACGTTTCGCTTCCCGGACACATAATATCGCCGAGAAGTTCTCAGAGTCGGTAAGTTTCGACAGGCGTCTTTACAAAGAAGACATAAGGGGAAGTGTCGCCCACGTGCAGATGCTTCGCAAAACCGGAATTATTTCCCGCAAGGACGCATCCAGCATAACCAAAGGTCTGCGGGAGATCGAAAAGGAAATAACCCGCGGGGAGTTTGAGCTCAGCGAGAGTTACGAGGACATTCACCTTAATATAGAAAAAAGGCTTATCGAAAAAACGGGCTCTTCGGGCGCAATGGTGCACACTGCCAGAAGCAGAAACGACCAGGTTCTCACGGACACCAGGCTTTATCTGAAGGCGGGGACAGAACAGATAGTTTTTCTTGTATGTGCCTTGGCGGAGCAGTTTGTCGAACTTTCCGCAAAAAATCTGGCGGTGATTTTTCCTCTCTACACGCATATGCAGCGTGCCCAGCCCGTGCTTCTGGCCCATCATCTTCTGGCCTACTACGAAATGCTGAAGCGCGACCGTGAGAGGTTTATCAACTGCCTTTCCAGAGTGGATGTGAGCCCTCTTGGAGCCTGTGCCGGGGCGGGAACCTCGTTTCCGATAGACAGAGAGATGACCGCCGAAGATCTGGGTTTCAGATCGATTTCCAGAAACAGCATTGACGCGGTGAGCGACCGTGATTTCTGTGCGGAATTTGTATTCTGCTGCTCGGTTTTGATGATGCACTTAAGCAGGTTTTCCGAGGAACTTGTTTTATGGAGCACAAAGGAGTTTGACTTCGTTGATCTTGGCGACGGCTTCACTACGGGTTCAAGCATAATGCCCCAGAAAAAAAACCCCGACATGTCAGAACTCACCAGGGGAAAAACCGCCAGAGTCTACGGAAACTTAAATGCGCTTCTGACTTTGATGAAAGGACTTCCGCTTTCCTACAACAGGGACATGCAGGAGGACAAGGAACCTCTTTTCGATACGGTTGACACAGTGAAGCTTTGTCTTCGGGTTAATATCGAGATGCTTAAGGCGCTGGAATTTAAAGAGGAAAACATGAAAAAAGCACTTCAGGGAGGCTTTGTCACCGCAACCGATGTGGCTGACTATCTGGCCCGCAAGGGTGTTCCTTTCCGGTCGGCCCACGAAATCGTGGGAAAGATAGTTTCTTACGCCGAGCGGGACGGAAAGGAGCTTTCAGATCTTAAACTTTCCGAATTCCGCAGGTTTTCCGAAAAAATCGACGATGATATTTTCCAGGTGATAACGTTTTCGGGTTCTGTTGAGAGCAGAAATTCCCCGGGTGGCACTTCAACCTCGAACGTGAGAAAAGAGGTGGCAAATGCCAGAAGGTTTCTCAAAAGATGCATGTAGCCGTTTTTCCGAACACCTCTGCAGTGGTTTTCATTCTGTTTGCGCTCCACCATGAATTTTAAACTTAGGGGACTTTACGTGATTACCGACGAGGGTTTGATGCCGCGCGGTTCTTTCTGTGAAACAGTTGAGAAATCGCTGGCGGGGGGAGCTTGCATAGTTCAGTTAAGGGACAAGACTTCCGCGCGCTCGGAAGTCGTTGTCCTGGGCAGAGAACTTCTCGTTATTACAAAGAGATACGGTGTTCCTCTTATAATAAACGACTCCCCGGAACTGATGATGGAAATAAAGGCCGACGGAGTGCATCTTGGTGAGAACGACCCGAATATAATACCCACGAGAAAAAAGCTGGGTAACGGGGCCATCATAGGAGTTTCATGTTACGGTTCTCTTCCAAGAGGCATACACGCCGAGAGAATGGGAGCCGATTATGTTGTTTTCGGCACGCCTTGGGCTACTCCGACCAAACCCGGCAGAATTCCCACCTCTTTTGAGATTCTGGCCGAGGCGAAAACTTCCATCACCGGGATTCCTATATTCGCTATAGGGGGAATATTCCCCCATAATGTGGCGCAGGTGCTTGCTACAGGGGTGGATGGCGTGGCGGTCATAACCAGCGTTTTCGGGTCAGACGATCCGGAAAGCGCTTCAAGAGATATCTGCTCCGTTCTTGCAGAACATCCGTCCGTGTAACCATGTGGGAAACTCAGCGGCGGGACCAGAAGGGTAAAGAAACGAGCTTGTAAAAAAAGGGAAAGCAGCTTCTCGGATGCTCCTTTTTACTTTTCGCGGCGAGTGATTTCTAGAAGTGATCTCAGTCTTATAAAGTTTATTCGGGCTTTGAGCATATGATGAGATGATTTGAGGCTCTTGCTTCGTCGACCAGTTTCAGATACGTGTCGAAATACTCGATATGATATCGGGTGTTTTCCTCCCCCTGCTCTTCGGCAATCACAGCGGAGTGCTCTTTGTAGGCGTTTCCCCAGTTTCTTACCTGAACCCGGAAATCTCTTACGTACTCGGTTATTTCCTCGATATGGAATCCGGCAGATTCAAGTTTCTCCCTGTAACTTTCAAGTGAATCGTAATATTGCGGGATGAGATATCCTCTCGCCATTTTCTGCTTTGTTTCCTCATCGCCGGATATCTCAAAGGTGCCGCTTAGAAACGCCCAGGTTCCAGAGGGCTTAAGCACCCTGAGAACTTCTTTGAAAAGTCCCGTCTTGTCCGCAAACACGTTCATCACGTTGAGACTTATTGCTAGGTCAAAAGTATTTTCTGTAAAGGGCATTTCCATGGCGTCGCCCAGATGAATTCCGTTTGTTCCTCATGTCCCGAATTTTTCGCAAGTCTTCTAGATACGTCGACTCCGACCTCATTAATCTCTATTCCGGACACCCTGCATCCGGACTTGTCCGCTATGTATATTGCGGGACCTCCCGCCCCGCCTCCCACATCAAGCAGATGGGTTGCTTTCTCTATGCCGAGTCTGGGGATCAGCTGATCAAGATAACGGGGAGTGATGAAAGACTGCTGTCCTATGTCATCCTCTGTTCCCCATATTGATTTTCTTATGAGCCTGTTTGCGGGACTGTCGAGCTGGTGGAGCTCGGAGTAATCTACTCCTGTGGTTTTTTCGTTCATCTGCGGGCGCTGCTTACTCCATTTGGGTTTTCAACGAATTTGTTTAGTTGAATCTACACTTTAATTGACTAAACGCAACCTTGGCGGTTACGGGTAGGAGTTTTCAAGGCTTACAGGTGCTTGGAGGGGAGATAAAAAACGGGGACATACTTGAAAAAATAAATATGTCCCCGGGAATATTCATCACGGCAAAACTGCCGCCGCGTCTGATCTTAAAATCTTAAGTTAGAAGATGGCGACGTCAAAGTCATAGCGGAAGCCAAGACTTACGGTGTTTACAGTGTCCTGATCGTCCTGATGGTCCGTAAGCACCCATTCAACAAACACATCCGTGCTCGGATGCACTTCCTTGATCAGCGTAAAGCTGTAACCGAGCAGTTCCGTGTCATCGTCGTTGTCATAGGCAAAGAATCCTCCAAGCGCCGTCATCCCGTTGCCGAAAGAAAGAGCTGCAGCCACGTCAACAGTATAAGGGTTGTTGTCGCTGCCCCCGCTGTAGTTGTCCAGTATGTACTGATAGGTAGCGGCAAGGTAAAGATCTTCCGTCACATTAAGACTGGCCCCGACACCGAAAAAATTCCTCTCCTCAAGCGTTGAGCCATCTATGTTCTGCCGCATGTAGGATACCCCCAGATAAATATTGTCCACGCGCATGCTGCCGCCGAGCGAGAAGGAATCAACATTATCAGAATCGCTGCTTACATCAGAATTCTGACGGAAAAAATTGTGGGTATCGCCCGCGTTGTTCTCCGACGGTGCGCCGTTTACCTGAATGCCGGCGTCTATGTTTACCCCGCCTCCGATGCTATGCGCGTACCTGACCAGGTTGTTGGTCCTGAAAGGTCCTTCGTTGTCGTATCCAAACGGGCTTGCTCTGTGATAGTGGATGTCCGTCACTTCGGCAATCAAGTTGTAATACGGGTTCCACTGCTTGCCTATCCCCACAAAACCCAGCTGCGAACTCTTAATGCCGACATAAGCCAAACGGGCGTCGCCGAAATCACCGTTGGCATCAATGTCAACGTCCCACTCCCCGTGCAGTATTGCGGAGAGCGTTTCGGTTATCTGGGTGGTGGCTTTAAGACCTACACGCGAAAGCGCGTCGGTAATGTCTGTTGAAGAGTCTCCATCTTCCTTATACGTCACTTTCGGCCAGAACCTTCCGTATACAGAAACATCGGTATCCTTAACAACTTCTTCCATCATTGTAGTAGTTTCCTCGGGTGCCGCTTCCTCCTCGGGTGCTGTTTCCTCCTCGGGTGCTGTTTCCTCGGGCACTTCCTCCTCTTCTTCCGGCAAACCCCCGGCATGTGCCGGCATAGACAGCACCAACGGGGCGCAGGCCAAGAAGCAAAGCATAAATATGCTCTTTATATATCCACTCATAATTCTTTCCTCCTTAATAAATCTTTATGTTTGTCAGAAATTAAATTCTATCATAATCTTTTTATACAGTAAAACACGCTTGGTGATTTCGAAAAACATCAGAGACAAAAAGCACAAAAGCCTCCCCGCCCCGATTCAGCCATTCCGTATTTAAAAGCGGTTCCCTTTCTTTTTACATTCGTTTTTTCCGAAAGGGCGTGGGAAACGATGGGAAGAGCTATTGTGGCGTCGCAGTAACACTGGACCAGGTTTCCTTCGGGGTTTTCCTTTCCCCAGGAAACGGCCTCTTCAAACGTGCATCCCGAGAGTCCGCCCCACTGGGGAGAATCGGTCGTGATCTGGATCGCGTATTTATGAGGATAGTAGGTTTCCTGCTCTCCAGTCCCCTTGCGGTTAAGCCCCGCTTTTCTTCCCGGAATCTTTCTGTCCTCGTAGAGAAGGTCGCCTGTGACGGCAAAAAGTTGAATAAAATCTTTCGGCACTCCGCCTCCTATGTAGACAACCCCCGTGTCAACCACGCTCTCACCCATTTTCATGAATTCCACGTAATCCTGTATGGCGTCGATCGTGAGATGATGTCCCCTGCTTTCGGCTATGAGGGCTGCGTCTCCATAGGGGCTGTCGGCTATTGCAGGGCAGAAAACAGGAACTTCGTTTCTGGCAGCCGCAGCTACTATGCTGTTTATGTTTTTCCTGTCTAGCCACTGTCCGCATTCTTTGAGGAATTCCCTTGAGGAGTAGCTCCGGGATTTGTCAAGGGTCATTATGAATTCGGCCAGAAGCTCGGTCATCCGCAGGTAGTCGGGCTCGGCTCCGTAAACATCGTAGTAGCGGTTTATTCCCTCGGAGAAAAGCTTTGAGTCGTTTTCATTCGAGGTTCCCTGCCAGTACGAAAACCCCATTGCTTCCACTATGTCCTCGGAGATGTTTGCGCCCGTGGGAATCAGAACGTCTATGTATCTGTTTTCGATCAGCCAGTTTATTATTTTCCACTGTCCTGTAGTGGAAAGGGACCCTGCATAGCCGAAAAAAATGGTAAGGTTCTCGCTTTCTACCATTTTGCATAAAACGTCAGCTGCCCTGCCCAGGTTTTTACCCTGAAATCCCGTTTCCGCCATCTGCTCAAGCAGCCTCGAAATTGATTTGTCGGGACAAACCTCTATCGCTTTTACCTTTTTCTCAAGATAGCCTGATTCTTCCTTCACCTTCTTTTCCCTCTGCTAAACTCTTATGTCCACGAGTCTTTTCGGTACGTAGACAAAGTTTTTTATCTCTCGCCCCGCTATGTATTCCTTTACCCGATTGTCGGAAAGAGCTGTCTGCCTGGCGGTTTCTTCGTCCGCGTCCGGACTCAGGGAAATCTGATTTCTCACCCTGGAGTTAACCCTTACGGGTATGGTTATTTCCGCGTTTTCAAAAGCTCCCTCGTCCCACTTTATCCACTCCCTGTCGACCAGGCTTCCGCTGTTTCCCGAAAGTTCCCACAGCTCTTCGGCAAAATGGGGAGCCATGGGGTAAACGAGCTGCGTTATCGCAAGCAGCGATGTGCAGGCATCGTTGGCTCCCACGCTTTTTTCCTTCCAAAGAATGCTGAGTTCATTGAAAAGCTCCATTACAGCCGAAATAGCGGTGTTGAACTTGAAGTTTTCTATGTCTTCTGTGACTTTTCTTATCGTCCGGTTGGTTGTAGCGGCCAGAGCGGCAGCCTTTGTCTTGTCATGAACTTGCGGTGCCTGCTCTTCATCTTCCTGCGTGGCCAGAAACTCGACAGCGAAACGCCAGACCCTTCCAAGAAACCTGAACATACCGTTCACTCCCTGTTCGCTCCACTCGAGATCTTTTTCCACGGGAGCGGCAAAAAGCATGAACATCCTCACGGTGTCAGCACCGTAGCGGACTATCATATCGTCTGGATCCACCGTGTTTCCGAGGGATTTTGACATTTTTGCCCCGTCTTTTACCACCATTCCCTGAGTAAGAAGGTTCTCAAAGGGTTCGTCGAGCTGGAAAACCCCGATATCCCTGAGCGCTTTGGTGAAAAACCTCGAATAAAGCAGGTGAAGTATTGCGTGTTCTATTCCGCCTATGTACTGGTCCACGGGAAGCCAGTAAGAGGCTTTTTCGGGTTCGAACATGCCGGCTTTAAAATCGGGAGAGGCGTATCTCAGAAAATACCAGGAGGACTCCACAAACGTGTCCATCGTGTCGGTTTCCCGCTTCGCAGGGTCTCCGCAGGCGGGACAGTCTGTTGCGATGAAGCTTTCGATTTTGGACAGAGCCGGGATCCGCTCCCCGTCAATATCTATGTCAAGCGGAAGCTGCACCGGAAGATCGGAGTCCGGAACCGGCACCTCTCCGCACCTCTCGCAGTAAACTATGGGTATCGGCGCTCCCCAGTAGCGCTGTCTTGAGATTCCCCAGTCCCGAAGGCGGTAGTTGGTCCTGATTCCGCCCGCGGCGTTTTTTTGAAGAAACTCGGCTATCCGCCCGAAGGCTTCCTGCGAGGTGAGCTGCGACAGCCACCCGGAATTGCCGAGAATTCCTTTTTCCGTAAATGCTTTTTCTTCGATATCAAAGACATTTTCGTCTTCTGGGAAAATCACCTGTTTTATTTCGAGACCGTATTTTTTTGCAAACTCCCAGTCTCTCTGGTCGTGTGCGGGAACGCTCATCACCGCGCCCGTTCCGTAACTCATAAGAACGAAGTTCGCGGTCCATACGGGTATTTTTTCCCCGCTTACGGGGTGGACAGCGTCTATTCCGAGGGGGACTCCGCTTTTTTCCATGGTTTCAATCTCAGCCTCGGAGACAGGAGCCTTCCGGCACCGGGCGAGAAAATCTGCCACCCGGGGATCTTTCTTCGCTTTTTCGGCTACCAGAGGATGTTCGGGTGCCAGAGCCAGGTAGGTTACCCCCATGATCGTGTCCGGACGCGTGGTAAATACCTTCAGACCGTCTTTTTGCCCTTCCACACGAAATTCGGCCTCGACTCCTTCGGATTTCCCTATCCAGTTTTTCTGCATGGTTTTTACCGCATCGGGCCACCCTTTCATCTTTTCGAGTTCGCCGAGCAGCTCTTGCGAGTAATCGCTCACCCTCAGAAACCACTGTGGTATTTCCTTTTTTTCAACAACCGCTCCCGAGCGCCATCCCTTTCCGTCAATTACCTGTTCGTTTGCCAGCACTGTCTGGTCAACCGGGTCCCAGTTGACAACCGAAGTCTTTCTGTACGCCAGCCCCTCGCGGTGAAGTCTTGTGAAAAGCCACTGCTCCCAGCGGTAGTATTCAACGTCGCAGGTTGCGATTTCCCGGTTCCAGTCGTAGCTGAACCCGAGACGCATGAGCTGCTGTTTCATCTGGGCTATGTTTGCCCGAGTCCAGGTCGAGGGATGTATTGCGTTTTGTATCGCCGCGTTTTCTGCGGGCAGTCCGAAAGCGTCCCACCCTATCGGGTGGAGAACGTTAAAACCCCTTGCCCTTTTGAATCTCGCAACCACATCCCCGATCGTGTAGTTCCTCACGTGTCCCATGTGGATTCTCCCCGACGGGTAGGGGAACATTTCAAGGACGTAGTACTTTTTCCCGGAGGTCTTCTCGGAGACCTTGTAAGTGTTTTTCTGCGCCCACAAATCCTGCCACTTTTTCTCGATTTCCTGCGGTCTGTATTCTCTTTTCATTCCGAGGGGAAAGCGTTTGACGGGTTTGGGTCTGGGGTTTTTGCAAACGCGGTTTTATTCTAATTAAAACCCGCCTCGCTTTCAAACCCCTTCGGCACCGCCCGACACAAGACATTTCCGCTCGCTGACGCTTGAGAAGCGAACGCATGCAAGTGCAGGTTGGTTGGGCAATCCGTTTCTTTCAGGAACGGGTTGCCTGCGAGCCGTGTCTTGCCCCGCATGAACTGACTTGCCGGATTCATTCAGCCGCGATCCACGCAGAACCGTAGTCGTTGTGGATCTCACGATACATGCCATGAACATGATCCACGCTGCCGCCGCCGTTTTGAACCGCGTATTCAATCACCATGGACGGGCTGGTCACGCGGAAGTACGCGGCGCCCGGGACATCCTGCCGCCCCCACCACCCAAAGTACGTGTCCTCAACCTCGGCCGCCACGGCTTTCATTTTCTCTGCATGGTCCTCATCGTTCATGAAACCCAGGCGGGCCTCAATCACATCCAGGAGCAGCATTCTCTGCATTGCCGTGAGTTCGCTTCCTCTGATGCCCTCCGGCGCGACCGTTACACCGTACTTTCCCGGTCCCAGCAGGAGATCGATTGGCTGCTCCGCGCGGACGGCCTGTTCTCTCTGTTCGTCCGTGAGGCTGTCCATGAACGCTTGCGCTGCCGCAGCTTCCCGCTGTACTATGAAGATTTCGTCACCGTCTATGCGCAGGCGCAGCGGCTGGCCGCCGGTCAGCATCGGCGAGAATGAAACGTCCGGTCCAAACACTGTGGCGTTGATTGCGAGATGGTGCCCGCCAAACTGGAACATCCAGGGCTCCGTGGCTGACGGTTCACCGAGAAATGCAACATAAAAGTGCTCGCTGCCGTATTTCATGACGCCAAATATGTCTTCTGGGATCAGCAGGTCTTCCGCAGCCAGCTGATATCTTAACACCGTCTTCGCTCAGGAGTTCCCCGAGAAGCCTGTCGAGATTACCCCGCTGCGGTTCGGAGAGGGTGCCGAGCTTCACACCGCCGCGCGGAACCATGCCCTCGGGAAAGTTGGACCAGTTCGAACGCTGCGCGTTATCGACAAACCGGTATGTCGCCGCTTGTCTCTGATCGTCGTCCAGCGAGTCCACAAAGAGCCTCGCGGCCGCCACGATGGATACGGTCTTGCTGTCTGCGGCAGGCACATCGTAAGCGTGTTTGAGATCGATCTGTACCGGTAAGAGATCAACCCCGAAAAAGATCCGGGCCCCGATATCGGGACGAAAAAGCAGATAGACGAAGACTGCGGCGGCGACAGTTGCCGCAACGAAAAGGTAGATCAGCGCACGTTTCACAAATCCCGTCCTGTACGTTTTTTTTCGGAGAAGGCTGTTTGCGCCTTTGGTCACGGTACGGGTGTTCCAGTTCATGGTCTGCAGCTAGTCGCCAACTCGAACCGCTAGTCGGACTGGCTAAATATCGTGTCATCCGGATGGACTTGCCGGTTCGTTGCGGATGCCCGCCAGTTTCCTTGACTGACAAGGCAAGTATACCGTGAAACAGTGTGATGTTAATCGGTATCCGTCCTGCGGCAAACCACAGGATGAGGGAATATATGCGTGCCTCGCTACCTCTTTCTCTTTCCGCGCAGGCAGAAAAGAGAGGGAGCTTCTGAGACACGTTCGCCTCTTTTACTTCCTGCTGCCCTTTGTGTTAAACTTGCTTGCGGACGAGCAATGAATTCCGGTGAATTTTACGCAACGGCGCAGGCGCTTTCTAATTATCTTCGGTTCTGCAAGGAGATCGGGATAGAGGAGCTGCCGGCCGGGTCTGCGGAGGCGGGAACCAAAATAGCGGATACGGAGAGAAAAGAAACTGTTTTGGCAGGTGACCGCACAAGTCCGGCAGGTTCGTCTGCGGCAATGACGCTTTCCGAGATAAGGGAAGAACTGGGGGACTGCACAAGGTGCCGTCTGTGCGAGACCAGAAAGAGCATAGTGTTCGGCGAGGGTAATCCCCAAGCCAGGCTCATGTTTGTCGGCGAAGGTCCCGGAAGGGACGAAGACATTCAGGGAAGACCCTTTGTGGGAAGGGCCGGGCAGCTGCTTACGAAAATAATCCAGGCCATGAAGCTTAAAAGAGAGGACGTATACATATGCAATGTGGTGAAGTGCCGTCCTCCGCAGAACAGAAACCCCCAGCCCGACGAGGTGGAAAGCTGCGAGCCGTTTCTTAAAAAACAGATAGAAAGCGTAAATCCCGAGGTCATAGTCTGCCTAGGAAGCGTCGCTACCAGATTGATGCTCAAGCTTAAAAACTTCAAAATGGGGCAGTTAAGAGGCACTTTTCACCAGTACGGAAACTCAAAGCTTATGATTACTTACCATCCGGCCGCGCTTCTTCGAAACTCGTCTTTTAAAAAACCCGTCTGGGAAGACATGAAGCTTGTAATGCGGGAACTCGGGATACCTGTAAGCGGGTGATTAGCTCAGTGGATTAGAGCACAGGCCTCCGGAGCCTGGGGTCGGGGGTTCGAATCCCCCATCGCCCGCCAAAAAGCCTGTTTTGCAAAGCAGATGCTTAGAACTGATTTCAGTATTGCCCGGAACTCCCCCGCGTCGGCCGAAAAACAGCCGGCCGGTCTGTCTGATTATTTCCTGAGCACGGTGTACATGATCTTCTCGTCGGACCATTTGATTTTATCGGGGTCTTCATAGGATTCACGGATGTTTTTTCTGAACTCCGCAAGTGATCTTTCAAACTCCTGACTCTCATAGAGATAAAAAGTCGAGTAGTGCTTGCTCTGCGCCCTCTCGACCAGTTCTTTCAGGGAATTTTCCCTGGACAGAACAAATCTTTTTGTCTCGACAAGTTCAAGTCCCTTCGTGCTTTTGATTTCCGTTTCAAGCTTTTCTGTGTTGTAAAAGTCCGATTCCTTCTGATTGAATGCCGGAAAATGCTTTCCCCATATGCTTTTCATGCTCTGGGTTTTGGTTCTCGTGTAAATAAAAAGAAACGATCCTTCCCGAAGCACCCTTGCGCTTTCCCTCAGGAATTTCGGTGTGTTGAAAAAGTGTATAGCATTGAAGCAGAATACGGCGTCAAGCGCTTTGTCCCCGATGGGGAGTTCCTGGGCCATGGCGATTTTGGTCGCGTAGTTTCGGATGTCGTGATCGTCAAGGTACTTTTCAAGGCTCTCAAGCATGAACTCGTTTGTGTCATAGCAGTAAAGAAACAGACGCTCCTTGCCCAGGTGTTCAAAGAAAAGTCTTGCGTACCGCCCCGCTCCGGCTCCCACGTCGGCGGCCTTTATTTCCCCCCTGTCTCCTATCATCTCCGTTATGTGGAGCACGGGTTCTGAGTCTGTGACCCTGAAGGATCTGTAGATGTCCGCTATCCGCGCATAGTGACTCTGGGTTTTCTTTATAAGCTGTTGGGTTTTCATTCGTTTCTCTCCGGCGTGAGCATTAAGTTCCGATTGCCGCTTGTCCGATTAAAGCTTCAGCCGCGGGACTGCGGTTCCGGGATGCTTTTCTGAAAACTCTGTGCGACTTCCCGAAACATGTGAGCAACCGTATCTGGAAGGTCGTCGATCCCGCACCATTTTCTTTTTCTGTCCCTTTCGTAATCACCCGTATCCTCAATTGCCCTGGCACGGAAAAAAGTGTAGAGAATGTGCCTTTTTTCCCCTTCGATGACCATTATGTCGAGGGGCTGCTCTATTTCCACCCTGTAGCCGCTCTCCTCAAGACATTCCCTTTCGGCCGCTTCTGCGGGAGTTTCGCCGTAATCAACCCCTCCGGCGGGAAAAACCCATGAATCGCTGAGTTTTCTTGAACTCACCTAAGATGACTTCAATTTCCCCGAGATTGTTTTCCCTGTAAGCTACGACGCCTGCCTTCTGTACGGGTTTACGCATTTATGTGAGAATGTTAGCCTGAAAATAAGATATGAACAGAAAGAAAATTATTATTTCACGATCTCGGCAGGTTTCTCGCAGGGGTTTTTTAAAAATCAAAAGCACCTCGAGCCTTATGGAAACCGCTTCTGATCGGACTGTTATGATTTGTCTGTTTTTCGGACGGGAGATTCTGAGTGTCAAACAGACTTAAAAACGAAAAAAGCCCCTATCTTCTCCAGCACGCGGAGAACCCGGTTGACTGGTATCCGTGGGGAGAGGAGGCGTTTGAGAGGGCAAGGGAACTGGACAGACCGGTATTCCTCTCCATAGGATACTCAACCTGTCACTGGTGCCACGTTATGGAGCGCGAATCCTTTGAGGATGCCGGGGTTGCGGAACTTATGAACCGAAACTTCGTGTCGATCAAGGTCGACAGGGAGGAGCGTCCCGACATCGACAACGTCTACATGACTGTGTGCCACATAATTTCAAAAAAAGGCTGCGGGTGGCCTCTTAACATAGTCATGACTCCCGAGGGGGAACCTTTTTTCGCCGGAACCTACATACCTAGGGAGAACCGTTACGGCAGAGTGGGAATGAAGGAACTCGTGCCGGCGATAAAAGAACTGTGGGAGAACAAAAGGGAAGAGGTTGCGGAATTGGCACGGCAGATAACCCGCGCCGTCTGCAGCCTCGGAGACTCGCTTCGGCAGACCGGGGCCTCCGCACTTGACGAGAAAACCCTTGATCAGGCCTACAGTTACTTTCTTTCGACTTTCGACCCCGACGAAGGCGGCTTCGGAAGGGCTCCGAAATTTCCGACTCCCCACAACCTTATGTTTCTTATGAGGCACCACGGACGTACCGGGAAGGATGCTTCTTTGAGGATGGTTGAGAAGACGCTTCTTGCCATGGGAAGGGGCGGCATATACGACCATGTGGGTTTTGGCTTTCACAGGTATTCGACCGACTCGCGATGGCTCGTCCCCCATTTCGAAAAGATGCTTTATGACCAGACACTTCTGGCAATCACTTACACAGAAGCCTGGCAGATCACGAAAAATCCGTTTTACGAAAAAAAAGCGAGGGAAATACTCGAATACCTGATTCGGGACATGACCTCTCCCGAAGGAGGTATTTACTCGGCCGAAGATGCCGACAGCGAAGGGGTGGAGGGAAAGTTCTATCTGTGGACCGTAAAAGAGCTTGAAGAACTTGTGGGAGTGCACGACGCACAGCTGCTCTCAGATGTATACAATCTTTCCCGCGACGGAAATTTCACGGACGAGGCTACGGGAGAGCAAAGCGGCGGGAACATATTTCATCTGAAAGAATCCCTCCCCGACATCGCTTCGCGTCTCGGGGTTCCGGTTGATGCGCTTGAGAGCAGAATCGAGGATCTGCGAGGCAGGCTTTTTGCCCGCAGGGAAAAAAGAGTTCATCCCTATAAGGACGACAAGGTCCTTGCTGACTGGAACGGAATAGCGATAGCGGCGTTTTCAAAAGCCGCGGCGGCTTTTGGAGAGAAAAGATATTCTGATGCCGCGCGGGACGCGATAGATTTCATAATGTACAGTCTTTTCCGTGACGGAAGGCTTCTTCACCGCTACCGCGAGGGCGAAGCGGGCATAATGGCAAGCGTTGATGATTACGCCTTTTTCATATGGGGACTTGTTGAATACTACCAAAGCGTTTTTTGCGAAAAACACCTCGCTTTGGCTGTTTCCCTGTGCCGGGATCAGTTCGAACATTTCTGGGACGATGAGTCCGGGGTTTTTTTCTTCACGGCCAATGACGGCGAATCTCTGATTGCAAGACAGAAAGAAATTTATGACGGAGCCCTTCCGTCGGGAAACTCGGTCTCGATACTCAACATCCTGAAAATAGCGAGGCTTACCGCCGACCCCGAACTTGAAGAGAAGGCGGCGCGGATGACCGCGGCTTTTTCCGCGCAGATCTCAAAACACCCGGCTTCTTTTTCAATGCACTTAAACTCTGTTGATTTCATGCTGGGTCCTTGTTTTGAGATAGTCATAGCCGGAAACAGAAACTCCCCTGAGACACGACAGCTGCTCGACGCTCTTGCGGGCGAGTATCTGCCGAACAAGGTGGTGATATTAAAAGACGAGGAAAACGAAGAGGAGATTTCCAGAATCGCTCCCTACACAAAGGACCATAAACCCCTTGACGGGAAACCCGCGGCCTATGTCTGCTCAGATTACCAGTGCCGTCTTCCGACAAATGACCCGGCGCGGATGCTTGAGCTTATACGCGAGGGGAAAAAGTCTCGGTAAAGTTCCCCTACCGGCTGTGAGCAAGGCCGTAAAGCATAGACTGGTCGGTCCACAGTTCCACTTTTATGCCGTCTGTTTCATAGACTCCCGGTTCGATGTCTTTTATTTCATCTGCAATTGGCAGAACATATAAGGTGTGAATAATTCGGCTTTTGCTGTGGCGCAGCTTCAGCTGAGCTGCCATAAGCCCCTGAATTGTACAGTACTTGCCGCCTGCCAGGACGAAATCCGAAACCAGTTCTTCGCGGCGGGGCCGGATGGGGAAGTCAAGTTTCCCGAGTGCTGTCTGTACAACGCCGTAGCGGTCTGATTCCACCATAAGCGCGCCGTGCTGGTGGTGATTCTGTCCGATTTCGGAAACCACCCTGTGTGTAGTGCTGTGCGTGGTTGTGTATGACCATACCCCGATACCGATTATAAGCAGTATGGATGCAGCAAGCGGTATGAGATAAGGGGGAATACGGCGGCGGGCTCTGCCCGTCTTGCTGACCGAGGATTGTATTGCCGCGATTCTGTGTGAGGAAAGGCGCTTGCTTCGATAATAGTTGTTAAGTTCTCTCTCCAGGTTTTTCATGATCTCAGTTGGCTTCGTCCAGGGCAGCGAGTTTTTTCCTGCTCCTGTGTAAGAGACTCAGGACGGTTCCCCGGGGCCGTCCGGTGAGCTTGGCGATTTCATTGGCCGAGTAGCCCTCCACGATATTTAAAAACAGCACTTCCCGCTCTGTGTCCCGAAGCTTGGAAAGCATCTGATCTGTCACCACCCTGGCACCTTCCGCGCCGGTGTCTTCAGAAGCTTGGAGGTATTCGTGTTCGTTTGTAAGCGTGATAAACCGGATGAGTTTTTTTCTGCGATACTGATCGATGTAGAGATTTCGGATAGTTGTGAAAAAAAGAGCCTTTGTTTTCACTTCGCTGTACCGCTCATGCAGCTTAAGCCACGCCGCCTGCACAAGATCTTCAGAGTCGTGATGGTGATGAGTAAGCGCGTAGGCATATCGGAATCCGCTCTGTAACAGCTCTTCTGCGCTGAGTGATGGCGGTGCTGACATAACTTCATGCGGCCGGGGCTGTCCCCGGCCGCCTGTGAGTCCCTATGCTTTGTGTGGCCAATTCAGCTTTCCAGATGATACTTCCGTTTGTCCTTTCCGACTTTGTGGACTATGCCCTGCAAGGCCCGGAACTTGCCGTCTTTTTCAATCACCAGAAAATCTAGGTCGAAATAGACGCCTTTGCTGTCGTGGAAATCCGCGCAGCTTACGTAGTAGTCGGATTTTTTTACGATTCCGTCATGCAGCTTCGCAAGCTTAAGCTTGAGCAGATCATCCGTGACTGCGTCGTACAGTACATAATGTCCGTCAACAGTGTTGCGGTCAATGTGCTCCTGCATTGCCGCTTGAATCGCGCTGCGCTTCTCCCCTTTTATGCTCGGGTCGGCGGCGGCAGAGGCTGTCATAGTGAAAGCCAGAAAAAACAGTATTCCCATTATGCTCTTCATAGTTGAATACCTCCTTTAGAGTGTGTGCTTACTTAATAAAGACGAACGGGATGCCGCTTTGATTGCATCGAGCGGTCGGCGGAAATTATTTTTTTGCCGGGATTGTTGCATTTATGAAAACTGTTTCTATAATCTATGTAAAATTTTTTGAGGGGGGGGGACCAAATGTCTAACAGAAGAAATGGTAAAAAAGTAAGAGATCTTGTTGAGATGATGCAGGATCCCGAAGGTTCCGGCTACATCGGAAGCGACTGCGACACTATGGAACTTTACGAACAGGAGCTTGAGGAACTGGAAGTGGCCGACAGCTTTGACGAAGTGGAAATTGATTTTAACTGAGCTTCCCGCTCACAGACCCCTGCGTTTTTCTTATATGAACAAGCAGTACCGATATAGCGGCGGGGGTTATGCCTGAAACCCGGCTTGCCTGGCCTACCGATTCGGGCTTTACTGCTGAGAGTTTCTGGACAATTTCGTTTGAAAGTCCCGGGATGTTTGCGTACTCAAACGTCTGCGGGATTTTCATGCTCTCGAATTTCTGAAGCTTCCCGACTTCTTCTTTCTGCCTTTTTATGTAACCCTCGTACTTTACTTCCATCTCTACCTGCGCCCCGAGTTTCGGAGAGATGTCCGGATTCGCCGCGGAGTCTATAAAGCCCAGCATTTCATATGTGAAACCGGGTCTTCTCAGTATTTCTTTTAGGCTCTGGGGCTTTTTGATTCTCTGGGAGCCGAGGTTTTCAAGGACTGTGTTCGTCTTCTCGTTCGGAACCAGCTTTTCGTTTTCAAGCCTTGCAAGTTCGTTTTCAAGTGCGGTTTTCCTTGTGCGAAATTCCTCGATCCGCTCATCGCTTAGAAGCCCTACTGAGTGTCCGAGCTCCCCGAGTCTTAAGTCTGCGTTATCTTCTCTCAGTATAAGTCTGTACTCCGCTCTTGAGGTAAACATCCTGTAGGGCTCGTCGACTCCTTTTGTCACCAGGTCATCGATCAGAATTCCTGTGTAGGATTCCGAACGTCCGAGCACGAAAGGATCTTTGCCCTTTACACGAAGCGCCGCGTTTATTCCCGCCATAAGTCCCTGGCTTGCCGCTTCCTCGTAGCCCGTGGTTCCGTTTACCTGTCCCGCGAAGAATATGTTTTCAAGGAGTTTTGACTCAAGCGAGGAGCCAAGCTGCGTGGGGTCCAGAAAATCGTATTCGACCGCGTATCCCGGCCTCATTATTTCCACGTTGCGAAGTCCCTCCATGGTTCTTGAAAACTCGTACTGAACCTCGATGGGAAGGCTGGTTGAAATTCCGTTGGGATAGATTTCATAAGTGTTTCTTCCCTCGGGTTCCAGAAATATCTGGTGGCGGTTGCGGTCGGGAAACTTTACCACCTTGTCTTCTATCGAGGGACAGTACCTCGGTCCTATTCCCTTTATGAGGCCCGAGTAAAGAGGGGACTTGTCCATGTTTTCGTTTATGACGCGGTGGGTTTCCTCATTGGTGTATGTTATGTGGCACGGCATCTGCTCGGCTGAGATTTTTTCTGCGGAAAAGGAAAAAGGCACAGGGTCCTCGTCCCCGTCCTGTCTTTCAAGCTTGTCCCACTCTATGGTTCTTCCGTCAAAGCGCGGAGGAGTTCCGGTTTTTAGCCTGCCCGTTGTAAAACCCAGATCCGCAAAGGAATTAGATATGGCCCCCGCCGCCGCTTCCCCCGCGCGGCCGGACGATATCCGCGTAAGTCCTATGTGTATGAGTCCGCCGGGAAAAGTTCCTGGAGTGACCACGACCGCATCTGAATAAAATCTCTCCCCGAGGGCGGTTTTAACCCCCGCGACTTTTTTCCCGTCAACTAGAAATTCCTCGACCATAGCCTGTTTTATCTCTATATTTCCTTCGCTCTCAAGGGCCTTTTTCATATAGGTTCTGTAGCTTTGGCGGTCTGCCTGTATTCTGGTTGCCTGCACCGCCGCTCCCTTTCGGGTGTTCAGTCTTCTGAACTGTATGGCCGCCGTGTCGGCGGCTTTTCCCATCTCTCCGCCGAGCGCGTCTATTTCCTTTACGAGGTGACCTTTTCCGACGCCCCCTATTGAAGGGTTACACGACATAAGTCCGATGGTGTCTATGTTGGCCGTAAGAACTAGGGTCGCACAGCCCAGCCTTGCCGCGGCAAGTGCCGCTTCGCACCCGGCGTGACCGGCTCCGATCACTATCACTTCGTATTTTTTTGAATTTAAAACAGACATTTTTACGAATCGCCCGAAGGGGTTTTCAGCGGCAAGTATAACTGCAAGGACCCGGTGGATAAACGGGAGTGCTTAGAGATTTACTCCGAGGGCTGTTTGTGATTTTGACTTGGAGGTTACGGTTTGCCGCAGAACAGCTCAAAGATATAAAAGAATCGCGTCATGATAGATGTGCGCCCCAGCGAGGTGTATGAACGCATTCGGAAAGGGCACTGGGAGATCGACACGGTGATTAGATTGGGGAAGAAAGGCAAGGTGCTTGTGACTAGAGTAGAGCGTGTTTCGCGCTACTGCATAATCGTGGTTGCGGATGACAAAACGGCCATATCTGTCTGCCGGGTCATACTCCAGGGGGCTTTATCCATGCGCAAGCACTTCAAGACGGTGACATGTGATAACGGAGCAGAATTTGCTCTGCATGAGAAGCTGTCAGAGAAGCTTGAGGAGCAGTGGTACTTCGCCCATTCTTACCACTCGTGGGAGAGGGGATCATGTGAAAACGCAAACGGACTTATAAGGCAGTACTTCCCCAAGGGGATGGACTTTGACAAACTGACACAGAAAGACGCTGGCAGAGTTATGGAGAAATTGAACAGCAGACCGAGGAGGCATTTGCGTAGTAAAGAATAGCCATACAGGGCAGGGGTTTAAGGAGGGGTGAAAAAACTTTTTACCCCAGAATATTGGTAAAAACCCCTAAAAAACGACTGATTTTGGTCAAGCACCTCAAATTCCACCCCAAGCCGTAATCTGTGTTGAAAAATTTAAGGAAAATGACAGGTAACTAACTGATATCACCTGATTAAGTGGTCGCCATGGGTTATAATTAAAGGTACAAAAACCTTAAAAAAATGGAGAAAACCCATGGCGACACAAATTAATCTGCCATTCAGCTGGGACCAAGTCGATAAATTATCCGATCTTAACCGTCTGCGGCTGGTTGTGGACTCACTTCCCGATGCGGAGATCATTGCGGCTCTTAAGCGAATGCGCAAAAACGGCCGCAACAATACCCGGTTGTGCCCATGTGGAAGTCTCTTATTGCGGCGATAGTGTTCGGACACGAATCCATAGAGTCTTTAATACGGGAGCTTAAACGCAATCTGCCTTAGCTATGCGGGTTCAGTTCCGTGCCTCTTTGAGAAAGGACAGATACAGGATTTCCCCGGACGGCATGGTGAAGATAAAAAAGTTCCGGCCGCGCAGTCCCGCTCCGGGGAGTCACAACTTCTCCAGGTTCCTTGCAAACCTGATAATGCTTGAGGAGAACAGGGGTTTGGGATGACAGACACTCTGCGCGATGAGCTTATGAAGTTTCTTCCCGACTTCGGCAAGCACCTTGGTTATGACGGCAAGGCGATAAGGAGTCATTGACGGACAAACCGCAGGACAGGCGAGAAGTCCGATCCCGACGCTGACTGGACGGAGCATAAGTACCGCGGGGTTGATTCCAGGGGCAAGCCATGGACCAAGGTAAAGAGATGGTTCGGCTATGAGCTTCATATCATTGCGGACACCAAATACGAGATACCTGTGAGCTTTGCTCTCACCAAAGCGTCTGCAAGTGAAATAAAGGAGTGTGAGCGTATTGTGGAGGAGCTGTTTGAGAAGGACTCTGAGCTTGCCGGGCGGTGCAAGTACTTCACTGCTGACAGGGGGCTTGACAGCGGTCGGCTGAAAGCCAGGCTGTGGGATGATTACAGGATCAGCCCGATTATACCGACCAGGGGACTGTGGAGGGAGGAGAAGCAGGGGCAGAGCTATGTTCCGGGGCAGAGAGAATTATGAGGCCTCTTAACGATGTTCACGACAACATTCTTTATACTGAGACGGGGCAGATATGGTGTCGCTGTCCGGTAAGCGGTAAGGAACGTAGGAATTACGGACTTGAGGAGGAAAGAGGCAGTCTGAAGTACCGGTGTCTGTGTACAATCTTGACTGCAAGGGGTGGGACAAGTGTCACAGTGACGCTGGCAGAAAGACTGATGGTTACGGCAGAGTGGAGAGGGTGTGTCTTAACCGTCGCAGTTTTATCCCGTGCCGGAGGGCAGCCGGCTGTGGCGCAAGGCTTACAATATGCGAAGCTCGTTTGAGCGTTTAAACTCGCGCATAGCGGGCAAGTTTGAGAAGCACTATATCAGGGACAAGTCGAAGATGAACTTGCGTGTGGGACTGGCGTTTGGGGTGATGATGGCTCTTGCTGTAGGTCAGATAAAAACTGGGAGATAGGAGTATATGAGATCTCTTTACGCCGGTGCCGGTTAGCGTTTCTTAATTGTTCACAGAAAAATTAAAGAGAAATTAACCTTGAAGGGGTCACTGTGTCCGCACCTGGGCGGAAGCAGAGATTCTTGGGTAAATCGACGCTGAACTGTGTCTGAATCGTCCTGAATCAGGCTGTCCGGCTTTAAAATTGCCGGACCCCCCCCCGTGTGATTCCAAAAATCTCAAACCGCGAAAAAAATCCTTACTACGCAAATGCCTCGACCGAGGAAATGCCTTGGCTTCAAAATCCCGAATCAGGTACTCTTTAATGTTGCTTGAGCTTTGCGTTTCGAACTTGAAACCACGCCCAATACCATGGAAGCCAATCAGACCAACATTAAGTCTTTTCTTTCAGCTAGCGATACAGCATATGTTATTCCTGTGTATCAGAGAAATTACGATTGGAAGAGGGTACAGTGCGGGAAATTACTAGATGACATTCTAACTGCTGGCGAAGATGAGAGTTCTCCCGGGCACTTCATTGGTAGCGTTGTATTCCTACATGATGGTACTTTTACTACTGCCAAAATGAGAGAACTGATAATTATTGATGGCCAGCAACGCCTGACGACGCTTACACTCATTCTTCTTGCACTACATGATTTTGCCAAAACATCTGGTATGGACCAAGATGCCGAACATATTGAAGAAACATACCTGATCAATAAATTTGATAAGGGATCTGAGAAAATGAAGCTGAAACTACCTGAAAGCAACAAAGAGATCCTAATGGCAATTATGGATCGTGGAAAAGATGTAGCTATTACATCCTATTCCCAACTGGTTGACAATTTTCTGTTTTTTACGAACAAAATCCATCAGAATAACTTTAAAAAAATCCAGACTGGACTGGAAAAATTGTTGTTTGTTGAGATATCACTTGATCGGGAGAAAGATAACCCACAGCGGATTTTCGAAAGCCTTAATTCCACCGGCCTGGATTTATCACAAGCTGATCTGATAAGAAACTACATTCTCATGGATTTGAATAGAAAGGATCAGGAAAAAGTATTCAGAAAATATTGGGAGCCGATTGAAAAAAACGCCCGAAATCCGGACACAAATAAAAATCTGGTATCGGAATTTGTCCGGGATTTTCTGACACTGAAACTAAAAGAAATTCCCAACAAGAACGCAGTATACGAAAACAGAAGTGGACCCCAAAAATCAGACAGCACCTTAAGTGTATTTCCTTGGTATTCTAAAAGAGTATACAGGAGGTACATAATGAAGAGTAAAAGACGTAATCATTCACCGCAGTTCAAGGCAAAGGTAGCGTTTTTGGCGGTAAAAGGAGACAAGACAGTAGCGGAGCTTGCCCGGCAGTTTGAGGTTCATCCCAATCAGATAAGCATGTGGAAGAAGAAGCAGCTCGGCAACGCCGCGGACAAAGTGTTCGGCCAGGGGGCGGGCAGCAAGGCGGCGGGCGAGAGCAAGTACGTAAACCAGCTTGAATCCAAGGTGGGCCAGCTGACGCTGGAGAACGATTTTTTATCAAAGGCGCTCGGTCGGCAGCGGCGCAAGAAGTTGGTAGTGCGCGGCCGGGCACTTTCTTTGGTAAGGCAGTGCAAACTGCTGGATATAAATCGCTCAAATATTTACTACAAACCTGTGGGGGTATCCCCGCAGGACGAAGAGATTATGAAGAAGATTGACAGGATCTACATTAAGTATCCGTTTAAGGGTTCAAGAAGGATGGTGTACGCCCTTAAGGCACAGGGCGTACAGGTGGGCAGAAAGCGTGTTATGAGGCTTATGGGGATACGAGGGCTTGCTCCCGGCCCCCAGACTACAAAGAAAGGGGGAGCAGAGCACAGGATATACCCGTATCTGCTGCGGGGGAAGACTGTAGAGCTTCCCGGGCAGGTATGGGCGGCAGACATAACGTATATAGAGATGAGCAGGGGTTTTGTGTATCTGTGTGCGGTAATGGACTGGCACTCGCGCAAGGTTCTTAGCTGGAGAGTGTCTAACACAATGGACAGCAGTTTTTGCGTGGAGGCTCTGGAAGAAGCGCTTTACAAGTATGATAAGCCCGAGATATTCAACACCGATCAAGGAAGTCAGTTCACAAGTGAAGAGTTTACGGGAGTTCTTAAAGACAGAGATATAAAGATAAGCATGGACGGCAAGGGAAGCTGGAGAGACAATGTTTTTGTGGAGAGGCTTTGGAGAAGTGTTAAGTACGAGGAAGTGTATCTGATGGCATATGAATCCGTTGCCTCGGCAAAGGCAGGTATAGGGAAGTGGATAGATTTTTACAATGAAAAAAGACCACATCAGGGGCTTGGAATGAAAACACCGGATGAGGTTTACTATGGTCTTGGGACAGCACAGAAGAATGTGGCTTGAAGCAATGAGACAAACAGAGCAGAGAGTTTATGGTTTTGGGAGTCTTAAAGATGGTTATGCGTTGGTGGGAATACACTTAAGAAAACAAAAATGCTGTCTAAAAAAGGGGACCACCTCTTTCTTCGGGAACATTCATATCCTCTGGCAGTTTAGAGTTGTCAGCCTCCCGTGCAAGTCTCATCAGTTCCTTCACTTCTTTGTTCAGCTGCTTTTCTATCTTCCTTGCCCTCTTCCAGCTCAGTGCCTTATGCCTGCTCGCATTAGCCTTTATCTTCGTGCCATCCACACTCACCGTGCCCATCCCTATCTGTCCCGCTATCTGCAGTATCTGTACAAACAATACCCCAAGCTCCTTGCCAAACCTCTTGCGGAACCTGTTTATGCTGTCATGATCCGGATTGCTGTTAGCGCATATATACCTGTACGCCACACTGTCATATGTTGCCTTCTCAAGCTTCCGGGAAGAGAATGTCCCCGTCGCGTATCCGTAGAACAGAAGAGCCACCTTCATTCCCGGATGATACGCTGCCGACCCCCTGCCCGAATACGCTTCCGTCAGCCTTCTCAGATCCAGCTGCTCAACTATCTCCACCACAAACCGGGCAAGATGGTCTTCGGGCAGATACTCTTCTATTGTAGGCGGAAACATCTGCGGCGTCTTGCGGTCTGCTGATACAAACCTCCGTCTCATTGTCTTCTCCTTCTCAGACATCTTGATACCGTTATTTTAACATTAAATGACCGCTAAAGTCCGACAGACTCCTAGACGACAGGAGAAGCGATGGAAGATATATCTGTGCCGTTGAAACTACCCTTACCCTATCAGGAATTTCGTATGGTTTTATATTGGTTGCGGGTTTTGATCATGCAGAGAATGAAGTGGACTTTGCTGATTGTCCTGAATTCCCGGAAGGATACTTCGGCGAGACAGGAACAGACTCAAATGGAAAGCAGTTTACGCGTACAAGTGCCTCTATGGTGACTGACGAGGAAAGTCTGGTTGATTATCTGAAAACCGCAGAAGAGCACATGAATGACGAGGTTAAGAAGATTCAAGACTCCATTGCTCCGCTAGGGCTCTCGCCGGTGGAGGAGATAGGGGCTGTAGTCTCACAATTTTCTCGACTCAGGCCCTGCTGGAGGCAAGAGCCTTGGACATCAGGGCAGATATATTTTTATCTGATCAGGTTTACGGATAAAATGTCTGGGGTTTATAACGGACTCAATGCTGAATTTGAGGATTCAACATTGCTTCTGTATGACGGCTGCGTAGACTACGGTGCGACTGTTTTTGATATGTTGAGTCAGGAGGGCGTAACCGAGGGTTTCCTAAGATATTACTGGTCTGATCCTACTAAACCCGATGATGTTGTGGTTGACGACAGTGGAAACCCGATACGGGGTTTATCTACCGGCACATCTGTTAAACTTGGTTACTTCAAGGAGACAACCTCCCTCATTCCGGGTTCTCTTTTTGTTCTTGGCTCGGGCATATATCCGGACGAGGAATACTATGTTCCCGAGGGCGGGATGTGTCAGGGCATCCCTGATGACTTGTCCCTGTTTGCCCGTGAGTATCTTGACGAATTTCCGAATTTTACGGATTTCATGGGACCGGAGCAGCCAGAATCACCGGAGCAGCCAGAGCAGCCAGAATCACCCCAGAAGGATGATGATGGATGTGCAATTGCTTCTGTGGATGGGGGCAATTTAAAAGCCGCAGGGCTTAGTTTTCTTCTGATAGCCGCGGTTATGTTCTTCGGGGTGTTTGGGAAAAGGTGCTTTGGGCGGAAAGTTTAAGGCTTTGAAGTTCTGAGATTGGCGAGAGAGTCGGGACTGCTTATTACTTAAAAAGCGACAGAACTCAGCAGTGAGGGGGGGGGGGATTGCTGACTCTGTGCTGGGTCAGCACTGGCCGCTCTGAGGGAAAGCTTTGCTGTATTCTGTCTGAACCAGGCAATCCGGCTTTGAGATTGCCCGAATACAGGCCTCCGCCATGCGGTTCCGCAGCTCTCCGACCCTCAAAAAACCTTACAGCCCAAAAGCAGAAGACCTTAAGTCTTATGAAACCGGTTCTGCTTGTGGCATAATAGACCCCTTTGCTTAACATTGATAATTATCTGGAGGAAACCATAAATGTCTAAGACAGAATACAGAGTGGAATCCGATTCCATGGGAAAGATGAAAGTGCCTTCCGAAGCTTATTACGGGGTGCAGACGGCAAGGGCGGTTGAGAACTTCCCGGTAAGCGGACGCACTCTTCCGAGGGAATTCATAAGGGCGATGGGTCTTATAAAACTGGCCGCCGCGCATACAAATTCAGAACTCGGATTTTTGAAGAAAAATGTCGCGCGAGCCATAACAAGAGCCGCTCAGGAGGTTGTTGATGGAAAGCTTGACGATCATTTCGTGGTGGATGTTTTTCAGACGGGTTCCGGTACCTCAACCAATATGAACACCAATGAAGTCATAGCCAACAGGGCGACCGAGATACTCAAAGGCAAAACACGGGTGCATCCGAACGACCATGTGAACATGGGTCAGTCAAGCAATGACGTGATTCCGACCGCCATGCATGTCTCTTCTCTTGAGGCGATAGAAAAAGATCTGATACCGTCGCTTGAGTATCTTCGCGACGCTCTGTCAAAAAAGGCAAAACGGTTTGACCGCATAGTGAAGATAGGACGCACTCATCTTATGGATGCGACTCCGATACGGCTAGGTCAGGAGTTTTCAGGGTACGCGAGCATGGTTAGTCACGGGATCTCAAGGTTAAAGGGGATAAGAAACGATCTTTCCGAACTCGCCATAGGAGGAACAGCAGTCGGCACGGGAATAAACACCCACAGGGATTTCGGAAAGAATGTGGCGGCAAGGATAAGCGAGGCTACCGGGGTTAAGTTCAGAGAGGCGAAAAACCACTTTGAAGCCCAGGCGTCAAAGGATGCGGTTGTGCAGACAAGCGGAGCGCTAAAGACTATTTCTGTGAGTCTCATCAAGATAGCAAACGACATACGGTGGCTTGGAAGCGGTCCGCGCTGCGGCTTCGGGGAGATACTTCTACCCGCGATACAGCCGGGTTCGTCCATTATGCCTGGAAAAGTTAACCCGGTGATCGGGGAGTCGGTTACGCAGGTCGCCGCTCAGGTGATCGGAAATGACACGGCTATAACCATAGGAGGGCAGTCGGGCAATTTCGAGCTTAACGTGATGATGCCAATGATGGCGGACAACCTCCTTGAATCGATAAGCCTTCTGTCGAGGGTGTGCACCGTGTTTGTCGACAAGTGCATTTCGGGAATAGAAGCGGACGAGAAGAGCTGCGGGGAAACCATCGAACAGAGCCTTGCCATGTGCACGAGTCTCGCGCCGATAATAGGCTATGACAACGCGGCCGCGATTGCCAAAGAAGCCTACGCTTCGGGGAGCACGGTGAGAGGAATCGCCAGACAGAAAGGAGTGCTCTCCGATGAGGAGCTTGACAGGGTCCTTGACCCGCTTTCGATGACAAAGCCGGTTTCTTAAGGGCAATTGGATTTGAATAGCCGTCTTAAGAAATAGTTAGGATGGTGTTTTAGGCTTATTACTCAAACAAGGGAGGTAAACTGTGGAAGCCGTTACTTTTGGAGCAACTTGGGACAATGAAGCCGGAGTGTGGTGGATATCGGAAACTTCCATACCCGGGCTGATAACTGAAGCCATAACTCTGGATGAGCTTTACAGGAAACTTGCTGTCCTGATTCCAGAGATGCTTGAAGAAGACTTTCAACTCTCTGGGAATATCGAAAAGTTAAAAGAACTCAGATCGAGGTTAAAAACCGGAAGTCTGCCGATTCAGGTAACCTCCCTAAGAGAATATGCAGTAACGGTTTAAAATTGGCAGACCATCTTCTCCTCAAGTTGAGAAGCTGCTTTGTTTCCCCTTCTTTTTGCGATTGGATATAATTTGTCTAAGGAATTCGGTACCTTAGAGTTTTCAGTCCACAGGCCAAGAGTCGGCCTTTTTTTGAAGTCTCAGGCATTTTTTCTAGATGAAACTAATTTATCACCCCAAAGAGCTCACTTTTAAAGATCTTTTCAAAAAATACGGGCTTAACCCAAGCGATGAGACGACCCTTTTTCTTCTTCCTCATGTTTCAGTTGTGCAGGAGATAGAAAATTATTTCTGTACCGAAGGGATATGGGGAAAAAACCTGCTCACATTCAATGAACTCTCGGATTTTGTAAATGAGGTGTCCCCGAACCTTAAAAAGAAGATGATATCGAGGACCCAGTCGCAGTCTGCAATCAGAAAAGCGGCGGAATCGGTCTCAGGCAATCTTGAGGTTTTCGGGGAATTCCCGCAGAGTCGGGATTTTCTGAACGCCGTAGCATCCATTATTTTAAAACTTAAGCAGAACAGAGTTTCCCCACAGGATCTTGTCGGGTTTACTGAGAGAATAAAATCACGCGGACTTCGAAGAAAACTCTCAGATATAAGGTCTGTTTACAAAAAATACGAAGAGCTTCTGGCGGAGAAAGAGTTTCTTGACAGTGCAGATTCTGTTCGTGTTGTTTCACAGGAACTTGAAAGAGGAGGACTTGCCCCGTTTTTCCCATCTGCAGAAAAATTGGCGGTTTTAGGTTTTTCCGACTTTACCCTGTGCGAACTCGATGTGATAAAAAGTCTTTCCTCGGCGGTTTCAGAGACCTTTTTCTTCCTGAGCGATTTCGGCGACTTGGATGAATACAGAAAATGCCTTCTCGACAGGCTGAGCCAGGCTTCTTTGAACTTTAAAGAAGATTTCAAAATGCTGGAGGAAGCTTCAGGTCACAGCACAGCAAGTGAACTGTGCGAGTTTCGCGACTCTCACGACGAAATCGAATATGTCTCAAAGACAATCAAAAAGCTTATCTTGGACGGGGGGCATAGTGCCTCTGATTTTAAAGTTCTTGTGAGGACAGGGCAGAGGCGCAGTAGCTCCATAGCAAGCATATTCGAGAAAAACGGGATTGCAGTCGACATAAGAAATTCCGGCACACTGGCTGGAAGCGTATACGGATGCCTTGCGGATGACATTCTCCGCCTTAAGTCAGGCAATTTTCACATAGACGATCTGATGAGGTTTCTTCACAATCCGCTATTAACTCTCTACCTTGAAGACTCGGAGTTCCTGCCCCGCTGCGTCAACAAAATAAAAGAGTTATCATCTGGAGACCTGGATCTGAAATACAGAACTGTAAGCGGCATTGTGGGCTGGAAGAAAATTCTGGAACACATAGCGGGGAAAGACAACCGGATCTCTTCAGTTGCAAGAGGCATAAACTCCGCGCTGGGTCTGATATCATCTAAGTTCGGCAGAAGAAGTTTTGCCGCGATGACCTCTGATCTTAGGAAGATCTTCTCGGAACTCAAAGTCTCTGAGAGCTCCGCACTTCTTATAAAGGAAAACAAGACCACAAGGGAGTGCTTTGATGAGTTGTTTTCTTTTCTAAGGGATCTTTCTGTTTCTTACGGTGAGTTTGATTTCCGTGTTTCAGACACTGCAGAGTATCTTTCTTTGCTGAATGAGTTTATGGCGGAGAGGACTGTTAACTATGAAACTCCCTGTGATGCCGATTCGGAGAGAGTCGGCTTTATTGATTTTTCCGATGCCCGTGGCATAAACCCCGGATTTCTTTTCATTGTGGGTATTTCAGATACTTCTTTCCCCTCTCGTTTTCCGGTGAACCCTCTGCTTAAATCCTGGGAGAAGGCCGAAATAAACCGGGTGTTTAATAGCAGAGTGTTTGACGAGGAAGGTTTTCATTACGAGAAGCAAAAACACCTGTTCACCACTCTTAGCGTTTCAGCTTCCGAAAAAATATTTTTCTCCTGCTTCCGCTATGACGAGAGACTAAACAAGGTAACCCGTTCCGATTTCCTTGAGGGAATGGAGTTTTCTCCTGCGATTACTTACCCTGAGGCATTCTCAGGGGAAGATGCTCTGTTTCACTGTCTTTCTTCCTCGGGAGCACCTTGTGATGATCCAAAAATTGTTAAAATCTTAAAGCAGCACTATGGTTCCGATATAGTCGCTCATCTCTCGGGTGGTATCTTGGCGGAGAGGAAAAGACTCGCACTCACAGGTGCTTATACGGATTTTGAAGGAGTTCTGCAAAGCGCTTATCTAAAACCGGAAGATGTCTTCTCTCCCACCGAGCTTGAAGACTACGGGACATGCCCGTTTAGGTATTTCTCCAAGAGAGTGCTTGGACTCAGGGTGACTGGAGATATCGACGAACAAGGGGCTTCCCATCTTGATCTGGGTTCACTCGCTCACAGTATACTGAAAGATTTTATGGAGACTGTTTTTGCCGAGGACCCCGGCTCCGTTGACGCCGGCCGGTTCCTTGACGTATACGGGGAAATAAAAAAGAAATACGAATCTAAACCCGGTGTTTTTTCCCATCTTCCGCAAAGTGTTGCGGAAACTGAAAGAAAGAGGTTTTTTGACTGCATCCTGCCGAATTTTATTGCAGACGAGCTTTTAAGAATCGAAAAAGACAACCACACTCCCCGGTTTTTTGAAAAAGAAGTGGAGTTTCGTATAAACGATACGTTAATAAGAGGGAAGGTGGACAGGGTCGACGTTGATGGGCAGAATGTCGCGGTTATCGATTACAAAACAGGAAAGGTTAAGGGTAGAAAGTGTTTTGATTTTAAAAATCTGCAGCTCCCGCTTTACCTGAAAGCACTCTGCAAAGAGGGCTTTATTCCCTCCTGGGGCCGCTATTTCTCAATCAGCAGTCCTGCGGACGAGAGTTCCATCAAGAATTTCTCAGTCGATGAGGCGGTTTCACTCAGCCAGTACTACATAAAAAGCATAAAAAATGGTTTTTTTCCTCCTTACATAGATAAAAAGGAGGCGGATCAACGGGAGCATGCTCTTTCCTACGACGTCCAGAAATCTCCCTGTTCGTACTGCGATTACAAAGACCTGTGCAGGGTTAAAGACGGGGTAATCAGGAAAATCGACTGACTGCAGGAAAAAATATGGACAGAATTTCCGAATTTCTGGAACTTAATGAAGAGCAATCCCTGATACTGCATCCTGCGGATAAAGTCGCTGTCAGGGCGGGGGCGGGATCGGGAAAGACCAGGGGTATCATAGCGAAGTATCTTCGTATTCTTGAAAGTGGCGAAGCAGATATTCCCCAGATAGTTGCCATCACTTTTACAGAAGCCGCCGCTGCGGAACTCAAATCGAGAACAAGCTCTGAAATCACAAGATATCTCTCCACTTTTGGAGACAGGGGAAACATAAACAGGAAATGGCGAAGGAAGTTCTTTTCTGCTCCCATAGGAACGATTCACGGCTTCTGTACGAAAATACTCAGGGAGAACATCTTCGATTCCAGGCTTCCGTTAAGTTTCTCCGTGATTGAAGATTCAGAGCAGCAAGTCTTTTACGAACGCAATATCGGGAAATTCCTCCGGATGAAAATAGAGGAAGACGATTCCCGCCTCAAAAGACTGCTTGATATGGAATCCTATAATTACGCCGAGATTGTGAAGATAATAGGCATGATACTAAAAGAAGCTGCAAAGCTGCACCTCGTTCCTCCTTTTATCTGTTACAGAAGCAGTACGCACCATGAAAAACTTTCTGTCGACGATCTTAAAGCGGTCGGCAAGAAGCTCCACAGACTGATTGAAAAGCATGTCTCCACCCTTACCAACCGATCTAGGAGAAGAAAAATCGCCTTGGGTGATCTAAGCGAAAAGATAGACATGACCCTCGGCATTGACTGCAACATCCGCCACCTGCAGGCCGTTTACGAACAGATAGAAAAACCGGTAAAAACATCTGAAGTTGAGATGTCAAGACAGGCTCTCCTGGAGCAGGTGTTTTTGTTAATGGAGACCTATAATTCTGAACTCAGTTCTCTTTACCTTGATTTGTCAGGCGAGGCATATGATTTTCTTTTGGAGACAAAAATCTCGGAGGAAAAAATAGAGTATGAGGATATGATACGCTTCACAATCGATCTTTTCAGAGAAAAGCCTGAAATACTAGAATATTACAGGAGTTTTTTAAAGTTTATTATAGTTGATGAGTTCCAGGATACCGACTCTCTTCAGCTGGAGCTTGTGAAACTTCTGACGGAAGGAGCATCATCTGGCAACCTTGTTGTGGTGGGCGATGTCAACCAGTCCATTTACAGTTTCAGGGGCACTGAGCCCCATATATTCGGGAACATGCTTAAAGATGAGAGTTTCAAGAAAATATCCTTTGCGACTAATTACCGTTCTGTCGGCAACTTAATAGGATTTTTCAATAAGTTTTTTGAAGGGACCTTCTCCGAGGAGCATTACGAAAAGATGGAAGCCCCCGCTTCTGACCCCGCTTCTGATGTATCTGCGAAAATCATTGCTCGTAAAGGCAGAAAAGTCAGGGAATCTGCAGAAGCAGAGGCCAGAGCTGTAGCATCAAAGATAAAAGAACTACAGAGGGAGGAATCTCCGGGGGATATCGCTCTTCTGTTCAGGAGGGCTTCAAACGTAGTTATATACGAAAATGTTCTTACGGAGAATAGAATAAAATTCCAGTCTCTTATAGGACGAGATTTCTACGACCTTCCCGAAGTAAGGGACGTAATGTCAATGCTCAGGTATTTTCTTGATCCCTGCGATGTCATAGCTCAGGCTGCTGTGCTGAGGTCTCCCTACTTCGGCGCTTCCGATGACGAGCTCTTTTTCCACTTTAACCGAGAGAGTAAAAATAAAGGTGCCGCAAGAGTCCGGCAGTATCTGCAATTTCTTGAAAAGAAAAGAAAAGAATACATTAACGGAGACACTTTCAGGATTGTTGATTTCGTTGTAAACGGACTTGGTTATTCTTCCGCTGTGCAGGCGCTTCCCAGCGGCGAGGTAAGGCGTCTTAACCTTAAGAAGTTTCTTCTTTTGGCTGAAGATATTGTTTCACTGAAGGGATATGGGCTTTACGAACTGGTTGAGCACTTCGATTCTCTGCGCAGTTCAAATGAAGAACGGGCACTTGAGGAAGTGGACGAAGGTGGAATCGTGAAACTCATGACGGTTCACAAGGCTAAAGGGCTTGAGTTTGACACCGTTTTCCTATGTCAGACCAATTACCCAAAAAATGTTAAAAATAAAAGAGTTATGGCGGATTTTAAAGAAAAAGCATTCATAGTCAGATATCCAGGATCTTCTTCGGATAGCTGGGAGGATCTTAAGATGCGCGATGAGGAAAAAGAAGCCGAAGAAGAAAAAAGAGTTCTCTATGTAGCAATGACACGGGCCAAGAAAAAACTTTTTATATGCTTGAGCGGTAAAGAAAGTACCCGAGAAAAAAAGATAATAGTGGGAGGGGACAGCTTTGCGGAACTTGTCGACTCAAGGCTGTCCCTGTCTTCTCGATGTCTTGAGATGCCTGAAGGATTTACGGACAGCGACCAAGGAATTTCTTTCTCGGGACTCTATGGAGATATATCTCCAGAAGAACCTGATATCGCCACGGACTCCCTTTCTTCTAAAGTCGAAATTTCTTTTGATTCTAAGTATATGAAAACTCTTTACTATAAAGAAGATAAACCCGACCGAATGGATGTTTCCCCTCTTCCAGACCTGTTTTCACCGACTGACCGCTTAAGAGATCCGGAAAGAGCGGGAAGTATAATGCACAGGTTCCTTGAGACCTGGGATTTCAGGAAAGAAACCGTTGAGAAAGAGATTGAATTTGTTCTGGGGGAATTCCGCGTTTCAAACCCCAATATGGAAGAATTGCTGCTGGAGCTTTCCTCAAATTTTCTGAAGTCTGATCTCTTCTGCTTTATAGATTCTGCTCGGCAAATCAGAAGGGAGCTTAAATTCATCTTTGATCCCGGCAAGGGGTCTCCTAAAAGAGGCAGAATAGATCTTCTTACAGAAGAAGATGGAGGAATGCGTCTTTTTGACTACAAGTACAGAAAATCAATGAATGAGGGTGTCAGAAAGGATTACGAAGAGCAGATGGACGGTTATTGCGAGGCGGTAGGCTCAAAATTCAAAAAACCCCTGCTATCACGTCACATAGTTCTTATACCGCAGGTGGATCTTGTCTCCATATAGAAGTTCTATGGAAAAGACGGTTGTTGTAATCCCAGCGCTGGACGAAGAACGCTCGATAGGGCAGGTAATCGGGGATATTCCAAAGGATCTTGTAACGGAGATAGTTGTTGTCGACAATGGATCTACCGACTCGACAGGGCGCGTTGCTTCGGATTGCGGAGCCACTGTTATATATGAAGTGAGAAAGGGGTACGGACAGGCTTGCCTTGCAGGGATTAACTACATTAAAAACTCTTCCTATCTGCCTGATATCATAGTATTTCTGGATGGAGACTATTCTGACTATCCCCAGGAAATCAAAAGCATCCTCTCGCCGATAACCAAGGACGGGTACGATCTCGTAATAGGGTCAAGAACCATAGGCCAAAGACAGAAAGGGGCGCTTCTGCCCCAAGCCATTGTGGGCAACTATGTGGCTACCAGGCTAATAAAGCTGTTTTACGGAGTGAGTTTCACCGATCTTGGTCCCTTCAGGGCCATAAAATACGACAAACTCCTTTCCCTCGGCATGAAAGACACTACTTTCGGGTGGACGGTCGAGATGCAGGTAAAAGCTGCCAAGAAGGGACTTCGCTGCACCGAGGTTCCGGTAAGTTACAGAAAGAGAATAGGGACTTCAAAGGTAACCGGAACAGTCACGGGAAGCTTTATGGCCGGGGTGAAAATCATCTGGATGATATTCAGGCAGTTTTTTTCGTAGAGTCTATTTGGTATGGCGTCCCCGGCAGGATTCGAACCTGCGGCCTCAGGATTAGGAATCCTGCGCTCTATCCAACTGAGCCACGGGGACACACAAGGGAAAATGAGTCTACCCGCTAGGGTCTCCCGTTCAAGGAAAAGCGGAGCCGAATTCTATCTCGAAAACTTCAGACCATTTCTTTCCTGTGATAAGAAAAGTGCGGGAAGATGATTTCCAGGCGATTCCGTTCAGCACTCCGGCCTCGCGCGGGAAACTGAGTTTTTCCCTGAGATTCCCTAGGTTTATCCGTTTTTCCACAAGACCGCTTGAGGGATCTACAACCACTATATCGTCAGAGAGCCATATGTTGCAGTAGATTTTTCCCTCCGCATATTCAAGTTCGTTGAGCATAGTAACTGCCGATCCATTTTCCTCTACGCTTAAGATTTTTGTTATCCAGAAGTTCTTGGGGGAAAGGAAATACAGTTTTTCGGTTCCATCGCTCATTACTAGGTGAGTTCCGTCGTCGGTAAGTCCCCAGCCTTCGGTGAAATAGGTAAACGATCCTTTTCGCTGCAGGCTCTTTTTGTCGTATATGAAACCCTTTCGGGATTTCCAGGTGAGCTGGTATACGCTGTCGCCTATTATGGTAAGGCCTTCGCCGAAAAATTTTGCGGGAAGGTTTACCTTGACAAGCACCTCTCCAGTGGTCGGATTAATTTTTCTAAGAGATGAGCTTCCGTAAAGCCCGGTACTTTCATAAAGTAAACCGTCTTTGTAGATAAATCCCTGAGTGAAGGAGTCCCGGTCATGAGGGAAAGCGTGGAGCACACTAAAGGCGCTACGATCTGAATAATTGCCCTTGTTCTGTGCCGTTAGAAATGAGGGGAAAACAAGGAGAAAAAGGAAGACAAGACCCGCAATGGGATTTATTCTTTTATGATACTGCTTCCGCATAAAACTTATTCTAAGTCATAAACACCTCTTTAAAAACCCCTGGTTTTCTTGACAGCGGGTTTGTTTTTGCTAGAATTAAAAACAAATTTAGGCAAGACTAAAATATTTTTTTGTCTACTTGAATCTTAAACGGTGTTTGATTAGATAAAGAGAAAAAATGCTTTCACAATCAATAGAGGATTACCTAAAGACCATTTACGAGGTTGAGATTTCCGAGGGAAAGGTCTCGACCAGTGCGCTTTCGGAAAAACTGGGCGTGTCTCCTGCTTCGGTGACGAGCATGATGAAAAAGCTCTCGGAGAAAAAGCTTATCACCCACAAGCGTTACCAGGGGGTACGGCTTACCCCCGCCGGCAAGAAAATAGCTCTTGAGATAATCAGACATCACCGGCTTATCGAGCTTTACCTAAAAGAGGCCCTCGGTGTTCCATGGGACAAAGTGCATCAGGAAGCCGAAAAATGGGAACATGTGCTCTCAGAGGACCTTGAAGACAGGATTGATAAGTTTCTGGGCTATCCGGTCACCGACCCGCACGGTTCGCCTATTCCACGCCGAGACGGCACCATGATTGTGAGGGAGTGCGACGCTCTTGAGGATGTGGAGCCTGAAACGCTGGTAAGAGTGGTTGAAGTGAGCGATCATGACCCGGAACTGCTTCGTTACCTAGGCGGGATAGGTCTTTATCCGAATACCGAGATGAAAATTCTCTCAAAACAGCCTTTTGAGGGTCCAATAATCGTTGAACTGACCGGAAAGGAATACACCATAGGACGAAACGCCGCCAAGTACATACTGATTGAGAAAGCGAATAACTGAAGAGAAAAAAAATGAAAATAATAACCGCCGCGAAATTCTTTCTGTTTTCTGCACTTGTTCTGCTCTGCGCCGCCTGCACTGAGAGCAGCGGAAGCGTAAAAGGGGAAGAAGGTACGATAAAAGTGGTTACTACAACTGCTATAATCGCAGATCTGGTAAGCAATGTCGCCGGAGAGAAGGCAGAGGTCATCTCTCTTATGGGAACCGGAGTTGACCCCCATCTTTACAAGGCAAGTGCCGGAGATGTGGAGAAGCTTGCCGGGGCCGACATGATTTTTTATAACGGCCTGTATCTTGAGGGAAAAATTACGGATGTTCTTTCTCAGATGAAAAAAAGCGGCATATTCACCGTGGGAGTCGCGGAGAATATCGACAAATCTCTTCTTCTTTCTCCCGAGGAATACGAAGGATATTATGACCCGCATATCTGGTTTGACGTTGCCTTGTGGAAAAAAGCGGCTGAGGTTGTAGCGGAGGCCTTATCGCTTTACGACCCGCAAAACGCAAGTACCTACAGGCAGAATACTGAGTCCTATATTAAAGAACTGGATATTCTTCAGTCTTACATACAGGACAAGATAGCCTTGCTGCGCCACAAAAGACGGGTGCTTATAACTGCTCACGACGCATTTAATTACTTCGGAAGAGGTTATGGGTTTGAGGTGATGGGACTTCAGGGAATAAGTACTGATTCCGAAGCGAGCATTGCGGATATAAAGAATCTGTCGAGGGTAATTGCCGACCGAAAAATTCCGGCAGTTTTTGTTGAAACTTCCATCTCTCCCAGATACATGCGTGCCCTTCGAGCTTCGGTTAAGGCAAGAGGTTTTGATGTCCGTATAGGTGGCAGCCTTTACTCGGACTCAATGGGTAGCCCGGGAACAGAACAGGGAAACTACATAGGTATGTTCAGAAGCAATGTGGACACTATCGTTGAATCCCTGAGCCGCAGTATAGAGGTTGCCGATTTCGAAGCCAAAGTCCCCGGAGATGGGTAATGAGCAGCGCGGAGCAGAATCTGTCCGTTCCGGCACTCCGTGTGACGGACCTTACCGTTGCCTACGGAGACAAGACTGTTCTTTGGGATATAGATCTTGAGATTCCATGCGGGTCTATGGTCGCCGTTGTGGGACCAAACGGCGCTGGCAAAACAACGCTCGTAAAATCCATCCAGGGACTTGTTCCGCGCGTTGCAGGAGCGGTCTCCATACACGGCAAACCTTATGAAAAACAAAGAAAGGAAGTGAGTTATGTCCCCCAGAGAGGCTCTGTAGACTGGGATTTTCCTACCTCTGTAGTGGATACGGTCAAAATGGGAAGTTACGGAGACCTGGGGTGGATAAGGCGTCCCGGAAAAAAAGAGCATGAAAAGGCACTCAGTGCTCTTGAGAAGGTTGACATGCTTGAGTTTGCCCACAGGCAGATAAGCCAGCTCTCCGGAGGGCAGCAGCAGAGGGTTTTTCTCGCCAGAGCGCTTATTCAGAGCGCGTCAGTCTACCTGCTCGACGAACCCTTCCAGGGGGTTGACGCCACGACTGAAAAAGCGATAGTCAGCATACTTAAGGAGCTTGCCGCCGGGGGAAAGACTGTGCTTGCTGTTCATCACGATCTTAACACCGTTTCTGAGTACTACGAGCGAATCGCCATTTTAAATGTGGGACTTGTGGCCTCGGGTAGGGTGGATGAGGTGTTCAATTCCCAGAATCTCATTAAGGCCTACGGAGGCAAAACCTCCTTTTTCCCCGAAAGAAAATCGTCCATAAGAGCAGTGTGATGATTGAATTCGCAGTTGAGCTTTTCTCTGACTATACGGCTAGGACCATCCTTCTGGGGGCAGCTTCTCTTGGGATTGTGAGCGGCGTTGTCGGCTCTTACGCGATGCTTAGAGAGCAAAGCCTTGTAGGTGACGTGATGTCGCACGCGGCACTTCCCGGAATAGTGCTTGCCTTTATGGTAATGGGGGTGAAGGAACAGCTGCCGATCTTTATCGGGGCTGCGCTATCCGCCGTCCTGGCGGTTTTTCTGATCAATCTGGTTACCAGCAACTCAAGGATAAAAACCGACAGTGCTATGGGAATGGCGCTTTCCGTTTTTTTCGGGCTCGGGCTTGTTCTTCTCACCTACGCGCAGAAAATGCCAGAAGCTAACCAGGCGGGGCTTGATAAGTTTCTTTTCGGCCAGGCTGAGGCGCTTGTCGAAGAAGACGTACTTGTCATAGGTGCTACAGGACTTTTCGCCCTTTTGGTTGTGGGACTTTTCTGGAAAGAGTTCAAACTTCTGTGCTTCGATCCAGATTTCGGAGGCACTATGGGCTTTTCCATAAGGTTTCTGGATCTGCATATTACGGCAGTCATAGTTTCGGCGATAGTAATCGGGCTTCAGACAGTGGGGGTCGTGCTTATGAGCTCAATGCTCATTGCCCCTGCGGTCGCAGCCAGACAGTGGACCGGCAGTATGGGCTCGATGGTGATTCTTGCTGCTTTAATAGCGGCCGTCTCCGGTGCCATTGGCGTTGGGCTGAGTGCCGGGCTTGAGAATGTACCGACAGGACCCGCGGTTGTAGTCTGCGTTAGCGTCATCGCTTTTTTTTCCGTTCTTTTCTCCCCGAACGGATTTTTCACCCTGAGATTAAAAGATGTCAGGAGCAGAAAAGAGATAAAAAAGGATTATGTTTTAAAAGCCCTGTACGATCTGGCCCTTGAGCATGACGACCCAGGTTATGCGCATTCGGAGAAGCTTCTTGCGCTTGGAAGCGAGAAGGGGTTTAACGTGAGAAAAAGTCTTTTGCAGCTGCAGGCGGCAGGATACGTGGAAAGAGCGGGAGAAGAGAGCTGGCGACTTACCCCAAGCGGTGTTCGCGAGATCACAAAGCTCTCACCGGTGGTGAACAACTGATGAGCGCCCATCAGTTTGATATACAGCTGGTAGCCATCATAGTTGCGGCTTCATGCGCTGTACCGGGGGCGTTTCTTGTTCTGAGAAGAATGTCCATGATGACTGACGCGATCAGCCATTGCATTCTGCTCGGCATAATCCTCGCTTTTTTTCTCGTAAATGACCTCTCGTCACCGATTCTTATAATCGGAGCTGCCGTGAGCGGGGTGCTTGCGATTTCGCTCATAGAAGCGGTTAACCGTGCAAGGCTGGTTAAAAAGGACGCGTCGATAGGGATAGTTTTCCCGTTTCTTTTCAGCTTGGCGGTCATATTGCTTTCCAGGTACGCCAGAGACGTGCATATTGACACCCACTCCGTACTTTTGGGAGAAATAGCGTTTGCTCCTTTTAACCGCCTGATTCTGTCTGGTATGGATCTGGGACCCAAGTCTGTTTACGTAATGGGTTCAATCCTGCTTCTGAATCTGCTTTTCATCTCCTTTTTCTACAAGGAACTTAAGGTGTCAACTTTTGACGAAAGCTTCGCCTCGTCAATAGGATTTCGTCCCCGACTCATTCACTACCTGCTTATGGCTGTCGTGTCGCTTACATGCGTCGGGGCGTTTGATGCTGTGGGCTCGATACTTGTTATAGCGCTTATAGTGATTCCCCCATGCTGTGCCTACCTTATTACGGATTCGCTTTTCAGAATGATTCTTCTAAGCGTGATTTTCGGAATATCGGCAGCCGTTTCAGGATTCTGGGTCGCTAACTGGCTTGATGTTAACATAGCGGGTTCAATGGCCTTTGTGTGTGGGGTGTTTTTTTGCGTGGTTTTTCTCTTCGCTCCTAAAAGGGGACTTTTCAGCATAATTAGAGAAAAAAGCAGACAGAAGATGGATTTTGCCGAGGTTTCGCTTCTCGTGAGTCTTTACAATCAGCAAGTAGGAGTTTCACTAAAAAATCACCCTGACAGCAGAGGCATGTTTCGGTCCGCTGATTTCGCATCAAAAGTGGTCGAATTTCTGAAGCAAAAAGGAGAGATAGCCACTGTGGGCGGAAAGCTTTTCCTCACGGATAAAGGCAGGGAAAGGGCACGTATGACCATGGAGGGAAGATAAAGGATATCTCAGGAGTCTGTTGTTCTTGGCAAACGGTTGAGGATAATAACAGCTGATTCGGAGCTGGCGGAAGTCATATCGGCAAGAATCCTTGATTTTGGAGGTTCAGCTAAGCTTCGGGGAGCTGTTTTTACCTTGCGGATTGAGCCCTCAACGCAAATACGTCTCTTGAACTTCATAATTGATTTGCGGCACAAATCTTGTTACTCTTTAGGGAATTATAGCGATAATTAGACAAACTTAGCAGGAAGTCATTTGCTAAGCTAAGGGACTGCTATTTCTTCACCTTGATTTTTCTTGAGGCTTGAAGGTCTCTGTCCGCATTGCGGAAGATTGCCTTTGCCAGTTCCTCCGGCGTTGTGTCTATGCGGGGTATCTTCCGGATCTCGGGTCTGCCTCGGGGATTTTTAATCCGGGATTTGTTCTTTTTCATGATTCTTACCCAAGGGTGTTTTTCATTCTCAGAGCAATGATAACAGCAATTCAAGATACAAGCTCTTTATAGGGAAGCTTCTTGCCAACCAACCCCTTGGCCAACAGCGCCATCTGCTCTATAGTGTCCATCTCTCTTGCATTATGCCTGCCCGCAAACTCCGTAACATAGCGGTCCAGATGTTTCTCGCTCATGTGATGGTAAGTTCCGTAGTACCCTCTGTTCAAAGCAGCCCAGAAGGATTCCACGCCGTTTACATGGGCTTTTTCTCTTACATACTCTCCCACACTGTGATTAACCGCTTCATGTCTGTAGTTCTTCTTCCCAAGACCCATATACCCCCTGTTCTGATCGGTGTATACCGTAGAACCTTCTTTCACAGCCTCCTCTACCATGCGTTGAAGTGTGATGCTCGATACCGGCCTAGTCACTTTTGCCCTGATCTTGCTGCCCCCACGCTCCTTAATGGCAACTACAGGTATCTTGTCTTGAGTCCCCGCCCCCATCATCCTGGGTTTTTTCGACCTGTGCATATTGCCATACTTCCCGCCCATATAGGTTTCGTCCACCTCCACCGCTCCGCCCAGCTTCTCATCCCTTATCCATCCCTGCCTTATCTTCTCCCTGCCTTATCTTCTGAGCTAAAGTCCATGCCGTTGACTGAGCTATCCCCAAATCCCTGTGAAGCTTCATGCTGGACACGCCTTTAAGATTTGTTGTCATCAAGTACAAAGCCACCACCCACTTGCGCAATGGCGTCTTGCTGCTTCTCATTACAGTTCCAGTCCTCACACTGAAATACTTTCGGCAATCCTTGCAGTGATAAGGCATTTTATGCTTCGCCCCGGCAGTACGAGTCCCTGCGCAGTGCGGACAATGCCTCTGCCCGTTCGGCCAGCGCTGATCCTCAAACCACTTTGTCGCAGATCCCTCATCGGGAAACATCTCAAGCAGTTCCATAACCCCTATTCCTTTTCTGTGAAACCTTCCAGGGGCCTTGTACTTCCTCTCAGACATTCCTAACACTCCTTAATTACTCTATTTACCTGTCTAATATATTAACTAAAATAGAGAAAATACCAAGGTTCTAGAAAAAGCTTTTAGGGCTTTGTCTAATTATCGCTATAATTCCCATTTTTTATAGTTGTTTTCTAACTTCACGGAGGGAGTAAACTGTGGAGCTGGAGCTGTGGATATTGCCTATAACTACCTAAACTATCTAGGGGGGGGGTAAAATAATGAAAAGAATCAGTCTGGTTACACTGTTTTCGAGTCTTTTACTTGTTTTTAGTGTCGTGGGGGGGGGTACGCATTTAGCTTTTGCACATGACTCCGCGGCTGATGCGCTTGAGGAGGGGACTGAGGAAGCCATGCTGCATTTCCTTCTGCACACAAAAGAGCACTGGGAACAGCTCAGGGATCCTGACGAGTATTCGGAGTTTCGAGGTGATTTGAGAACCGATGATGGGGTGTGGAAGAGCGGCGACATATACATTATCCTCATTAATCAAAAACTCACCGGGTTCATGGAATTAAAAGCAGGTGAGGCTGTAAGATTTCATGCGAGACATCCTGCTTCCGCAGACGGGTCTTTGAGACATATTCCAATTTTTGAACAGCTCATGGAAAGGGTAGAGGGAGCGGGCGGAGAGCCTGTCTGCCTTCCAGACAACAGGAGAAGCGATGGAAGATATATCTGTGCCGTTTACTTTACCTATCAACAAACAGGACTAACAGACAATTTTGTATTAGTTGCGGGCTTTGATCATGAAGAGAATGAAGTGATCTTTGATAAGAGGCAGTGTCAACTTGAAAACGGATACTTCACCGCAATGGGAACAGATCTCAATGGAGAGCAGTTTACTCGTACAAGAGCCGACATGGTAACTGACAGGGAAAGTCTGGTTAACTATATGAAAACTGTAGAGGAGCACATTACTACCCAGGCTAAGAAGATTCAAAACCTTCTTCCGCCGGGGCTCTCGCCGCAGCAGCGATTAGGGGGTACATTATCGGGATTGGTTCGACTCAGGCCCTGCTGGAGGGAAGAAGGCGGGCCCTGGAAATCAGGGGAGATATATTTTTATTGGATGAGGTATTCGGGTAAACAGTTCGGGGTGTTTAACGGACTCAATGCTGAATTGAAAAATGCGACTTTGCGTCTGTATGACGGCTGCATTAATGTAGGGCAGAGAATCTTTGGTGCATTGGGTCAGGAGGGCGTAACCGAGGATTTTCTAATATACTACTGGTCTGATCCTACTAAACCTGATGATGTTGTGGTTGACGATAGTGGAAACTCTATAAGGGGCTTATCTACCGGCACGTCTGTTAAGCTCGGCTACTTCCTGGAGACAGATTTAGGCGGTTTTTTTCCTTCTAACCATGTTCTCGGCTCCGGAATATATCTGGACGAGGAATACTATGTTCCCGAGGGCGGGATGTGTGAGGATATCCCTGATGACTTGTCCCTGTTCGCCCGTGGGTATCTTGACGAATTTCCGGATTTTACGGATTTCATGGAACCGGAACAGCCGGAACAGCCAGAACCCCCTAAGCAGCAGGAAGATGATGGGGGATGTGCCATTGCTTCTGCGGACGAGGGGAATTTCAAAGCCGCAGGGTTTAGCTTTTTTCTTATAGCCGCAGTTATGTTTTTTGGGGTTTTTGCAGAAAAACGCTTGAGCGGAAAACTCAGGACTTGGAAATTCTGAGTTTGGCCAGGAAGAACAGCAGTCGGGTTCCCGGTTTGCATGTATTGCAGTAACCATGCAGGCAAGTCGGGAACTTTTGTATGCAGTCTCAAGAAACCCGACAAGCAGAGCTTCCCACCCGACTTAACTCTTTCTTCCACAGCCGTATAAAGGGGACCTATGCTTCACACTGCCAAGCTCAACAGCCTCCTCATAAAAACAGCCTAGGGATCCTGACTTCCGCAAATTTGTAGCGTAATTACCTGATATTACACAAGCGGGTTCCCGCTTGTACACTACACAACATATGTCTTTGAGATTTTACAGTTCAGCCGGGAGTCCCCGGACTGGTTTTACTCAGAATCCGCAAGCATGGTCTGCCTGTTGAGCACCGCTCCCACAGCGGAATAAAGAGATCCAAGGATATCTCAGAGCAGGCGGATCGCTTCTAGCGCTTTTACAGCATTGCTTTCGTCAGTCAGCAGCAATCCGTCTTTTATTTCGACATTACGTCCGGCAGCCAGTTGATCACACCTGGGATTTTCTTCTCCTTCTATTCCGGTATCATCCAGTCTGACGGTTATTATTGGTGGGCTGTCACTTCCATCTGTTATCTTGACCAGTATTTCTCCGTTAAGTTCATTATCTTCGTCGGTGCAGTTTCCGTTTTCGTGGACTTCTCCGCTAAAAGTTATCTCGACTTCTTGTCTGTAGACGAGACTTTTGTCGTTCTCTAAGTCTACATCTCCAAGGTCAATTTCAGCTCCGGGAAAAACATCTATTTTCTTTGCGCCGATCCGGGAAAACTCGTCCCCGGTCTCAAAAATCTGGATCTGAACTTCCGGGTCGAGATTTCCCTCCAGGGAGAATTTTTCATCCTCAAGCACATCCTCTTCCATTGCTTCCACGTTGCAGTTTGTCGGATCTCCGTCTACCACAACACATGCCTTTATTACAAACATTGCTCCTTCATATGCTGACGGCACATTCCTTAATGTTCCCTCTATTTTTTCTTCACTAGCTACATCGGCATCCCCATTACTGTTTGAGTTTCCGCCGAAATCTACATCCACACCGCATCCCGAAACTGCGAATAAGGAAATAAAAAGGAAAAACAGGTAGATTTTGACCACACTTGCGCAGGTTTTTACGTGCATTAAGATTCCTCGATTTTTAAATTACTAGACGTGAAAGATAACATGAAATTCGCATTAGCTTATTTTTATTTTCCGCTCTAGCGCTCTGGAGATTTTACCGCAATATCAGCCGATATGAAAAAAGCAAATGTACTTTTCATAAATCACTCAGTAAGGGACGGAGGACCCGGAAGAAGCCTCCTCTATATACTTAAGTACATAAACCGGGACAAGATAAACCCGTTTGTGCTGGTCCCGAAGCATGACATATTCTCTGAAAACCTGAAATCAGAGGGCATTTTTGAAAATATTATAGTCGATCCCAGGTTTCCCGAAAATATACAGAAATCAACAATAGTGGCGGACACCAAACGCCTCCCGGGCCTTATGAGAGTTTTCTCCATAATTGTAAACATAGTGAATATGTTCCGTCTGCTCTTCGGTTCTCCCAAGATAATCAGGGAAAACGGAATCGACATTGTCTACTGCAACGGAACACTTGCAAAAATATTGGGGGCTCTGATTGGAAGGAAAAACAACAAACCCGTTATCTGGCACGTAAGGAACATACAGCATACGCGGTTTATGAAATCTTTGATGGAGACGCTGTCGGGGTTTCGGTGCGTGAAAAAGATAATATGTGTTTCCCGTGCCGCGGCCGAGCCTTTTAAAAAAGCAAAAAGCAAGGTCCACGTTGTCCATAACGGTGTTGACCCTGCTGATTTCGACAGAGATTCCGTCCGAGCTTCTCTAAGAGAGGAGTTCTCCATTTCCCCTGATACAGTGCTTGTCGGAAACACCGGAAGGGTAGTTCCGAGAAAAGGCTACGCAGAATTCATCGACACTGTAAGTCGACTTGTCTCAGACGGTTATATCGGGGATAAAACGAAGTTCGTTATAGTCGGAGATACTCCGTGGTTTTTCCCAAAAAACCATCTGCGGGAGCTTGAGGATTATGCAAAGAGACTGGGGGTGCGGGACAGCTTTATCTTCACAGGATATAAAAAGGATGTAAGGCCGTATCTTAAGGATTTTGACATCTTCGTTATTCCGTCCAACTATCCAGATCCTTTCCCCAGGTCGGTGATAGAGGCGATGGCGTTCTGTCTCCCTGTGGTGGGTTTTTCAATAGGTGGAATAGCTGAGGCAGTTGAGAACAAAAAGACCGGTTTTCTGTGTGCCCCGGGGGATTTTGATAAATTGGGAGAGAGCGTCTCGATCCTTGCACGAGACTCACAGGTTCGGGGTGAAATGGGCCGAAACTCAAGACGCAGGGTAATGGAAATGTGTTCAGCTGCCGAGCGAACCGCGGACATACAAAAGATAATACTTGAGGTTTGATGATCAGACTTCCTTTCCTTCCCTGTCCCTGAACAGAAGTCTGAGGGGGGATCCCTCAAAGTCTGCGTATTCCCTTAACTTGTTTTCAACAAACCTTCTGTAGTTCTCCGGTATGCCCTTTGCCGAATTTGTGAAGATCGTGAATGTCGGCGGTGCGGTAAAGGGCTGAGATATATAGAAAAACTTAATCTCCTTTCTTCTGTATACAGGAGGTGGATGGCGTTTTGTAAGGTCTTCTAGAAATCTGTTAAGCTTTGCGGTGGATATCTTTTTTTTAAAATTACTCTCCACGTGCCCAACGATGTCAAAAATTTTACCGACTTTCTTTCCGGTAAGTGCCGAGATTGTGAGCACAGGAGCATAGTCAACCCCGGGCAGTTTTTCCTTTGTTATCTCTTCAGCCTCTTTTGGGTCCACTATATCCTCGGGAGCCAGATCCCACTTGTTAAGCAGTATTATAAGGGCCCTGTTTCTGCTCTTCACCAGTTGCGCGAGACGTGAGTCATGGTGGGTCGGGCCCTCTTGTCCGTCTATCATCAGCAGTACGATGTGGGTTCTTTCGATGGACCTTATTGCGCGGAAAACACTGTGTTTTTCAACCGGTGCGTCTATTTTTGACCTTCTTCTTATGCCTGCGGTATCAATAAAGACATATTTCTTCCCGTCTTTTTCATAAATGGAGTCAATGGAGTCGTGGGTCGTGCCGGGTATGGAGCTTGTTATGAGTCTTTGTTGCCCGAGTATCCTGTTTATCAAAGTGGATTTTCCCACGTTGGGTTTGCCGATAACGGCGATTCGTGTTTCTTCCGGGTCTTCCGGTTTTTTCTCCGACTGCCCGGAAGTTTCTATTCGGGAGGCGATCTGCTCCACTAGCTCGTATATATTTCTGTTGTGAAGCGCAGAAATCGCGATAAAATCCTCCGTGCCCGTCCCGTAGAATTCGTATGTGTTCAGCACCTGTTTTATGTTTCCGTGGTCGACTTTATTTACAGCGTAGATGACTTTCTTGTCGATCTTTCGAAGATACCGCACTATCTCAGAATCATTAGGCAGGAGACCGTCTCTGCCGTCAAAAAGCATCACCACAAGATCGGCTTCCAGGATAGCCACTTCTATCTGCTCTTTTATGAGTGAGTATTCCTGGTCGTCTTCGCCGAGAGAAAGTCCTCCTGTGTCAACCAGAGTGAACTCTTTTTCCTTCCATCGGGTGTCTTCATAGACCCTGTCCCTTGTGACCCCGGGGATGTCCTCTACTATTGTCTTGTTCCACCCTATTATTCTGTTAAAAAGGGTGGACTTGCCGACATTTGGTCTTCCGACGATGGCTACGATCGGTTTTTGCCCGTTCATTGCGTTTCTCCGTTATCGTTCCTGCCAAGAATATCTCAGAAATTTTTTCTTTTAATAATTGAAGTTGTAGAAAAAATCGACTCCGGGGTTTTCTCCTCCCATCTGGCTCTCTATCGAGAATCTTTTGTTAAGTCTCCATTCGAGGTTGAGTTTGTTGCGCATCTGCACCGTCTGGTCTAGAGAGATCTTTGATGGCGACCTCTCGTAGCCGACAAAAATATCTCTTGTGACGTAGGAGCCGACTTTTAGTGTGCCGTCTTCAAGCCCTTGGTTTCCTTCCTCGATGCTCAGTAGATCAAGACCTATCTCCGAGCTTAGAAGCTCCGAGATTCCGCCTGCGGCGACCGCGGTTGCGAATTTCCCCATAAAGGCCCTTTGCTGGTTCTCGAGCCTGTTGCTTGAAGCTCCGAAAACTATATGGGAGATTATGTCGACTTCTTCAAGAGGTGGGTTGCTTGACAGAGACAGATTCGGTTTCCTCAGTTCTTCAGTGACATTTACGTACACGTCAACGTCACCAGCATTGTAATATGTCTTAATGTTTAGATCCGGATTGTTCAATGACCCTGTAAAATTAAGCGTCGCGTCCTCTATGTTGAATAGTCTCCCGAAGACTATGTAATATCCCTCGGACGACACTATGTTCCCCTGCGTGTTAAGATCTGCGCCCGGTTCTTTTTTGAGCCTCAGTTTTCCTCTTGTATTGAAATTGGCTTCTTTGGTTTTAATCCATGTGCCTGAAGAAATATCGACAGAAATGTCCATTGCGGTTTTTTCTCTGTAAAAACCGGTTTCGTTCTGTTCTTCAATTGAAAACTCATCTGCGAGGTTTTCGCTTTTTTCTATGAAACTGATATCCCTTACGTTTTTTATCCTGCTCGGATAAAGGCGAACTCTTCCCCCGGAGACCTTGGTGTTTCCTGTTACTCTGAGGAATTCGTCTTTTTTCTCTATATTGAGATCACCATAGATATCCGTTTTTATCGAATGAGGATTAAAACGGAGTTTTTCCATCTTGAGATCGGCACTGTAGGTAAAATCGGAAATGTTCATTCTGCCTTTTAGATAAGCCTTCCCCTTTTTTGAAAGGATTTCCGTTCTTGGCAAAAACAGATTCGTACCGCTGAACGAAAGTTTTGCATGCTGGGCGAACAGATTGTTTCTGAGCTGGACAAGAGAGAGTTTCAGGTCGTTTAGTTCGAGATTTCCCTTTACTTGCGGTTTTGAGATAGTCCCTCCCAGAGAAAGACCGTCGGATGAAAAGTTTCCCTCGATTTTGTTTATGGAATTTGAAAAAATTTTCATAAAATCAAGGTCGTATCCATCTGACATGAGCCTCAGGTTCATTGAAGTTTCCATTATCGCATCTAGTGGATTCTGCGCATCTTTTGAAACCCTAAGATCCCCCCTTAAGCTGAGGTTTTCCCTGTTATCCAGTGAAGACAGCAGGTCCAGAGAAATTTTCCCTTTTTCCCCGAGCAGCTTGATTTTAATGTCACCCGATGCCGGAAATCCGTAAGATAGTCCGTACGATCTTATATCGGTCTGGACGGAAGGGGAGTTAAAAGAACCGCTGACTCGGACTTTTCCGTCGAGAGTTCCTCCCAGATCGTGTCTCAGGTTAAGGAACTTTGATATGATCAGCGGATTGAAGTTCGTTATGTCGGCCCGCAGCTGAACCGTTTTTTCCTTGCTGTCGATTTCTCCCGCAAATCCGGAGATTTTTCCCTCTCCATAGAGAAATTCCTCTCCCCGGATGCTTATTCTGTCCGAAGATATATCAAGGAGGATGTCTCCTTTGTTTTTAAACGGTTTTTCTTCCAGAAACCCGTCAATATATGTCACCTTTAATTTTTTCTCGTCTTCTGCCAGATCACTGATGCTGAACTCTGAAGAGACGTAGGAACCGTTTTTCTTGCTAAGAAGGAAGCCTGCGTCAAAATGAGTTTCTGTTCCCCGAAGCTTTGCCTCGATTGTGTCCAGGTGATTGCCGAGAACGCGCGCTCTCTCTCCCCGCAAAACTATATCAAGCGATGCTTTGGGGGTGTTTTTTAAATCAATTTGAGTGCTTGACCGGACGGACATGTCCTGAACTGTTAGATTTTTTTCATAGGCAAAACCCTCTACGTGCGAGTCTGCCTCGATAAGCGGAGTGAAGATGTCGCCGCTGACTCTTCCGCTTGATTTTGCTTTTCCCAAAGCAAAAGGAATTCTTTCGTCAATCCCCGAGAAAAAACTCAGGTCCTGCGTTTTGAATTCAAAAACACAGTCAAGACCCTTTTGGGTTTCTTGGGTTTTTTGTGCGGACAGGGAAAACTGATCGGACTGGACGTTAAGCGTGTTCACTGTCAGAGTTCCTTTTTCAAGGCTGCCGTCTATACGGGAGTCTATGCTCGTTATCCCGTAAAATTCGTCTGTTTTCAGGTTGGCGTTTACATGTAGGTAGCTGTCTTCAAAAAATTCACCTTCTTTCGGCACCGTTCCCTTAAAAGTCGCGCTTCCGTCAAAATAGTTATCAATAGTGACGTCCGGGAATTCGAATTTCAGTTTGAACCTGTTTGCCTTTGAGGTGAAATCAAAATCCGTACCGTTGTTTCCAAACGTCGCGTAACCCTCGATTCCAAGGTTGTTCTGCTCGCCGTCTGTTACTTCGAGATAATCGGGTGCTATCCGAAGGGAATATGTCTCTCTGTTTGTCCAACTGCCGCTTGCTTTGAGATTTGACCTTAACCTTGAGTTGTCTCCGAATTTGAGAGGATAGGGTGTGCGGTTAAGCACCTCAGTCAGTTCGTCTGTGTTCGCGTCTTTTAGCTCTGCGGTGAAGTCAAACCAGTTTTTTTCTCCTTTTCCAAGCCATTTCTTAAAGTCGATGCTTCCCTTAAGGCTTGATTCCCCGAATCCTCCGCGGACTGTGCCGTCTATAAAAAATTCTGTTCCTTTGATGATTACGGGTTTTAGGTCTGTGCTGAGTGGCTCTCCGTTAAGAAATGAATCGTGTGTGGAGATCTCCATCGTGCCGGCCAGGTTGTCTATGGAGTGCATCTTGACCTTTGTTTTTGCCCGAAGATTAACTTCTCCTTTTCCGTTTATTCCAAGCGAGTCGGAATACATGATCATATCAAATTCAGGGTTTCTAAGTTCTCTGGCTATCCCGCTGCCCCTGATCTTTATGCCTTCAACCGTAAATCCTGCGTCTTTAAATACGCAGTCCCAGGAAGCTATATCGATTTTTCCCCTGAGGTTTCTTATCCTGATTCTGGGGGAAACGTAGTCGAGGTTTATGTCCTTTGCGTGAAGTTCGATCTTCTTTGTAAGCTCAATAATGTTTATCGAGAAAACAGATTCTTGAACTAGGGCAAATTCCCAGACCTTGTCTTTTGTGCGGTCAGCAATCGTAATGCGGGAATCACGGATTTTGTTGTTCGCGAAAACAAGACTCATTCTTTCCCCTTGCTTCTCATCGTCGGTTTTGCTCTTGTTTTTCAGTTTCTTAAAGTCCCATACGCCCTGGCTGTCTTTTGCAAGAAAAACTCTGAGACCTTGTATGTCGGTGTTGGACAGGTGGAGCTTCTTTCTCGAGATCATTGAATACAGAAAAGGAATTGAGTAGTTCGTCGAGAGCTTTTCGATCTTCATATAGCTCTTTCCGGCTATTTTTATTTCAATATCGCTTATCTGCACTGTGGAGATTATGCTTCCCTCTATATCTCCGAGGCTTATATGGAAATTGGGGATTGAGTTTAATCTTCGCTCTATTAGGTTTTTTGCGTACTGGCGGCTTTGCTCGGTCTTGGAGAGCAGAAAAAGCCCTAGGACAAGGCTGAAGAATACTCCCGTTAATATAAGAAAAGATGTTCTTTGACGCACTTTGCCTGGTGAAAACGCAGGGATTGCTCTTCCGGTTACGCTGTAAGGACCTGGATTTTCCTAACAAGCCTATTATACTTAAAAGCCGCCAAATAAAAACGGAGCTTGTTTTAGGTGCCTGGAAGGTGTCCTTTCCAGAAAAATGTTCTGTTTGCTGCTGTTCCTCCCCGTAGAACCGGGTCGTGCCGGAGGCAGATCTGAGATTCCTGAGGCAGTGTGGAAATAAGGTTTATTTCTGTTTCGCTTAAACTATTTAGGTGGCTGTTATGATTTTACGAGCAAAGCTGCTACCGCAGTAATCCATCAAGGAGGCTGTTTTAAATGCTAAAAGTATCCGGAAAACATATTGCAGCTGTTTTTGGGATTGTGTTTCTGATCGTTGCTCTCATGCAAATTATGCCTATTGCCGAGATGAGTCCTCCTGTCATATCCTTTGAGCGTGATATTAAGAGTCTCGGCTTAAAGCCTTTTGAGGTGACGGTCTCCGACAAGGGCACGGGGCTTTCCAATGTGCGCATCTCTTTGGTTGACGCTTACGGGGAATCCGTTCTTGTTGAAAAAGAATACGAAAAAGGAACTAAAAGCGATGTGATAAGCGTGAGGATAAACCCGGAGAAGCTTGGTATAAAAGGCGGCACATCAGAACTCTTAATAGAGGCGACTGACCGTTTCATGAACGGTCTTCTTCCCGGAAAAAAAGCTGTTTTCAGCCAGGAAATCACGCTGGATTTCATACCTCCCCAGATAGAGGAGCTTTCGCCCATGCTCTACACAAGGCACGGGGGTGCGGGAGTTGTCATCTACAGGGCTTCTGAGGACACGGTCTCAAGCGGCGTCAGGGTAAAAGATCTTCTTTTTGAAGGCTACCCGGGGTACTTTGAAGATCCCCTGATACATCTTGCCTTTTTCGCCTATCCCTATAATGCGGAAAAGGGTGAGAAGATAGAGATTTTTGCGGCAGACGCGGTCGGCAACGAAGTGAGTGAACCTGTTTTTTACCGGCTTCTTGGGGCTTCGTACGTAAAGGACGAGATACGCCTCTCAGAGTGGTTTCTGAAGAACAAGGTGCTTTCGCTTTCCAACAAGGTCTATGGCAATTTCCCGCTCGGGGAAGACGGGAAGCCTGATTTCCTGAAAGGATTTCTCAAGATAAACAACGAAATGAGAAAGGAAAACGACAACAGGATATACGAGATCGGACGACAAAGCGGCGGAGAGATTCTCTGGGAAGGAAGATTCAGACAGCTTCCCAATTCCAAGGTGGGCGCGACGTTTGCGGACCACAGGAGCTACATTATGGACGGCAAGGTGATCGACAATCAGTATCATCTGGGCTATGACGTCTCGGTTACAAAACGACATCCTGTTCCCGCCTCTAACATCGGCAAAGTCGTTTTCGCCGAACACCTCGGCATATACGGCAATACCGTCATTGTCGACCACGGGATGGGGATTATGACTCTGTACTCGCATCTGAGCTCCATGGATGTGAGCGTCGGAGACAGCGTGGGGAAAAAAGATATCGTGGGAAAAACAGGGACTACCGGGCTTGCGGTCGGAGACCATCTGCACTTCGGGGTCTACGTTCACGGGGTTCCTGTGAGGCCGCTTGAATGGTGGGACAGAAAATGGATTAAGGACAACATACTGTACAAGATCAACCATGTTAAGAGAAGTCTCGGAGGCGGGGAGATTCCGCGTTGATTGTTTACGGCAGGAAACCGGTCGCCGAGCTTTTCCGCAGCTCTCCTCAGGATATAAAGAAACTCATGGTCTCGGAGAATTTCGATATCTCTTCTGACCCGAGGATCAATGACTCGATCAGAAAATTCCGCATAAAACTCACCCGCCTTCCCAGAAACGCTATTACTGATATATGCAAAAGCCCGAATCATCAGGGCATAGCGGCGGAAATCTCTGATTTTATCTACAGTTCGGTTCAAGAAATTCTCGGCGTTGCAAAGCAAAGACAAGAGAAGGTTTTTCTTCTTGTTCTTGATCATATAGAAGACCCGCAGAATCTCGGTGCCATAATAAGAACCGCGGATTTTCTCGGAGTGCATGGAATCGTGATACCTGCCGACCGGGCGTGCGACGTGAACCCGACGGTGGTAAAGGTTTCTTCCGGAGCTTCGGCAAGCATGAAGATTGCCCGGGAGACGAATCTTGGCAGGGTAATCGATACTCTTAAGAAAAAAGGGGTCTGGGTGGCGGGTGCAGATGCGGGTTCCGAAGACTCGGTCTATGACAGCGATTTTGCTTCGCTGGATATAGCCGTTGTGATCGGAAACGAGGGCAAGGGGATGAGAAACAAGACAAGGCAGGAATGTGATTTTCTTCTTTCCATCCCAAAACAGGGGAAAGTGGAATCTTTAAACGCTTCTGTAGCCGCGGGGATTTTTCTCTACGAGGTGTACAGACAGAGGCAGCATGAGGTCAAGTAGAGACAAGGTGTTTTACGGAAAAAATGTGGTGATGAAGCCTGATAAGAAAGAGTTAACACTGTTTGGTTGTTTCTCCCAAAGGGCTAGGCAGGGATACGGGATGAGATGTAGGGTGTATTGGCCGCGGAGAGGCTAAAAGAGTTTTTCACCAGACTGAAGATATACGTCTTGTAGTTTTATTTTTTGGGTTGGTGCTTGCCGGATGCGATGACGTAGAAAATTGTCCTATGAACTCCACTAGCAAGCAGAAGTGGACCCCAAAAACTGGACAGACCCTTAAGTGTATTTCCTTGGTATTGTAAAGAGTATACAGGAGGTACATGATGAGAAGTAAAAGACGTAATCATTCACCGCAGTTCAAGGCAAAGGTAGCGGTGGCGGCGACAAGAGAAGGCAAGACAGTAGCGGAGCTTGCCCGGCAGTTTGAATTCATCCCAATCAGATAAGCATGTGGAAGAAACAGCTGCTTGACAACACCGCGGTCAAAGTATTCGCCAAGGGAGGGGACAGCAAGGCGCTCGGTCGTTTGATCAGGCACGGTGCAAAGAATTGGTAGTGCGCCGCCGGGCTCTACCAGTAAAGTTTGTCCAGCTTTTCTTCAAAGCAAGAAAGCAATTCTTCATTACTAATCGCATTTTCTTTTGTATTTATCTATTGTCATTTTTCCTGTTTTCTGCACCATTCTTCCTTCCCCTTTTCATTTGTGTAACAAACCCGTGCGTAACCTGAATAATGATAAGTGTCGACCTTGTTTCCTCCTGCACACGCTACAATGTCAAGCCTCCCGTCATCTTGATAATCCCCGACTTCAAAGAACCTGATTGGAAGCTGGCATTTTATCCCCCAGTTTGTTTTCATTAGAATCGCAAAAAGATACTGTGTTTCATCATTCAGCGGAGTTTCCTTGGCGCCTGGTGGCACTGCCGCCGCTTTCGCTTCATCAAAAAAACAGAAAACAAAAAAGACAATTAATATAACAGTTACGTATTTCATACTTCCTCCTCTTAATAATCGATTAATCATTCTGCTTGCTCCTTGAGCGTACACGTTCTGATATGAAACTCATGGCAGGCTTGGAATAAACTCTCCTCTTTCTTTTGCTTTAGGGAATTACGTATTCTGCAATATTCAAAACTGACCCTGAATCAAGGCATGGATTGTTTCTTAAAAAAATGCAGAGTGCATCCTAAAAAATCAGGATTCAATGTAAATGTGCTTGAGTGAGTCATTACGGCTTGTCTGTAACATCCTGGAAAGTCATGAGTTCCTTAAATTGCTCCTCAGTCATAACATCTATGCCAAGTTCTTCGGCTTTTTTAAGTTTGCTGGTTCCTGGATCGGTTCCGCATACCAGAAGATCGGTTTTTGAAGATACTGAGGTAACGACTTTTCCACCGAGTTTTTCTATCTCGTTTTTTGCCTGATCCCGGGAAACTGAAAGAGTGCCTGTAAGGACAAACGTTTTTCCGGTGATCTTTTCGTTCTCCCCTGACGGTTCGGATTCTTTTTCTATTCTCACCTGACGCAGAAGTTCTTCCACAACACTTTTTCTCTCGGGATCTTCAAAGAATCCTAGTATGCTCTGCACCAGTTCTTCTCCCACGCCATCCACGCGGAGAAGATCCTCGGCTGAGGCCCCCATGAGATTCTCAGGAGTTTTAAATTCACGGGCAAGAGTCTGTGCGGTTCTCGTTCCCACGTGCTTTATGCTAAGAGAGTTTATGAATCTCTCAAAACTTATATTCCGGCTTTTTTCTATCTCTTTTAGAAGATTGTCGGCGGATTTTTCCGCAAAACCCTCAAGTCCGAGAAGCTGTTCCTTTTTAAGAGTGAAAATATCCGCCATATTCTTCACAAGTCCTTCGCTTATCAGCTGCTCCACCTTTTTTCCTCCGAGCCCCTCTATGTCAAAAGCGTTTTTTGAAGCGAAAAGGCTTATTCTTCCTTTGACCTGCGCGGGACAGGAAATGTTCGGACACAAATGAAAAGAGCCTTCTCTCTCGATCGGGGTTTCGCAGCGGGGGCAGGTCTGCGGCATGGAAAAACTTTCCTCTTCTCTTTTCTGCGAGGAAACTACTTCCACCACTTCCGGAATCACATCGCCGGCTCTTTGCACCACTACGGTGTCGCCGACCCTAACATCTTTTTCTCTTAAGGTTTCCTCCGTATGGAGAGAAGCCCTTTTTATTTCGATACCGGATATCTTTACCGGCTGAAGCTCAGCCACGGGGGTGAGGTGTCCCGTCCTTCCGACCTGGACAGTTATATCCATTACTTTGGTTGTTACCTGCTTGGGGGAGAATTTAACGGCCACGCTCCAGCGGGGGTATTTTGCAGTTGTTCCCAGAAGTTCCTGAAACTCTCTGCGTTTTACCTTCACCACAGCCCCGTCAATTTCATAATCGATGGAATTCCTTCTTCGTTCCAGTTCTCTGGCATGCTCAATGACCTGATCGATGCCAAGACAGTCTTTTGGTTCTTCAACACTGAATCCCCATTTACGCAAAGCTTCGTATATTTCAAGCTCGTCTCCGAAATCCATACCTTCGCAGCCGCCCACGCCCCAGGCGTAAAAGTGCAGTGGCCGCTGCGCCGTCACAGAAGGGTCAAGCTGGCGAAGCGATCCCGAAGCCGCGTTTCTCGGGTTTTTAAACAGCATTTTTTTGGGTTTCGGTTTTTTTCCTTCTTTTAAGAGAGTTTCATTTTCTTTTTCAAGTTTTTCATTAAGTTTTTTGAGTTCTTCGTTAAGCTTTGAGAACAGGCTTTTTAGGAATACGACTTCCCCCCTTATCTCAATCAGCTTCGGCTTCGGTCCTCGTTCCTGCAAAGCCAGCGGGATGGACCTTACAGTTTTTACATTTGGCGTTATCTCCTCTCCTGTCTTTCCGTCGCCCCTGGTGGCACCGTTTAGAAGAACCCCTTCGATGTAGGTAAGCGATGCCGAAACTCCGTCGAACTTGGGCTGCAGTATGTATTCAATCTCTTCTTCTGTCTTTAAAAACCTTTTTATCCGTCTGTCAAACTCTCTGGTTTCCTGCTCATTTATCGCATTATCTATGCTCATCATTGGAATTATGTGGGAAAATGGTTTGAACTGCTCTGAGACCTCTCCCGAAACTCTCTGCGAGGGAGAATCCGGAACAGTCAGACCGTAGCTCTGCTCGAGTTCAACCAGTCTTCTCATAAGCCTGTCATAATCGGCATCGGGAATCTCCGGGTTGTTCTCCGCGTAGTAGAGATGGTCGTGACGTCTTATTTCCTCTCTCAGGCTGGATACTTCCGCCTGGGCCTGCTTTTTGGTGAGTCGAGCCATCTTAAGGGTTGTGGCCTGCAAGCCATTTGAGGAGTCTGGAAAGATCGTAAGTGTTTACTGTGTCTGTCTTTTTTACCCATCCACGCCTTGCCGTTCCCACTCCGAAGATTATTCTTTCAAGTTGCTCAATTCTGTGGGCGTCGGTTGACACTATGATTTTCACTCCGGCCTCAACGGCTTTTCTGGCATGGATATCCTTGAGGTCAAGCCTCCTGTAGGATGAGTTTATCTCCAGTGCCTTGTCGTGGTCTCTTGCTGTTTTGATAACAGTGTCAATGTCAACTTTGTAGGGTTCTCGCCGTCCTATCAGCCTTCCGGTCGGGTGTCCCAAGGCATCCACGTTCGGATTTTCCAGAGCGCCGCATATCCGTTTTGTCATTTCCTCTTCTTTCATCGAAAAAGAGCTGTGAACCGACGCGACGACAAAATCGAGCTCCCGAAGCACTTCGTCGGGATAATCAAGAGAGCCGTCGGACAGTATGTCGACCTCAGAGCCCATAAGTATCCTTACCGTTCCGCCCTCGGAGTTTATTTTCTCCACTTCCTTTTTTTTCTGCCACAGTCTGTTTATGCTGAGCCCGTTTGCTATTCTTGAAGAGGGCGAATGGTCGGTTATGGCTATATATTCGTATCCGAGCGAGGCCGCCTTGTCCGCCATCTGGCGGATGGTTGATGCTCCGTCGCTCCAGGTTGAATGGGTATGAAGGTCTCCCCTTAAGTCTTGTATCAAGAGAAGCGGGGGAAGTTTGCCTGCACGCGCAGATTCTATCTCTCCGCGGTCTTCCCGAAGTTCAGGGGGAATATGGTCCAGCTCAAGAGATTCGTAGATTTCTTCTTCGGAGGAAAAATATTCCGTCCCGTTGCGGATGCCCACGGGGTCCGTCTCAAAACCTTTTGCCTCAGCGATCTCCCTTATTCTTGCGTTATGGGAAGGGGAGCCAGTTATATTCTGAAGCGCTGAGCCGTAGCAGTGGGGCTCTGCGATCAAAAGATCTGTTTGTATCCCGCTGTGCGTAAGAATCCGCACGCTGTTTTCGGTTCTGCGAAGAATCTCCTTGGTAAAACCCAGAGCTGTGAATTCCTCAATGACTGCCGCTTTGTCTTCTGCCGAGACGATTATGTCTATGTTCCCGACGGTTTCTCTCATCCTCCGAAGCGAACCGCCAAGCTCGGCTCTTAGCACGCCTGGGATCCTTTGCGTTTCTTCTTTTATTGCCTCTGCAAGAGGACGGGCTTCGCCAAGCCTCATTCTTTTTTTTCTGCCTTCAAAGGTTTGTATTGAGCGCGATATCTGCTCGATTTTCTTTTTTCCTATACCCTCTATTTTGAGAATGTCCGGATTGGCTATGGTTTCTTTAAGACTTTTTATGTCACTTACCCCGAAGCGTTTCACGACAGTGCGCAGAAACTTCGGTCCGACTCCCCTTATATCGAGAAGTTCCGCCAGTTCGTCGGGAACCTGTTTTTTTATCTCCTCGTAGTAGGCGATTTTCCCGCTGAGCATGTACTCGATTATTTTCTGGGAAAGATCCCTGCCGACCCCGGGTATCTTTGAGAGTTGTTTTTCTCCGTCGAATTCCTTTAGGGAATCCGGCATTGAGGAAATATTTCGCGAGGCTTTTCTGTATGCGTTTATCTTGAAGCCGTTTTCATCCAGAATCTCAAGAGAATCGGCTATCCTTGAGAATATTCTGGCAATCTCACTGTTAATGCTGTCCATCACAGTGCGCGGCGCTTCAGGAGACTTTCTGTGTCTGCATTGAGTAGCGTTTTATTCCCAGAATTATTCCGTCCACTACCTTTTCTATGTAGGCTCGGCTTTTCAGTCTTTTTTCCTCTCTGGGATTTGTTATGAAGGAGGCCTCGACCAGCAGGCTTGGTACGTCTGCTCCTATGAGCACCACAAAAGGCGCCTTTTTCACTCCCTTGTTTTTTATGTGCTTGTATTTTCCCGAAACTTTTTTGACTATGGATTTCTGCACGTAACCGGCGACTTGCTGGGATTCTTCTTTCTTGGCGCTGAGTATGTACTCTTTGAGTATGCTGCTCAGGTCGTTAAGTCCCTTGGTCGTGGTGGCGTTTTCCCTGGCCGCGAGCTGCAGCGAGGTCTGGTCGTCTGTAAATCCGAGTATGTAGGTTTCTATTCCGTGAGCCTTTTTCGATTTTGCCCCGTTGCAGTGTATGGATATGAAAATATCCGCTTTTCTTTTTCTCGCTATGGCTGTGCGTTCCTCAAGAGGGATGAATCTGTCTGTGCTCCTTGTAAGGTAGACGTTTTCTATGCCGAAACTCTTTCCCTCTTCTATCAGTCTCTGCCTCAGTCTCTTGGCTATCTTTAGGTTTACGTCCTTTTCCCTGAGTCCGCTCGGGCCTATGGCACCCGGATCATGTCCTCCGTGTCCCGGGTCGATCACTATGGTTCTTACCTTCAGTCCCAGGGCCTGCTTGAGGCTTGCTATCTCTCCTTCGGGAACCGTGGACTTAACAGACGTTTCATAGGAAGGAGCGCCGTCGGCGAATATCTTCTCAGGCTGCGCCCCCGCTCCCTTTATATCCATCACCAGCCGAAAAGAAGAATTCTGCTCTGATTCTGGCAGGGAAAAAACCTTGTGGCCTTCAAGATCCTTTATGTAGAGCACGACGCGCGATACTCCCGGACGATTGCTCGCAAAACTTATCTTCTCGAGAAGCCCTTTCGTGATAGGAGGTTCGATGTTGACCGTTTCAGACAGGACGGTTTTTTCAAGGTCCACATACAGACGGGGAGGGGTTTTCAGCTTCGGGTCGGAAGGAAGCATCTTGGATGTGTACTTGACCTTTTTGTCGGTCTCTATAACGACCCGAGTATAATCGTCCGCCGACCAGTGCCTTATTTGTTTTATGACTGCATATCCCTTGGGATGTGGTTTTGTCGGAACTTTTTTGCGTGCCGCGGACTGTGTTTTTTCTGAAGTCTTTGTTTCCGTGAGAGCCGCAAGTTTCTTTCTGGCTATCTCGTAGGTGTCGGAATCTTCCATTCCGTAGACGATTTTTCTGTAGGCCGCGGCGGCTTCCTTTTTTTTACCTCTGCGTTCAAGGATCTTTCCCACCCGAAGCCACGAGTCATCGGTCAGACTGTCTTTGGGATACCTTTTTATGAATTCGCGCGAGTACTTAAGGGCTTTGTCGGAATCCTGCGGCGTTTTGAACCTGACGGATTTTCTTTCATAGACCCTGGAGGCTGCGAACAGACAGATCGGAGCGTTTTTCCACTCGGGGTCCTGAGAGTAAAGCCTGTAGAAGGTCCTTCCCACAAGATCCCATGTTTCGCTTCTTTTGGCTTTTTCGGAATTTCTTGATTCAAGCTGGCGGTAGAGTTTGAAATTCTCTTCAAACAGAGCCCTGTTTTTCTCCTTATCCGCGGCGAAGGAAGGGGTGAGCAGACATATAAAAACTACGAGAAATGGAAAAAGTTTTAAGCGGCTTTTCACTTTAATACAGGAATTATATCGGTTGTTAAGTGCATGTAAATTTATTTTCGGAAGATTTATATGTATGTTCTTACGGCATCAATTCTACCATGTTTGGCGTGTTCTATGAAAGTGAAAGTGCTCGGATGTGCCACTTCAACAGGCGTTCCCGTAGTGGGTTGCAGATGTGACGTATGCACATCGGACAATATTAGGAATAAACGTACCAGAAGTTCTGTGTTTGTTGAAGTAGCCGGAAGGAAAATACTTATTGATACCTCGACCGATCTCAGGGCTCAGGCTCTTAGGGAAGGTATAACTAGGATAGATGTTGTTTTGTACACTCATTCCCACGCTGACCACACTCACGGAATAGATGATCTTAAGGCATTTAACTTCATAAATTCCATGGATATAGACTGTTATGCGAACCCCGTTACCCTTGGTGACATAAAACGGAATTTCGCCTATATATTCGATTCCTTCCCCGCGGCCGGAGGAAAACCCAGGCTTAACTTCAGGGAGATAACCGGAGAGATCAGATTTGAGGGGATCGGTATAGAGCCCATTGATACCTATCACCACAACTGGCAGATACTCGGCTACAGAATCGGGTCTTTCGGTTACGTTACGGACTGCAGCGCCATCCCCGAGGATTCCTACGAAAAGCTTTTAGGACTTGACCTTCTGATACTCGGCGCATTGAGATACAAACCCCACAGGGCACATTTCAATGTACAACAGGCGGTGGAGGTAATAGAAGAACTGAAACCCAAACGGGCCCTTCTTACCCATATGGGCCATGAACTTGAGTACGAAGAGCTTCTCGCACAACTCCCTGATCATATAGAACCTGCGTATGACGGAATCGAAATACAGCTCGGGGACCCCTGACGGCATCCCCGCCAGAGAGGCGGACCGGTAAGAAAAATGCAGGACCTTGTATCAAAACTTGTTGAGAAAAATTCCTCAAAGATAGTTCTGTGCGTTCTTGACGGACTCGGGGGGCTTGCGGTTGACGGAAAGACAGAACTTGAGGCGGCCCGGACCCCGAATCTTGACCGAATATCTTCGGCTGCGTCTTCGGGGCTGCATGTGCCGATTGAAATAGGCATAACTCCCGGAAGCGGTGCCGCGCACCTGGCGCTTTTCGGTTACGACCCTGTTAAAAACGAGATTGGAAGGGGAGTGCTGGAAGCTCTTGGCCTGGGTATCGATCTGGGTCCTTCGGATGTGGCCATAAGAGGCAACTTCGCCACAGTGAAATACAAAGGAGACAACCCGATTGTCGCCGACAGAAGAGCGGGCAGGATCAGTACTGAGGAGAACAGGAGGGTGATTTCCAGGGTTTCGTCGGCCGTAAGGGAAATCTCCGGGGTAAAGGTGAATTTCTATCCGGGTCTTGAGCACAGGTTCGTCGTGGTTCTCTCTTTTCAAGACCGGCTTTCGGAATCACAGGCGCTTGTCTGCGACACTGATCCCCAGGCAGAAGGCGCGGCTCCCATAAGACCTCGAGGGAAAAACACCGATGCGCAGAGAATGGCATCAGTCGCTGCGGAGCTGATTGACCGGGCATGCGAGGTTATAAAGGATGAACCCGCTGCCAACTACATGCTTCTTAGAGGTTTTTCTGTCAGGCCGGATCTTTTGACTTTCGACGAGGCCTACGGGCTTCGGGCAGGCTGTGTCGCGGCCTATCCGATGTACAAAGGGGTATCGAAACTGCTCGGAATGGATGTCCTTGAGGTGTCTGGAGATTCGATAAGTGATGAGATACAGACGCTGTCTGCCAAATTCAAAGACTATGATTTTTTCTACCTACACGTAAAGAAAACAGACAGTTATGGAGAGGACGGTAATTTCGGGGCGAAAGTGGGGGTAATAGAGGAGTTTGATTCGCTTGTACCTGAGATCACGCGACTCGGAATCGATGTCCTTGCTGTTACGGGCGACCACTCGACTCCGTCAGCCATGAAATCGCACAGCTGGCACCCGGTGCCTCTTATGATAAGCTCTGAGTACTGCAGGGCAGGGGGCATTTCGGGCTTTTCGGAATCGTCCTGTTTGTCCGGTGATCTGGGGATTATAAAGGCGACTCAGATAATGCCGCTTCTTCTCGCTCACGCGGGTCGTCTCGGCAAATTTGGAGCTTGAAATTTATCCTTTACCTGATAATCTTCACACTCTGATTCCGGGCCGAAGTGGCGGAATAGGCAGACGCGCTATCTTGAGGGGGTAGTGCCCTACGGGCGTGCGGGTTCGACTCCCGCCTTCGGCACCACGGTAAAATCCCAACTCTTCTGAATAACAGCAAAAGAAGCGCTTTACAGGTACAGTAAACCTGAGAAATTCAACACTGATCAGGCAAGCTGATTCACACAAGTGATGAGTTCACGGGGTGCTTACAGACAGGGGTGTTGAAATAAGCATGGACGGCGGGGAGAGTTGGCGGGACAATCTTTTTGTGGAGAGGTTGTGGAGAAGTCTTAAGTACGATGAAGTATATCTGATGGCATATGAATCTGTTGCCTCGGCAAAGGAGAGCATAGGGGAGTGGATAGATTTTTACAACGGGACAAGACCTCATCAGGGACTTAGTATGGAAACGCGGGATCAGGTGCTTTTTGATGCTAATCCACCTGTTGCGTTTCGAACTTGAAACCACAAAAGGGAATTAATTGTAAAGCCAAGGAGAAACGAATGAATAATTATGAGGAACCTGCGCCTAGGGAGGGGTTGTCTATGGCTGGAATTGTATTGATACTAGTGGTGTTGCTGTCTTTTCCTTTTCAAGCGAGTGCCCAGTATGAAAATGCTGACCTTCAAGACTTGAATCTTTCCAATGAGAATTTAAGTGGTAAGAACTTCAGAGGAGCGGATTTAAGAAATGCGAATTTAGAAGGTGCGAACTTGGCACTTGCGGATTTAACACTTGCGAATTTAGTAGGTGCGGATTTAAAAAATGCGGATTTATCTTATGCGTACTTAGAGGGTGTAGATTTAAGAAAAGCAAATTTAGAAGGAGCGAATTTAAAAGGAGCACAATTATATGATACGAACTTGGTAGGTGCGGATTTAAGAAATGTGGACTTAAGGAATGCGAGCTTAATAAAAGTGAACTTAGCAGGTAAGAACTTGGAAGGAGCGAATTTAAGAAGAGTGAAGTTAGCAGGTGCAAATTTAGCAGGTGTAAATTTAAGAAAAGCGGACTTAACAGGTGCGGACTTAGAAGTGGACCCCAAAAATCAGACAGCACCTTAAGTGTATTTCCTTGGTACTCTAAAAGAGTATACAGGAGGTACATAATGAAGAGTAAAAGACGTAATCATTCACCGCAGTTCAAGGCAAAGGTAGCGTTTTTGGCGGTAAAAGGAGACAAGACAGTAGCGGAGCTTGCCCGGCAGTTTGAAGTTCATCCCAATCAGATAAGCATGTGGAAGAAGCAGCTGCTTGGAAATGCTAACAAACTGTTAAGCACCTGAGCGGGCAGCAAGGCGGCGGGCGAGGAGAAGTACGTAAACCAGCTTGAATCCAAGGTGGGCCAGCTGACCCTAGAGAACGATTTTTTATCAAAGGCGCTCGGTCGCTAGATCGGCAGCAGCGCAAGAACTAGATCGGCAGCAGCGCAAGAAGTTGATAGTGCGCGGCCGGGCGCTTACCATGATAAGGCAGTGCAAACTGCTGGATATAAATCGCTCAAGTATTTACTACAAGCCTGTGGGGGTATCCCCGGAGGACAAAGAGATTATGAACAAGATTGACAGGATCCACATGAAGTATCCGTTTAAGGGTTCAAGGAGGATGGTGTACGCCCTTAAGGCACAAGGCGTACAGGTGGGCCGCAAGCGTGTTATGAGGCTCATGGGGATACGGGGGCTTACTCCCGGTCCCCAGACCACGAAGAAAGGGGGTGCGGAGCACAGGATATACCCGTATCTGGGAAAGACCGTAGAGTGTCCCGGGCAGGTATGGGCGGCAGACATAACGTATATAGAGATGAGCAGGGGTTTTGTGTATCTGTGTGCGGTAATGGACTGGCACTCTCGCAAGGTGCTCAGCTGGAGGGTGTCTAACACAATGGACAGCAGTTTTTGCGTGGAGGCTTTGGAAGAAGCGCTTTGCAGGTATGATAAGCCCGAGATATTCAACACCGATCAGGGAAGCCAGTTCACAAGTGAAGAGTTTACGGGAGTTCTTAAAGGCAGAGACATAAAGATAAGCATGGACGGCAAGGGAAGCTGGAGAGACAATTTATAAGCCTTGCCGAACCCCAAAGCTCAGGGTTTTTCCCGATCGTTTATCAAGTCCGACAGACTCCGAGGTCTGTGCGGTTAAGTATATAACCCACCTAACTAAATGGCAATCTGCCTATTGTCCAACCCCGATTGGTATTTCTTTGCGGATTTTTTCCGCTTTTTCAGGCTGCCCGGTTTTTTCGTACACAAGACTCAGGTGTCTTCTGGCCTGGATGTAGTAGGGGCTTTCGGTTCCCTCCACTTCTGAGAAGTGCTCTACGCTTTTATCCCATTTTTCCAGCTTGGAAGCGGACAGTCCAATTATGAGGTTTGCGCCGTCACGGAAAATACCGTCTTGCGGGTCATCATCAAGGAAAAGCTCAAGACAGGTTATCGCCTCTTCAAAGTTCCCGAGCTGGTAGTTGATCATCCCCATCTGGTAAAGAGCCAGAACCGAAACCTCGGTTCCGGAATTTTCTTCGCGCAGTGTCTGCAGTTGTAAAAGAGAATCTTCCATTTCTCCGCTTTCATAGCTCTCAAGAGCCTTGCGAAGATGCTCGTTTGCCGACAGATCCTTTTCTTCCTGTTGCGAGGAAACAAAGCAGACTCCGAGCAGTCCTACCACTATGACGCCTATGCTGATAAGTATTTTGTTGAAGTGCTCAGAGAGGCTTTCCAGTGATTCCACCAGCAGTTCTCTGAATCTGTCAGGGCGCTTAAGTTCTTTAGTGGTGTATTTTATCTTGGACATGTGCTATAACTTCCTGCCTGATAAAAACAGCAAGCCTTTGAATTCGATTTCACTGATGCCGGATTTATCTTCTTGTGTTAAAGTAATTATTTGATGGAAATGATACGTTGTTTTATAAGAAAATGTCAAAAGTTTTCGGGGAATTATAAGGAGAATCGGCTGAGATTTGACTCCACCGCCCGCAAGTCCGCACAAAAAAGGGTTGTGACGCAATTGGGCGGTACATCGGTTCTTCGCATTTCAGTTTTTTCCCTGCTTTTTTTAGCGGCTGCGGCTTTTGGTTATCAGGTGTCCGCCGCCGACCCGGAAATCCCTGCCCGGACAGGCAAAATAGTCGAAATCGAAATAAACGGTTCCATAAACCCCTCGACTGTGGACTACATTAAAACCGCTCTGTCAGAAGCCCAAACCCGAAATGCCACTGCTCTGCTTATCCTGCTGGACACTCCCGGAGGGCTTCTTAATTCCACAAAGGACATAGTGAAGATGCTCCTTAACTCTGAGGTCCCGGTGATAGTTTACGTCCACCCGATGGGAGCGACCGCTACTTCGGCCGGAGTTTTCATCACACTGTCAGCCCACGTGGCGGCCATGTCTCCGGGAACAAGCATAGGAGCGGCCAGTCCCGTGATGCTGGGAGGCGGCCGGAACAATCTAGGGAAGCAGGAAGAAGAAAAAGACGAAAAGTCTTCTGATGTGATGGACAATAAAATCGAGAATTTCGCGTCGTCTTTTATCGAAAGCATAGCTCAGGAAAGGGGAAGAAACGCGGAATGGGCCGTCGACTCTGTGAAAGAAAGCGCTTCGGTGACAGCAGATGAGGCTCTTAGCAAAAACGTAATTGACATTATATCCCCGGATATTGCTTCGCTTCTATCTGAGATAGACGGCAGGGAAGTGAAAGTAAGCGGCCGCACAGTGCGCCTTGAGACTGGCGGAGCGTCCACTCAACGCCTTGAGATGAGCCTGCGGCAGAAGGTGGTCGATATCCTCAGTACCCCGGACATAGCGTTTTTGCTGCTCTCCCTGGGCTCTTTGGGAATATTCCTTGAGTTTTATAATCCTGGAATGATTTTTCCCGGAGTCGCCGGACTTATCGCCCTGCTGGTCGGGTTTGTTTCCCTTCAGATACTTCCTTTCAGCTACGCCGGACTCATACTGCTTTTCGTCGCGACGGCACTTCTGATATCGGAAGTGTACGTGACCAGTTACGGCCTTTTGAGCCTGGCTGCGATCGGGTGTCTCGTGTTCAGCGGGATTTTGCTTTTCGATACGCCGGAATCTGATCTTGGCGTGAGCAGGGGAGCCATAGCGGGAGTGGCCGTGCCGATTGGATTGCTTTCGGCTTTTATTGTATATCTAGGCGTAAAGTCGCTTAAAGTTTCGGTTCAGGGCGGTTTTGAGGGGATGGTGGGTCAGACGGGGGAAGTTGTTTCCTGGTCTCAAAAAAACGGGAAAGTTTACGTCGGCGGAGAGTACTGGGAAGCGACGGGTGATCGCGAGTTTTCATCCGGGGAAAAAATAAAGGTAACAGAGAGCAAAGGAGATCTCGTCGTCAAAGTTTCAGATTATGACGGCAAATAGTGGCGTGCAATGTCGATAACCCTGATAGTAGTTTTTATAATTGCTTTTATCATAATCCTCTCGGGACTTAAAATTCTGTATGAATACGAAAGGGGCGTGATATTCCGCCTCGGAAGAATAGTCGGAGTCAGGGGCCCGGGTTTCATAATTGTCATCCCGTTTCTTGAAAGAATGGTCAGGGTAAGCCTGCGGCTTGTAACCATGGACGTGCCTCCCCAGGACGTGATAACCAAGGATAACGTCTCGGTAAAGGTAAATGCGGTTGTGTACTTCAGGGTGGTTGAGCCGAACAGGGCGATCCTTCAGGTTGAAAACTATCTCTATGCCACTTCCCAGCTCGCCCAGACAACCTTAAGAAGCATCTTGGGACAGGTAGAGCTTGATGAACTCCTCTCTGAGAGAGAAAAACTTAACGTCAAGCTCCAGGAGGTCCTGGACAAACAGACCGACGCCTGGGGAATCAAAGTCACCATGGTTGAGGTTAAATACGTTGACCTCCCGCAGGAAATGCAAAGAGCCATGGCCAAGCAGGCCGAAGCCGAGAGGGAGAGAAGGGCTAAGGTGATAAGCGCCGAAGGAGAGTTCCAGGCGTCCACCAAACTTGCAGAAGCTTCTGAGATACTGGCTGCAAATCCGGTTTCCCTGCAGCTTAGGTTTCTTCAGACGATAAACGATGTGTCTTCTGAGAAAGCTTCAACGATTATTCTGCCTCTTCCGATTGACATGCTTAAGGCCTTTATGACAAAAAACGAAAAGGCTAATTCGTAATCCGTTTGCCGGACCGAATTTTTTTCGTTGTAAAATTTCATGAACAGGTTTGTGCGTCTCTTTGCAGTTGCGTTGCTGATCGCGTCCGTGGGGTTCTTCTCTGCGGGATGCTCCCGAAGCACGGACTGTCAGAATAAAAACGATAACGCCTCGCTTGTAAGCAGTGCGGACCCCGGGGCTTTTGTTGCCGGGGATTCGCTCATAAGGGAGCTTGGAGGGGAGCCTGCGACTCTTAACCCGGTTATAGCCACTGATGTATACGAAGGCATTGCTAACGGTGGAGTCTATGAGACGCTCATAAGAAGGGACAACGAAACCCTTGAGTTTGAGCCTGTTCTCGCAAGTTCCTGGGAAGTTTCAAAAGATGGGCTTTCCTACACTTTTTATCTGAGAAAAGATGTGAAATGGCATGACGGCACTCCTTTTACTGCCGATGATGTGGTCTTTTCATATGAGTCCATAAGAAACCCGAAAGTCGCTGCCGCCCATCTGCAAAGCTACTACCAGGACGTGAAATCCTATACCAAGGTTGATTCCCATACTGTCAGGTGCGAGTACGGAAAACCCTATTTTCGTGCTTTTGAGTTCTGCGGCGGAATTCCCGTAGTGCCGAAGCATCTGTTCTCTAAAGGAGATTTCAATACAAATCCCGCCGGCAGAAATCCCGTCGGCACAGGTCCTTATATGTTTGAGCACTGGGAGACGGGAAGGGAGATCAGGGTCAGAAGAAACCCTGATTACTGGGGCGAGCCCGCATGGCTGAATGAGGTGGTTCACAAGATCGTGCTTGATCCCACTGTGAAGCTTCAGCTGCTGAAAAAACAGGAGCTTGATCTCGGATCCCTTCTTCCGCTTCAGTGGTCAAAGCAAAGCTGCGGGAAACCGTTTCGAAAAAATTTCTACAGAGCTTCCTATACCACCCCGGGTTACAGCTACATAGGGTGGAATTCAAGGAAGCCTTTTTTCGGCGATAAGAGGGTAAGGCGGGCAATGACCCATTTTGTCGACAGGGAAACTATTCTGAGAGAAATTCTGCTGGGCCTCGGAGAGATAGTTACCACGACTTTTTATGTGAACAGCCAAGAATATCCCAAGGACATAAAGCCTTATGCCTATGATCCCAAAAAGGCTAGGGCGCTTCTTGACGAGGCGGGGTGGACAGACAGTGACGGTGACGGGATAAGGGACAAAGACGGCGTTGCGTTCCGTTTCGAGTTTCTGCTGCCCACGGGTTCTGAAACAGGTGAGAAGATAGCGACCATACTCAAAGAGGAGCTTTCCCGCTCCGGTATAGAGATGAGCATAAGGAAAATAGAGTGGGCGGTTTTCATCCAGAGCATAACCGAGCGAAAATTCGATGCTGTTACCCTGGGGTGGAGTCTTGGTGTGGAAAGCGATCCCTACCAGCTCTGGCATTCTTCCCAGGCCGAGGCGGGATCGAATTTTGTGGGCTTTAAAAACCCTCGTGCAGATGTCCTTATTGAACAGGCAAGAGAGGAGTTCTCAAGGCCGGAACGTATTAAAAAATATGAGGAGTTCTCAAGAATTCTTCATGAAGAACAGCCGTACACATTTTTGTTTGCAAGAAAATCCACCGTGGCCGTGAACAGAAGGTTCCACAACGTAAGGCTTTATCCGCTTGGACTTGATACTAGGGAGTGGTTTGTTCCAAAACATTTGCATAAGTACTGAAACTGACAATTTCTGGGTGCCGGTTCTAATATACAATACCTTTCAGGGAAATAGACCGAACACCAGATTCGCTTTGATGTAAACAGGACTCGGCACCCAAGTACCGAGATACCTCGCCGTGTCACTGTTCTTGCAATGAATTTCAGGAGAAGTAACTATGAAGATAATTCTGGGTTTATTCGTAGTTTTTTTTGCTCTATCAACAGACAGTTTTGGGAACGAAGGGAAGCTCGGCTGTGAAATTGAAAAATTTGGAAACGCTAACAGACCAGTGGCTTTTATCGAATTAGATGGGGTGCGGTACGGTTTAAATTCCCCCGGAGTTATGAAATACGGAGCTGCTTGGGATTCTGGGGTTGTAGAACGGAAAGGGGGAGAAGCCTAGCATCTTTTGAATAAAGCACTGAAACTGTGCTATTGATTATACAGAGCGATTGATCCCATCTAAAATAAGGTCGGGACACATCCTTGAAAGCCGTTGTCTAAACTGAACTGATGAGGTTGTTATGAAAGGATTCTGCTTGCTTTTTTTGGTTTTAATTCTAACTGTGGTCCCGATTTCCTGTGGTCCCGATTTCAGGAGCTCTGGGGCAAAAGAATTTAGACTACTACTCTGCTTGTATGAGGCATTTGCGTAGTAGGGGGTTTTGAGATTTTTGGAAGCACACAGCGGAAGGGAGGGGAGGGTATTCCGGCAATTTCAAAGCCGAGTTGTCTGATTCAGGCTGATTCAGACACAACTCAGCACCAATTTCACCCAGGAATCGCTGTTCTGCCCGGGTGCGGACGCAGCAGTCCACACAAGGTTGAATTCCGTTTAAATTTTCTGGTGAATAATTTAAAGAAGGACTATCCGGTATCGGCATAAAACCCCGACACAAGGGATCTGATACGCTCCGTTCTGCCAGCCTTTGCGTGACCCACCGCAAGAGCCATTATCACTGCAATCGCCATACCCGCTCTGAAGGCCATCTTCGCCTTGCCCCTGATATAGTGCTTCTCAAACCTGAAGCTGCCCCCCATGCGTGAGTTTAAACGCTCAATGGCAGTTCGCTTTCTGTAAGCCCGGTTCCATGACGGACTGCCGTGCCGCGCGGGAGTAAAAATACGACGGTCACGCTCAAGAGACACCCGCACCACCCTGCCGTAACCATTGGTCTTTTTGCCCGCGTCACTGTGACACTTCTTCCAGCCCTTGCAGTCAAGATTGTACTCGGCGGCCGCCGGACAGCGGAACTTCAAAGTGCCTCTTTTCTTCTCAAGCCCGTAAGAAGCCATCCTGCGCTCCTTGCCGCTTAGCGGACAGCGACACCATATCTGTCCCGTCTCAGTATAAAGAATGTTGTCGTGCACACTGTTAAGAGGTCTCATGATCCTCTGCCCCGGAACATAGCTCTGCCCCTGCTTTTCCTCCCTCCACAGCCGCCTGATGTCTATAATCGGGCTGATCCTGTAATCATCCCACAGCTTGGCTTTGAGCGGACCGCTGTCAAGCCCCCTGTCAGCAGTGAAGTACTTGCACCGCCCGGCAAGCTCGGAGTTATTGCCGAACAAACTGTCAGCCATCCGTTCACACTGTTTTATTTCGCTTGTCGAGGCTTCGGTCAGACTGAACGCAACCGGTATCTCATACTCGGTGTCGGCAATGATATGAAGCCGGTAGCCAAACCATTTTTTTACCTTGCTCCATTCCCTGCCGTCAGAATCAACTCCTCGGTACTTGTGCACGCCCCAGTTCGCGTCGGGATCAGACTTTTTGCCTGCCCTGCGGTTTGTTCTGCCTGTTGAATGACTCTTTATCGCCTTGCCGTCATAACCGAGGTGCTTGCCGAATTCGGGAAGCACCTCCATAAGCTCTTTGCACAGATGATTGTTTATCATCTCCGATACCAGACCCTGCTGCAGGTCGAGCTTTGCAAGGTTTGCAAGGAACCCGGAGAAGTTATAACTGCGGGGAGCAGAACTGCGAGACTCAAAATCTGTAATCTTGACCACGCCGCCGGGTTCAACCTCATACCTGTCACGTCTCTGCATAGGCACCGTGGAGAATCCGCAGACGGCAAGCAGAGATGAATTGCGGTTAAGCTCCCGGATTAAAGACTCTATGGATTCGTGCCCGAACACTATCCCCGCCACAAAGGCCCTCCACATCGCAGATACCGGGTACTGGTTGCGTCCGTTTTTGCGCATACACTCAAGAGCCCGGATGATATGGGCGTCGGGCAGGCTGTCAAGAACCATCTGAAGACGGTTAAAATCCGATGCTCTATCGACTTGGTCCCAGCTGAAAGGTAGATTAAATTGTGTCGCCATGGGTTTGCTCCTTTTTTAAGGTTGGTATGCCTTTAATTATAACCCATGGCGACCACTTAATCAGGTGATATCAGTAAGTTACCTGCTATTTTCCTTAAGTTTTTCAACGCAGATTACGGCTTGGGGTGGAATTTGCGGTCCTTGACCAGAATCAGTCGTTTTTTAGGGGTTTTTACCAAGATTCTGGGGTGAAAAGTTTTTTCACCCCTCCTTATACCCCTGCCCCGTATGGCTATCCTTTACTACGCAAATGCCTCCTAATCGTAAAGGTCGGTTCCCAGATACATTTCTCCGCTGTCGCAGAAAGTTACGAGCACTTGGCTGCCATCTTCAAGTTCTTCAGATATTTTCATACCCACGCTGAGGCAGGCCCCTGAAGATATTCCGACCATTATTCCTTCTTCAGAAGCGAGAATTTTGGCGCATTCACTGGCATCTTCTGTAGAGACCGAGCAAATCCTGTCGATCACGTCGGCATCAAGCTTTTCGGGGACAAATCCCGGTGATATTCCGCAGATGCCGTGAGCACCTTCTTTACCTTCAGAAAGAGTAGGGCATTCTCGGGGTTCAACCACAACTAACTTGAGACCGGGATAGATTTTTTTGAGTTCCGAACCCACTCCCATTGCAGTTCCTCCGCTTCCGACTCCGCAGACAAAGGCGTCGAGATGCCCCGGTATCTGGTTTTTTATTTCTTTTGCGGTTCTTTTGCGGTGAATCTCTATATCCGCAGTGTTTTTGAACTGGTCAAGAAAATAGCAATCCGGGTTTTCGCGTTCTATTTCTCGAGCTTTTTCTCTCGATCCTCGAATTCCCAGGATTGGATCTGTAAGAACCACATTTCCCCTAAACGCTTTTATTACCTGGATTTTCTCCTTTGCTGTATTTTCGGGCATAACAACGGTGAAGTCGTAACCGCCTGCCCGGCAGCAGAGTGCTAGTCCTATCGCGGTGTTTCCGCTTGAAGCTTCAATTACGGTTGTTTTACCGGGTTCTATCAGGTTTTCATGCTCGGCTTTTCTGAGCATGGCGATACATGCCCTGTCTTTTATGCTTCCCGCAGGGTTAAAATTCTCAAGCTTTGCCCATATCTTTGAGCGCCCGCTTTTCGGTATGTTTATGAGTCTTATTACCGGAGTGTTGCCGATGCAATCAATCAGGTTTGCCATCTGGTTTTTCCTGTGCCGGTTTTCCGCACCCCTTCAGTACACAATAAAAGGGATTATGTCTTTTAACGCGCCGCTGTCTTTATTTTTGATCTCAGACAGTATTTCTTTTATCTGCTCCCAGGTTACGTCTTCTTTTCTGATCTCGTTTTTGAGTTTCAGAAGAAGCACCTTTACTTCTTGATCTGTCACATCTTTTATGTATGAACTGAGAGCGGATACGGCTTCATCTTCAGAAAAATGTGTCATTGGTCTAATTGCCGATTAGGATAACGCAAAAAGTTTTTTTAAGGTAACCTTTTTTCGAGCTGATTTCCACGGAATTATATACTCCCGGTGCAAATGAATTTTAATAGAGGTATTAATCTTGCTGGCAACAACAGATCGGGCAAATCTTTCCGTTTCTTCGTGCCTGTGTCCTTTGCTTTTGCCTGTTTGATCGGGATCCTTGCAGTTTATATCTATTTTTCAAAAGACCTTCCAGACCTGCGCGACCTCACAAGATATCAACCTGCTACTGTAAACGAATTTTATTCATCCGAAGGAGAGCTGATAGCGCAGTCCGGACTTGAAAGAAGAATGCTGGTAAACCTCGAGGACATACCTCCTCACGTAATAGATGCTTTCATAGCAGTGGAGGACAGGAGGTTCTATCAGCACAGCGGAGTGGACGCGAAAAGCGTTGTGAGAGCCCTCTTGCAGAACCTTACTACGGGAAGAATTGTCTCCGGCGGAAGCACCATTACGCAGCAGATAACCAAAAATCTTATTCTTGATTCCGAAAAGGCCTACAGCAGAAAGATAAAAGAAGCCATTCTTTCTTACAGGATAGAAAAGAATCTATCTAAAGACGAAATACTCTACCTTTACCTAAACCACATATACCTTGCCGACGGCGTCTACGGAGTTGAGATGGCGAGCCGGAATTATTTCGGAAAGTCGGCAAAAGACATAAACATAGCCGAGGCGTGTTTGCTGGCGGGAATTCCTCGAAGACCGAATCTTTACTCACCCAGAACTAATCGCTCAAACTCACTTCAAAGACAGAAAACCGTGATAAACATGATGCACAAACAGGAGTTCATAACCGACGGACAGAAGCAGCAAGCCCTGGAATACAAGATAAAGATTATTCCGAAGCAAGAACCCAGAGGGGAATACATAGCCCCTTATTTTATTGAGTACGTAAGGGAGTATCTTGAAAAGAAAGTCGGCAGAAAGGCCTATCAGAAAGGTGGTTACAAGGTTTACACAACTCTCGATATGGATCTTAACCTTGCGGCTTACAAAGCGGTTAGAAAGGGAATATACAACGCTGAAAAAAGACAGGGCAGAACTAGGTTTACTACAGCCAGATTAAAAACCGCCAAGGAAATTGAGCAGTTCAAAGAACAGCAGAGACACCTTGTTTTTCAGGATAAAAAAACGTACAGGGCCATTATCACTACAACGGGAGACATCGATAAAAAAAATTTTTTTGCAGTTCTAGAAGTCGGCGGCGAGAAACGTAAATTCAGTTACATCGTTGACCCGGAGGGGTATCTTCCCCCTCCCGATGGCACTTACCTTCTTCCAGAGAGACTGCAGCCGGGAGATGTTATAAAGGTGAGGGTGTCTTTAAAAGATGACAAGGTGACTGATATAATCCCCCTGTTTTTGCCGCGGACTCAGGGAGCTCTGGTTGCAATGGACACAAGGGGCAACATCATTTCCATGGTAGGGGGCTATGATTTCGGGTTCTCGAAATTTAATCGAGCTGTTCAGGCGAAAAGGCAGCCTGGTTCCGCGTTTAAGCCGTTTATCTACTCGGCAGCTATAGACAAGGGTTATACTCAGATGAGCAAACTTCTTGACATGCCGATTATTGTGGATGACTGGATTCCGGAGAACTACGACGAAGAATACATGGGATGGATTTTCTTCAGGGAATCTCTTGTCAATTCAAGGAATCTTTCTTCGATCAGGCTTATCATGGACATAGACCCGCGGTATGTGGCGAGTTATTCTAAGCCTTTCGGGTTTAAATCCAGGATCGATCCCTATCCTTCGCTTGCTTTGGGAAGTTCCGAAGTGACTTTGCTGGAAATAACTGCGGCATATTCTGTTTTCGCAAATTCCGGGATATACAGAAAACCGAATTTCATACTCAGAATCTATGACAGGAACGAGAGCCTGATTGAGGACAACACCGGGGAGGTTTATCTTCGGTATGAGAGGAGTCTTAAGCATGGTGAAGAGCCTGATGATGAGGAATGGTATTACGAGGAGCGTCTTTCGCCTCAGCCTAGCGAGGTCAGGTCACAGTTTTCAAGCCTGTTTGGTGAAGATCAAAGAGACTTCATTACCGCGAAGGAGTTCGGGTTGTTCATCAAAAAAGTTCCTATTCATTACTTTGGTAATTCCGAAGAGCTTAAAAGAGTTATAAGTTCCCAGACCGCATATGTAATGACCGACATTATGAAAGGGGTAGTATCGGATGGGACGGGAATATTTGCCAATTCCCTTAATTCCAAGGCAAAAATTGCTGGCAAGACAGGGACCTCAAATGATTATGTAGATGCGTGGTTCATAGGATACAGCCCTATGGTTGTCGCCGGGGTGTGGATTGGAAAGGACGACAACACCTCAATAGGATATAAAGAGGCGGGATCTGTGACAGCTGTTCCAGTCTGGAAAGAATTTATGGGCAAAGTGCTTGATAAATACAACGAACACAAGAAATTTGAGATTCCGTACGGCATAAATATTAGAGAAACTCCTCTGGGGAAAATTTCATTTAAAGCCGAGCAAACCATGTCCAAAGACGATATACTCAAGGTGTTAAAGATGATGGTAGTGGAGCCTGGGGAAAACAGAACGGAGCACTAAAAAAAGGATGCAGTTAGAAGAACAAGAATTAAAGTTTTTTTCAGGCGGATAGGCGGAGAATGTCTAGTTATAGAGATGCTAAACTTCGGCGTCGGCTTTTAGAAGTGGACCCCAAAAATCAGACAGCACCTTAAGTGTATTTCCTTGGTATTCTAAAAGAGTATACAGGAGGTACATAATGAAGAGTAAAAGACGTAATCATTCACCGCAGTTCAAGGCAAAGGTAGCGTTTTTGGCGGTAAAAGGAGACAAGACAGTAGCGGAGCTTGCCCGGCAGTTTGAGGTTCATCCCAATCAGATAAGCATGTGGAAGAAGAAGCAGCTCGGCAACGCCGCGGACAAAGTGTTCGGCCAGGGGGCGGGCAGCAAGGCGGCGGGCGAGAGCAAGTACGTAAACCAGCTTGAATCCAAGGTGGGCCAGCTGACGCTGGAGAACGATTTTTTATCAAAGGCGCTCGGTCGGCAGCGGCGCAAGAAGTTGGTAGTGCGCGGCCGGGCACTTTCTTTGGTAAGGCAGTGCAAACTGCTGGATATAAATCGCTCAAATATTTACTACAAACCTGTGGGGGTATCCCCGCAGGACGAAGAGATTATGAAGAAGATTGACAGGATCTACATTAAGTATCCGTTTAAGGGTTCAAGAAGGATGGTGTACGCCCTTAAGGCACAGGGCGTACAGGTGGGCAGAAAGCGTGTTATGAGGCTTATGGGGATACGAGGGCTTGCTCCCGGCCCCCAGACTACAAAGAAAGGGGGAGCAGAGCACAGGATATACCCGTATCTGCTGCGGGGGAAGACTGTAGAGCTTCCCGGGCAGGTATGGGCGGCAGACATAACGTATATAGAGATGAGCAGGGGTTTTGTGTATCTGTGTGCGGTAATGGACTGGCACTCGCGCAAGGTTCTTAGCTGGAGAGTGTCTAACACAATGGACAGCAGTTTTTGCGTGGAGGCTCTGGAAGAAGCGCTTTACAAGTATGATAAGCCCGAGATATTCAACACCGATCAAGGAAGCCAGTTCACAAGTGAAGAGTTTACGGGAGTTCTTAAAGACAGAGATATAAAGATAAGCATGGACGGCAAGGGAAGCTGGAGAGACAATGTTTTTGTGGAGAGGCTTTGGAGAAGTGTTAAGTACGAGGAAGTGTATCTGATGGCATATGAATCCGTTGCCTCGGCAAAGGCAGGTATAGGGAAGTGGATAGATTTTTACAATGAAAAAAGACCACATCAGGGGCTTGGAATGAAAACACCGGATGAGGTTTACTATGGTCTTGGGACAGCACAGAAGAATGTGGCTTGAAGCAATGAGACAAACAGAGCAGAGAGTTTATGGTTTTGGGAGTCTTAAAGATGGTTATGCGTTGGTGGGAATACACTTAAGAAAACAAAAATGCTGTCTAAAAAAGGGGACCACCTCTGACTGTCTGGATCCTTAGTGAAAACTAACTTGAGAGGCTCATTATGAAAATTTGGATTTTTTCTGCTGCATTCGCTTTGGCTCTTTGTTCCACCGCTTACGGACAGAACACCAGATGGAACGGTCTTGTCGTCGCGCCGGAAAATCGATGTTCGCCATACAACCGCTCGGACTATCGGTATCCCGCTTCTGTGGAGAACCGAATTGTCCGGTCGATGGGGGGCAAGGTTTTCGGACCTTATACCGGGACTTTATTCGCGAGCACCAGACAAACGGATATTGAGCATATTATTTCGCTTTCAGAGGCGCACGATTCGGGTATGTGCAACCGATCTTCAACCGAGAAGCGACGTTTCGCGTCCGATTTGCTGAATCTCACATTGGCTTCGCCGAGTGTAAACCGTAATCGGAAGTCGGGCAAAGATGTCTCTGAATGGACACCGGAACGTAACGCTTGCTGGTATGCTGCAAGAACGGTGAAGGTTCGGCAAGTGTACAACTTGACCATAGACCAAGCGGAAATGGAGGCTGTCCGTGATATCCTTTCAGATTGCAGTTCCGACGCGATGGACATGACGGTTGCTACTTCTTCGTCGGGAGGCAAAGGATCGAATTCCAAAGTGTCCGCTTTGCAACGCTGGGACGATAACCGCAACGGCAGAATCACCTGTGCCGAAGCTCGTCGGCATGGCATCGCTCCGGTTCGACAAGGGCATCCCGCCTACAGGCATATGAACGACCGTGACAGCGACGGAATTGTTTGCGAGTGAATTCAGTTGAGTGAGGTTGTAGCGATTAAAAATAGCTCGCTAAAATTATTGCACATGAGTTATGTGATGCTGGATTAGTTGTGGCTAACTTGAAAACATGTCCTCTTTTTAAAAGTCACAAAGGATGGTTAAATTGCAAATCAGTTCTCTATAGATTCAAGTATTCTGTCTGCAATCTCAAAAAAGGCTTTTCCGGCCGCGCTTTGCGGGTCAGATTCCACAATGGGGGTTCCGTTGTCTCCACCTATTCTTATCCGCGGGTCGATTGGGATTTCCCCAAGAAACGGAACTTCAAATCTCTCCGCCATACGTCTTCCTCCACCCCTGCCGAATATGTCTATTTTTCCTTCTGCACCGGGCATGTCCAGATAACTCATATTCTCCACTATTCCGACAATGGGAATGTTCAGCTTGTTAAACATCAGTATTCCCCTTCTTACGTCCACTAAAGCAACATCCTGAGGAGTGGTTACTATAACCCCTCCGCTTATAGGAGCGGTCTGCGCCAGAGAAAGCTGAGCATCTCCGGTACCCGGAGGAAGGTCAATTACCAGATAATCCGTTCCGCTCCATTCAACATCCTCAATAAACTGCTTTATCGCTCCATGTACCATCGGACCTCTCCATATCACGGCATCCTCTTCGTTTACCAAAAAACCTATGGACATTACCTTGAGGCCGAATTTTTCTATGGGAACAATTTTGTCATCAGCTGTTGCACGGGGTTTTTCGCTTATTCCCATCATCAAAGGAGCGCTCGGCCCCCAGATGTCAGCATCCATAAGACCGACTTTCTGTCTTTTTTTTGAGATTGCAAGAGAAAGATTGGTCGCTATTGTTGATTTGCCAACTCCCCCTTTGCCGCTCGCGACGGCTATGTAGTACTTTATGTCGGGAAGTTTGCTTTTCTCGGCCCCCGCATCGGAAGTTATCTGTTTCTGCGGCCGTGAGCCGACTTTAATCGAAAGGTCTTCGACTCCCGGTATGCCGAAAACGGCTTTTTGGACGCCTTGCTCGATTTCGGACTGAAGTTTCTTATCGGGTTTGGGAAGTACTATAGAGAGAGTTACATTCGAACCTTCCACAATAATGTCCTTCACGAGGCCGAAGGACACTATATCCCGGTTAAATCCCGGATATTTAACACCTTTAAGAACTTTTATTATTCGTTCTCTGGTTAGTTCCACGCAGAAAATTCCCCCTACCTAAGAGATACCCAGCTTCTTTTTTCCTTCCTCAGATATCATGTCAGGGTTCCAGGGAGGGTCCCATATCACTTCTATAAGAACATTGTCGGCTCCCGCATTCTTAATGGCCATTTCAGCCTGGCCTGCTATATGTGCTCCCATGGCGCATCCCGGGGTGGTAAGTGTCATCTTGATCTGAACGTTGCGCCCGGAAATTTTGGTGTCGTAAATAAGCCCAAGATCCACTATGCTCACGGGAAGTTCGGGATCGTACACATCTTTAAGGGCACCGTAGACTGTTTCTTCTGTTATCTCAGGGCTGTCTTCAGATTCTTTTTTCTTTTCAAACTTGGTAAAAGAAACTGAACTCTTGTTCTGTGAGGAATCGCCCCTGTCTATCTGTATTATTTTTTTTATCCCCATAATTTGCCTCCTAGTTTTTTCTTTGATAACAACTGCAATAAACTTACTGAGTCGGCTTTTGCTTAGGCTGTTTTCTATACTTTGCCGAACTCTTTAAAAGAAATAAAGACCCTTACGGTATTGGCTAAGTTAAAAAAATTTAAAACAAGTATTCGGCTCTACGCTTTCTTGACACTATAATAACTATTCAATAGCATTCTCCGCAAGTTATGAGACAATCCCGGCAGATATCAATCGGCGACGTGAAAATAGGCGGGGGAGCTCCCGTGTCGGTCCAGTCAATGACCATTACCGATACGAGAGACGTTGCATCAACCGTTTCCCAGATAAAAAGACTTGAGAAGGCGAATTGTGATATTGTCAGGGTCGCCGTTCCCGACATGGATGCCGCAAAAGCTCTGGGAGCGATCAAAAAAGAGATAGGAATTCCCCTTGTCTCGGACATACACTTTGATTACAAACTGGCCCTTGAATCAATAGGACAGGGAGTCGACGGGATGAGAATAAATCCCGGGAACATCGGCGCTAAGTACAGAATAAAAGCTGTTGTTGACGCCTGCAGAGAAAGAGGAATTCCCATAAGAATAGGTGTGAATTCAGGCTCTCTTGAAAAAGACATACTCAAAAAACACAAACATCCAACCGCTGAGGCCTTGGTTGAAAGTGCGATGAGACATGTACACATACTTGAGGATCTGGATTTTCTGGACATAAAGATTTCAGTCAAATCCACCGATGTTAGAAAAATGATCACCGCATACAGAATGCTTGCAGACAAGACAGAGTATCCGCTCCATCTCGGTGTTACCGAGGCGGGGACTCCGGGAATGGGAACGGTGAAATCCGCTATAGGGATCGGAGCGCTTCTTGCTGAAGGAATAGGTGACACGATAAGGGTGTCTTTAACGGGTGATCCGGTGGAGGAGATAGTTGTCGGGATGAATATACTGAGATCCCTTGGGATGAGAAACAACGGAATTGAACTTATTTCATGTCCGGGCTGCGGGCGACTTGAAATAGATCTTGAAAAGCTGGTTTCAGAAGTTGAACAGGGTGTTTCGGGCTTTAACCTTCCAAGACCGGTTAAAGTCGCCATCCTCGGCTGCGTTGTTAACGGGCCGGGCGAGGCGTCGGAAGCCGATATAGGGATAGCCGGGGGAAGAGGGAAGGGAATGCTTTATCGGGACGGAAAACTGATAAAATCTTTCAGAGAAGCCGATCTGGTCGGGGAACTTGTCAAGGAAATAGAAAGAAATTACGTTAACTGAGCTGAAAATCCTGCGAAACTGCTTTCCGTCTGAATTCAAATCACTTTAAAGGAGAAAAACGGATGAGGTTTTCTTCCTATTTCATACCTACAGTCAAAGAAGATCCTTCAGATGCCGAGATCATAAGTCACAAGCTTATGGTAAGAGCCGGCATGATAAGAAAGCTTGCGGCAGGAATCTACAACTACCTTCCTTTGGGACTCAGAGCCATAAGAAAAGTTGAGAATATAGTGCGGGAAGAGATGAACAGGGCCGGAGCAATAGAACTTCTTATGCCCTCAGTACTCCCGGCCGAACCCTGGATCGAAAGTGCCAGATGGGATTACTACGGAAAGGAACTGCTTCGCTTCAAGGACCGTGCCGAAAGGAATTTCTGCCTGGGACCCACGCACGAGGAAATAATAACCGACATAGTCCGCAGAGAGATTCGTTCCTACAAGCAGCTGCCCGTTAATTTTTACCAGATACAGACAAAATTCAGAGATGAAATCCGCCCCCGCTTCGGGGTTATGAGGGCACGTGAGTTCATAATGAAAGATGCCTACAGTTTCGATGTTTCAGACGAGGGAGCAGATCGTTCCTACCAGGCGATGTACGATGCTTATGTGCGCATATTTGAAAGGTGCGGACTTGAGTTCAGTGTGGTTGCCGCTGATTCAGGAAACATCGGCGGAAGTTTCTCACATGAATTCATGGTAACCGCCGACACAGGAGAGGACGTGATAATGAGTTCCACGGAAGCCAGTTATGCCGCCAACCTTGAACTTGCAAAAATCGGCGTTTCAGAAGACGAAAGGGAAGGGGGTAGAATAGCTTCTGGGCTTGAGGAAATCTCTGAAGTTCATACACCGAGCCTTAAGACGGTTGAGGATGTGGCGCGGCTTTTAAAAGTCAGATCAGAGAATCTGATAAAGACCCTTATAGTAAGTACCGAAAATGAACCGGTCGTCGCTCTTGTAAGGGGAGATGCAGAGCTCAGCCTGACCAAGCTGCGGAATTTCCTAGGATGCGATATAGCCGAACTTGCCGATCCGCAGACAATTTTTGAGGTTTCAGGAGGGCCGCTTGGATTCAGCGGACCTGTGGGACTCAAGAGGAAGGATGTGAGGGTGGTTGCGGACAAATCCGTTCGCAACATTAAAAACGCTGTAACAGGAGCCAACAGGGGCGACTATCATTTAACCGGCATTAACCCCGGGCGGGATTTTGAAGCTGATTCTTATGCAGATATAAGAGTGGCTAGGGAAGGAGACCCGTGTCCTGTTTCTCAAAACGGAGTTCTGAGAGCATCAAGAGGCATTGAAGTCGGACATGTTTTCAAGCTGGGAACCAAATACAGCGAAGCTATGGGAGCTACCTACGTGGATGAAAACGGCGTGGAAAAGCCCCTTGTCATGGGTTGTTACGGAATAGGGATAGGAAGAACTGTGGCGGCGGCAATAGAACAGAATAACGACGAATATGGAATAAAATTTCCCGCCCCCATAGCTCCGTTTGAAGTTTCCGTGCTTCCGATAAACATGAAGCAGCGGGATGTGAAGGATGCGGCGGAGAAAATATACTCAGCGCTTCTGTCTGCCGGAGTGGATGTTCTTATTGATGACAGAGCTGAAACTCCCGGTGTGAAATTCAAAGACTCGGACCTGCTTGGAATTCCGATTCAGATTATGATAGGCCAAAAAAGCCTGAAAGAAGGTAAGGTGGAGATAAAGAACAGAAACTCCGGTGAGAGGATAAAGGTTACGGCACAAGAGGTTCCGGGGAAAATCGCCGCTCTTTTGCCTGAAGATAAATAATCAAAACCCCGGGCAGATTAAAACAGATAGTCGGTTGGGTTGTGATTCTGACCTTTCACCAAGTTTGAACTTTAGCTCACAGTTGTTCCTTCCACGAAAGTAAAGTCTCCTTTTTTATTCATATCCACTTTTACCGCGGCCGAATCCCTAAGATTTCCTTTCAGCATCTCGGTTGCAAGCGGGTCCTGTATATATTTCTGTACGGCACGTTTAAGAGGTCTTGCCCCGAAAACAGGGTCGTAGCCAATGTCAACCAGTCTTGTAACAGCCTTTTCGGACAGCTCTATTCCAAGATTTTTCTCTGCAAGCCTTTCTCTTAGATATCCAATCTGGATTCCGGCTATTTTCATAAGGTCTGCCTTTCTCAAACTGCTGAATATGACAACTTCGTCAATTCTGTTTAGAAACTCGGGACGGAAATAATTCCTTAGCATTTCATTTATTTTGTTCTCCACATCTTCTTTCCCTCGTGATTCCTGTAGGTACTGGCTTCCGAGGTTTGAGGTCATTATTATCACCGTGTTGCGGAAATCCACGGTTCTTCCCTGCCCATCTGTGAGTCTTCCGTCGTCAAGAATCTGAAGAAGCAAGTTAAACACATCGGAGTGTGCCTTTTCTATCTCATCGAAAAGCACCACGGAATACGGGCGTCTCCTCACCGTTTCTGACAGCTGTCCCCCTTCCTCGTACCCGACATATCCGGGAGGAGCTCCAATCAGCCTCGATACGGAGTGTTTCTCCATATATTCGCTCATGTCAATCCGTACAATTGCGTCTTCGTCATCAAACATAAACTCGGCAAGAGATCTGGCAAGTTCGGTTTTCCCGATTCCTGTAGGCCCGAGGAATATAAACGAACTTATCGGCTTTTTCGGATCGGAAAGTCCAGCCCTTGACCTGCGAAGCGCATTTGAAACCAGTCTTATCGGCTCTGTCTGTCCCACCACCCGCTTTGAGAGCCTCTCTTCCATGCAGATGAGTTTTTCGACTTCCTCCTCAACTAAATTTGATACCGGTATTCCCGTCCACTTTGATACAACCGCGGCTATATCCTCGGCGCCTACTTCTTCGCAAAGCATCTTTTTGTGACTCTGTATTTCGGCAAGTTCCGCACCGAGGTTCTCCATATCTTTTTCAAACTCCGGGATTTCGCCGTAAACAAATTCGGATGCGAGGGAAAGATCTCCTTCTCTTTTTGCTTTTTCCGCATCCATTTTTCTGTTTTCTATTTCTTCTTTGGTCTTTCTTATCCTCGATATGCAGTCTTTTTCCTTCTGCCAGTGCGCTTCAAGTATCTGCGCTTCCTCTTTTAGATCAGAGAGAGCTTTTTCAATCTCTTTTAGTTTTTCCACAAGTTCGGGACCTTCCTCTTTTTTAAACCCCTCTCTTTCTATCTCAAGACGTATTATCTTTCTCCTTATTTCATCTATCTCTGTAGGTACAGAGTCAATCTCCATTTTAAGCCGGGCTGAAGCCTCATCCATAAGATCAACCGCCTTGTCGGGCAGAAACCGCTCTGAGATATATCTGTTTGAGAGCTGAGACGCGGCAACAAGAGCTTCGTCCTTGATTTTAACGCCGTGATGAATTTCGTATTTTTCTTTAAAGCCTCTTAGTATCGACACGGTTTCCTCTACTGATGGTTCATCAACGTAGACCTGCTGAAACCTGCGTTCAAGAGCCGCGTCTTTTTCTATATGATTTCTGTATTCATCAAAAGTGGTCGTCCCTATACAGTGAAGTTCTCCCCTTGCCAAGGCCGGCTTCAGCATATTTGACGCATCCATAGCTCCATCAGCCCCTCCGGCTCCAACCACGGTATGTATCTCATCTATGAAAAGAATTATCTCTCCCTGGGATTCTGTGACTTCCTTTAGCACGGCCTTGAGTCTTTCCTCGAACTGTCCTCTGTATTTTGCCCCGGCAAGCAAAGATCCCAGATCCAGGGAAATAAGCTTTTTGTTTTTAAGTCCCTCGGGAACGTCAGAGTCAACTATACGCTGGGCAAGCCCTTCCACTATAGCAGTTTTTCCCACCCCGGGTTCCCCTATGAGGACAGGATTGTTCTTTGTTCTTCGAAGCAGTACCCGGATCAAATTTCTTATCTCGTCGTCTCTTCCTATAACAGGGTCTACCTTCCCACTTCGGGCAAGTTCAGTGAAGTCCTTTCCGTACTGGCCAAGTGCTTCCATAATGTCTTCGGGATTCTGTGTGTTCACTGTCTGGCTACCTCTCAGTTCTTTCAATACTTTTAAAATCTTTTCTTTAGTTACGCCCGATTTTAAAAAGCCGTCCTTAAGAGCCCCGGCAGCATGAGAAACAGTTCCGAACAGAAGGTGTTCAGTGCTTATGTATGTGTCTCCAAGATGCCGCGTTTCCTTCTCGGCCGACCGAACAGCAGAATCAAACTCCCTGCTCATGTATAATCGGCCAGATGCCTCTTTTATCTTGGGAAGTTTTGATATCTGCTCTTCGGCTGTCTGGGCAAGCTCCCTGGGGTCGGATTCAAGCCGCTCCAGAATTCTGGTTGGCATTCCGGTCTGACTTACCAAGGCCAATAACAGATGAGGCAGGTCAATTATCTGATTTCCGCTGTTATCAGCAGAGTTTTTTGCCTCCAAAATAACCTGTTGAGCCTTCAAGGTGAATTTTTTGGGTGAAATCATCTCAGACACAAAATAATTCTTCTTTGTACGTAATCAAGAAATTGCCCGGAATTTAAAACCGGTTGGGCAAGAATACTAAAGAGGTGAGTGCGCAAGGATACATTTAGTGCTGTAAAAGTGTTGTAAAAACACAGCACGCACAACTTCCCTGCACAGAGAGAAAAACCGGGATGATTGTGAAAACGCCGATTAAAGCGTGTCTGAGCTATTTCCCGAGGATGCTTACGACGCAGGTGATTCCGTCCATGGCGGGCTGGGCGCCTCCCATGGTTTCAATAATGCCGACTTTAGCATCTTCCACCTGACGCTCCGCCTCGACTTCCCCTCTTAGCTGTCTCACGATCTCAGCAGTCTGAAGAAGTCCGGTAGCTCCGACTGGATGCCCCCGTGAAAGCAGGCCGCCGCTTGGATTAACTGCGACTTTGTCGCCTCCGACCCACGTGCTTTTTTCGTCTATGAGAGTCGCTCCCTCTCCCTTTTCGCAAAAGCCGAGAGATTCAACAACCATCATTTCCGCTATTGAGAAAGCGTCATGAATTTCGGCCACATCCATGTCCTCTGGTCCAAGTCCCGCCATTTCATAAGCCATCTGAGAAGTTCTCCAGACGTTTTCGGAAGGATCGCAGGTAAGTCCCGTGGGGCTGCTGTATTTGCCCGACTGCGCGACGCATCCTAGGACCTTTATCGGCATTTTTTTAGCGAGTTCTTCGACATGTTCTTCAGAACACAGCACTGCGGCCGCAGCGGCGTCTCCAACGGGACAGCACATGTTTCGCGTAAGCGGATCGGCGATTACCGGCGCGTTCAGCACTTCTTCTACGGTTGTAGGCTTTCTGTACTGGGCAAGGGGGTTGAGGGAAGCATGATGGCGGCTTTTTACTACAACCTCGGCCAGCTGTTCCATAGTGACCCCGTATTCGCTCATGTACTTTGAAGCTCTTATGGCATAGAGTCCGGGCATTCCCATGCCTATGGATACTTCAAGGTCATCTTCCTCAAGAGGCAGAGGTCCACCGGAGAGAATTCTGCTCAGATTTTCAACACCCAGAGCAAGCGCCATATCGTACTGACCGTATGCTATGGTTCTCCAGGCTTCCCACAGGGAAAGTGTTCCGCTTCCGCAGGCACCTTCTACGTTTATGGTCGGCTGGCCTACGAGTCCTATATCCTTAAGTGCTCTCTGTCCGACTCCCATGCCTTGGTAAACATGGCCGCAAAAGGCGATTTCTATTTTTCGCGCGTGAATTCCCGAGTCCTGTATTGCGGCCCACGCAGCTTCTCTTGCGAGAATATGAGCTGCCTTATCGGGAAATCTTCCGCAGGCGGTATTTCCCACTCCTATGATGTATACATCTCTCATTAATAATTCCTCCTGCTTGCACTGTAAATTCGGCGATAAATGTATACCAAACTATCCGTGTTGTAAAATTTAAGAAATTTTGATTTTGATAATGAAATTTCCGTGATTTGGTGTTATGATATCCGGAGATACTCTGCAGTTTTAACTTTATTTTGAGCAAAAAATACCTAATAGGAGGTTACGTATGAGTAATGTACCGAGTGCCAGCGAAGTTAATATCATGGACACCTTCGATGCAATAGGGACAAGAAGGTCCATCAGGTGGTATGAACCGCATCAGCCCGTTGAAAAATGGAAGATTCAGGCCATCCTGGAAGCCGCAAGGCTTGCTCCATCGGCAGGCAACTTCAATGGACAAAGAGCTATAGTTGTATACAGAGATGAAGACCCCGACGTATGGGAGTTCATATCCGACTGGAGCCAGATCACAACGCAGATGGCTCCCGTGCTTGTGTTCTGGTGTTATGACATGTCTAACTACGACACGCAGGGTCAGTCAATTCATGATCTTATGAGGACCGGAGCACTTGATAAGGCCCATGGCTGGGAGTATGACAGGGTATCTAACCTGTTTCCGCTTCCCGGACTGCTTCCTGACGCAATATTGCACAGACTCGCCGCAATTGATCTTGGAAATGCAATAGAGAACGCAATACTTGCCGCAACGGCCCTAGGTCTGGGAACCTGTCTTAACGGTGCCAGCGGAGGAGCCAGAAGGAACACAAAAGCGAAGTTTGAACTTCCAGACACTTATGTGTTCAGCTGGCTTATGACCGTAGGTTATCCAGCAGAAAGCATGGATGGTGGTGGAACGAGAGGTCGTCCTCCGTTCGAGACAATGTTCTTTGAAAAAAAGGTTGGAAACGCTTTTCCGAGAGATCCTGAGGTAGTGAGTCTGCTTGAGGAGCTGAAAATGATTCAGCCGGCAGGACCCCTTCCCGGAAGACTTGAGGAAATCAACAAGCTTACCAGGCGTTTCGGTCTCGGAGACGAGTGGCTTACCGACTGGCAGTTTGAAGAGTCCATGCTCGGAGAGATCGCAGGAGACAAGAAGTTTACTCACCTTGACCCGGATGTAGTGAAGGGTTCAGCTGAGGGAGCAACTCAAGACCCTTCAGGTTTTACCCTCAAGCCAACTGTAAAGAGGGAGCGAATCCAGGAGTACAGAAAGGAAAAAGGCATAGGAGATGCTGATTAGTTCTTATCAAAAATCAACTAGGAGGTTTTGATAATGGCAGAGATAACACTGAATATTCCGGATCCGATTCACGACAAGATCAAACAAAGAGCCGAACAAACCAATAACAATGAAATTGGTGTTATAATCGCGACTTTGGCGCTTACTTTCGGCACTTCAAATTATGATGACTCGAAGTGGATCAAAAACCTAAAGGGACAGGACGACGCGTCTAAACCTTGGTAGGATCCCGGAAGTAAAAAAGCAGTTAGTTTGAAAAAGGGGATGTTCGTGCAAAGAAGAAACGGACGTCCCCTTTTTTTATTGATTTTTACAAATGGAATTGCTTAAGTTCTCAGAGGATTAAAGCGAGCTGTGCAGCGGGAAAGGAGGGGAACTTTCTATGATCTCTTGTTCCGAGTTAAAATTCCGCAGTCTTGTGTCCGCGCCGGTTTTTTCAACGAATTTTTCCATATAGAGAAGCAGATCTCTGAAATCTTTTCCGTTTCTGGCTGACACAAACGGTGTTTCAGGAAATGTCTCGCGAAGAGCAGTTTGTGTGTCCGCATCAGCCTGATCAATCTTATTAAGCACAAGGATGCTGGGTATGTCTTCAAACTCCATGGATTCTATGATCCCCATTACCGAATCTATTTTTTCTCTAACCTCAGGATCACTTGCATCCGCAACGTGAAGCAGCAGATCGGCTTCGCCTATTTCTTCAAGCGTCGCTCTGAATGCGTTTATCAGTTCCTTGGGAAGCTTGCTTATAAAACCCACAGTATCTGTCATGAGTACATGTTTTCCTCCGGGAAGCATAACCCTCCTCGTAGTCGGGTTAAGAGTCGAGAAAAATTTGTCCTGGGTGGCAATGGAGGATTTGGTCAGACGGTTAAAAAGCGTGGATTTGCCTACATTCGTGTACCCGATAAAAGACAGGGTTGGAATCATTGAGGTTTTTCTGTTCTTTCTTGTGTGTTCTCTTCTTCTGCAAAGGCTGTCAATCTGTTTTTCCAGTTGTTCGATCTGTTTTCTTATATTCCTTCTTTCCTGCTCAAGTTTTTTCTCTCCGGGACCTCTTGTGCCTATTCCGCCTCCCAGCTGAGAAAAAGCTGTTCCCTTACCTTTCAGTCTCGGCAGGTTGTATTGGAACTCGGCAAGCCTTGCCTGAATTTTTCCTTCGTTTGTCTTGGCGTGTCTGGCGAATATCTGTATTATCAGCTGGCTTCGGTCCATTATACCAAGACCGGATATCTCTCCAGCAGCATTTGCCTGGGCAGGGGTAAGTTCTGTGTCAAAAATTATGGTGTCCGCCCCAAGATGTTTGGCGTGAAGTGCAATCTCTGTTAGTTTCCCCCTGCCGACGAGATAACGAGGGTCAATGCTCTTTCTTATCTGAACCACCTTGTCGAGGACTACTTTTTCCGCCGAAAGAGCCAGGGAATTAAGCTCCTCCAAGGATTTTTCGGCCAGATAACGAAACTTAGTGCTAAAACCAACAAGTATGACTCCTTCCTTGCTTTCCTTGCCGCCGTTGTTGAGAAAAGCACTCCTTAGGGACTGTTCTATGCTGATTATTTCCTGCTTGAGGCTAATATTTATGCGACCTACGTCAGAGAACCTTGAGATCTCCCATTTTGCATTATGCTCTCCATCCGGCGGAACAAGGTTTGCATATTCAAAACGTCCCGCTGAACCGTTTTTACCCAGAGACACGGAAGCTACCAAATCAAGTCTTTCATTTGCAAGAGTTGTCAGATCAGAATTTGTGAGACCGCTTCGCTTGAGGTCGGTTCTTATCGCTCGAAACCCCCTGAGTCTGTACTTCGCTCTTCTCATCCTTCCGAGCAGTTTCTCAAAAGGAAAATCGCAAGGTTCCCCTATGAAAACGAACCTTACTTTACCTTTGCGGTCGATAAATGTCGTTATGGTTTTTTGGAGTTCCCCGGAGAAGGCCAAGAGAGTACGGGTGAATTCGAGGGTTACAATATGATCCTGGGGAATTTTCCTTTTGTATATTCTAATCAGGTTCTTCAGGTCACTTCTGGTGAGACCCGAGGTATTTCCATGGATTCTGTCTATCTTTTATCTCCCCTACAGAATGTATAGTATTATATCGAGCGAAGAAATTGAAGTGTTTTCGGCAAAGCACGAGAAAAAACCTGTCAATCTTCAAATTCTTCGGTGTTTAGAACGATAAAGTTCTTTATCTGTGAACTCGAGGCAGAGAGCGGAGAATCGGAGTAATATGCTGTGAAATCAGAAAAACAGCCATGGATTGAGAAGTTCTACGAAAACGAGAAAGTCTCGGCTGACTCGGATAAAACATTCGAGAAAGCAGAAAAGGCGTCGGATTTTCTCTGTCGTAGCTTTGAGACCCGTGTAGACTCTTTAAACAACGAATACGGACAAGACGCAATCAGCATGGTTGCTCCGCCTCGGGGATTTCTGCATGCAGTTCTTGATACAAGTTTAGAGACCCGGGGATTTCTGCTTCTTTTCGGAACTTCAAGACTGGTAATGGTGCTTTTCGGGGAAGGGAATGCCGTTACATTTGTTGGGAGAAAAACCGATCCTGATTCCCAAAACCGGAAGAAAAACTTAAAACTTCTTGGTGCAACCTGGGAAGAAACGGAAAGCGGGGGACACACTTTCCGGGACAGTACAGGGGTACAGATCGGAATTCAAGAACTTGTCCTTCGGATAATCCGTTGGGGTACTGGCTAAGGGGCAAGGAGTATGTGCGTCAGAAAAGCAATGACTAATATGAGCCCTATAAGCAGCGGCACGCCAAGGATGTAGTAAAATCCTTCTTTTTCATGCGGTTCAAGATCAAACATTACGGCGCAAGAATAACCTATGCTTTTTGTCATTGCAAAGTTTTTTTTATTGAACAGGTCCTAAAACTTTGTTAGATTCTCACGGTAATGATTGAATATGTAACGCCTTTTTTCCGCCCTCCAAGCGAGCACAAAAGTTTCATTCTCCAGGCCACTATCGGCTGTTCCCACAACAAGTGCACTTATTGCGCCATGTACAGAAAAGAAACCCAGAAATTCAGGGTAAGGCCTATGGGCGAGATAAAAGAAATTATTGATGCCGCTGAGCAAAAAGGACTACTTGAACAAAGAGCTTTCATTGCAGACGGTAACGCCCTTGTGCTCTCCACCGCTAAGCTTCTGGAAATAATGAATTATCTCCATGAAAAAGCTCCGAATCTTGACAGGATCACCATGTACGCGAATATAGGGGACATACTCAGAAAATCAGTTGAAGACCTCACACGCCTTCGGGAAAACGGCCTTAGCATGGTGTACATAGGTTTTGAGAGCGGAGACAATCTGGTTCTCAAGAAAATAGAGAAGGGGGCCAATTTTGCCGAAACCGTTGAAGCTTCAAAAAAACTTAAAGAATCTGGAATAATGAACTCTGTCATGGTGCTTTTAGGCATAGGAGGGAAAGGGAGGAGCAGGGAACACGCATTGGCTACCGGGAAACTTCTTACTGAGTGTGACCCGGAATATGTCGGGGCTCTTTCTCTTCAGCTCCGTCCCGGAGCACCGATTTACAAGCAGTGGCAGGAAGGTGCGTTTGAATTTCCGGACAAGTTTCAGATGATAGAGGAACTTGAGACAATAGTCGAGAATACGGACCTTTCCGACGGCTACTTTTACTCAAACCATATATCAAATTACCTTCCTATTAAAGCGAAATTCCCCGAAGAAAAGACCAGAGTTCTTCAGGAAATAAAAAAAGTGTTAGAAACCAGGGATGAAGCTTTTCTTCGTCCCGATTATTACAGAGATGTGGTAAACCAATACTGAAAAAAATCTCAAGGAGGATAGAATGGGAAAAATTGCAACAACTTCACCGGTTTGGGGATGCAGCGTAAGCGATCTTAGAGGGATTGCTAAAATCGCAGAAGAAGCGGGCTTTGACGGTGTTTTCTCTCCGGAAGTACCGCCTTACAACGCTATAACGAATGCTCAGGTGTTTGCCGAGTGTACGGAGAGGATAAACGTCGGAACGTGGATAGCCAACATATACATGCGTCAGCCTGTGGTTGCCACCGCGACAGCACTTACCATACAGGAAATAACGGGCGGAAGGATGATTCTAGGACTTGGAGTGAGCCATAAACCCGTTAACAACAGATACGATATAGATATGGGAGACCCGATCGAGTCGATGAGAAACTACGTAGGGGAAGTAAAAGCGTTGGCCGACGGAACTTCTCCGAGGCTCTCTCTCAAAAGAGAACTTCCGTATCTTCCGGTCTATATTGCCGGTCTTACCAAAGCCGCGGCGGAACTGGCCGGAGAAGTCGCCGACGGAATCATGCCCTATATGTGTCCCCCGGCCTATATAGGTGTATTAAGAGAGCAGGTTGCCACAGGTGCCGCAAAAGCGCAGAGGGATGTCTCTGCCGTATCAATTACAAACGGCATTCCTTCGTTTGTCTCGGATGACGAAGCCACGGCAGTCGCCTCAGCCAAAAAAGGGCTTGCCCCGTACGCAAGACTTCCTTTCTACCAGAGACTGATAAGAAACATAGGTTTCGGGGACATAATTGATAAGGTTCAAGAAGGTGCAAATCCGGCTGATGTGTTTACGGACGAACTGATAGACTCAGTGGCGCTTGCCGGTACGCCGGACGACTGCAAGAAAAAACTCGAAGAGCATTTCTCAGCAGGAGTTGATCTTGCCATATTGGTTCCCGGAGCAGTAGGAAAACAAAGTATTATAGAGGTAATGGAAATAACAGCTAAAGCGTATTCTTAAGTTTTTAAAGGGTTAGAAGAGCGGAAGATAATAAATGTATTTTCTGCTATCTTACCTTTCAATCAGCCAATGGAAAAGATTTAAAAAAAGGTCTTTGAAAGCTGAACAATTAGGTTAGAAAAGTTAAGAAAAAGAAAAGAATAGTCTTTAAGAGCTGAAAAAAAACCTTATTCATGCATAGTTTAAAATAAATGGGGACAGGTTTTTAAGAGGTTTCCTCTTCCTGTCCCCGATTTAAGTAAGGAGAAATGATTCTTTTATTACCACCTATATATTAATCTCATTCCTGTTGCTTCCTTTGCAATAGGTTCTAATCCAAAACCCGGCTCTAAGCGGCTGTTTGATAGAAGATCAGCACACGTTTTATTATAGTTGTTTGCCGAACTACGCATACCCACACCCAAACCCGCTAGACCGCCTCCAACAAGTATATTTACAATTCCAACAGATGTAGAACTATTATATGTGTCGGGATCAGCCGCTATCGCTGCCCCTCCGGCGGCATTTAGTGATCCCAGTACTATATCCAGAACGTACCCCAACTAGTGCCCTTGGATGGTTCACCTTGGCATTGAGCTAAACTTGGTTGCGCTGCTTCGGCTTCCGCTGCTCCACCCATGTAGCTAACAGCAAAAACCAGCACGACAAATAAAGATATAATCCTTTTCATGACAACATTCTCCTTGGCCCTAATGTAGTTTAGTGGTGTCGGGCCTTGTTGTCAGTCTAAGGATTTTGGACTTTCCGATTATTCCCCTGACGGGTTTTATATTCACGGAGACCCGACAGGGCCGGGCTCCTTAAACTGACAACGCCTGAGAATATACCAGAGAAAATTAACAAGTAAAAAATTAGAGCAATATATGGTTCTATTTTTCTCTAACCACCGTGGTTTCAAATTCTAATTTGTACAGCAGAGTTTTCATTTTTGCATGTAATTCCCTTGTTTTTTCGGGAATCAATCGTTTTTTCAGGATCTGTCGCAGAAATCTAAAAAATTTTTCAGGTGTGCGGTTGTGAACAAAATTTTATGAAAGTATAATTACGAAAATTTTATTTTTTTACCCCGACCCGACTGAACGTGAGTCTCGATAATAACATTTTATCTCTGCTCGTATTTTTCCCTCTTCTGGGAGCCGTGGTGCTTGCGGTTCTGCCGTATTTTCAGAAGGTCTCCGATTACCAGTTAAAAGCGGTCGCTTTTGTAATAACCTTGGTGGAATTTCTGATATCCATTCCACTTTTTTTCCGCTTTAACGGTTCGCTTTCCACAATGCAGTTTGAAGAAAAGATCCCCTGGCTTACAGACCTTGGGATGTCTTATCATCTGGGAGTTGACGGTCTTAGTCTCCTGCTCGTGCTTCTCACGACCTTTCTTTTTCCCATTACGGTTCTTTGTTCCTGGAATGCTATAAGGGGCGGGTGGAGAGCGTTTCTTTGTCTTACTCTGTTTTTAGAATCGGCACTTATCGGGACATTCACCGCGCTTGATATGATTCTTTTCTTTATATTCTGGGAAGCTGTGCTGATCCCCATGTATTTCATCATAGGAATCTGGGGATCTTCCAGGCGAATCTACGCAGCGATAAAGTTCTTCATCTACACTGCACTTGGAAGCGGGCTTATGCTGGTTGCCATCATCTACATGTATTACGCCCATATAGACCAGTTCGGCTTCGCGTCAATGAACCTGTTCGATCTTCAAAAGACCAGTCTTGCTTTTAACGGAATACTGAGCCCCCAGGGACTTGTATTTCTGGCATTTTTCCTGGCTTTTGCAATCAAAGTTCCGATGTTTCCATTTCACACATGGCTTCCCGATGCACATGTTGAGGCTCCTACGCCCGGCAGTGTAATACTTGCCGGCGTTCTGCTTAAGATGGGAACCTATGCGGTGATAAGATTTCTTATTCCATTTTTCCCCGAGGCAATAGAGGCATACACAGGGGTTCTGATAGCCCTATCAATCATTGGGATAATCTATGGAGCGATGGTGGCCTTCATGCAGACGGATCTCAAAAAACTGGTTGCCTATTCAAGCGTAAGTCATATGGGACTTATAATGCTGGGTGTGTTTGTCTTTAATCTCCATGGTGTACAGGGTGGGGTCTATCAGATGATAGGTCACGGTCTCTCGACCGGCGCTCTGTTTATTCTCGTTGGAATGATATATGAAAGACGCCACACTAAAATGATTTCGGAGTTCGGCGGGCTTGCGAAGATAATGCCAATTTACTCGCTGTTCTTTATGATTGCCATGCTCTCTTCTATAGGGCTTCCCCTCTTAAACGGTTTTATAGGGGAATTTCTAATTCTGCTTGGAGTGTTTGCGGAGAGTTACGTGTACGCGGCACTTGGAGCAACAGGGCTTGTACTCGGAGCAATTTATATGCTCTGGGCATATCAGAGGGTGATATTCGGACCTATAGTAAAGAAAATAAACAAGGGACTCATGGATCTTAATCCAAGAGAGATAGCCCTTATGATTCCTCTTATCGTTATGATATTCCTTATGGGCATTTACCCACAGCCTTTTCTATCAAAGATGGAACCTACGATAACAGAAATGGTAGACAGAACGCAGCAACAAGCTTTCCACACGATTGTCACAGTTCCAGATATCCAGGAAACCAGACCTTAGAGAAGCCTTTCTACAGGTAGAAATATTTGCCAGTCTGATCAGAACCGATGTCCTTTACAAAGCTCATAACTAAGAAAGTAGATTTTTCCGCTTCTCACAGATACTGGAACAAAAACTGGACGGAAGAAAAAAATCGTAAATTTTACGGCAAATCAAGCCTACCCGGGGGACACGGACATAATTTCGTGCTTGAAGTTACTGTGCAAGGAGAAATAAATCCGCAAACAGGCATGATAATCAATCTTTTTGATCTTAAGAAGATCCTCTCATCAGTTCTGGCTGATTTTGATCACAAAAACCTAAACGAGGATAATTCCCGTTTTCAGGATCTTATACCAACAACGGAAAACATAGCTAAGGTTCTGTGGGAGGTAATTGAAGAGAAAATCGCTGAAAGAGACGATTGCAGCCTATACAAAGTAAGGGTATATGAAACAGACGATCTTTTCGTTGACTACAGCAAGTGCGAGAGATAAAACAAGAGCAGGTAACTCTTACCAGAATATTTAAGTTTTGCGCAAGCCACAGGCTTTTTATGGAAGGATTGTCCGACAAGGAGAATTTCGCCATATTTGATAAGTGTGCAAACCCCTCGGGACACGGACACGACTATACAGTGGAAGTTACGATAAGAGGAGAAATAAACGAGCAAACAGGTGTGATCATAAACCGTATCGATTTTGAAAAACTAGCAGCACCTATAATCGAAAAGCTCAACTATAAATGGATAGACAGGGATATTCATTTCTTTGAGAAAAACATGTCGACCGTTGAGAATATAGGGAAATACCTGTGGCAGAGGTTCGCAGAAGTCATCCCGGACAAACTTGACCGTATAAGGATCTGGGAGAACCAGAAAAGTTATTTTGAATATTTCAAGGAAAAACAAGATGCCTGAAAGAGTTGCAATTGTGACAGGTGCGGCAAGAGGTATAGGAAAAGCGATCTCAGTTGAACTGCTAAAAGAGGGGTTTTTTACAGCACTCTGTTCAAAAAATCGCCAGAGCACTGCTTCTCTCGAAGATGAAATATCGTCTTTTGCCGGCAACTTCTTGATTTCTTCCGTCGATATATCAGTTGAGGAGGAAGTCAGAAAATTCATTTCAAATGTTGCTGAACGGAAGGGAAAGATTGATGTACTGATCAATAACGCGGGCGTAGTACACACCGGTCCGGTAGAGAGAACCGAAACCGAACAGTGGGATGAAATGATGGCCGTAAACGTAAAAGGAACTTTCCTTATGGTAAAAAACGCGCTTCCCTTCATCCCGGCAGGGGGCCACATCGTAAACATCGGGTCGAATGCTTCAAAAAAAGGCTTTCCAGGGTGGGCAGCTTACTGCGCTTCGAAGTTTGCTGTTCTGGGCTTTACAAACTCCCTCAGAGAAGAGGTAAGAAACAGAGGGATAAAGGTCTCCGCCATACTCCCTGGTCCGACCAGAACAGACATCTGGGATTCTCTTGCCGGACAATGGGACAGGGCAAAGATGATGTCCCCTGAAATTACAGCAAGAACCGTACTGTCAGTTATAAATCAGCCCAGCGAGGCAAACATAGACGAAATTGATATAGTTCCCTCCACGGGTAATTTATAATGGGGCAGGATCCGTTTCGGAAAAAAGACAGATGGTGGATATAGTCTCAGTCGGAATCAGTTACAAGACAACTCCTGTGGAAGTGCGGGAGAGGTTTTCTTTTTCTGATGCAGATATCAGGGAAGCACTCGGCAACCTCCTTTTGAAAGAAAACGTGCTTGAATGCTTCATAGTGTCCACCTGCAACCGGGTTGAGATCTATGCGGCAACCGAGAACTGCGGAAAATGCGAAGAGGAGATCAAGTCTTTTCTTCTGGATTTTCATAAGCTTAACAGCAGCAGCCTTTATCCCTATATGCACACCCGCTCGGGATCAGAGGCGGTCAGACATCTTTTCAGGGTGGCTGCCAGCATCGACTCCATGGTAATTGGAGAAACCCAGATTCTTAACCAGCTCAAAAACTCATATAGCATGGCACGTTCTGAGAATACAGTAGGGCCTATACTCAACAGGCTTCTTAACAGAGCTTTTTTCGCAGGGAAAAAAGTGAGAGCCAAAACAGGTATTTCGTCTCAAGCAGTTTCAATAAGCTACCTTGGAGTGGAACTTGCAAAAAGGATATTCGAGAATCTTGCAAACCGCACCGCCATGCTTGTGGGGACAGGGGAAATGGGAGAACTCTTTGCAAAACATCTTGTCTCAAACAATATAAAAGAGCTTTATGTAACAAGCAGGAATTTTCATAACGCAGAGAAGTTCTCACAATCTCTAAAAGGCAAGCCCATCAGATTTGAAGAGATGTTCTACCGCCTTAAAGACATTGATATTCTTGTTACCGCAACCGGGTCTTCTGATTACATAATAAAAAGTGAACACGTAAAACAGTCTCTTAAGCTCAGAAGAAACGATCCGATCTTCATGATTGATATAGCCGTTCCGCGCGATATAGATCCGAAGATAAACAGAATTCCCGGGGTTTACCTCTACGACATAGACGACTTGAGAGTTGTTCAGGGCGAGAATTTAAATTCCAGAAAGGAAAATCTTAAAAAAGCCGAAGAGATAGTTCTGAACGCTGAGAAAAGTTTTACTGACTGGATGGAGAGTCTTAAGGTTTTCCCCGTTATAATCGATATCAAGAAGAAATTCGAGAAAATAAAAAAAACCGAGATTGAGAAGGCACTTCGAAAAGTCAAAAATAGCACCGGAACGCAGAAAGAGATACTGGAGAGCCTGGCGAATTCCATAACTGCAAAGATATTCCACGACCCGGTCACTAATCTAAAAAAGAGAACTTCCGGCTATGAAGCAGTTCTTTACTCTGAGGTAGCGAGAAAGCTTTTTGAACTTGATCCGGCGGATTCCTTGCAGGACGCAACAAATATTTATGATGAAGCTGAGAATTGGGACCAGGGGTAGCAGACTTGCCCTGTGCCAGGCCCGCCTTGTCGAAACAGAACTTCGCGCTGTTTTCCCCGCACTTAAAACAGAAATAACGAAAATAAAAACCTCGGGAGATATAAACTCTGAAGAGGATATTTTCCGGATTGGCGGCAAGGGGGTTTTCGTAAAGGAAATAGAGCAGAGCCTCCTTGATGGTGAAGTGGATATTGCCGTTCACAGCATGAAGGACATGCCCTCGGTTCTTCCAGAAGGGCTCGTCATAGGTTCTGTGCTAAAAAGAGAAGATCCCAGAGACGCTTTTGTTTCCCCGGACGGCCGCACCATTGAACAGCTGAGGGGAAAGGGCAGGGTGGGGACGGGAAGCATAAGACGGAAAGCCCAACTGCTTTTGAAGTCTCCCGATCTCGAAATTGTTCCCATAAGGGGAAATGTTGACACCAGACTCAAAAAGATTCTCTCAGAAAACCTTGACGGAATTATTCTGGCCGCAGCGGGACTCAATCGGCTTGGGCTCTCAAAACACATCACCCAGCATCTTGGGCGGGATTATATGGTTCCCGCTCCATGTCAGGGTATAATCGCGATACAATGCAGAGAGAACGATAAGGAAACCAGAGAGTTCATATCCGAAGTAACTCATCCGGACACAAAAATCGCAGCAGCGTTTGAACGTTCTTTTCTTGAAACTTTCGGCGGAGACTGTCAGATTCCACTTGGATGCTGTACGCAAGTTCATCTTGGAAAAATATCGGCAGATTCTGTCTTTATAGATATGGAGAAAAAGGCAATTTTCAGAAGCACAGGGAAATACGAAGCGGAAAAAGCATCTGCCGAAGGATCTGTTATGGCTAGGGAGCTTATGAAAAAGGCGGGGCTTTAGAGAAAATTTCTTTAGGGTTCAAAATTCAGTTGTTTGAGACCTTTTTCCTGGCGTATAGCGTCACCCGGTTAGAAGCAATTAGAGGTGGTCCCCTTTTTTAGACAGCATTTTTGTTTTCTTAAGTGTATTCCCACCAACGCATAACCATCTTTAAGACTCCCAAAACCATAAACTCTCTGCTCTGTTTGTCTCATTGCTTCAAGCCACATTCTTCTGTGCTGTCCCAAGACCATAGTAAACCTCATCCGGTGTTTTCATTCCAAGCCCCTGATGTGGTCTTTTTTCATTGTAAAAATCTATCCACTTCCCTATACCTGCCTTTGCCGAGGCAACGGATTCATATGCCATCAGATACACTTCCTCGTACTTAACACTTCTCCAAAGCCTCTCCACAAAAACATTGTCTCTCCAGCTTCCCTTGCCGTCCATGCTTATCTTTATATCTCTGTCTTTAAGAACTCCCGTAAACTCTTCACTTGTGAACTGGCTTCCTTGATCGGTGTTGAATATCTCGGGCTTATCATACTTGTAAAGCGCTTCTTCCAGAGCCTCCACGCAAAAACTGCTGTCCATTGTGTTAGACACTCTCCAGCTAAGAACCTTGCGCGAGTGCCAGTCCATTACCGCACACAGATACACAAAACCCCTGCTCATCTCTATATACGTTATGTCTGCCGCCCATACCTGCCCGGGAAGCTCTACAGTCTTCCCCCGCAGCAGATACGGGTATATCCTGTGCTCTGCTCCCCCTTTCTTTGTAGTCTGGGGGCCGGGAGCAAGCCCTCGTATCCCCATAAGCCTCATAACACGCTTTCTGCCCACCTGTACGCCCTGTGCCTTAAGGGCGTACACCATCCTTCTTGAACCCTTAAACGGATACTTAATGTAGATCCTGTCAATCTTCTTCATAATCTCTTCGTCCTGCGGGGATACCCCCACAGGTTTGTAGTAAATATTTGAGCGATTTATATCCAGCAGTTTGCACTGCCTTACCAAAGAAAGTGCCCGGCCGCGCACTACCAACTTCTTGCGCCGCTGCCGACCGAGCGCCTTTGATAAAAAATCGTTCTCCAGCGTCAGCTGGCCCACCTTGGATTCAAGCTGGTTTACGTACTTGCTCTCGCCCGCCGCCTTGCTGCCCGCCCCCTGGCCGAACACTTTGTCCGCGGCGTTGCCGAGCTGCTTCTTCTTCCACATGCTTATCTGATTGGGATGAACCTCAAACTGCCGGGCAAGCTCCGCTACTGTCTTGTCTCCTTTTACCGCCAAAAACGCTACCTTTGCCTTGAACTGCGGTGAATGATTACGTCTTTTACTCTTCATTATGTACCTCCTGTATACTCTTTTAGAATACCAAGGAAATACACTTAAGATGCTGTCTGATTTTTGGGGTCCACTTCTTATTGTGGATTTACTGACACATCATTTCTCTACAATACTTCATTTTGCGCTTAAGCAGATACAGAATAAACAAGCAGAACAGATCGCTCTCGTAAATGATTTAATAAATGACTTGTTGGAGTTAATGCGAAGAAAAGGGATATCAATACCGGAGGGAAGCCAAGTTGTTGACCCGGCCAAGATGCTGACTGAGGTATTGCGGCGAACTGGACTAGGTGAAGCTAATTTCCCACGACCAACCCAATCCCTGCGTCAGACTGGTTTACTTGTCAATGGCAAACGAGATGTACAAATCGCGAGCGAAATCACCAAAGAAATCCCAAGTGCCGACCGGATCGATTTGCTCTGTGCATTTGTGCGTCATTCTGGGTTACGTCTTTTTGAAAAAGAACTTGCTGAGCAGATTGATAGAGGAGTGAAAGTTCGCGTCATAGCCAGTGTATACACTGGCTCTACTGAACGTAGAGCATTGGACAAGCTTGTGGAACTTGGTGCTCAAGTAAAGATTTCTTATGATGTAGCACGTACCAGGCTTCATGCGAAAGCCTGGTTGTTTTATCGAAACAGTGGCTTTCACACTGCTTATATAGGTTCGTCGAATCTAACGCATATGGCCCACGTGGATGGGCTGGAGTGGAATGTACGGATAAGTGCCGTTGAAAATCCTGAAGTCATCGAACGCTTCCAGGCTACTTTTGAACAATACTGGGAAGAACCAGAATTTGAAGACTACAACGCTTCACAAGACAATATCCATCGACTGGATACTGCGCTTGCCCGGCAAAGCGGTCAAAATGACGCTGACCAGCCATTCCTTCTTATTGATGTGGCGCCAAAACCTCATCAGGAGGTGGCGTTGGAAGCACTGGAATCTGAGCGCGAACGGGGACAAAACAAAAACCTTGTTGTCTCTGCCACCGGTACTGGGAAAACCTGGATTGCGGCATTTGATTACAAACGGATTAGAAAACAAAAAATTGGCAATTCACTTCTCTTTGTTGCACACAGAAAAGAAATACTCACACAAAGCAAACAGGTTTTTGCTCAGGTACTGCACGACCGTGATTTTGGAGAGTTGCTGGTCGACGGCATGCGACCGAAATTAGGTAATCATGTATTTGCATCAATCCAATCTCTGGCCAAGCGCATCAAAGACATCGGATCTACCAAGTTTGATGTAGTCATCGTTGACGAATTTCATCATGCTGCTGCAAAGAGTTACGACAAACTGCTGCAACACTTGAAACCAAAAATTCTACTTGGTCTTACCGCTACTCCGGAACGTCCCGACGGCCAGTCTATTCTCCCGTGGTTCAATGGACGTATCGCCTATGAATCTCGACTGTGGGATGCGCTTGATCAGGGTCTGTTATGTCCCTTTCACTATTTCGGTGTGCATGACCCGGTCGATCTCTCCACTGTGCGTTTCGAGCGAGGAAAGTATTTGCTCGGAGATCTCGACAATTTGCTTACGGGAAACGATGCACGGGCAATAGCAATTCGCCGAGCTATAGAAGAAATTGTGACAAATCCGAACAAGATGCGGACACTTGGATTCTGTGCAGGAGTAAAGCACGCTCACTATATGGCAAGAGTGTTCAACAAGCATGGTTACGCATCTGTGGCGCTTGATGCCTCTACACCGAGGGATGAGCGTAGTAGGGCGGTGGATAAACTGCGCCGGGGAGATATTCGCATCATATTTACTGTAGATTTGTTCAATGAAGGGATAGATCTGCCTGAGGTGGACACCATATTGCTTCTGCGTCCCACAGAAAGTGCTACGGTCTTCCTCCAGCAGCTCGGTAGAGGATTGCGGTGGGCAGAAGGGAAGAGTGTTCTGACTGTATTGGATTTTGTGGGTCAAGTGAGAAAAGAGTATCGCTACGAAGTGCGCTATCGGGCACTTCTCGGAGGAACCCACCATCAGGTTAAAAAAGCAGTTGAAGAAAATTTCCCCATGTTGCCGCCGGGTTGTGCAGTCAAAATGGATCTCGAAGCAAAAGAAACAGTCCTTAAGAACATAAGGCAGTCAATTACGAGCCGACGTGATCATATGGTAAACGATTTGCTCCAACTCGGTCGCGATACCCGACTACGAAACTTTATGGAAAAGACGAATTATGACCTGATAGATATCTACCGTAAACCAGCAAGCGGTCATTCATACACTCAACTTCGGCAAAGTGCCGGATATCTCCGCCCTGAAGAATTTCCCACTCACGGTAAAAAGCTTTTGGGCAAGTTGGGACGCATGATTCATGTAGATGATATGGAAAGACTTTATCTTTGGAAAGAGATTCTGTGTGCCAAAGATCCCTTGCAGTTCCTGAATGAAGATTGTCGAGAGCATCGTTCGTTTCTGATGCTTGTTGCTCTTCTTGGCGGTCGTGACTTTAAATTAGATAAGACTGATGAATTGGTTAATAAGGTTTGCAGATTTGCCGAACTACATAAAGAACTCATTGATCTCCTAGAAATCCTCTCTGATCGCTTTCGCTCTGTCCCGGAACCAATTGACCCACACGGAAATGTTCCACTAGCAAGCCATGCCACTTACAGTTTGGGAGAGATCATGGCAGCGTATAAAATAACAAACAGTAAGGGTGTGCCATTCATCTTCCCCGAGAAGGGGTTTATTGGGATGAGAACACCAAGTCAGACTTGTTGTTCATCACACTGGAAAAACCTGACAAGGAATTTTCTCCCAAGACTCGTTACGCAGACTACCCTATTTCTCCAACCCTTTTTCACTGGGAGTCACAACACACCACTGCGGCATCCTCCTCCACGGGAAACCGATATATTTCACAACCTGACTCTGGGACGAATGTTGTTCTGTTTGTCCGCAAGCGAAAAAAGGATTTTCGAGGCGAAACCATCCCATACCACTGTCTCGGCAAGGCTTACTACCAGAAACACGAGTCGGAAAGACCGATGAAAATAATATGGAAGTTAGAGCGTCCGATGCCGGGATGGCTGTATCAAGATAGCAAGTAGGAGAGCGTTATTCTTGTCGACCATTAAATCTTGGCGACCAGTTCTTCGCTATCGAGGTTCACACGAACAATCCGGGAAGCATTGCCTGTAGTGCCGAATGCTTAATACCTCTCCACACAGATTGCTTTCCTTGTTTAGATTGCCGCCTTGGGGTTAAGCCCCTGACTACTTATTTCCCTTTTCTATTCCCAAGTCGTTTATTCTCTTTGAAAGGGTGTTTCTGTTTATTCCCAAAATGACTGCTGCCTGTTTCATGTTTCCGTCAGTTTTTGCGAGAATAGTTTTTATCAGCTGTTTTTCAACTTTTCCGACTACCTCTTGGTGGATGTTGTTCAAAGACAAGTCTGAATTCTCCACCATCATGGAAATAAGTTCTTCGGTTTTTCTCTCTGTTGTTTCCATCTCTACGTAGCCGCTCTGCGAGTCGATGGTCTGTTTTGTCTCCTCGCCGCTTATTACGCTGTCGGGAGTTAGAACCACAAGACGCTTTATGGTGTTTTCAAGCTCTCTTACGTTTCCGGGCCAGCTATGGCTTGTCATCAACTGCTCCGCTTCGGGGGAGAGCATCTTTTTTTCAATGCCGAATTCGGCTGAGTACTTGTTCACAAAGTGTCGAATCAGTTCTTTTATATCCTCTTTTCTTTTCCTGAGAGGGGGCAGGTTTATTCTTATGACATTCAGTCTGTAAAACAGGTCCTCCCTGAATGTTCCCTGAGTTACGGCATCTCTTAGATTCTTATTCGTGCTTGCGATTATTCTGGGGTCAACCAGGATTGGTTTTTCACTGCCCAGTCTGTATATCTGTTTTTCCTCTATGGCCCTTAGGAGTTTTGACTGCAGGTCAGTTGAAAGTTCCCCTATTTCGTCTATGTGCAGGGTTCCGCCGTCGGCTTCTTCAAATCTTCCTTTCTTTAAAGCGGCAGCGCCGGTGAACGCTCCTTTTTCGTATCCGAACAGTTCACTCTCGATAAGCTCCTTGGGAATGGCGGATATGTTCACAGATACCAGTCTTTTATTTTGTCTTCGGCTGTTGTGATGGATGGCCTTTGCTATAACTTCTTTTCCGGTGCCGCTCTCTCCGGTTATCAGCACGGTTATGTCCTTGGAGGCTGTGCGGCCGATAAGCTTGTATATGTTCAGCATTTCTGGTGAGCTGCCGACTATTTCTTCTAAGGAAATATTCTCTTCAAGCTCTTCAGAGAGCCTTATTCTTCTTCCGGTCTCGTAGTTTTTTATTGCCCGCTCGGCAAAGAGTTTTACCTCTTCAAGATCAAATGGCTTGGTCAGATAGTCGTAGGCACCTAGCTGCATTGAGTCTATGGCGTTGCTCACGGTGTTCTGTGCGGTAATAAATATTATGGGAGAGTCGATTTTTTTGTTTCTGAGCCGGGTGAGAACCTCAAACCCGTTCATGTCCGGCATGTTTATGTCAAGAAGAATCAGGGAGTATGTTTCCTCGGATGCTTTTCTGACGGCGTCCTCTCCGTTCTCGGCGCACTCGGTTTCAAAGCCGGATTTTTTAAGGGATGTTTGCAGTATCCACCTTATGTCTTCTTCATCGTCGGCTATTAAAATACGGTTTTTCATGATCTGGTTTCTCCGGGGGGCGAGTAAATCACGGTTGTGTTAACCGTTCCCTGCAAGCCGAGAACTTTCTAGCCTGCCGGGAGCTGTATTTTGAATTCAGAGCCCGCTCCTTCTGCGCTCTCCACGGTGATTATTCCTCCGTACTTGGCTATTACCTGGCTCGATATGAAAAGACCAAGCCCTGTTCCTTTCTTTTTGCCGGAAAAAAACGGGGTGAATATTTTTTTCAGATCTTTTTTCTTTATACCTGTTCCATCGTCTTTTACTGATATCAATACCGTGTGTTTGTTGCGTATCTTGTACTCTGTGATCCATTTTGTGCTGACCGTTATTCGTCCTTTGCCCTGTATCGAACTTACCGCGTTCTGGATGATATTTATGAACACCTGTTTTAGGGAGTTGTAGTCGCCCGGTACGGGAGGAATGGTAATGTCTAGCTTGTGCCTGAATTCTATGTTTTTATTGAGGTTTGATTCGAGAAATATTATGTCGATCAGAATCTCGTTTATATCTACAGATATCAGATGCTGCGCTGATACCGACGACGGTTTAACAAGTCTGTCAACCAAGTCTTTCAGTCTTTCCGTTTCTTTTATTATTATTTTTGAGCACCGGTTTTTCTCTGTTTTTGACAATGACCCGTTTAGAAGCTGTGCGGCTCCTTTTATGCCGCTTAAGGGATTTCTTATTTCGTGCGCAAGTCCCCTCACGAGGGTTTCGTAATTTTCTTCAAGTCTGCAGTTTCTGCTGATAATGGACATCATGTTCATTTTTTCAGTGTTTCTTATCTGGATTACGACTCCGTTCATCCTGCCGCTGTTTCCGTGTATCGGAGATGCGGTGCATTCTACGTTGATTGAAGAGTCTTGCGATATGCGGAAAAGCAGATCGTTTTCCTGCACAACTCTTTCTTCCTTTACAGCCCTTGAGCAGAGGCTGGTTATTTCTTCCGGCAGAAACTCTGAGATATGGCTTCCGATGGTGTTTCGTCTTGATGTATTGAGTATGATCTCAGACGGCTCGTTAACGGAAATTATATTAAGATCCTCGTCAGCCACTATCACCCCCTCTGGAAGGGAATCCAGAAGATCCTTGTAAAACGTCATATGTTCCTGCGGTTGTGTGTCCGCAGGTATTTTTCTCGCCGCTGCCGGTTCTCTCATATTTCTTCAATTCTTATGAAAATCGCGTCGGCTACGGATATCATGGATTTCCTTATCCTGCCAAGAGCTTTCCTTAGGTTTTTCTCGCCCGACTCGTGGGTCATTATTATGATCGGAACCTCTCCGCCGTCTGTTTCTCTTGTCTGCTGAATTATGGACTCTATGCTTATTCCGCACTTGCCGAGAATCGTGGTTATTTTCCCGAGCGTGCCCGGTTTGTCCTCAACCTGGAATCTGAGGTAGTAGCGCCCCGTAAGACCTTCGGTACCCGCCAAAGACCCGCCGCGGCGTGCGGCATCTTCCGCATAGAGCATGGGAGGAGCGGGCTGTGAACCGTTCCGGACGGTTTTTGCGATTGAAACCACATCGCCCGCAACGGCGCTTGCAGTCGGGAGCATGCCGGCTCCCATTCCGTACAGCATTGTCGGACCTAGCTTGTCTCCCACTATATGGATTGCATTAAATGCGCCTTTTACGTCGGCAAGCTGAGTGTTTTTTCTTATCAGCGCCGGATAAACTCCAGCCTGTATGCCTGCCTCGGTCGACTTGGCGATGGCAAGCAGCTTGATTTTGTAACCGAGCTGCCCGGCAAAGCTTATATCGTCTGAGGAGATGTTTCTTATTCCCTCAACGTATATGTCATCGAACTTTGGAAAGAATCCGTAGGCAAGCATTATAAGAATCGACAGCTTGTGCGCGGCGTCAATACCGTCTATGTCAAACGAAGGGTCGGCTTCTGCGTATCCTTCATCCTGGGCGCACCGCAGCATCTCGTCAAACCCTTTTTTCTGTTCCGACATGTTGTGCAGTATGTAGTTGCATGTTCCGTTCATTATCCCGTGTATGGAGAGAATGTTGTTTGCCACATAGCTTTCGTGCGTTGCCTTGATTATGGGTATTCCCCCTCCGACGCTTGCTTCAAACGCCGCGTGAACCCCGTTTGCGGCCGCTTCCCTGAATATTTCACTCCCGTGGAGGGCCAGAAGAGCCTTGTTGGCCATTACGACGTTCTTCCCGTTGCGTATCGAGGCCAGAATCAGCTCGCGCGCCACTGTGATTCCTCCGACAAGCTCGATTATTATCGAGATGCTCTCATCGTTTATGAGATCGTACGCGTCGGTGGTGAAAAGTTTTCTGGGAATTTTTACCGGGCGTTTTCTCTTTATATCGATGTCGGCTACTTTTTTAATTCTGAGCCTTATCCCGGTCCTTTTTTCTATTATGTCCTTGTTTTCTGTTATTGTTTTATAAACCCCGCAACCTACGGTTCCGGCGCCTATAAGACCTATGTCTACGGAATTCATCCGGAAATCTCCTTTTTTAGCGCATGAAAATGGAATTATACATAATTCTTACAATAAAGATGGGGTTTCCGCCCCCGGGCGGAGTGTTTGACAGTCATGTTTACTGAAATAGACTACTTACTCCTGTTTTTGTGGGGCCGTAGCTCAGTCCGGGAGAGCGCATGAATCGCACTCATGAGGTCGTGGGTTCGAATCCCATCGGCTCCACCATTTTTCCGGAGTTTGACATGCTCTTGCTTTGAAACTAGATTTGTACTTCTGTTTTTTGCGGGGCCGTAGCTCAGTTGGGAGAGCGCATGAATGGCATTCATGAGGTCGTGGGTTCGAATCCCATCGGCTCCACAGCCTCTCAGACTACAAGCCGGAAGTCTGAGTATTCCTTCGGAAAAATTATTTTTTTCTCCCCGTTCTGCCACTGGGTTACCAGCATGCGGTGTCCTGTCTGCTGCAGGGTCTGGGGATCAACACGGAAATCTCCGTAAAAGGTCGTGAATTCAGATCGCAAGGCTTCGTGCAGAAGCGCCTGTTCGTCCGTTTCACCTGTTCTCTCGATGAGCTCTCTGATTATAAGTCCCATGTTGTAAGACTGTGCGGCGGTGTAGTCGGGCGTGTATCCGTATGTGCGGACGAACTTGTCTGAGAACTCCTGTGGGCTCGGGCCGAAATCCGCAGACAGACAAAGCGTCGGTTCCCACTGGCTTGTTGAGACAAAGCCATCGGCTCCCCGGCCGAGACGGTTTTTAAACTCGTTTACCGCCGCCGCAAGCGTCGCCACCACCTCAAAGTCAAAGTCCGAGCTGTTTCGTATCCACCTGGCGAGGTTTATGTCGTCTTCCATCCCCCCGCAGCAGAGAACGCAGCAGATATCATGTGCTTTTACGCGGGAAAATATTGTGGAGAAGTCTTCTGTGCCGGAGGGAAAATCATAGACACAAGCCGGCATTTCCTGCTCCTCTGCCCGAATGAGTGCTCCCTTGCACACTATCTCCGCAAAGCGGCTTCCCGTAAGATGCAAAACACAGAGCTGCGCGGTCTCGTCATAGCGGTCGCGGATCATATCCACAACGGCTCGGAAATAAGAAGACGCTCCGGTTATCGTGCTTACCGTTCTGCCCCGCGCGCGGGAAGGAATATCGTCAAGCGACCCGCCATAGTTCCACACCACTCTTCGGGCCTTCTCTGCTGTTTCGACGCACGCAAGCGTGAGGCTGCTTGAATACGGTCCCAGCAGTATGTCTACTCTGTCTTTTTCTATAAGACGGAGGGTGTTCTCCCTTGTTTTTTCGGGGATGCTTTTGTCGTCGTAGAAGACAAGTTCCGGAACCAAGGGTTTTGCTCCCCCGATCCCTATTCCGCCTCCGGCGCGCAGTTCATCAGCAAAAAGTTTTATTCCCCTCAGGCTTTCCCTGCCCTGGATCGCGTGGCGTCCTGAGAGCGTTGCGGAAAGACCGATTTTAAAGGAATCCATTTCGAATCAGAGCAGGGTTTTCACCGTCTGTTCAATTCTGTTTAAACCCTCTTCTATGTTCTCCATGGATGTCGCGTAGGATATTCTCAGGTGGTTTTCCTTTCCGAATGCTATGCCGGGAACGACGGCCACTTTAGCTTCTTCGAGCAGAAATTCGGTAAACGAAACGGATCCCTCGATTCTTCTGTCTCCGTATGCTTTGCCCACGAAACCGCTTATGCTCGGGAATACGTAGAACGCTCCCATGGGGTTAAAGCAGGTAAATCCCGGGATTTCGTTTAGCCTTTTCACTATAAAGTTTTTTCTTCTCTCAAATTCTTTTGCCCTTTTGCCAAGAAGTTCCTGTGATCCTCTGAGCGCCTCAAGGGCGGCCATCTGCGAGATTGAAGAGGGGTTTGAGGTCGACTGTCCCTGCAGTTTCGCCATAGCGCTTATTACGTTTTTGTCTCCCGCGGCGTATCCTATCCGCCATCCGGTCATCGAGTAGGATTTGGATACTCCGTTTACGAGGATGGTTGATTCCTTAGCCCTGTCGCCAAGCGAGCAGACCGATACGTGCTCTGTGTCCCCGTAGGTTATTTTTTCGTATATTTCATCTGAGATTATGATCAGACCGGCGTCAAGAGCGACTGTCACTATTTCCTCAAGTTCCCCTCGGGAGTATGTGGTCCCTGTCGGGTTGGAAGGATAGTTGAGAATAAGGGCCCGGGTCCGTTCGTTTATCTTTGCCTGAAGCTGCTGCGGTGTGATTTTGAAAAGTCCGCGCTCGTCTGTGTCTATAATCACCGGCGTCGCGCCTGTAAGCGCCACCTGATCGGGATAGGAAACCCAGTAAGGGGCAGGAATTATAACCTCGTCTCCAGGTTCAAAAAGCGTTTGGGTGATGTTGTATATCGAGTGTTTTGCTCCGCAGGAAACAAGTATTTCATTCCTTGAGTACTCAAGGCCGTGCTCTTTTTTCAAAGATGCCGCTATTGCGTCTTTCAGCTCGTCGATTCCGCCCACGGCAGTGTACTTCGTAAAACCGTTTTTAATTGCGGCTATGCCCTCTTTTTTCACGTTCTCCGGAGTGTCGAAGTCAGGTTCTCCCGCTCCGAATCCTATGATGTCGATTCCCTGTGAGCGAAGCGACTTGGCCTTTGCCGTTATGGTCAGAGTTGCAGAAGGCTTGAGGTTGTTTACCCGTTGTGAAAGTCTCATTTTTGTTATTTCCTCCGTTTTATTTGGTCGGGCAGAGTTTTTCGATCAGTTTTTCCTCAACCGCCGCCGGAACGAAACCTTTCGCGGAACCTCCCAGGGAAATTATTTCCTTTATCAGAGAGGAGCTTATGTGGGAGAACTGGCTTTCGGTCACCATAAACAGCGTTTCCACTTCCCCGTTCATAAGCTTGTTCGCTGTGGCCATCTGGAGTTCGTATTCAAAGTCCGAGTGGCACCTCATTCCGCGCAGTATGGTGTTGGTTTCCTTTTCTCTTACGTAGTCGGCAAGCAGTCCTTTGAAACTTTCAACCTCTATGTTGGGGAAGTCCCTGGTCACCTCGGCAATAAGAGACACCCTTTCTTCTGTGGAGAGGGTCGTCTTCTTTGAAGTGTTGTGTCCGACCGAGATTATGATTTTCTCAAATATTCCCGCGGCCCGGGTGATTATGTTCAGATGCCCGTTTGTGAAAGGGTCAAAAGAACCTGGATAGATTACGGTTTTGCCGTTCAATCAAGCCTCCTCAGAAAACTCACGGAGGTGCCCCCGTATTTTCTGGTTCTCACGTCAAATCCTTCAGAATCAATAAAATTTCCGGACGGATGTTCAATAACCATCACTCCTTTTTCCCCGACGACGCTTCGTATCCTGCGGGCAAGTTCATGCGGTCCCGTCTTTTCGTAAAATTCATACGGGGGGTCAATGAAAACAAGATCGAACCTGCAATTTTCCGCACTTAACATACTTAATGCTTTTCTGAAATCAAAATTGAGTATTCTCGACTGTTCCGAATATCCGCACGAACGAAGATTCTGCGCAATTATCCGTGCCGCGGCGGGATTTTTCTCAACGAACACGCAGAATCCGGCGTCCAGACTTAAAGATTCAATTCCAAGATTTCCCGAGCCTGAAAACAGGTCAAGCACTTTAGTTCCCGGTATTTCGGGGCCCAGTATGTCGAACATGGATTTTTTTATTCTGGCCGCGGTGGGCCTGAGCGATTTTTCCCCGGGAACTTTCAGTCTTCTCCCCTTGCATTTTCCTGTAAGTACGCGCATGTCGGTTACACGGGTTTTTTCAGCAGAGCCGGACTTCTTTCCGGTTCGCAATCAGGTTTGCAGTTTTTAAGCGGTCGCACGGGCATCAGAATATTTTTATTCTTCCTGCCGGTGCGTCCGGATCTCCCTCGGGGTAGCAGTAGTCGTCTTCAGAGACCGGCACCGTTTCTCGGCTGATATTGTCTTTGACGATTGAATGTTCGACAGATTCGGGCGGAGCGGTCCGGGCAAAGCACTGCTTTGCTCCGGGCAGAATGTCTAGCGTTACGCAGAAGCTTGTGTCTTCTCTGGGCAGGAACCCTTCGCTTGTGCTGTATACGCCTGTGAAATCGGGAGGTTCGGTTCCGACTTTGCAGTTCTCCCACAAGGCTTCAATCTGTCCGAGGATTTGCGGGTCCGTTACCGTGCCCTTGATTATTCCGTATACGCCGCCCTGGTCTATAATCAGAAACTCCGACGTTGATCTGTCGCTTCCCTTTTCATATTCGGTAAAGCTCTCGCCGTTGCTGCACTCCCACGAGGTTTTAAGGCCGTCATATTTTTCGAGTTCTTCGCGGGAAAACCATAATGCCGCGTCAGGACCCGGAGTGAGTCCCGCAATCCTGCTAAATTCTGAGTTGTCGCTTAAAAGCGGATGAGAACAGTCTATTTTTTCAGTGCCGTATCTTTTCTTTATGAAATCAATGGCAAACGGCGCGGTTTCAGCGGGAGTGGCCGGCTGACTGTCCAGTATGTCGGATATTATTTCCCGGAATGTGCAGGCCTCAGGCGAATTTTCACATTCGGCCGTCCTGCCCGGCCCGACGCTCTGGTCCGAGCATGCTATGAGTAAAACAACCAGTATAGTCATCAGCTCGCGGTATCTGTGCATTCTTGCCACTCTCCTGCCTCTTTTCTAAACTATAGCACGAATTCACCTGTTGAATCCAGCAGACCGCATGCGCCCTTCCGCATCCGGCTTCGGAGTCTGGACAGTCTGCCGCAGGCTCTGCGTCCGGCTCTGGAATCTGCAGACTTGTTCGTGTACAATATCATCCTAACCAGTTTATTTCACACCCATTTCTTTTTCTTTCTTCCGGAGGGTTTTTTCAGTATATGGGCACCTTATCCAGAGTGCAGACTGTAAATATTGAAGATGAGATGAAAGAGTCCTATCTCAGCTATTCAATGAGCGTGATAGTGGGAAGGGCTCTTCCCGACGTGCGTGACGGACTCAAGCCCGTTCACAGAAGAATTCTGTACGGAATGAGCGAGGTCGGAAACGTCTGGAACCGTCCCTACAAAAAATCTGCCAGGGTGGTGGGGGATGTCATGGGTAAATATCACCCTCACGGAGACTCGGCGATCTACGACTCTCTTGTCAGAATGGCGCAGGATTTTTCCATGAGAATTCCGCTTGTCGACGGGCAGGGCAATTTCGGTTCCGTTGACGGGGACAGTCCGGCGGCCATGCGCTATACGGAAGTCAGACTCTCGAGAATTTCTTCAGAGATGCTTGAGGATCTGGATAAGGAGACGGTTGAGTTCTACCCGAACTACGACGGGGGAGAGCTCGAACCGAGCGTCCTGCCAACCAAGGTTCCCAACCTTCTTTTAAACGGTTCCTCGGGAATTGCGGTGGGAATGTCGACCAACATTCCTCCGCACAACCTCGGAGAGCTCCTCGACGCCGTGGTGGCGCAGATACGCAACCCCGACATCACAGTGGACGAACTGCTTGAGAAGATGCCGGGGCCGGATTTTCCTACAGGGGGCTTTGTAAGCGGTCGCAATGACATCCGCACCGCGTACGCCACCGGCCGCGGAATAGTTAGGATAAGGGCCAGGGTTCTCATAGAGAAGCAGAAAAAGGGGGACAGGGAGGTGATAATCGTCACCGAGCTTCCCTACCAGGTAAACAAGGCGCGCCTGGCCCAGAAAATCGCCGAACTCGTTAGGGAGGAGAAAATAAAGGGCATCTCCGACATAAGGGATGAATCTGACAGACAGGGGATAAGGCTCGTTATCGACTTGAAAAGCGGAGAGCATGCTCAGGTGGTCCTGAACCAGCTCTACAAACATACGCAGATGTCCACATCTTTCGGCATCATAATGCTGGCGCTTGTGAGAAATCAGCCGAAGGTTCTCAGTCTGAAGGAACTCCTTGACCATTTCGTGGAACACAGAAAGGAGGTTATTACCCGCAGAACCCAGTACGAGCTTAGCAGGGCCGAGGAGCGGCTTCACCTTCTCGAGGGGTTCAAAATCGCTCTCGACAACCTGGACGAGATCGTGGAGCTCATAAAAGCTTCGGAGAGCCCCGCGGCCGCAAAAGCGGGTCTCGTGCAGACGTTTGCGCTTTCCGAGCGCCAGGCCCAGGCCATTTTGGAGATGCGCCTTCAGAGACTTACGGCCCTTGAGAGGGACAAGATACTTGAGGAAAGACTCGAACTTATTTCAACTGTGGCAAAGCTCAGGGAAATACTGGGAAGCGAAAAGCTCATACTCGACCTTGCGGTGGAAGAACTCACCGGGCTCAGGGAGAAATTCGGCGACGGGCGCAGAACCGAGATTGTCGAGGATATCGGGGAGATATCCATCGAGGATCTTATAAAAGACGAGGAGATGGTTGTTACCACAACCTACGGGGGCTATATAAAAAGCATACCGCTTAGCGTTTACAGGAGCCAGAGAAAAGGAGGCAAGGGAAAGATCGGAATGGGCACAAGGGATACGGATTTCGTTAACGACATGTTCACTGCGTCAAAACACAACAGCATTCTGTTTTTCTCAAACCTGGGGAAATGCTACTGGCTTAAGGTTTATGAAGTGCCTGAGTCTTCCCGGGCGGCGCGCGGAAAGGCCATCGTGAACCTGCTTAATCTCGACAAAGGGGAGAAGGTGGCGGCCGTGGTGCCGGTCGACGACTTCTCGGCCGATGTCTCCGTAATCATGGCTACCCGCAACGGGACTGTTAACAAAACGAAGCTGAAAGCCTATTCAAATCCCCGGGCGGGGGGAATAATCGCCCTTAAGATAAGCGATGGCGACGAACTGGTGGGAGCGGAGCTGATTTCTGAGGATGACGAGGTGTTCCTCGCCACAAAAGCCGGTCAGGCAATCAGGTTTAAAAGTACAGGAGTGAGGAATACCGGCAGGGGAACAATCGGCGTTAAAGGAATAAGAGTCAGAGAGGATGACCGGGTAGTGAGTCTTGAGGTGATAAAGAATCAGAACGCGCAGATACTTACCATAGGGGAAAAAGGCCTGGGCAAGCGTACAGAAATTTCCGAGTACAGACTTGCGAACAGGGGAGGGGTAGGGGTGAAAACCCTCAACGTGACCGAGAAAAACGGAAGTGTGGTGGGAGCGTTTCAGGTGGATGATGCAACCGAAATCATGATTATAAGCGACCAGAAGGGGAAACTTATAAGAATGAGTGTTTCCGGAATACGCAAAACGGGACGGGCCGCCGTCGGGGTAAGGGTGATAGACCTTGAGCCCGACGAAATTGTGGCCGCAGTTGCGAAGATTGCGGAGGGAGACTGATGATAAGGGAAATCAAAAACGTGCTCTCCGGCTTTCCGGGCTACAACTGCTTTGCCTGCGGTCCGCACAACGAACACGGTCTGCGCCTTAAGTTCTTTCATAATCAGCAAACCGATGAGGTGTTCGCTAATTTTTGTCCGCAAGAGCATTTCTGCGGCTGGCCGGGAATAGTGCACGGAGGAGTCCAGTGCGCTCTTGTTGACGAGGTTTCTTTCTGGGCGATGTTCAATGAGACCCGCAAGATTGCCCTTACGGCGAAAATAGACATGGTTTACATGAAAAAGGTTCCGAGCGGAAAAACTCTGGACATAAGGGCGAAGATAAAGGAAATCAGAGGAAGGCGGGTCGAGGTGGATTCGGTTATAAGGGACGAGGACGGAACAGAGCTTGCAAGCGCCTCCGTCACCTATGTGTTTCCCCGCAAAAAAGCCCTGTATGAGATACTGGGCACTGAACGCATGAGCGAAGAATTTTTACAGTACGTGAGGGATTAGATGATAAAGCTTTATGAACATCCGCTTTCCGGAAACGCCTACAAGGCCAGGCTTCTTCTGCACCAGCTCTCGGTCGAATACGAAGCAGTGAACGTGGACATATTCGCCGGAGAGCATAAAAAGCAGGAATTCTCCGCGCTTAATCCCAACTGCAAGATCCATGTTCTTGCGGACGGAGATTTTGTAATGTGGGAATCAAACGCGATACTTTTCTATCTGGCAAACAGGTTTTCTCCGAATTCCTACCTCCCGGACGATTTGCAAACCTATGGCCTGATTGCGCAGTGGACTTTTTTTGGAAAGACGACTGTGGACCCGAACCTTGCGGTTGCAAGGTATTTTGCGAAGTTCCTGCCTCCCGACCAGGTGCCTCCCGGGGCAATGGAGAAGCTTCATGCGCAGGGAAATGCCGCGCTTGCGATTCTTGACGATCATCTTTCCCGAACGGAATTTCTCTGCGGGAATTACTCCATAGCCGACATCGCATGCTATCCATACACGATGCTCTGCGGGGAAGGGGGTTTTGACCTGGAGGCATATCCATCGGTCAGCAGATGGTGCGAAAGCATCGAGGGAACTCCCAGATTCACTGCTTTTGCAGGGTAGGGCCCGACATATTATATGGAAAAGGAAGTCAGGCTTTTTTTGGAGCTTCTGGAGAAAACCCAGGGAGGGGTTGCCTTTACGGGAGCCGGAATAAGTACCGAATCCGGAATACCCGACTACCGCTCTCCCGGGACGGGTATGTGGGAGAAAATGGACCAGTCTGCGGTCTCGCTTTCCGGATTTTTGAAAAATCCGGAAAATTACTATTCATACGCGATGAAATCCTATCCGGCCAGAGCGGCGGCCGAACCCAATGCGGGCCATTACGCGCTTTCACGCCTTGAGAAAAAGGGCTGGCTCAGGGGCATTATAACACAGAACGTTGACGGACTCCACACAAAAGCGGGTTCTGAGAATGTCTTTGAGCTTCACGGTTCGGTAAGGCGCGTCGTTTGTCTGCAGTGCCGGGAGTACTATCCGATGGATGACACAATGAGCAGGGTTGCGAAAGGGGAGAACCCTCCTCTGTGCCTTCAGTGCGGAGGAATTCTGAAACCCGATGCTGTTTTTTTCGGAGAGGCACTTCCCGAAGAGACATGGGAAAAATCGATTGATCTCGTATCGGACTCCGAAGTGCTGATCGTTATGGGCTCCTCTTTGCTGGTTGCCCCGGCAAGCGGGCTTCCCCGGCTTGCTATTTCCAAAGGGGCCGCGCTTGTGATCATAAATCTGATGAAGACTCCTTTTGACGATGAGGCTGATATGGTAATCCGTCGGAAAATTGGCGAGTTTTTCGAACAGACCGGAATATGAGTGCAGCGGTGTAAGAAGTGGAGCGGGAAACGGGATTCGAACCCGCGACCTTCTCCTTGGCAAGGAGACGCTCTAGCCAACTGAGCTATTCCCGCAGCGAAAGGGAACTGAAAACATATCGAGAGCCGTCTTTGTTGTCAAATAGAATGGGATTTCGAGGCATTTGCGTAGTAGGGGGGTTTTGAGATTTTTGGAAGCACACAGCGGAAGGGAGGGGAGGGTATTCCGGCAATTTCAAAGCCGAGTTGTCTGATTCAGGCTGATTCAGACACAACTCAGCACCAATTTCACCCAGGAATCGCTGTTCTGCCCGGGTGCGGACGCAGCAGTCCACACAAGGTTGAATTCCGTTTAAATTTTCTGGTGAATAATTTAAAGAAGGACTATCCGGTATCGGCATAAAACCCCGACACAAGGGATCTGATACGCTCCGTTCTGCCAGCCTTTGCGTGACCCACCGCAAGAGCCATTATCACTGCAATCGCCATACCCGCTCTGAAGGCCATCTTCGCCTTGCCCCTGATATAGTGCTTCTCAAACCTGAAGCTGCCCCCTATGCGTGAGTTTAAACGCTCAATGGCAGTTCGCTTTCTGTAAGCCCGGTTCCATGACGGACTGCCGTGCCGCGCGGGAGTAAAAATACGACGGTCACGCTCAAGAGACACCCGCACCACCCTGCCGTAACCATTGGTCTTTTTGCCCGCGTCACTGTGACACTTCTTCCAGCCCTTGCAGTCAAGATTGTACTCGGCGGCCGCCGGACAGCGGAACTTCAAAGTGCCTCTTTTCTTCTCAAGCCCGTAAGAAGCCATCCTGCGCTCCTTGCCGCTTAGCGGACAGCGACACCATATCTGTCCCGTCTCAGTATAAAGAATGTTGTCGTGCACACTGTTAAGAGGTCTCATGATCCTCTGCCCCGGAACATAGCTCTGCCCCTGCTTTTCCTCCCTCCACAGCCGCCTGATGTCTATAATCGGGCTGATCCTGTAATCATCCCACAGCTTGGCTTTGAGCGGACCGCTGTCAAGCCCCCTGTCAGCAGTGAAGTACTTGCACCGCCCGGCAAGCTCGGAGTTATTGCCGAACAAACTGTCAGCCATCCGTTCACACTGTTTTATTTCGCTTGTCGAGGCTTCGGTCAGACTGAACGCAACCGGTATCTCATACTCGGTGTCGGCAATGATATGAAGCCGGTAGCCAAACCATTTTTTTACCTTGCTCCATTCCCTGCCGTCAGAATCAACTCCTCGGTACTTGTGCACGCCCCAGTTCGCGTCGGGATCAGACTTTTTGCCTGCCCTGCGGTTTGTTCTGCCTGTTGAATGACTCTTTATCGCCTTGCCGTCATAACCGAGGTGCTTGCCGAATTCGGGAAGCACCTCCATAAGCTCTTTGCACAGATGATTGTTTATCATCTCCGATACCAGACCCTGCTGCAGGTCGAGCTTTGCAAGGTTTGCAAGGAACCCGGAGAAGTTATAACTGCGGGGAGCAGAACTGCGAGACTCAAAATCTGTAATCTTGACCACGCCGCCGGGTTCAACCTCATACCTGTCACGTCTCTGCATAGGCACCGTGGAGAATCCGCAGACGGCAAGCAGAGATGAATTGCGGTTAAGCTCCCGGATTAAAGACTCTATGGATTCGTGCCCGAACACTATCCCCGCCACAAAGGCCCTCCACATCGCAGATACCGGGTACTGGTTGCGTCCGTTTTTGCGCATACACTCAAGAGCCCGGATGATATGGGCGTCGGGCAGGCTGTCAAGAACCATCTGAAGACGGTTAAAATCCGATGCTCTATCGACTTGGTCCCAGCTGAAAGGTAGATTAAATTGTGTCGCCATGGGTTTGCTCCTTTTTTAAGGTTGGTATGCCTTTAATTATAACCCATGGCGACCACTTAATCAGGTGATATCAGTAAGTTATCTGCTATTTTCCTTAAGTTTTTCAACGCAGATTACGGCTTGGGGTGGAATTTGCGGTCCTTGACCAGAATCAGTCGTTTTTTAGGGGTTTTTACCAAGATTCTGGGGTGAAAAGTTTTTTCACCCCTCCTTATACCCCTGCCCCGTATGGCTATCCTTTACTACGCAAATGCCTCGCGACTTGCACTGCTAGGTTTCAAAGAAGTTTTTGCTCTTGTTGCCCATAGCAGACGACCCCGGTTTTTTATTCGTAATGAGGCTTTCAGGTACACTTTCACGCGAAAAGGAGACCCTTAGATGAAGGTAATTAGCGAGGACGGATTTTCAATACATGGCTTCAAAGTCGGCGAGAGCGACAGCAATTACAATTATCTGGTCGCGTGCGAGGAAACCGGGGAATGCGTGGTCATAGATCCTCTTGACCCTGTTGCTGTTCTTGAGATCATAAGAAAAAGGGATTACAGGGTTAAATATGTCCTTAACACCCATGCCCATCCGGACCATATTTACGGAAACAATCCCATAATAAAAGTCTTTCTCTCCTCAAAGATACTTATTCATCAAACCGCCCTTGACTATGTATCTCCAAGAAGCGAAGGCGTAGATGAAGGAGACGAGATAGATTTCGGAAGGCAGAAACTTCAGGTGATTCATACCCCGGGACACTGCCCGGAGCATATCTCCTTTATAATGGGGGACAATATTTTTCTGGGCGATACGGTATTTGTCTCAGGATGCGGAAACGTAAAGTTCAGAGGAAAGGTAGAAGACCTATACGAGACTTTCGCTTTTAAGCTCTCCTCGCTTCCCGACAGTCTCAGGATGTTCTGCGGGCATGACTATGCGGAAACCAATCTTAAATTCACTCTTGATCTTCTACCACAAAACAAAGCCGCAAAGAAAAAGCTAGAAGAAATTGCCGAGGACAGGTTTCCCCGCTCAACCCTGGGGGAGGAAAGAAAATATAATCCTTTCATGAGAACTGATGATCCGGCCATTCTGGACTCTCTGAGGAGAAGGGATCCGTCTTTGGGAAGTGACCCGATGGAAGTTTTCGTAAGGTTAAGAGAACTCAGGAACATATGGTAAAATCCGCTTTTTACTGTTTCCCTCAACGGTTGTGCTTACCGGCAGGGGAAAAAAGAGAATTAATGTTTTTTGGCAAGGCTGGGGAGTGATGAGTACAAAGGATAACGGAACGAAAATCTCTGCACGGCTTGAGGCTCTTTCGAAAAAGAGAATAGTCTTTTTCGACGGCGCCATGGGCACAATGATTCAAAGGCACAGACTAGAAGAAGAAGACTTCAGGGGAGAGATGTTCTCTGACCACTCTTTGGATCTCAAAGGCAATAACGATCTGCTCTCCCTTACCAGACCCGACATCATATATGAAATCCACAGAACGTATTTTGAAGCCGGCTGCGATATTGTTGAGACCAATACCTTCAGTTCCACCTCAATAGCTCAGGCCGATTACGGTCTGGAAGAGTGGGTTAGGAGCCTTAATGTCGAATCGGCGAAACTTGCAAAGAAGGCGGCTTCTGATTTTATGGAAAAAAACCCGGAGAGAGTCTGCTTCGTGGCCGGAGCGCTGGGTCCGACCAATAAGACGGCATCGATGTCCCCTGACGTAAATGATCCGTCGTACCGGGCGGTTTCTTTTGATCAACTGGTTGAGGCTTACAGAGAACAGACCGAAGCTCTCGTTGAGGGAGGAGTGGATATACTTCTGCCCGAAACCACTTTTGACACACTTAACCTCAAGGCGGCCATATACGCCATTGAAAGTTTTTTCGACGAGTGGGAAGGAGAGAAAATTCCGGTCATGATCTCCGTTACCATAACGGATCGATCCGGGCGCACTCTTTCAGGACAGACCGTGGAAGCTTTCTGGAACTCTGTTCGCCACGCAAGACCCTTCAGCGTCGGAATAAACTGTGCGCTGGGGGCAGAACAGATGCGTCCTTACATAGAGGAACTCTCGCAGATAGCCGACTGCCATATAAGCTGCTATCCAAACGCCGGACTTCCCAACCCGCTGAGCGAGACTGGATATGACGAAACGCCGGAGATCACATCCGCCCTTCTTCTGGATTACGCAAAAAACGGCTTTGTCAACATAGTGGGCGGATGCTGTGGTACCACTCCCGAGCATATAGAAATGGTGGTTGAAAGGCTAAGCGATATCCCGCCAAGGAAAATACCGGTTTGCGAAGACTTAACCAGACTAAGCGGTCTTGAACCCCTTACCCTGACATCCAAGGCCGGAGGACCTTTTATTATGGTCGGGGAGAGGACCAACGTTACGGGTTCTCCAAAGTTTGCAAGACTTATAAAGGAAGAAGACTATGACGGAGCTGTTTCTGTAGCTCTTCAGCAGGTGGAAAACGGAGCGAACATAATTGATGTTAATTTCGATGAAGGACTTCTTGATTCCGAAGCCTGCATGAAGCGTTTTCTCAATCTTATCGCTTCAGAACCCGAGGTGACCAAGGTTCCAGTGATGATAGACAGTTCCAAGTGGTCCGTTATTGAGCAGGGACTTAAATGTATTCAGGGCAAATGCATTGTAAATTCCATAAGTCTTAAAGAAGGCGAGGAAGTGTTCTGCGAACAGGCAAAAGCGTCGATGCGCTACGGCGCTTCAGTTGTGGTAATGGCTTTTGACGAAAATGGCCAGGCGGCCTCAAAAGAGGACAAAGTGGAGATATGCAAAAGGGCCTATCGCATATTGACTGAAAAAGTGGGCATGGACCCCTGCGACATAATCTTTGACCCGAATATACTCACTGTCGGAACAGGAATTGAAGAACACAATTCCTACGCTGTGAATTTCATAGAGGCCGTAAGAGAAATAAAAAAATCCTGTCCCCAGGCACTAACAAGCGGCGGAGTAAGCAACATATCCTTTTCCTTTAGGGGAAATAACATAGTGCGTGAAGCTATGCACAGTGCATTTCTTTACCACGCCGTAAAAGCCGGGCTTGACATGGGAATAGTGAATGCCGGGATGCTTACCGTTTATGATGAAATTGACCCCGAGCTTCTTGAAAAAGTGGAGGATGTGCTTCTTAACCGTCGCACTGATGCTACGGAGCGTCTTGTTGAGCACGCAAAACAATTTGAAGGCGCAAAGTCTGTGGGTTCAGAAAAAGAGACTAGGCAATGGAGGGAATTCGGGGTTGAAAAACGTCTTGAACATTCTCTTGTAAACGGTATAGCGGATTTCATTGAGGATGATACCGAAGAAGCTAGGATCAAATACGGGGTACCGCTTAAGGTTATTGAAGGTCCTCTTATGGATGGAATGAAAGTTGTCGGCGATTTGTTTGGTGACGGCAAAATGTTTCTTCCCCAAGTGGTAAAAAGCGCCAGAGTGATGAAAAGAGCCGTTGCACATCTTCAACCTTTTATGGAAGAGGAAAAAGAGGGAAGTGGCGGAAGAAAGGGAAAATTTGTTATAGCGACTGTAAAAGGAGATGTCCACGATATAGGAAAGAACATTGTGTCTGTGGTACTTGGGTGCAACAATTACGAAGTAATAGATCTAGGAGTAATGGTTCCCTGTGAAAAAATACTCAATGTTGCCAGAGAAAATAAAGCAGATTTTATAGGATTAAGCGGACTGATAACTCCCTCGCTTGATGAAATGGTGTATAACGCAAAAGAAATGGAACGGGAAGGTTTTAAAATCCCTCTTCTTATAGGCGGGGCGACAACAAGCAGGGCCCATACTGCCATAAAAATAGCCCCCGGATACAGCGGCATAGTTGATCACGTGGCTGATGCTTCGCTTGTGGTAGGCGCCTGCAACGAGATGCTGGATCCGGAAAAAGCCAAGCTCTACACGGAAAAACTGGAAAAAAGCAACTACGAGCAAAGACAGCGTTTTGAAAAAGCCCGAAGCCGAACGGAGTACGCTACGATAGAAGAGGCCAGAAAAAAAATGTTTCCGACTGACTGGGATAACATCGGAATAGAGTGTCCGGGGCGACTTGGAGTCTTTGTATTTGACAGCATCTCTCTTGAAGAAGTTTCCGGTTACATAGACTGGTCTCCTTTTTTCTGGGCATGGGAGCTTAAAGGAGTTTTTCCCAAAATACTTGAGCATCCCGAAAGAGGAGATCAGGCAAAAAAACTTTACCGGGACGGTCAGACACTCCTTAAGCAGATAATGCTGGAGAAAATTTTCACCCCACGTGCTGTTGTCGGAATCTTCCGCGCAAACAGTGTCGGAGACGATGTCGAGATCTATAATGCTGGAGAAGATTCTCACCCCACATGCTGTTGTCAGAATCCTCCGCCCGAACATAGAGAGCAAAAAAAGATTCAGGCGGTGTTTCATTTCCTAAGACAGCAGGAAATGCGTTCTGAACAAGGACCTTATTACTGTCTTTCCGATTTTGTAGCCCCTAAGGTCTCGGGCAGAGAAGATTACATGGGAGGCTTTGTGGTGACGGCGGGGGATGGGGTTGAGAAATTTTCCGAGGATTTTAAGAAAAAAGATGATGATTACAATTCGATTATGGCAAGCGTTCTGGGAGACAGGATAGCTGAAGCTCTTGCCGAAATGATCCATAAAAAGGTAAGGGATATATGGGGTTACGGAAAAAATGAAAACTTAAGCACCGAAGACCTGATAAACGAAAAATATAGAGGTGTAAGGCCTGCTCCCGGGTACCCTTCATGTCCGGATCACACTGAAAAAAAGATTCTCTGGGATCTTCTCGAGGCACAAAAACACACAGGCGTATCGCTTACTGAGAGTTTTGCTATGACTCCACCAAGTTCGGTATCGGGATTCTATATGGCCCACCCAGAATCAAGATATTTTTTTCTTGGGAAAATACTGAAAGACCAGGTTCTCGATTATGCGAAAAGAAAAAAAATTCCCTCTGAGGAAGCAGAAAAATGGCTCCGTCCGAATCTCGGATACTGAGAATTTTCTTACAAAATCGAGAGTTTACTTGACAAACGGCTTTAAAATATCTAGATTGAGAAGCCGGCATCTAAATCTTGATGATTTCTAAAACGTCATGAAAAAATCGGATATTGAAAAAGAGCTTTCGCGGAAATTCGACCTTAATTCCGTAGAATCCCGAAATGTTCTCGACGCTATGATTAATGCCATGACCGAAACGCTTCGTGATGGAAAAAGAATAGAAATAAGACATTTCGGAAGCTTCTTTACGAAAAATTACGAGTCTTATGAAGGAAGAAATCCCAGAACAGGCGAAAAAATATACATCGGCGAAAAAATCCTTCCGCTATTTAGGGTGAGCAGCTGGCTTGCCCCGAAACTTACAGAAAAAAGCAGCGATGAATGACAGACCACAGTTCAGGTCTGCCAACAACCCTTATTGCGTCCCAAATGCCTTTGCTTGATATCCTTGTTTATCCCGCCCCTGAGTTAAGTAGAAAATCCCTGCCCGTAGAGGAACTGGGTGAGGACCTTGAGCGTCTTCTTGATGATATGAAAGAAACTCTGCGTGAAGCAGACGGTGTCGGACTTGCAGCTCCTCAGATCGGCAAGAATATCCGGCTCCTGATAGTCAATGTGCCTTTACCTGGAGGCGAACAAAGCAAGTTCTATGAGCTTATAAATCCCGAGATTATTTCCTCTCGAGGTTTCCAGGAAGGAGAGGAAGGTTGCCTCAGCATACCTGGATTTTTTGCAAATATAAGAAGGAAAAAACATATTCATGTCTCTGCCCTCGACAGAAAAGGAAAGCGTTTTACGATTGATGCGGAAGGAGTGTTGTCAAGAGTGCTTCAGCATGAAATTGATCATCTTGATGGTATATTGTTCTTTGACAGGCTAAGACGACTTAAAAGAGACCTTATTATAAAACAGATCGAAAAGAGGTTCGTCTCCGAACAGGATTAGTTTTTTATTTCTCTGGCAACTAAGGCGATGGGGCAGCCGTAACTGTTATTAAAAAGTCATGCGAAACTGATGAGAATTTCCGATGAGAAACGCAGAGGAAAAAGTAGGGCTTACGGCTGATCTACATACACGCGGGCAGACTCCTGCTCCAAGCTGTGCTCAGGCATCTGTGTTTAAGGATCTCCCCGAGGGAGGGGAGTTCGGAAGACAGATAATCGGTAAGTATCTGCCTCCCGAAACGATAGTGGAGATTACAGAGGAATTGGACGGCGGGGCCGAGGCTGCATCCTGTCTCGGGATGAATGAAGAGCTTGAAGTACTGCGGAATGGTAATCCCGTAGTTAGCAAGGATACGACAAAGCGCTTTGCTAGGACATAAAAATAGAGATAAAGCAACCAGAGACTAAACCGAATTCTCTGTGGGATTTCACATTAGCTATAGTTTCCATTCCAGAAGCAATTTCACGATATGATTTCAGAGTTGGTTAAAAACATAGAACCTTTCTATGTAATGGACATCCTCGAGAGGGCAAAACGCCTTGAGGATGAGGGCCGGGATATCATACATTTCGAGGTCGGAGAACCCGATTTCAATACTCCCGATGAAATATGCTCTGCTGCCGCAAAGTGGATAGAAAAAGGTTACACGAAGTACACAAGCAGCCTTGGGATTTATGAGCTCCGACAAAGCATCGCTGAGGATTACAGCCGTACTCATGGAGTGAAAGTGGGATATGAAAGGGTAATAATAACTATGGGCAGTTCCCCGGCACTATTGCTTGCAATGCTTACCCTTCTTAACCCCGGCGATGAAATATTGATAACGGACCCCCATTACGCATGTTATCCGCAGATAATAAGCGTTGCGAGAGGAGTCACAAAGAAAATACCCGTTTACGAGAGTGACGGGTATCAGGTTGATCCCGCCGAAATCAGAAAGAGTATCGGCAAAAAGACAAAGGCTATTCTTGTAAATTCTCCTGCAAATCCTACCGGGGCCGTTATGGACAGAGAAGTTCTCCGGGAACTTTCTGAAATGGGCCTTTTTGTGATTTCAGATGAGATCTACCACGGCCTAGTTTATGGTCCGCGCGTTAACTCCATTCTGGAATTCACTGACAACGCAATAGTGATAAATGGCTTCGCTAAGTTCTACTCTATGACAGGTTGGCGTCTTGGTTACATGATAGTTCCAAAACACCTTGTAAGATACGTGCAGAAACTTCAGCAGAATCTTTTTATCTCTGCCGGATCTTTTGTTCAGAAAGCAGGAGTCACAGCTATTGAAGAGGTGAAAAAAAGCGGCCGAAGCGAATCGATGGTGACTGAATTTAACAGAAGAAGAAATGAGATGATAAAAGGGCTTTCCTCGGTTGGATTCGATATTTCGGTTGAACCCGAAGGGGCCTTTTACGTTTTTGTGAATTCCTCTCGATGGAGCCGAGACTCTTGGAGTCTCGCATTTGATATTCTTGAGAACTGCCAAGTTGGTGTAACTCCCGGAATAGATTTCAGCGATAGGGGAAGGGATTACCTCAGGTTTTCCTATGCGACTTCGGTGGACTCAATACGGGAGGGAATAAGAAGGCTGGGGAAATTTTTGGGTTAATTCTTTTTTAGAAAAAAAAGCTTGCATTACTTGTGAGCAGGGAGTAGTTTTCTGGCTTTTTCCGGATAAGATGGATTTCGTTGCAAGGTGTTAAGATGGATAAAAAGCTTGTAGTTGGAAACTGGAAGATGAATTTGCTTCGACAGGAAGCACTGGAATTGACTGGTGCAATAGCCAGCCTGCTTGGAGAAGACTACGAAGCATGTCAGGTGGTGCTTGTGCCTCCGTATACGGTTCTCGACGTGGTGAGAAAACGCATTTCGGGTTCAAAAATAGATCTTGGAGCACAGGATGTTTTCAGCAAAACAAGCGGGGCGTTCACCGGGGAGATCTCCGCACCGATGCTTTTGGACGCCGGATGCAGTTGGGCTATTGTTGGCCATTCGGAAAGAAGACATATGCTTGGGGAAACTGATGAACAAATCCGTGAAAAACTTATGCTGTCAATCTCCTGCGGGTTGAAAATAATTCTCTGCGTGGGAGAGACCGAAGCCCAGAGGGAAGAAGCCATCCATAGAAGTGAAACCATTTCAGAGAGAAAAGAATTGCTTTTTTCACCGATAAAAACCCAGATAGAAAATGTATTGCACGATTTGGATGAAAAACGGATTTCAGAAGATGTCGTCATAGCATACGAACCTGTCTGGGCGATAGGGACGGGTAAAAATGCCACTTCTTCTGAAATAGCTGAGATTCACGGATATATACGAGAGCTTTTAGCCGAGATGTTTCCCAGTTTAGGTGATAGTGCGAAAATTTTATATGGCGGAAGCGTCAAAACGGGTAATATAGGAAAGGTAATTTCTGTTGATGAAGTTGACGGGGTTCTGGTTGGAGGAGAAAGTCTTTCGGCTGACTCTTTTTTTAGAATAATAAAATCCGTAGGGGGTTAGAAATTGGAGTTCTTAGTACCGTCGGTAAAAGTTATTCATATTATTGTCAGCATCCTCCTTGTACTGATCATATTGCTTCAGCCGAGCAAATCCGCGGATATAGGCTCAATGTTTGGAGGCGGGAGTTCGGAGTCGCTTTTTGGTTCGAGTGGAGCAATGCCTTTTCTTGTCAAGATGACCAGACTTTTGGGTCTCATATTCGTAGTTACTTCGCTTTTTCTCGGTTACACTTCCGTAAAATCAATATCGGGTTCAGTGGTGGAAGAATCTCCTGTTGAAGTGATTGAGGAAGTTTCTGTGCCCGTCGAAGAGCCTTCAGCAGAACCCCTGGAGTCTTCTCAGGAAGGGGAGTGAAGCATACAGAAATGGAAAAGTCGTGCACCTTTGCTTGAAAGTGCTTTAGCTAGTAATAAGTTAATACAATAGCAACATGCCAATTCGGAGGTTTTAAAGATGGCATACATAATTGCCGAACCATGTGTCGGAGTTAAGGACAAAGCTTGTGTTGAAGCGTGTCCGGTTGATTGCATATATGAGGGAGATGATCAACTGATCATACATCCTGATGAATGTATAGACTGCGGAGCGTGTGTAGATCCCTGTCCAGTGGATGCCATATTTCACGAAGATGAATTGCCGGAGAAATGGCAGAAATTCATTGACATAAACAAAGACTTCTTCGAGGGTAAAGAAGGCCTTGAACCAGCCAGAACTGACTGAACTTAAGTAAGAACGGATTTTAAAGAGAAAAAAGGGGGAACTTGAATTTCATTCCCCCTTTTTTTATGTCTTTAAAAAATACTTATGCATGAGAACAAGATGGCAGCGTGGTAAGAGCTCATAAGGAGTCACTCTCATATTCGGACGGTATCCGCATTTGTAGCTTGAGAAGTTCCACGTATATATTTGTTGTTCAAGATGAATACCCAGGATTTGGAAAACAAAGCGCGCAAGATTCTTCGGTTTCTGAAAAAAGCTTATCCCGATGCAAAATGTCATCTCGTTTATAAAAATGCATCGGAACTTCTGATCGGGTCTATTCTTTCCGCCCAATGTACGGATAAACGGGTAAATATGATTACCTCGAAACTTTTTGAGAAGTACCCTGACCTTGAGGCATTTTCTTGTGCATCAGAACAAGAACTCCAAAACGATGTGAGATCAACAGGTTTTTACAGAAATAAGGCAAAAGCCATAATAAATTGCTCAAGGGAGATAATACAAAAACACAAGGGAAAAGTTCCCTCAAAGATGGAAGAACTAGTTAACCTCTCAGGAGTCGGCAGAAAGACGGCAAATGTTATAATTGGCAATTATTTCAAAAAACCCGGAATAATAGTGGACACCCATATAATGAGGTTAAGCCGCAGACTGGGTCTTACATCAAATTCCGACCCCGTTAAGATTGAATTTGATCTTAGAAAATGCATTCCAGAAAAGGACTGGACATTTTTTTCAAATTCCCTAGGTGATCACGGGAGGAATGTTTGCAAGGCGAGAAAGCCTTTATGTTCAAAGTGCGGAATATCTAAAGTATGCTTGTATTTCAAGAAGCTTTACGCATCATGAAAGCTGTTAGTGTTCAACAGATTTTTGCAAAACGCTTTTGGTGCAGAACCGCTATGTATTCTCACACGGTTTCCGGGTTAACTGCCGAACATACGCGGGGAAAAAACATATGAAGTCCGGCACCGATTATTCCGGATTTTTTCCTTTCGGATGGCTGAGGAATTTGCGAGGGGATAACTGGCAGATTTTCTGGAACAAGAAAACGGGGCATCTTTTTCTCAAAGCCACCGCAGAAAACACGCTTATAAGGATCGGAGAGGCTCCGGATTGGATCGAGGCGAAGAAAAAAGCCGATTTTCTTATTCAGAATCCCGATTCGGTCACAATAGAAACTGCAGGTTGTTGAATTTGCCGTTTTTAGGCAAGCGATTCGATTCCAAAGTTCATTGCTGCTGCTATTGACTTGCCCGCCGGATTTTTATAATATCAGTACTTCTTAAAAGAGCCGTGTCTGAATAATGAAATATGTAGAGCAGGAACTGATTTCTGTACCAGCAGGGAAAGGAAAGGTTAACGCCCTATACTACAGAGCACTTAATAACGACTCAGAAAAAAGAAAGACCTTGATTATCCATGTTCACGGATTTTTAGGGAACTTTCTTGACGGAAGCCAGAGGTTCTTACCTCCGATCCTTGCCAAGGCGGGCTATTCGTCTATTGCGATAAATACCAGAATGGCCAATTTCGGGCTTTTTTTCGGTTTTGGAATAGTAGACGATACTATTCCGCAGATAGACAGCATAGTCAGATATTTGGGAGAAATCGGTTACGAGAAAATCATTGTCTCCGGTTACAGCTTGGGCGGAGGAGTGATTCTCAGATATCTTTCCGCAAAGAGCCGCCAGCAGGATTCCGATGAGTCAAACCTGCTCAAGGGTATGATTGCCCTTGCCACCCCTTATTCTATCCCGCACTCCATAAAAAGAAGATGGAACAAGTGGGAAAGCCAGCCTTCCTATGATGAGGTCTATGAGGAGGCGAAGACTATACTTGGCGATAATCCTCAAGACTCAAAACAGGATAGGACGATTCTTATTTTCAGGGCCAGGGGGAACTCCTACCGGCCGGAGCACACTGAAATATATACTTACAAGACATGGTGGTTTCTTGCCGGTCCGGAAGCGGAAGCCGTAAAGAGCTATAAGCAGATAAAGAATATAAAACTGCCGATTCTTCTAATTCAGGGCTGGAACGACACATTTGTAAAACCCGATGAGACGCATAACCTTGCTCAGAAAGCCATAGACAACGGAAATGACGATGTTTCGGCATATTATCTAAATACCGGTCATACACTCGATGGAAAAGAAGAGGAAATGGGCGATATTATAGTAAGATGGCTTGACAGAAGATTCATCTGATTCTCAATGGTAAACGAACAGAAGAGTCTGATTACTTACAAGACTGAAGATGGATTCGAAGTGAATTCTCTGCTTGTGACACCGGAGTTTGCATCGGAAGAAGATCTTTACGAATCTCCGATAATTATAAATCTTTACGGAGTATTAGGGCATTTTCTTACAAGAGGAACCCCCCTTAGGCTTCCCCCTCTTCTGAAGGAAAAAAATATAAGCACACTTTCCGTAAACACCCGTATGGCGTTTATGGGTCAGATAATGGGCGAAGGGATTTTTCCTGATACGATTCACGAAATGAGAGAATCGGTGAATGTTCTTCAGAAAGAAGGTTTTCGCAATATTCTTATGCTGGGTTACAGTCTTGGGGCTAGCATGGCCGTGTACTATGCGTCCCAGACCAATTGTTCTGGTGTAAAAGGGCTTATACTGGAAGGATGTTCCTATTCCCTGCCATATTCACAGCAAAGAAGGCTTGAGAGAAACGGGAGTATTCCATCCTATGAGGATATTTATCTGAAAGCCAGAGAAGTTCTGGGTCCGAATCCGGAGAAGAAAAAAAATGATCAGATATTTATCGTCTACAAAGCTTGGGGGGATTCCTTTAATCCTGTTGACGGGGAAATGTTTACTTACAGAACCTGGTGGCACATGAGGGGACCTCAGGCTTATTATGCGAAAACCTGTGAAATCATAGAGGATGTCAAGGTTCCAGTTCTCTTTATCCATGGAGAGAACGACGATGTAGTTGATTTGTGGGAACCCAGAGAACTTAAGAATATAATGAATCAGTCTGGCAACGAAAATGTGACGTTGCATTATATACCGGGGGCAAAACACGACTGCATAGAGAATCCCAAAGACTCAATAGATGCGATAACGAAGTGGATATCGAAATTATCCTGAAGACCTAAATCAGACGAGTTCTTCACTTGGGGTTTCGGATTCCAGTAGCTGAACCGGAATATGGTTCCAAGTTTATTTTTTGTTCTTGCAAAAAAGGAAACTTTATATATCTTAAAATTCCTTTAAATAAAGCAGTTGACTTTTTCCTACGATTACTACTCATAAACCTGCAGGGAACAGGGAATTTGGAGGCGACACCATGTCCGGGAATTTTTCAATCGAAAAGGAGCTCTCAGAAAAACACCAGCTTAATCAACCTTCAGGGGTATACTACAACCTCTCCGTTCCCAGGCTCTATGAAGAGGCAATAAAAAGAGACGAAGGACGCATTGGTGAGAGTGGAACTTTTATAGGTTTCACTTCTCCTCACACTGGAAGGTCGCCCAAAGACAGGTTTGTTGTAAAAGAGCCTTCCACTGAAAAGAATATAGACTGGGGAGCAGTAAACCAGCCCGTATCACCAGAGGTGTTTGACCACTTCTATAATAAGGTGATGGATTATTTTAAAGGGAAGGATGTTTTTGTCAGAGACCTTCAGGTTTGTGCCCACCCGGACTACAGAACAAACGTGAGGGTGATAAATGAATTCGCTTGGCACAATATTTTCGTGAATAATCTTTTCATAAGGCCTGACGCTTCTGAGCTTCCACATAAAGAAGTGGGTTTTACAGTCATTTCCGCCCCGGGTTTCAAGGCAGAAAATCCGGAAAAATATGGTCTTAACAGTGAAACATTCATATTTCTTAACCTAAGCCGAAGAATTGCTCTTGTCGGTGGCACGCGCTATGCGGGAGAGATGAAAAAATCCGTTTTTGCGGCAATGAATTTCCTTTTGCCGGAAAGAAATGTTTTTCCAATGCATTGTTCGGCAAACATTGGAAAAGACGGAAATGTGGCACTTTTCTTCGGATTGTCCGGAACTGGTAAAACCACACTTTCTGCTGACCCCGAAAGAGCGCTTATCGGAGATGACGAGCATGGTTGGTTTGATGAGGGAGTTTTTAATTTTGAGGGTGGGTGCTATGCGAAGACTATAAAACTCAGCCCGACTACGGAGCCCGAAATTTACCAGGCGGCACTTAATTTCGGCTCGGTTCTTGAAAATGTCGAACTTGATTTGGAAACGGGGAAGATAGATTTTGACAGCGACAGACATACGGAGAACACCCGCGGGGCATACCAGATTGATATGCTAGAAAATATTGTTTCGGAAGGAGTAGGCGGTATTCCGAAAAGTATTTTTATGCTTACCTATGATGCTTTCGGAGTTCTACCCCCTATATCAAAGCTTGATTCTGACCAGGCCATGCGTTATTTCCTCCTGGGTTACACAGCGAAAGTTGCCGGCACAGAGAGAGGAGTGAGCAAACCTCAGGCAACTTTCAGTTCATGTTTCGGGTCTCCTTTTCTTCCAAGACCCCCGAAGTTCTACGGAGCTATGCTCAAAGAAAGGATGGAAAAGCATAAGGTAAACGTATGGCTTCTAAATACCGGTATTTCAGGCGGGCCTTTCGGGGTCGGCAAAAGAATGCCTCTTCCATCTACAAGAGCTCTTGTTACAGCAGCGGTAGACGGTTTGCTTGACGACAGAGAGTTTGTCAGAGTTCCTATAATTGATCTGTCGGTGCCGGTTGATTGTCCTGGAGTTGAATCGACTCTTCTGCAGCCTCGACTTTCATGGGATGATCCAGACGAATATGACCACAAAGCTCGTACTCTCGCGGATCTTTTTGAGAAAGAATACGAAAAGTATATTTAGATATTTAAGTGAGTTTTAAATTATCGTGTTAACATCTGAAAATCAACTCACACTTTGGTTTCTGTGCCCGGCTATGTAATGTCTTTTTGCCTGATCCTGAGCTGTTCAGCTGTTTTTGCCTATGTTATGTCCTCCTCTAGCCTCCCGTGTACTTGCTTGAACTTATTCATCCTGATTCTCTGTAAACTTTAGCATCACAAAACCGGACAGATGAAAAAGCTATTAACAAACGGTCAACAAGAGTGTAGAATGCTGTAATACTTATTTTTAAGATTTTTTTTCGAGAAAACTTTCGAGATGCTGGAATTCATAAGAAAATACAGGGATTTCTCTTTAATTATGCTTGGAAACTTTCTTTTCCAGTGTGGCTTTACCACATTCTTCCTTCTACCTCTTTTTATAAATGATCTTGGAGGCGATGCGGCATCCGTAGGCTACATCATGGGGATTTTTGGAATCGCCTCAGTCGGAACCGCTATGGTTTCCGGTTTTCTGATAGACCGCTACGGACAGAGGATCTTCATGCTTATTGGTTCATTAATGATGTTTATATCCTCTATTATATATATGTTTATAGGAGACCTCGGCTTGGTAATATATGTCCTGAGGCTTATACAGGGTATCGCTTTCGGTCTTTTCTTTACTTCTGCTGCTACTGCGGTTTCTTATACTGTTCCTAGAGAGATAAGGCATTCATGCCTGACTACTTTTGGTATTACCACTATAGTATGTTTCGCCATCGGACCTTTTTTCGGAGAAATTATCATTGAAGAGCTGGGTTATAACGCCTTTTTTATGTATTCTTCCAGCTATCATATAATCGCATTTCTGCTTTGCTTTTTCTTTTTGTCAAAAGAAACAAATCGAGATGAATCTAGAGGTCCTATCTTCCAGGGATTCTTTAAAATTCTCTTATCTAGCAGATTCAAAGTGCTTTTTCTGATGAATCTGATGATTGCCGTTAGCTTGGGGGCCTTGGTTCACTTCTTCCATATTCATCTTGGGCAACATGGTTTCCACATCGGGATCTTCTTTGTCGTTTTTGCTATTATGGCGGTATTGATCAGGATTTTTGGAGGAAAGGTTTCGGATGTTATAGAGAGAAGAAAAATAGCCCTGCCCGCACTTTTTCTTCTGTGTCTCTCAATGCCCTTGGCTTTTTTTGTGAGTTCCTTTTCACAACTGGTCCTGTTTTCTTTAGTTTTTAGTATAGGCTACGGATTTGCCTACCCCACGATAAATACAATGGTTATTGACAGGGCGCACGCAGGTGAGAGAGGCACTGCTGTGGGCATATTTAATATGTCCTATGGAACGGGGATAAACTCTTCGGCTATTATTCTTGGCGTGATAGTGCGAGATCATGGTTTTTTCAGCATGTATTTGTCAACCGCGCTGTTTCTGGTTGCCGGGTGCGTTGTTTTTACTTATAAATACTATATAACTGCAATCATGGGTGAGCAAGCAGCATTAGAATAAATGTGGAATGTTCAGCTATGCACAGTGAACCGAGTAGCTCAAGCAGTTAGTTCTAGTTCTGCGTTTTTGTTGTTATCTCCAAGACTAAAGTCGGGAATTTCTATGGCGTCCCCGAGGGGATTTGAACCCCTGTTACCGGCGTGAAAGGCCGATGTCCTAGGCCTGACTAGACGACGGGGACGGCAAGAATTGAGCCGTACAGGATTCGAACCTGTGACCCACTGCTTAAAAGGCAGTTGCTCTACCAGCTGAGCTAACGGCTCAGAAAATGCCGTATTATATCACGAGCCCCTTTCATGTCAAAACGATATAGCTGTCCTGATAGAAAAGCATAAAATCATGTAAACTCCTCTTTTCCCACTTTATTTTCAGACTGCCATTTAGTATGCATTTTGCACAAAAATATAGAGATTTTTCCCTAGTCACTTTAGGAAACTTTTTCTTTTTCTGTAATTTTTCCTCTTTCTTTCTGCTTCCGCTTTTCATAAAAGATATCGGAGGTGATGAAGCCCGTATGGGGTATGTTATGGGAACTTTTGGTGTAACTTCAATAGCAGCTATCCCATTTGTAGCCTTTCTGATAGATCACTCCGGGCGAAGAAAATTCATGCTTGCAGGTTCTTCTTTGATGTTTTTGGTTTCCCTTCTCTATGTTTTCATATCAGATATCGATGTGAGAATATTCCTCCTCAGACTTATGCAGGGAATAGCTTTTGCTTTTTTCTTCACCTCAGCCGCTACGGCGGTTTCTGATTATATTCCCAGTGAAAAAAGGGCTTACGGACTCGGTATTTTTGGTGCTTTCACAATAGCTTCTTACTCGATTGGGCCTACTATTGGAGAACTTGTGATAGAAAGATTCAGTTACCCGGTCTTTTTTCTTTATACCTCCATTTTCAGTTTTCTTGCCTTTATTTTCTGTTTTCTCTCGCGGGAGGGAAATTTCAGTGTATCTGAAAAATCCATTTTCAGTGGCTTTTTCGATGTTGTTTTCTCCAAGAGATTCCGTGTGCTTCTTCTGACCAACCTTGTAATTGCTGTGGGGCTTGGAAGCATGCTTAATTTCTTCTCCGTTTTTCTTGAGGAGAAAGGAATTAATTCAAGGAGCTTTTTTCTCACTTATTCAGTAACCGTGATATTGGTCAGGGTCTTTGGAGGAAAACTTCCGGATATTTTTGAGAGAAGAAAAATAGCTCTGCCTTCAATGCTTATAATGCTGTTGTCGCTGCTTATGATTTTTTCCATAAATTCTACTTTGAGCGCTGTTGTGGTTTCTTTTATCTTCAGCCTAGGCTATGGAATTCTCTATCCCACAATAAGTGCAATGATTATTGACAGGGCGTTTGATGATGAGAGGGGAACGGCGATGGGTGCGTATAACATGTCATTTAGCATCGGAATAAACTTTTTTGCTTTCGGTCTGGGATTGGTAGCAAGAGATTATGGTTTTCCGAATATGTACTTGGTAACAGGGGTATTCATGCTCACCGGATGCATTGTTTTTACCTATAAATACTTTGTAAGTCAGGGGAAGGTGAAAGGTATTTCATGAAAATAAAATCCGGCGATACAGTTCTTCTTGTTTCACCTGACAACAAAAGCTTTATGGTGGTGGTGGAAGAGGGCAGGTCATTCAGTTCTCACATGGGAATGCTCGACCTTTCTTCCGCTCTTGGAAAAAAATGGGGAGAAACGATAGTTTCAAACCTTGGAAACAGCTTCACACTTCTTAATCCCACAGTGGAACAAAAAGTTATGAAGGTGAGAAGGGCTACACAGATTGTTTATCCCAAAGATGCGGCCCTGATTCTTTTTAAAACGGACGTGAAGGCGGGAACCAGGGTTGTTGAAGCCGCAACAGGTTCGGGAGCTCTTACCATTGCGCTTGCCAATTCTGTTGCTCCTTCCGGCAAAATCTATACGTACGAAAAAAGAGAGCAGTTCATAAATAATGCCAGAGATAATGTACGACGGGCGGGGCTTTCTAAATACGTGGAATTTAACTGCGGCGACGCCAGAGAAGGCTTTAAGGAAACAGATGTTGATGTCGCAATACTTGATCTGCCTTCCCCGTGGTACGGAATTCCGGCGGCTTACCAAGCTCTTGCTTCCGGAGGAAGAATCGCAAGTATTTCCCCGACTTACAACCAGGTTGAAAGAACGGCGGAATCGCTTGAGGAAATAGGTTTTGTCAGAATCGAAACGGTAGAGCTTATAATGAGAAACTATCAGGTAAAAAAAGGGAAAACCCGCCCGGACAATAGAACTGTGGCTCACACAGGATTTCTTACCTTCGCTTTTAAAGGAATAAGAAACGTTGATGCTTGCTAATTCAGAATGACTGATGAACGACTTCTTAGAGAAGGTGCAGAACAAATCGGCATTAAGAGTGTAAGGACTGACACCTTCCTCTCATATGTTGACCTGCTGCGTAAATGGGGCGGCCGCATAAATCTGAGTTCGGTTCTCGCTGACCGGGAAATCATAATCAAGCACCTGATTGACTCCCTTACAGTGGCCGAATTCATGCCTCCCGGCTCAAGGGTTATTGACATAGGTACGGGGGCAGGATTTCCCGGAATTCCGCTTTCTATCCACGACCCCTCACTTGAAGTTACGCTTCTTGAGTCGGTTGGAAAGAAAATCGCTTTTTTAAAGGACGCAAAAAGGTCTTTAGGACTTAAGGGCATCAATATTCACCATGGGAGAGCTGAGGAAGTAGATGAAACGATGAATGGAAGCTTTGACCGTGTAACGTTTCGGGCTGTTGGGAGTATAAGTACTTTAGTTGCTCTTGGTATTCCTTATCTGGATATAGGAGGGGAGATGGTTAGAGGTGAGAGGTGGTCCCCTTTTTTAGACAGCATTTTTGTTTTCTTAAGTGTATTCCCACCAACGCATAACCATCTTTAAGACTCCCAAAACCATAAACTCTCTGCTCTGTTTGTCTCATTGCTTCAAGCCACATTCTTCTGTGCTGTCCCAAGACCATAGTAAACCTCATCCGGTGTTTTCATTCCAAGCCCCTGATGTGGTCTTTTTTCATTGTAAAAATCTATCCACTTCCCTATACCTGCCTTTGCCGAGGCAACGGATTCATATGCCATCAGATACACTTCCTCGTACTTAACACTTCTCCAAAGCCTCTCCACAAAAACATTGTCTCTCCAGCTTCCCTTGCCGTCCATGCTTATCTTTATATCTCTGTCTTTAAGAACTCCCGTAAACTCTTCACTTGTGAACTGACTTCCTTGATCGGTGTTGAATATCTCGGGCTTATCATACTTGTAAAGCGCTTCTTCCAGAGCCTCCACGCAAAAACTGCTGTCCATTGTGTTAGACACTCTCCAGCTAAGAACCTTGCGCGAGTGCCAGTCCATTACCGCACACAGATACACAAAACCCCTGCTCATCTCTATATACGTTATGTCTGCCGCCCATACCTGCCCGGGAAGCTCTACAGTCTTCCCCCGCAGCAGATACGGGTATATCCTGTGCTCTGCTCCCCCTTTCTTTGTAGTCTGGGGGCCGGGAGCAAGCCCTCGTATCCCCATAAGCCTCATAACACGCTTTCTGCCCACCTGTACGCCCTGTGCCTTAAGGGCGTACACCATCCTTCTTGAACCCTTAAACGGATACTTAATGTAGATCCTGTCAATCTTCTTCATAATCTCTTCGTCCTGCGGGGATACCCCCACAGGTTTGTAGTAAATATTTGAGCGATTTATATCCAGCAGTTTGCACTGCCTTACCAAAGAAAGTGCCCGGCCGCGCACTACCAACTTCTTGCGCCGCTGCCGACCGAGCGCCTTTGATAAAAAATCGTTCTCCAGCGTCAGCTGGCCCACCTTGGATTCAAGCTGGTTTACGTACTTGCTCTCGCCCGCCGCCTTGCTGCCCGCCCCCTGGCCGAACACTTTGTCCGCGGCGTTGCCGAGCTGCTTCTTCTTCCACATGCTTATCTGATTGGGATGAACCTCAAACTGCCGGGCAAGCTCCGCTACTGTCTTGTCTCCTTTTACCGCCAAAAACGCTACCTTTGCCTTGAACTGCGGTGAATGATTACGTCTTTTACTCTTCATTATGTACCTCCTGTATACTCTTTTAGAATACCAAGGAAATACACTTAAGGTGCTGTCTGATTTTTGGGGTCCACTTCTGTTATAATGAAAGGACCCCAAGGAAAGAAGGAATGGGAGAATTATACAAACCAGTATCCAGAAGATATGGAACTTGTTTTGACAAAAGAGCTTGAACTTCCTTTTTCAGGAGAAAAAAGGGCGGTTATTGTGGCAAGGCCGATACTCGGGCAGATGGAGACGAAAGTTTGAAGACCATAGGAGTAATAGGCGGAAGTGGTCTTTATGAAATGGGAGGCCTTTCGGACGTTAAAATCATTTCTATGGAAACTCCGTGGGGAATACCATCCTCAAGCCTCGTTACGGGAACTCTTGGCGGCGCGCGGATGGTTTTTCTTCCAAGACACGGGACAGGGCACACTCTATCTCCGTCTGAGATAAATTCCCGGGCGAACATATATGCAATGAAGGCTATGGGAGTCAAGGGGATTATATCCGTAAGTGCAGTGGGAAGCTTGAAGAAGGAAATAGAGCCAGGGCACATAGTGATACCTGATCAATTCATTGATAACACCAAACGGAGGCCTTCTACCTTTTTTGAAGGTGATATAGTCGCCCACGTTTCAATGGCCGATCCAGTGTGTTCTGTGCTGTCAGATTGTCTGCAGGAAGCAGCCCTTGGCCGCGGAGAGACTGTCGTCCACTCGGGAGGAACCTATATTTGCATGGAAGGTCCTCAGTTCTCTACCGCTGCGGAGAGCCATCTCTACAGAGCATGGGGAGCAGACATAATAGGGATGACCGCAATGCCGGAAGCGAAACTTGCCAGAGAAGCCGAGATCTGCTATTCCACAATAACCCTCTGCACCGATTATGACTGCTGGAACAAGGATCATGACAACGTAACGGTTTCGGATATAATCGAAATCATGAATAAAAACGTTGAAGCGGCAAAAAACATACTGACTGCTGTAGTTGATATTATCCCCGAGCAAAGGGAATGTCCCTGCGGGGATGCTTTAGGTAACTCCATAATAACGTCACCTGATTGCGTAACCGAAGAGACCAAAAACAGACTTGAACTTATCTTGAAAAAATACATGTAGAGGTACAAATGAGTATTGTCGTTGTGGGATCAGTAGGAATTGATACTATAGAAACACCTTTTGGAAGGGAAGAGAATGTTCTCGGCGGATCCGTCTGCTACTTTTCTCTTTCGGCCAGTAATTTTACGGATGTTCATATGGTTTCTTCAGTTGGAGAAGATTTCCCCCTAAGTTATTCCGAACTGCTTCGCTCAAGAGGCATTGATACGCATGGAGTAGCTGTAAGCACAGGAAAAACTTTCAGATGGGAAGGCAGATATGACTATGATATGAAGGATCCGGAAACTGTTGAGGTCATCCTTGGCGTTCTGGAATCGTTTGACCCCGTGGTTCCCGAAAAATCAAAAAATGCCGACTATCTTTTCTTAGCCAACACAGACCCTGAAGTCCAGATGAAGGTTTTAGAGCAGGTGAAATCACCCCGAGTTGTGGCCTGCGACACCATGAACTTCTGGATAGACAATAAACTTGAGGCACTAAAGACACTCCTTGGCAGAGTCAATATTCTCATAATAAATGATTCTGAAGCAAAACAGCTGTCCGGAGAACTGCTGATGACCAGAGCGGCAAGAAAGATAATGGACATGGGGCCGGAATTTCTTATTGTGAAAAGAGGAGAGTACGGAGCTTTGCTTTTTTCTTCTGAAGATGTTTTTTTCGCTCCCAGTTACCTGCTGGACCAAGTGCTTGACCCGACGGGAGCCGGAGACACTTTTGCCGGAGGATTTATGGGATACGTGGCGTCCCGGCACGCAGACCTTGACTTTGACGGGTTTAAAAAAGGGGTTGCCTACGGCAGTGTGATGGCTTCCTTTACGGTTGAGGATTTCAGCGTAAGACGTCTGAGTTCGCTCCGAAAAGAAGAAATAGAGCAGAGATACGAAAAGTTTCTTAAAATCTCGACCATGTAGAAGAGAGGATCAGGCCAGGGACTTTACGTATTTCATGCGGATGCGGATATTGTAAATCATGTCCTCAAGAAGCTGCTTTTCCTCTTCGTTCAGATTCCCCTCGGTTTTTTCCGCCAGTATTTCGAGTATGGTTATGGTGTGTTTGGCGGCGGGAATGTTAACTTCTCTTTTTTTTGAGTGAGGATCTGGAATTTCACCCAAACGAGAGAATAAAGCCTGAAAAATCCATCTTTAATTCTTCTTTTTCACCGCTCACGATAAACCACTCTCCTTACAGGTAAGTTCTTAACGCCGTTTGGTCAATTATAGATACTGGAGGAATTTTTTTCTAGGGTTGTAAGGGTATTTCTCTTTAATCTCGTCCATGAGTTTGTTTATGGGTTCGCCAGATTCAGAGGTGGTCCCCTTTTTTAGACAGCATTTTTGTTTTCTTAAGTGTATTCCCACCAACGCATAACCATCTTTAAGACTCCCAAAACCATAAACTCTCTGCTCTGTTTGTCTCATTGCTTCAAGCCACATTCTTCTGTGCTGTCCCAAGACCATAGTAAACCTCATCCGGTGTTTTCATTCCAAGCCCCTGATGTGGTCTTTTTTCATTGTAAAAATCTATCCACTTCCCTATACCTGCCTTTGCCGAGGCAACGGATTCATATGCCATCAGATACACTTCCTCGTACTTAACACTTCTCCAAAGCCTCTCCACAAAAACATTGTCTCTCCAGCTTCCCTTGCCGTCCATGCTTATCTTTATATCTCTGTCTTTAAGAACTCCCGTAAACTCTTCACTTGTGAACTGACTTCCTTGATCGGTGTTGAATATCTCGGGCTTATCATACTTGTAAAGCGCTTCTTCCAGAGCCTCCACGCAAAAACTGCTGTCCATTGTGTTAGACACTCTCCAGCTAAGAACCTTGCACGAGTGCCAGTCCATTACCGCACACAGATACACAAAACCCCTGCTCATCTCTATATACGTTATGTCTGCCGCCCATACCTGCCCGGGAAGCTCTACAGTCTTCCCCCGCAGCAGATACGGGTATATCCTGTGCTCTGCTCCCCCTTTCTTTGTAGTCTGGGGGCCGGGAGCAAGCCCTCGTATCCCCATAAGCCTCATAACACGCTTTCTGCCCACCTGTACGCCCTGTGCCTTAAGGGCGTACACCATCCTTCTTGAACCCTTAAACGGATACTTAATGTAGATCCTGTCAATCTTCTTCATAATCTCTTCGTCCTGCGGGGATACCCCCACAGGTTTGTAGTAAATATTTGAGCGATTTATATCCAGCAGTTTGCACTGCCTTACCAAAGAAAGTGCCCGGCCGCGCACTACCAACTTCTTGCGCCGCTGCCGACCGAGCGCCTTTGATAAAAAATCGTTCTCCAGCGTCAGCTGGCCCACCTTGGATTCAAGCTGGTTTACGTACTTGCTCTCGCCCGCCGCCTTGCTGCCCGCCCCCTGGCCGAACACTTTGTCCGCGGCGTTGCCGAGCTGCTTCTTCTTCCACATGCTTATCTGATTGGGATGAACCTCAAACTGCCGGGCAAGCTCCGCTACTGTCTTGTCTCCTTTTACCGCCAAAAACGCTACCTTTGCCTTGAACTGCGGTGAATGATTACGTCTTTTACTCTTCATTATGTACCTCCTGTATACTCTTTTAGAATACCAAGGAAATACACTTAAGGTGCTGTCTGATTTTTGGGGTCCACTTCTTTTATCATTTGCGAGATTAAAAGAGGCAAAATTAACAAATGTGTATTTAATAAATGTAGACTCAACGGATGCATGCTTAATAGATGCGAACTTATCAGGTACAGACCTATAAAGGGTGCAGACCTGCCAGAGGCGAACCTAAAGGGTGTGAATTCATCAGAAGCGAACTTAAGCTATGCAAGCTTATGGGGTGTGAATTTAAAGGGAACGATTCTAGAGAAACGATAGTTTTATACTTTTGGGAGTCTAAAGATTTTCATGCGTTGGTTGGAATACACTTAAGAAAAGAAAAAAGCTGTCTAAAAAAGAGGACCACTTCTAGATTCCAATAATGTTCACAAGTTATTTGTTGAACATTATTGTTCTGTTTTTGTATATCAGAATTTCTCTGTTGATGTGAGACCAGATTGCTTTTGAAAGAACGAATTTTTCTAAGTCCTGTCCCTTTCTTAGTAGATCGTTTACGGAATCGTCGTAGTTTACCCGTATCACATCCTGCTCTATTATAGGGCCGGCATCCAGATCTTCTGTTACGTAATGGCTAGTTGCTCCGACGATTTTGACACCTCTTTTGTAGGCGTTGTGATAGGGCCGCGCGCCGGGGAAAGCGGGAAGGAAGGAGTGATGAATGTTGATCATCCTGTGTTTATAGTGTGAGATAAAGTCCTCGGTAAATATCTGCATATATCTAGCAAGCACTATGAAATCCACATTATAGTCCGCAAGAAGCTCAAGCTGTCTGGCTTCCACCTCCTCTTTGTTGTTTGCTACGTCTGTGAACACGTGAAAATCCATCCCGTAGCGGTCAGCAACAGGCTTGAGGTTAGGATGATTGCTTATAATGAGGGGAACTTCCACATTCCACTCCCTTACTCTTACCCTGTATATAATATCCGAGAGACAATGCGGGAGTTTTGAAACAAAAACCGCCATGCGTAACGGCTTTTCGGTGAAGAATATATCAAAATTTACGCCGAATTCAGAAGCTACTTCTTCCTGAAAACGTGAGGAGACTTCCTTTTTGGAAAGGGAAAATTTTTCTATTCCCCACTTTACACGGACAAAAGTGACCCTGTCGTCTGTGTCCACGCAGTGTTGCATCTCATGTATGTTGCCTCCATACCTGAATATGAAATCGATTATCTCACGGAGAAGACCCGGACGGTCGGGAGAATGTGTTAACAGTATTGCTTGTTCAGAGTTTTCTCGCATGATCAGGACCAAGAAGCTTTCTGCAATAAAACCACTATTATACCTTAAAAAACTATATAGACCTAAAAATTAAAGCAGTCCTCTCAAAAATCCTCCATCAACCTGGATGGTAACTCCAGTCATATAACTTGCTTTTTCAGAAGCCAGAAAACAGGCTAGGGCGGCCAGTTCTTCAGGAGATCCTATTCTTTTCATGGGAATGTCTTTTTCCATCTCTTCTATAGCTTTTTCATATTCAATTCCTGACTGCGCAGCTCTTTTTTCTGCAAGCGTCTTTATTCTGTCTGTGTAGATTCTCCCAGGGCAGATGTTGTTTACCAGAATATTGTTTTGCGCAAGTTCGTTTGAAAGAGTTTTCGAAAAACCTATGAGTCCGGCACGGGAAGTGTTTGATAATATCAATCCATCTATCGGCTGTTTAACCGCTATTGATGTTATGTTTACTATTCTCCCCCAGTTTTGCTTTTTCATAAAAGGAGTCACTTTCTTTGCCAGGTAAATACCGCTTAGGAGATTGAGTTCCAAGGCGCTTTGCCAGTCGGGTGATTCAAAATCTTCGAAAAAGCCAAAAGGGGGGCCTCCGGCATTATTTATCAGAATATCAATCCCTCCAAGCTTCTTTGCCGTATCTTCTATTACACGGTCGATTTGTTCTTTGCTTGTTACATCGGCCGCAGAGGGAAAAACATCCACTGGAAAACGGTTTCGTATTTCGGAAGCCGTACTCTCTATCTGGTCTTCTGAGCGTGAAAATATGGAAAGATTTACACCTTCATCAGCAAGGGCAAAAGCTATTGCTCTTCCTATTCCCTTGCTTGATGCTGCTACAAGGGCAATTTTCCCTTTTATGCCGAGGTCCATAACAAACTATCCTTTCTTTTTTTCTGATTTTGCTTTTTTCGTATCGGACTTTATTGAGTCATACACTTGGCTGGAACCTGAAACAGCGGCCTGTTCGGTTGGAAGAGCAGGGCTTTGAGAAGAAGCGGCAGAGTCCGGGGCTTCTTCTCCGATATCGTGATCTTTTAGTTGCTTGGGTTCGGATATTTTTTTCTTCCCGTAATCCGTTTCATACCAGCCAGAGCCTTTCAAATGAAAAGCCGAAAGAGAGATCAGTCTTTTGAGCTTTCCTCCGCATTCCTCGCATTTTTTGGCAGGCTTTTCATCAAAGCCCTGGAGTATCTCGAACACACCTTCACATTTCTGACATTGATATTCGTAGATAGGCATGGCTTATAATAAAATACTCCATAGTTTTCAGAAAATCATCAACACCCGCTAAATAGGGCTTTTATCGTCTGATTTCTTCTGGATTTGTTCTTGAATCTATATGAGTTAACATAATATGTATTATCGGACGTTAAATTTTTGGGCGGAAACTAAAAAGAAAGAATCAGTTAGAATCTATTTATTAAGCAATTAAAAGAAATTAGAAAACAAAAACTAAAAAATTTTTAGCAAATTATAACTATTACTCTTTCTGGACCATGAACTCCCAAAGTAAGGTTAAGTTCTATGTCGGCAGTTCTGCTCGGTCCAGTTATAAAAGAAATACATGTACATAATTTATCATAATTATTTTCATAAGACTCTGCTAGTTTTGCAAAGAGAGCGTGAATATTCGAAACTATACTTTCCTTCTTGAGTATCGCAATATGCACGGGAGGCAGAAGCGAAGTAAGTCTCGGTTGCTTGATGCCGGACAGTAAGACCAAAGTTCTTGTGTGTCAGCAATGGCGAAGTCAGCTCCGGTTATCCCTATATCTGCCCTTGAAAGATCTGTTTCGTTGGTAAGTTCAAGTGATTTCAATGGTTTTGTATTCCAGAAGGAAATCGATTGGGCATCAGATTCCCGGATAAATTCGTTTATTTTCTCAATCAAACTTTCTTTTTCTTCTGATCAATAGATAATTGAGAGTCTAGAAAGGTTCTTTCTGTACTCTTGTTTAGATTTTCATCTATAGTTCTTGTAGAACATAAGTTTTCTAGTATAATTGCCTTAGATTTCTTAAAAATCATATTAATAATCTTTTATATTTTCTGAGAGTATTTTTCTTTCCATCTTTCTCTGAAAGGTTTTTTTGAAAAAGCAGGAAAGTTTTTTTCTTTAGTCCATTTCGAGAAAGGATATGGAAGTTTCTGTAATTCATCGTCTTTTTCATAGAAATATTGTAAAAAGAGGGAATTATAGCGATAATTAGACAAAGCCCTAAAAGCTTTTTCTAGAACCTTGGTATTTTCTCTATTTTAGTTAATATATTAGACAGGTAAATAGAGTAATTAAGGAGTGTTAGGAATGTCTGAGAGGAAGTACAAGGCCCCTGGAAGGTTTCACAGAAAAGGAATAGGGGTTATGGAACTGCTTGAGATGTTTCCCGATGAGGGATCTGCGACAAAGTGGTTTGAGGATCAGCGCTGGCCGAACGGGCAGAGGCATTGTCCGCACTGCGCAGGGACTCGTACTGCCGGGGCGAAGCATAAAATGCCTTATCACTGCAAGGATTGCCGAAAGTATTTCAGTGTGAGGACTGGAACTGTAATGAGAAGCAGCAAGACGCCATTGCGCAAGTGGGTGGTGGCTTTGTACTTGATGACAACAAATCTTAAAGGCGTGTCCAGCATGAAGCTTCACAGGGATTTGGGGATAGCTCAGTCAACGGCATGGACTTTAGCTCAGAAGATAAGGCAGGGAGAAGATAAGGCAGGGATGGATAAGGGATGAGAAGCTGGGCGGAGCGGTGGAGGTGGACGAAACCTATATGGGCGGGAAGTATGGCAATATGCACAGGTCGAAAAAACCCAGGATGATGGGGGCGGGGACTCAAGACAAGATACCTGTAGTTGCCATTAAGGAGCGTGGGGGCAGCAAGATCAGGGCAAAAGTGACTAGGCCGGTATCGAGCATCACACTTCAACGCATGGTAGAGGAGGCTGTGAAAGAAGGTTCTACGGTATACACCGATCAGAACAGGGGGTATATGGGTCTTGGGAAGAAGAACTACAGACATGAAGCGGTTAATCACAGTGTGGGAGAGTATGTAAGAGAAAAAGCCCATGTAAACGGCGTGGAATCCTTCTGGGCTGCTTTGAACAGAGGGTACTACGGAACTTACCATCACATGAGCGAGAAACATCTGGACCGCTATGTTACGGAGTTTGCGGGCAGGCATAATGCAAGAGAGATGGACACTGAGGCAGACCCGAGATCCGGAAGATACCCCGCATAGACACAACGCCGGAGGAACTGGCAAAGGCAATCTTCCGCAATGCGGACAGAGACCTTCAAGCCTCAAGAAAAATCAAGGTGAAGAAATAGCAGTCCCTTAGCTTAGCAAATGACTTCCTGCTAAGTTTGTCTAATTATCGCTATAATTCCCAAAAAGAATCATTGTTTTTCCCACAAAATTATAGTAGAATTGCTTGCTGAAAATCAAACTCCAGATACGAAAAGTGATTTTCTCCATAAATTGTTCTGGGTTTGGCTTTCTCCTAGTTTTTTCCACTACCCTCTGCCTCAGAGAAAGAAGAATATGAGGAAAATCGATTTTTACCGGACATACATCCCTGCAGGCTCCACAAAGAGAAGATGCAAACGGCAAATCTTCGGTTTTTTTTGCAGATCGTTTAATTGAGGGGTTATTATAGCCCCTATCGGCCCTGAGTAGACCCATCCGTAGCTGTGTCCTCCTACTTGTCTGTAAACCGGACATACATTGATACAGGCTCCGCATCTTATACAGCAAAGTGATTCTTTGGTTTCTTCTGACGTTGCTATGTCGCTTCTTCCATTATCAAGAAAAATGAGGTGAAACTGCTGGGGACCATCACTCTCCCCTTTTCTTTTTGGGCCAGTTATGAGGGAGACATAAGTGGAAGACTTCTGACCTGTAGCACTTCTTGCAAGCAGGCTCAGAAAAATGGAGAGATGTTCAAATTTGGGGACGATTTTTTCTATTCCCATTATGGCCACATGTATATCTGGATACGTAGTTGCCAGTCTCGCGTTACCCTCGTTTTCTACTATTGCTATTGTTCCCGTTTCGGCCACAGCGAAATTGACTCCGGAAATTCCCATATCCGCTGAGAGAAATTTCTCTCTAAGTTCTTTTCTTGCTATGTTGGTGAGTTTCTGCGGTTCTTCATACTCGGGCACCCCGAATTTTTCGGAGAAAAGTTTAGATATGTCTTCTTTGGTCTTATGGATTGCAGGGGTGATTATATGAAAGGGGTGATCATCGCAAAGCTGCACTATGTACTCTCCGAGGTCTGTTTCCACAGTCTTTATGCCGTTTGATATTAGGTGTCTGTTAAGTTCTATTTCCTCTGTGGCCATCGATTTGCTTTTCACGACGTTTCGGACGTTGTTTTCTCTGGCTATATTGACCACTATTGAGGAGGCTTCTTCGGCATCTTTTGCCCAGTGCACCTTGCCCCCTACCCTGGCAACGCTTTCTTCAAGTTCCAGAAGATAACTGCCCAGATTGTTGATTACCTGTTCTTTTATCCGCCTGGCTTCAGACCTGAGTTCTTCCCACTCGTAAACCTCACTTACCGCTTTCTTTCTGGAGCTTCTTGATCTGTCGGTGAAATTTACAAGAGCTTTTTTCAGCTTTGGGCTTTTAAGAGCCTCTACGGAATTCTTTTTGAAATCTATGCGTTCACTAATCATTCAGGATTCTCAAATGCAATAAGTTCGGCTAGATGAAGCACTTTTAAGGGCATTTTCTTTCTGGATACAAATCCCTTTATATTCATAAGGCATCCCATGTCGGTTGAAACGACGGCGTCTGCCCCTGAATCCAGGATAGAGTCTGTTTTTTCTTCCTGAAGCATGGATTTTGATACTTCCGGATATTTAATTGAAAAAGTTCCTCCGAAACCGCAGCAGGCATCGGCCATTTCCATTTCAACAAGTTCAACTCCTTTTAAGGACCTTATAAGTTCGCGAGGTTGAGAGCTTATACCGAGTTCTCTGAGCGCATGGCAGGAGTCATGAAACGTAACCCTGCCATTGTATGCCGAGTCAAGGCTCAGAGTTTCTTTTCTCTGGAAAACAAATTCTGAAAACTCATAAATGTTGGATGAAATCTTCCCTACGCCAGACAGTTTTTCTGGGTCATTACGGAAAAGTTCCGGGTAATAGTTTTTTACCATGGATACGCATGAACCCGAGGGACAAACGATTGCTTCATCGCTGTTGCCAAAGACCTCAAGAAAGTGGGAGGCAACTTTTTCGGCTTCTTTTCTGTGTCCGGAGTTAAAAGCAGGCTGTCCGCAGCACGTCTGGTTTTGCGGAAATTCGATTTCCAGTCCCATGCCTGACAGAACTCTCAGCATCGCTTCTCCTACCTGGGGGAAAAAATTGTCTACAAGACAGCTTATAAAAAGACGGATTTTCTGTTGTTTTTCGAGCGGAGCCATGCTTTATAATAAGATAACTTTAACCCACGGGATTTCTACAAACCTTTGCCGGTCTTCCGGCAAACAAGCTTTCGTTACAGTGGAATACTTTCTCCTTAATTCTTTATAATTTCATCCGCTGTTTTGACATCACAACTAAGTTGGTGGACAATCACATTCATGAGCACGATTTTTGCACAGATAATAAATCGAGAGATTTCGGCCGATATAGTATATGAAGATGAGTTCTGTCTGGCATTTAAGGATATAAATCCCCAAGCCCCTGTTCATGTACTTCTCATACCGAAAAAAGAAATAGTTTCAATGGCGACTGTTCAGAGTGAGGATCAGACGGTTCTGGGACATCTTATGGTTAAAGCTTCAGAAATAGCCTCAACTCTCGGCCTTAGCGAGGATGGATACAGGCTTGTAGTAAATACGAACGGGGATGCAGGACAGAGCGTTTTTCACCTGCACATACATATTCTCGGAGGAAGGAAACTCACTTGGCCTCCGGGATGATTTCATATTTTTAATCTGTTAAGGGACTTAAAGCCCAAGTGCTGATGCATCCCTTTCACTTAAGAACCTTCCGTTTGACCTTTTCCTTACGGTTTTTCCTCTTTTCCAGGATCGCTCGCATCTGGGTTCCTGAGAAAGATCTGTAAGTTCCACATGGGTTTTTTCCTGACTTCCGCACTTTTGTAACGTAAGTACCTGATATTACACAAGCGGGTTCCCGCTTGTACACTACACAAGAGCTTTTAAGATGTTTATTAGTCAGCCGGGAGTCCCCGGTCTGTTTTTACCAGGAATCCGCAAGCATGGTCTGCCTGCTGAGCACCGCTCCCACAGCGGAGTAAAGAGATCTCTGCTCCGTGGTGCCCTGAGAAGGTATCAGATACCTCTTATTGGTTCCCCTGTCCACCACCAGGGACGCCTCAACCCTGCCAAGTTCTGACAGTATGGCCCCTTCACTCATCGGTTCCTTTCCCCCATGATAACAGTTGTGCCTGAACCTCAGTATGCGAAGCAGTACGAATGCCGTAAAACAGATGGCCATGTGAGCCTCCACTCTCCTTTGAGTCCAGTGAAACACAGGCCTTACAGCCATTGTGTGCTTCATGACACGAAACCCTTCTTCTATCTTCCATAACTCCCCGTAACAGTCGTATATCCTGGAGGCATCGTATTTGTCAGCAGGAAGACTGGTCCATACCCCGTGAGGACCGTCAAACTTCTCATCCCTCTCCACCGCTTCGGTGTCTACAGACACGGCCCCCGCTTCCACCTTGATGAACCTGCCCCTGCGTCCATTGCCCTTTATCCCCCCTGCTATCCTTCTCTCAAGTTTCTTTAAAGCCTCTTCCCTGTCCTGCGAGTCTTTCCTCGCTCTCTTCTCGCAGTGACGCAGAACAAGCCTCCGTCCTCCCACTTCCATATCCCCAAGTCTTTTACCTTCCCCTATCTCTTTCCAGTCACTGTGTGAGAATACCTTCTCGCTGTCCTCCTCGGACATCCCCCGAAGCCTTGCCGCTACAACCCACTCATACTTATTGCGCTTTAAGACCTCAAGATTCTTTTTGCTCATCATCCCCGCATCCCCCACAAACACCACCCTTTCAAGCTTGATCCTCTTCTTTAACCCCTCTATAGCAGGCTCAAGAGTGCTTACATCAGATGTGTTCCCCGGAAACAGCTCATAACCCAAGGGAAGTCCGTCTTTGGTCTGAAACAGTCCCAGCACCACCTGAACCCTGTGAGGCTTCCCGTCCTTGCTCCACCCCTTCCTTCGAAGATCGTCTTGCGTGTCGCTTGCAAACGAAAGGGTTGTAACATCGAAAAACACAACTTCAACCTTTCCTTCAAAAAGTCCCATAACTTCTTTGCTAACAATGCTCTGAAGCTTCTCAGTACGCTTCTCGTCAACCTTGTCCATCATCCTGTACAGCTTGTCCACAGACACTTCCATTCCAAATTCCCGAGACAGCTTCGCATGGGCTCTTTTGCTCTTCCCAGGTGCCGCAAGACGCATAAGCACTGCCTGACGGAACAGCCTGCCCGCCATCTTGTTTCTCGCTCCCCATATCCTGTCAAACCCAAGCTGACTGTACAGTTCTCCAAACACTTCATGAAACCCAAGATTGTAACGAGCCTCCTCTTCAAGCAATCGGGCATCAACTATGGGCAGGGGTTTGTCCTTCTGCTTTGTTCTTCTAAGCTTTATCAGCTTCTCAGCAGTGTCTTCAGCGGGGAACAGTGTGGGCTGTACGCTCTGTTCAAGACGGTTCTTCTCCACATGTGCAGCTCGCACAAGAGCGTCAAGAGGTTCTCCCGGGGGAGCGGAGCCCATGTGACGCACTACCTTCTGGCGTGGCTCACCCTTTGAGTTCCTGTAGGAATGCACTATCTGCACCGATATGTTGACTGTGGTCTGGCGTTTTAGCTGTTTTACGAACATGTTGAATATTATAAGGGAAAGCGGAGGCGATGTCGAGCACAAAATTAGACTGAGCACTACAAAACGATTTGAAGCAGGCTGAAAATCAATATCAAGTAATTACAGGTACTTACGAAACTTCAAAGGCCCGACTTAAAAAAAACATGCTGAAGTCAGGATTACGTCTTTTACTCTTCAATGTACCTCCTGTACACTCTTTTAGAATACCAAGGAAATACACTTAAGGTGCTGTCTGATTTTTGGGGTCCACTTCTCAGTAAATACAATTAGGAAATATGAGATGAGCAATTTTACAACCTTTGCGTTTGTTTTATTTGTTTTGATGCTGATTCCCTTTTCATCAAACGCCCAGAAACTGTATATAAGCACCGAACTGGGAATCGGTATCGGAAATTCTCTGGATACTGATATAAGCGATAATGACTTCGGCACGCTTTGCGATCAACACCTGAACAATCCGGCGGACAACAACCATTTCGCCTCTGGCATATGTTCTTCCGAGACATCGGTGTGGAATAACAGCTTTGACGGTTCAACCGGAATAATCGCCGGCGCCGCTTTGGGAGTCAGCACAGATTTTGGTGCGAGAATTGAAGCCGAGTATCTTCACTTCGGTGCGAAATACGATACGACATCGTCGGTTGTTGGAGGAGGGGATGATGTCGAGGATAAAGTAAATCAGGAACTTGTCCGCTCTGATGAGCGCATAGGAGCGGTAAATATAAACAGTCTGTTTGTCAACGTCTACTATGACCTTCCGGTCTCCGGACAGCTCCGTCCTTATATCGGAGGCGGGGTGGGTTTCGGAATGGCCGAAGTGGATTTTGATTCCGTCTGGGCCCGCAACATAAACCCGGATGTAATTACAACGGCCGATGATGCGGAATATCTGGGTTCGGGAAATGAAGAAGAAGACCGACAAGCTCTGCATGAGAGAATCGCCGGCACATCGACCACCGAAAGCCATACTCTTGAAGATACAGTGTTCGGCTACCAGGCGGTGATCGGAGTGGACTATATGCTTACCGATAATGCTTCAGTCGGACTCAAGGGTCGCTGGGTTAACTACGCCAAGTTCAGCGACGGAGATGAATGGGATCAGTTGCGCAGTCATGCCCCAAATAATGGCCCGGGAACAAATACGGTTGAGTACACAATTCAAACTGACGACTTAAGCGCATTCGGAGCAAGTCTGGTAATGAAATATGCGTTCTGATTTCCGTTTTTCTCCAAGAAAAATGCAAAAGATCTGTGGATCAAGGTCCCTTATGGTTTATTGTGAGACATGGCGGTGATTTTATCTTAAAAATGAAATCATAGGGCCAGTTGCTGTAAGCTCACAGGGGACCTTGATTTTACTTCAGTCAGAAGTACTGTAGTTTGACTTTCTCCTGAACCGTACAACCAGATTTACCGACCCAAGCAACGGGGAAACTTCACTGAATGTCCGGGCAAGAAACAATAACGACAGGCTTGAGCAGTAAAAAAGAAGGGAATTATATACATATATTAGCAAACTTTCCTTAAAGACCCTGGCTTCCGCACATTTGTATTGCAAGTACCTGATATTACACAAACGGGTTCCCGCTTGTACACTACACAAGAGCTTTTGAGATATTTATTAGTCAGCCGGGAGTCCCCGGTCTGTTTTTACCAGGAATCCGCTAGCATGGTCTGCCTGCTGAGCACCGCTCCCACAGCGGAATAAAGAGATCTCTGCTCCGTGGTGCCCTGAGAAGGTATCAGATACCTCTTTCCGTCTCCTTTGTCATACGCCAGCACCCTCCCCAGCATATTTAGGGAGTAAGTTAGTTGTCCGGATTTTAAGTACGTGAGTTGACCGGTTTTGAAGGGAGGATGTTTGGCAGTATTTATCTTCAATATGTTTAAGGAGGAGGTAAATATGGGTCAGGCAGCACATCTTGAGATGGTCAGGACAAATCAGTTTGAGCGGGTATACGGCAGACGGAAGGACAAGAGGATTACACAGTCAGAGGCGGCAGGGGATCTGCAGATGAGCGAGAGGACGTTTCGGCGCTATATTGCTCGTTACAAGGACAAAAGCAAGGACGGGCTTTTAGACGGGCGCATGAACAAGTCCTCGCCCCTGCGGGCGGGCGAAGAGGAGGTCTCCGAAGTGGTGTGTGAGTATCCGGACGGGAGTATGGGTGTGTTTCATGAGGGAAAGCGCAGGCTGGGTGTTTATGACAGGGAGGGGAAGCTTGTGCGAGGAGCTGAGGAGAAAAGCAGGGCGGAGAGGCGATAGAAGTTCGGTTTCAAATCATTCTCTCAAGAGAATGATTTTGAAAAAAGGAGAAAGAAAAAGGAAAAAGCAGAACCGGATAATTCATTTGTTCAAAAACCGGATAGTTTAATTTGCTTCTTACACTGCAGCATAGCATATTGATTTTCTGCAGAGACTTTGTTGTCTTACAATTGTTTATTAGCTTCACAGAAGAAACAAACTGCAGATGTCGCTTATAACTACCTAAACTATCTAAGAGGGGGGGGGTAAAATAATGAAAAAAGTCAGTCTAAGAAGTGGACCCCAAAAATCAGACAGCATCTTAAGTGTATTTCCTTGGTATTCTAAAAGAGTATACAGGAGGTACATAATGAAGAGTAAAAGACGTAATCATTCACCGCAGTTCAAGGCAAAGGTAGCGTTTTTGGCGGTAAAAGGAGACAAGACAGTAGCGGAGCTTGCCCGGCAGTTTGAGGTTCATCCCAATCAGATAAGCATGTGGAAGAAGAAGCAGCTCGGCAACGCCGCGGACAAAGTGTTCGGCCAGGGGGCGGGCAGCAAGGCGGCGGGCGAGAGCAAGTACGTAAACCAGCTTGAATCCAAGGTGGGCCAGCTGACGCTGGAGAACGATTTTTTATCAAAGGCGCTCGGTCGGCAGCGGCGCAAGAAGTTGGTAGTGCGCGGCCGGGCACTTTCTTTGGTAAGGCAGTGCAAACTGCTGGATATAAATCGCTCAAATATTTACTACAAACCTGTGGGGGTATCCCCGCAGGACGAAGAGATTATGAAGAAGATTGACAGGATCTACATTAAGTATCCGTTTAAGGGTTCAAGAAGGATGGTGTACGCCCTTAAGGCACAGGGCGTACAGGTGGGCAGAAAGCGTGTTATGAGGCTTATGGGGATACGAGGGCTTGCTCCCGGCCCCCAGACTACAAAGAAAGGGGGAGCAGAGCACAGGATATACCCGTATCTGCTGCGGGGGAAGACTGTAGAGCTTCCCGGGCAGGTATGGGCGGCAGACATAACGTATATAGAGATGAGCAGGGGTTTTGTGTATCTGTGTGCGGTAATGGACTGGCACTCGTGCAAGGTTCTTAGCTGGAGAGTGTCTAACACAATGGACAGCAGTTTTTGCGTGGAGGCTCTGGAAGAAGCGCTTTACAAGTATGATAAGCCCGAGATATTCAACACCGATCAAGGAAGTCAGTTCACAAGTGAAGAGTTTACGGGAGTTCTTAAAGACAGAGATATAAAGATAAGCATGGACGGCAAGGGAAGCTGGAGAGACAATGTTTTTGTGGAGAGGCTTTGGAGAAGTGTTAAGTACGAGGAAGTGTATCTGATGGCATATGAATCCGTTGCCTCGGCAAAGGCTGGTATAGGGAAGTGGATAGATTTTTACAATGAAAAAAGACCACATCAGGGGCTTGGAATGAAAACACCGGATGAGGTTTACTATGGTCTTGGGACAGCACAGAAGAATGTGGCTTGAAGCAATGAGACAAACAGAGCAGAGAGTTTATGGTTTTGGGAGTCTTAAAGATGGTTATGCGTTGGTGGGAATACACTTAAGAAAACAAAAATGCTGTCTAAAAAAGGAGACCACCTCTCTAGGAGTCTGTCGGACTTTAGCGGTCATTTAATGTTAAAACAACGGTATCAAGATGTCTGAGAAGGAGAAGACAATGAGACGGAGGTTTGTATCAGCAGACCGCAAGACGCCGCAGATGTTTCCGCCTACAATAGAAGAGTATCTGCCCGAAGACCATCTTGCCCGGTTTGTGGTGGAGATAGTTGAGCAGCTGGATCTGAGAAGGCTGACGGAAGCGTATTCGGGCAGGGGGTCGGCAGCGTATCATCCGGGAATGAAGGTGGCTCTTCTGTTCTACGGATACGCGACGGGGACATTCTCTTCCCGGAAGCTTGAGAAGGCAACATATGACAGTGTGGCGTACAGGTATATATGCGCTAACAGCAATCCGGATCATGACAGCATAAACAGGTTCCGCAAGAGGTTTGGCAAGGAGCTTGGGGTATTTGTTTGTACAGATACTGCAGATAGCGGGACAGATAGCGTATTCGGGCAGGGGGTCGGCAGCGTATCATCCGGGAATGAAGGTGGCTCTTCTGTTCTACGGATACGCGACGGGGACATTCTCTTCCCGGAAGCTTGAGAAGGCAACATATGACAGTGTGGCGTACAGGTATATATGCGCTAACAGCAATCCGGATCATGACAGCATAAACAGGTTCCGCAAGAGGTTTGGCAAGGAGCTTGGGGTATTGTTTGTACAGATACTGCAGATAGCGGGACAGATAGGGATGGGCACGGTGAGTGTGGATGGCACGAAGATAAAGGCTAATGCGAGCAGGCACAAGGCACTGAGCTGGAAGAGGGCAAGGAAGATAGAAAAGCAGCTGAACAAAGAAGTGAAGGAACTGATGAGACTTGCACGGGAGGCTGACAACTCTAAACTGCCAGAGGATATGAATGTTCCCGAAGAACTTCAGAGACGGGAAGCGAAGCGTGAGATACAGGAGCGGGCAAAGCACAGGTATGAGCGGGAGTCAGAAGTGTACGGGGAGAAGGTAGAGAAGCGGGAACAGTATGAGAAGCAAAGCGGGAAGAAGGCAGGAGGGAGCAGACCGAGGGATAAGGATCAGGTGAATCTTGTGGACGGAGATTCGCGGATAATGCCTTCGGGAGGGGGATTTGAGCAGGCATACAACGCTCAGGGTGCAGTGGATGTGGAGAGCAGACTTATAGTGACCAGGCATGTAACGCAGAACACAAACGACAAGCGTGAGATGGAGCCCGTGCTTGAGCAGTTAAAGGAGAATGAGCAGAGGCTTGGCAAGGCTGAGAATCTGCTTGCCGACAGCGGATATTACAGTGCAAGCAACGTTAACTTATGTGACAGGGCGGGGATAAAGCCTTATATATCCAAACGCAGGGAGAAGCACAACAGACCGTTTTGGGAGAGATTCGCACAGTGCAATGAGGAGGAGAAAGAGCCGGCAACACCGGTTGAAGACATGCAGAGGAGGCTTGGAACATCCGCAGGCAAAAAGATGTACTCAAAACGCAAGTCAACGATAGAGCCTGTGTTCGGAATAATAAAGCAGGTGATGGGATTCCGGCAGTTTATGGTGCGGGGGCTTGAAGCTGTGCGCGGAGAGTGGAATCTTGTGTGCATAGGGTACAACCTGAAGAGAATGTATGCGTTGAAGGGCTGACAAAGAGGTGAGAGAGCAGAGAATATTGGGAATTTGAGGTAAAAACAGCTCCCCGAAGCTTAGCTGAACCTCCAAAATCAAGGATTTTTGCCGATATGACTTTCACCAGCTCTGAATCAGTTGGATTTCCCCTCAATTGTTCGCTAAGAGCGACAGACTCCTAGGCTCTAGTTACACTGTTTTCGAGTCTTTTACTTGTTTTTAGTGTCTTGGGAGGGGGTACGCATTTAGCGTTTGCTAACGTCACCGCCGCAGATGCGCGCAGCGCGGGCACTGAGGAAGCGATGAGAGCTTTTTTGCTGAACACAAAACAGCAATGGGAACAGATCAGGGGTTTTGACGATCATACGGAGTTTCGAAACGCCTTGAGGACTGACGACGGAGTATGGAAGAGCGGCAACACGTACATTATCCTCGTTAATGAAGAAATTACCGGATTTCTGACATTAGAAGCAGGTGAGGTTATAAGATTTCATGCAAAATATGCTACTTCCAAAGACTTGTCTTTGGGAGATATCCCTCTTTTTAAAGAGCTAATGGATAGAGTAGAAGCAGCGAATGGAGAATCTGTATGTATTGAAGATACAAGGACCGGAAGAGAAGGAAGACATATCTGTGCAGTTGAAACCACTCATAACGAGGCAGGGTCCACCACTGACTTTATATTAGTTGCAGGCTTTGATCATGAACTGGAAGAGGTTTCCTATGATCTGATTCAGTGTCCTGAACTCGGGGAAGGATACTTCGGTCAGACTTCGACAGATCCCGATGGAGAGCAGTTTACGCGTACAAGCGCCTCTATGGTGACTGACAGCGACAGTCTGGTTGATTATCTCAAAACTGTAGAAGAGCATATTACTGACGAGGCTAAGAAGATTCAAGACCTTCTTCCCCCGGGGCTCTCACCGGGGCAGCAAGTAGGTAGTATAATAGCAGGAGTGACTCGACTCAGACCCTGCTGGAGAGAAGAAGGCGGCCCCTGGAAATCCGGGGAGATATATTTCTATCTGATCAGCTTTACTGATAGACTATATGTGATTTTTAACGGACTCAATACTGAATTTGAAGATGGAACAGTGCGTCTGTATGACGGCTGTATAGACTACGGGACGACTGTTCGCAATATATTGGATCAGGATGGCGTAGACGACGGATTTTTAGAATACTACTGGTCTGATCCTCGCAGAGACGATGACCTGGTGGTTGACGACAGCGGAAATCCTATAAGGGGGTTATCTCCCGGCACTTCTGTTAAACTTGGTTACTTCCTGCAGACAAATCTTGGCTTTTCTCCTTATGATGTGGTTATCGGCTCTGGAATATATCCGGACAAGAACACTTACGAGCCCGAGGGAGGAATGTGTCAGGATATCCCTGATGACTTGTCTGAACTCGCCCGTGGATACCTTGGTGAATTTCCGAATTTCATGGATCGGGAGCCAGAACAGGATAATGGAGATAGCGGGGGATGTACCATTGCTTCTGTGGGTGAGGGCAAGCTCAAAGCCGCAGGACTTAGCTTCTTTCTTGTAGCCGCGGTTATGTTTTTTGGGGGTTTTGGGGGAAAGGTGCTTCGGACGAAAAATTAAGGTTTGAAAGTTCTAGGCTAACTGGCTAGAACGGCAGCTAGGTTCCCGATTTGCATGTATTGCAGTAATCATGCAGGCAAGTCGGGAACTTTGTATGTATTCTTGAGAAATCCGACAGGCAGAGACTCCCCCCCCCCGTATCCATGTCCGCTGGGGAATGCGGTTTGCGTAGCGGCTGTGCTTGGCAGAAAGAGGTGGTCCCCTTTTTTAGACAGCATTTTTGTTTTCTTAAGTGTATTCCCACCAACGCATAAACATCTTTAAGAATCCCAAAACCATAAACTCTCTGCTCTGTTTGTCTCATTGCTTCAAGCCACATTCTTCTGTGCTGTCCCAAGACCATAGTAAACCTCATCCGGTGTTTTCATTCCAAGCCCCTGATGTGGTCTTTTTTCATTGTAAAAATCTATCCACTTCCCTATACCTGCCTTTGCCGAGGCAACGGATTCATATGCCATCAGATACACTTCCTCGTACTTAACACTTCTCCAAAGCCTCTCCACAAAAACATTGTCTCTCCAGCTTCCCTTGCCGTCCATGCTTATCTTTATATCTCTGTCTTTAAGAACTCCCGTAAACTCTTCACTTGTGAACTGACTTCCTTGATCGGTGTTGAATATCTCGGGCTTATCATACTTGTAAAGCGCTTCTTCCAGAGCCTCCACGCAAAAACTGCTGTCCATTGTGTTAGACACTCTCCAGCTAAGAACCTTGCACGAGTGCCAGTCCATTACCGCACACAGATACACAAAACCCCTGCTCATCTCTATATACGTTATGTCTGCCGCCCATACCTGCCCGGGAAGCTCTACAGTCTTCCCCCGCAGCAGATACGGGTATATCCTGTGCTCTGCTCCCCCTTTCTTTGTAGTCTGGGGGCCGGGAGCAAGCCCTCGTATCCCCATAAGCCTCATAACACGCTTTCTGCCCACCTGTACGCCCTGTGCCTTAAGGGCGTACACCATCCTTCTTGAACCCTTAAACGGATACTTAATGTAGATCCTGTCAATCTTCTTCATAATCTCTTCGTCCTGCGGGGATACCCCCACAGGTTTGTAGTAAATATTTGAGCGATTTATATCCAGCAGTTTGCACTGCCTTACCAAAGAAAGTGCCCGGCCGCGCACTACCAACTTCTTGCGCCGCTGCCGACCGAGCGCCTTTGATAAAAAATCGTTCTCCAGCGTCAGCTGGCCCACCTTGGATTCAAGCTGGTTTACGTACTTGCTCTCGCCCGCCGCCTTGCTGCCCGCCCCCTGGCCGAACACTTTGTCCGCGGCGTTGCCGAGCTGCTTCTTCTTCCACATGCTTATCTGATTGGGATGAACCTCAAACTGCCGGGCAAGCTCCGCTACTGTCTTGTCTCCTTTTACCGCCAAAAACGCTACCTTTGCCTTGAACTGCGGTGAATGATTACGTCTTTTACTCTTCATTATGTACCTCCTGTATACTCTTTTAGAATACCAAGGAAATACACTTAAGGTGCTGTCTGATTTTTGGGGTCCACTTCTGTTGTCTGTTCCTGTTCTGATCAATAACCCTGTTTCCCGCGGTTGCGTCTAAGCTCCCTGCTTATGGTCGACTTGTGTACGCCCAGGCGCTTTGCTGTCCGGGTCTGGTTGAATCCTGCTCTGCACAGGATCTCAATCTGGTATCTTTTTGCTTGGGTAAGCTACTTTGGTTTTCTCATTTAAACGCTCCTTCTGGTTAGTCCTAAAAGACAGTTGCGAAGACTGTCGCAACTTGCCCCTTTTTAGTTTACTTCACCTGTTGCGTTTCGAACTTGAAACCACGTTACGAATATGCTGAAGTCAGGAAGTTCACTGACCCGAGCAACGGGGAAATTTCACTGAATGTCCAAGTAAGAAACAATAACGACAGGCTTGAGCAGGAAAGGAGAAATTCAACTAACTATCTCTTTCAAGTATCCAAGCATCTTCGGTATGTTTCCGGGCATATTTCCGCCTGCCTGCGCCATCTCGGCACCCCCGCCTCCTTTTCCGCCTACAATTCCGGCAAGCTCCTTTACAATTTTTCCGGCATGATATCTGCCGACAATATCTTTGGTAATACCCACAAGAATAAAAACCCGGCCTCCGCTCTCAGCGGCAAGCACAGCAACTCCGTTATTCATTCTTCCCTTCAGATAATCCCAAAGAGAACGCAGTTGTGCTGGTTTTGAAACAGAAACTTTGACCCTAAGGAGGTTAACTCCTCCTATATCCTCAACTTTTTCAATCAGCCCGGCGGCCGTTTCTACAAGAGTCCTCGCCCTGAAAGATTCGATTTCCGCCTGGAGCCGGGCATTTTCATCAATCATTCCCGCAAGCCTGGAAAGAAGTTCTGAATGGGGAGCGTTCAGAGTTACGGAAAATTCGTTCAGAACATCTTCCTGCCCTTTCATGTAACTCCATGCCGCCTGACCGCTTACGGCCTCAATTCTCCTTATCCCCGCAGAAGACGCGCTCTCAGACATTATCTTCACCATTCCTATTTCGCCCGAGGCTCTGACATGGGTACCGCCGCAAAGCTCTTTGCTGTAGTCCCCTATTGTCACCACCCTTACCCTGTCGCCGTATTTTTCTTCAAATATAGCTGTGGACCCGTCTTTTATGGCCTCGTCGTACGGAACATCTTCTTTCGTCACGACCTTGTCGTCACGCCTTATTCTCTCGTTAATGATCTGTTCTATGGAATCGAGCTGCTGTTTGTCAATTGAGGAATAGTGGCTGAAATCAAACCTCAGCCTGTCGGGCCCGACAAACGACCCCGCCTGGTTTACGTGAGTGCCGAGAACTTCCTTTAAAACGGCGTGAAGCACATGCGTTGAAGTGTGGTGAGCCATAACACTCTGTCTGAACACGGGATCAACATCCATATGTACCCGGTCGCCGACATGTGCATTCCCCTTCTCGATAAAAACATTGTGAATGAAAAATGTGGGGGTGAGCTTTTTCGTGTCGAGGACTTTAGCGTGAAATCCCGGCCCTGCAATTTTGCCTCTGTCCCCGACCTGTCCGCCCGACTCCCCGTAAAAAGGGGTGACGTCGGTAATTATCTCGGCTTCCTGGCTTTCCCGGGCGGTGTCAGAAACTTCTCCCCGGTTTATTATTCCGACAACCGCTCCTTCACAGGAAAGGGTCCTGTAACCAACAAACTGGGTTTCCATCTCTCCGGCAAGTTCAGGCAAAACGGACGCAAGGGCATTTTCTGCACCGCCGCGGGCTTTTCTTGACTTGGTTCTCTGCCTTTCCATTTCCTTTTCAAAGCCTCGCAGGTCAATATCTATACCCTCGTTTTTAGTTATATCTTCGGTCAGGTCAACCGGGAATCCGTATGTATCGTAGAGACTGAAAACCACCTTGCCCGGCAGCTTCTTTTTTTCCCCGAGTTTTGCTATTTCCTGGTTAAGAAGTTCAAGTCCTCTGTCCACCGTCTCAAGGAACCTCTCCTCCTCGCTTCTTACAACCTGAGATACAAAATCCTCCTTTTCCCTGATCTCGGGATAAGCATCCCCCATGATCCCCTGAACCGCGGGCAGGACTCTGTAGATAAAGGGTTCGTCTATTCCCAGAAACTTGGAGTGGCGGACGGCTCTTCTGAGTATTCTCCTAAGAACATATCCCCTGCCCTCGTTTGAGGGGAATACTCCGTCCGATATCAGAAAGGCAAGCGCTCTTGAGTGATCCGCTATAACCCTCATTGCAACCTCGGTCGAGCGGTCAGCGGGGTAATCTCTTCCACAAAGCTCCTCTATACTGTTTATTATCCCTCTGAGAAGGTCGGTCTCATAGTTGCTGCGCACTCCTTGAAGAACCGCCGCAAGTCTTTCAAGTCCAAGTCCCGTGTCGATGCTTGGACGAGGAAGAGACGTCATCTCTCCTTTTTCGTTTCTCTCAAACTGCATGAAAACCAGATTCCACAGTTCAAGGTAACGATCGCACTCGCATCCGACGGCACAAGTTGATTTTCCGCAGCCAAGCGATTCTCCCTGATCTATCAGTATCTCTGAGCACGGACCGCACGGACCCGTATCCCCCATTGACCAGAAATTGTCTTTATCCCCCATCCTGACGATCCTTGTTTTGGGAACGCCGACATCTTTGTTCCAGATCTCAAAAGCCTCGTCGTCGTCTTCATAAACCGTGACCCAGAGTTTTTCCCTGGGAAGTCCGTAGACATCGGTAATGAGTTCCCATCCATAGTTGATGGCCCCTTCCTTGAAGTAATCACCAAAGGAAAAGTTTCCGAGCATCTCAAAAAAAGTGTGGTGTCTTGCCGTATACCCGACATTGTCAAGATCGTTGTGCTTGCCCCCTGCCCTGAGGCACTTCTGGGAAGAAACCGCCCGTTTGAAATCTCTGGTCTCATTTCCAGTGAAAACATTTTTGAACTGAACCATTCCGGCGTTGGTAAACAGCAGGGTCGGATCGTTATCCGGCACAAGAACGGAACTGCGCACCGGTTCGTGTCCCCTCTTGGAGAAATACTCGATAAATTCTCTTCTAACCTCGTATCCCTTCATCTAATAAAAACCCCTTTGCGCACAGCAGGCAACCTGCTGCCGGCTGAGAAACTGTTTTTTCAGTCCGGATATGAGAAAATATAACAGGAATGGTAGAAAACTGAACTAAAAGGACGTAGAGAAGCAGGGAAAAAGCGGTTAGTTTTTGCTCCGCTCCAAAGCTTCCTGCTCAACTCCGGTAACGGCGTAACAGAGATTCCCATTGGCCTTTTCACGTCTGACTTCAAGATAATCGCTTACACCCTCGCGAAAATCTGTTGTAACAAAGACGCTCCAGGGCCTCGCTTCACTGCAAAGAGTCTTGGCCTCATCCACAAAGGGTTTTGCAAGCGCAATAACATCCGATTCGTCTGAGACCGACAAACTGGCTGAGGAAATGCCTATTTTAAGCTTTATATCCGACGGTTCAGACACTTTTTGTCCATCGACCAGCCCGTAGAAAACCTGCATCATCTCAACCGCGCAGCATACACAACTGAGCTTTGAAACGGATTCGGGTCCGGATCCGGTGAAAGAAGCCACTACCTCATCGCGAAGTATGGACTCTATGGTTCCTCCGAAGGAATTTACAAGGGTCGAAACGAATTTTCTGTAATCGGCCTTAACAGAGTTGGCTTTGGATGGCAAAACAGCTTCAATCATGCTTTCAAAATCCGCAATTTTCACGACGAGTATGCTGACATCTGTCTTTTTTTCCTCGGCATCCGAAACCTCTGTAACTACAGAAAGAGTCTCTTGTTCGGGTTCGGCATCCTCTTGTTCATCAGAAATATGAATAACTTCAACAAACCCTTCATCAGACGAATCCTCCGGAGCCGCAAACGGAGAAGCATCAGAGGATTGTTCCTCGCTCAACACTATTTCCGGACGCAAATCAATCTGCGTTTCAGGGGAACTTTCAGAGTCCAGATCCTGCAAATCCTCCGTATAGTCCGGGGCGGGGGTTTCGGTTTCGAGCGAAGAGGCCATTTCGTTGAATTCACGGCAAAGCCGCTTAACCCCTGCTGCCGCAATAATCGACGACTGTCCATCCAGACGGACTGAATAATCTCCTCTGGCAACAGAACCTAAAGCCCTGGAAAACTCCCCCAGAAACCCAAATGCCCGACCGGTTACAAAACGTATCAGCAAGGTAAATACAGCCGACATCAGGAAAGCGAAAACAAGGCTCCACAGAAAAGCGTCCAGATAGAGTTTCTCGCCCAAAGAACTTTTTTTCAGCCCCAAAAGAACAGTCTTCCCCTCAGGTCCTCTCAATGTGAGTTTCTCAAAGCCTTTGTCATCCTGAAAACCGAAGCTCTTCTCAAGCACGCCGTACTGATCAAGCAGCCTTACGTACCCCACATCGTTTCTCGTATCAAGAACGCTTCTTGCACGTTGGGCAAAAAACTCTTCCTCGGCAAACACTTCTTCCATTTTCGAAACTGTGAGATCGGCATACCTTTGGGGGAAATGAAAATGCTGGTAAAAAAAGACCGCCAGAAATGAAATCAGAAAACAGAAAAGAAATACGGAAAAGAATGGAACTATATTGAAATACTTTTTACGGCTGTCTAAAAGGCTCAAGTTAAATTCCCGTATATTCCATTTAAGGAGGACATGGCGGTAAAAACACTCAGTCAAGCATAGTTGGGGAAAAACAAATTATGGCGGGAATTTTCAGACAGGAATTACAGAAACCTTTGTTCTTCCCTTTCCGGATTTGTGAAACTTCACAACCCCGTCAGACAGTGCGAATATAGTGTAATCCTTCCCAAGTCCCACGTTAAGACCGGGCTTGATGCTGGTACCGCGCTGCCTTACTACTATGTTGCCCTTTACAACAGGCTGGCCTCCGAATTTCTTTACGCCAAGCCTTCTGCCTATTGAGTCCCTTCCGTTTTTGGAACTTCCGCCGCCTTTTTTAGTTGACATGCTTACTCGCCTCCGCGAATCAAGCGCTTATGCTCTTAATCTCGACGCTGGTCAGGTTCTGGCGATGGCCCGCCTTTTTCCTGTACCCCTTTCTTCTTTTGAATTTGAAGACTATTATCTTGTCGCCCTTTTTCTGCCTCGCTATTCTACCCTCAACCCTCGCACTTTCAACAACAGGACTCCCCACCTTAACGTCCTCTCCGTCAGCGGACACAAGCAGAACTTCCTCAAAGTTCACCTCTTGGCCGGGTTCGCCGGAGATTTTTTCTATATCAATAACGTCACCCGGACTGACTATATACTGTTTTCCACCGGTTTTTATAACAGCGTGCATAACACCCTCCACACTTTATGGAAGCACTATTTTGCCTGTTAAAAAATTCTTTTGTCAAATACCGCTGTCAAGATTCCATGTGCTGAGGGCGGTGTAGCGGGACCCCCGGTGTCCAAGTTCACTTTGAACAATCCCGATTCTCGTAATTAAAAACTCAGTCGGGTCCGGCCGGGGAATTCTGCTGATTCCCGAAAAACCCCCTCTGATCCTTCCCAGAGTCACATGCGGGATGAATTTTCTTTTTTCCACATCGAACCCGCTTTGCAAAACCGCACTCTGCACTTTGTCAAAAAGCAACTGGAACCGCTCGGTTTTTACAAGACCTAAGGCCAGCACTCTGGGTCTTGTCGAACTTGGAAACAGGCAGAGATCGTCAAATCCGGAATCAACACACCCTGAGCCGCAAACCGCCGTACCTACACTGGCCAATATATCCTCAAGACACGATTCGTCAACATCTCCAAGAAACCTGAGCGTGACGTGGAGTCTCTCCCTCCGCTCCCATCTCACTCCTTGAAGAAAACCCCTAAGCGACCGTAAGTAGCGGACAAGAACATCTCCTGTTTCTTCAGGTAAAAAGGCCGCGATAAAAATTCTCAACAGCAAAACCTTCTCATCCGCTACTTCACGCACCAGGTGGAGAACGAATCATTTCCGCCCCGGGAAAGCGGAAGTTTGTTCTCGCCGTTTAAGTACATGATATATACCTGCCTTTTGCCCAGCCTCTTTGAAGAAAAAGTTATGTAGTGACCATCAGGAGACCAGGAGGGATGCTCGTTTCTTCCCGAAGAGGTAAGCCTCTGCTGACCGTGGCCGGCAGGTCCCACGGAGTATATGTCGGCCTTGGATTTTTCCACTTTCACAAACGCTATGCGGTTAACCAAGGGGTTTGGAGACCAGACCGGATCGGTGTTGTAACCCCCGGAGGTAATCTTCAGGGCCCTGCCCCCATCTGAACTCATCACGTATATGTTCGGCGCTCCCGCACGATCCGACACAAAGGCAATTTTTGTCCCGTCGGGAGACCAGGTGGGCGAGATGTCTATGGCGGGAGAAGTAGTAAGCCGCTTGAGTATTTCCCCTGAGGGCGAAGCTACGTATATGTCTCCGTTACGGCTAAACGCCACGCGGCTGCCGTCCGGGGACCAGCTAGGAGAACTGTCGAGATGAATCCCCCGGGTAATCCTGCTGCCCTCTGCGGGAAGGCGGGTGGCCTTGAAATTCAGCAAGTAGACATCATGGTCCCAGTTTCTGTCCGAAGTGAAAACCACCTGGGCTCCGTCAGGCGAACAGTCAGGAGAGAGAATCGAAGATTTGTGACTGGTAAGTCTTTTCGGGTTGTATCCGTCGTAATCCATGATGAAAAGATCGCTTCCATTGCCGCTTTTTCTGACAAATACGATCTCGGAATCAAAAAATCCCTCGAGGTCGGCAAGCTCCTTCATAAGTTCGCCCGCAAATTTGTGCACCACGTTTCTTATGTGACGAGGAGGCGTCGTGTATCTCCTTCTCATACGCTCCTGCTTGGCGGGCACATCATAGACTACGAGATCATAAAAGACCTCCATAGACGAAACACTGAATTCTCCGCTCACCAGATACCTAGTCTTCTTGGAATCCAGGTATTCGAAATCTATATCTTCAAATGGGGATGAATACAGGATGTTTACCTGACGGACATCAAAAAGGGCCGCATTGGTAAGATCATTTTTCAGAACATCAGTGAAGTTCTTCCCGTATACGCTTAAACTTCCCTTGGATTTAAGCACGGCGACCGCAATCGGTATTTTTTTTATCGGAGAGGCAACCGGGGGAAGCTGTATCTGCGCAGCCGCCAAGCAGGGCAGCAACAAGATTGTAAATAAAATCGCAAGCGCTGATCTCATCTCTTATTTCTTTCCAAGTCCGAATGCTGCAAACGGGGAATAACTTCTCAGCAAAACCATGTTGTGAAACAAACCTTCAGTCAGTCAGTTCAACGTTCCAGTAAGATACATCGACAAAGTCAAGAAAAGGCTCCCACTCCTCATATCTAACAGTTTTGAAATGGAGGCTGGAAAAAATGCTGGCGGCGGGTTTCGCAGGTTTGGCAAGCAGTTTCATGCTTGCCTGCTCGGGAGTCTTTCCTCCTTTTTTCCTGTTGCACTTAACACAGCAGCACACGATGTTGTTCCAGGTGCTTTTGCCGCCCATTGACCGCGGAACCACGTGGTCAAGGGTGAGATCTCTTTTCGGAAAAGCCTTCGCGCAGTACTGGCATGTGTCCGCGTCCCTTCTGAAAATGTTTATCCTGTTAAACTTGGGCTGCTTTCTGTGGTATCCCTCATACCTGACGAGAATTATCACCCTAGGAGCCTTTATGACGCTGGTAACGGTTCTCACGCAGTCATCGACATCGACCGAACGGATATCCTTCCACGAATCAAAGTCAAATGTCTCATGCTCCCTGTTCACAGCCTTTGCGGCGCCACCGTAAAGAAGGATAAAGGCCCTTTTCAGGCTGGTTACAGAAACAGGGACGAAAAACCTATTCAAAACCAGTACAGGTGACTGAAGCATATTAGCCGACTAGTTTACCGGCTTGCGGGGGTTATTCAAGCACACAACGGCACTTTTACTTTTCCTGACTGTTCGTTAAAATTGTGATCGCCCAACCAAAGAGGAAGTTCGTATAACATGGAAATGAAAACCAACCTGCTGATTCAGATAGTCCTGTGCGCAGTGCTGTTTTTGTCCATATTTCTTCTCATGAAATCGAACTCCGAAACGGAAAAAGAACTTGAAGCCGAAAGAGAGAAGAAATAGATGTTCCCCGAACTTTTCAGAATAGGCGATTTTCATATTACTTCTTTCGGGGTAATGGTCGCCGCAGCTTTTCTTGTGGCTTTCTGGTTTTCCGGACTGGAATTTGAAAGAAAAGGAATGTCCAGAAAGCTTCACGAACACGGTTTTCTTGCCTGCCTTGTAGGAGGCATACTTGGCGCCAAGTTTCTTTTTCTGATCGAAAACGTTCCGCTGAGCGAACTTATCTCATCTCCCATGTACTATCTTCTTCTAAGAGGAGGACTTACCTTCTACGGGGGGTTTTTTCTGTCGCTGCTGGCTTTTTTCGTGCTGACAAAAAAGCATAAAGAAAGTTTCTGGAAAGTTCTTGACGCTGTCGCGCCGGCTCTCGCAATAGCCTATGCGGTCGGAAGGGTCGGCTGCCTTCTGGTCGGAGACGATTACGGAATCGCCTCCTCCCTTCCCTGGGCGATGCCGTTTCCGAAGGGGTCCCCGCCAACGCTTGAGGCGGTTCATCCGACTCAGATTTATGAAACGATCATAATGTCGCTTGTGTTCATATTTCTGTGGAAGATAAGAAAGAAGGACAGACCTGTAGGCTGGCTAGCCAGCATATACCTCGTACTTGCGGGTCTTGAGAGGTTCTTTGTCGAATTCATAAGAAACACCACTGAAAGCCCGATATCCGGCCTTTCGGTAGCGCAGGTAATGGGGCTTGCGCTGATTCTCATCGGAGCGTTTAAGTACATATCCATACGCAGACACAAAGAAGCGTCCTGAACCCGCAGTCCCGCAGCTACGCATGAAAACAGTCCGGACAATCACACCGACCGGAGAACAGATCCTGGCCGCAGTGTCCGGGGTTCTTTTTTCCGTATCCCTTTTTTCAAGCACTCTCGGCCTGCTGGGCTGGATATGTTTTGTCCCGATGCTACTGGCGCTCAGGGGTAAAAGCGCCTCGCAGTCATTTCGACTGGGCATGATATCCGGGACATCCATGAATCTTGTCTCGCTTTACTGGCTTGTGGGAACTCTCAACAGGTTCGGGGAAATCGCTCTGCTCCCAAGCGTTGCGGCCGTTTTTCTGTTCTGTGTGTACTCATCGCTTCAGTTCGGGATTTTCACCTGGTATATATCGAGATTCGGACTCTGCCGAAGAAAAAGTGTCGCAAACGCACTCATGATTTCTTTTGCCTGGGTGGTCACAGAGTTTTTCTTTCCGGTTCTGTTTCCCTACGGAATAGGGGTCTCTCAAGCCTACTACCCGAAGCTGATACAGGTGGTTGACACGCTCGGGGTAAATTTTCTGGGATTCCTTATGTTTTTTGCGAACGTATCGGTCTTCTATCTTGCAGACGACTTGCTTCGGAGGAAAAAACCCGGGCTCGCCGCACCCGCAATCTCGATCGCAACAATCGCAATCGTGCTCGGCTACGGGTCTTTGAGAATAAATGAAATTGAGAATTTCCTTAAAACAGAGCCTCGGGTTAGAATTGGGATGGTTCAGGCCAATTTCGATTACGCGGAGAAAAATCTCGACAATGAACCGATCATAACGCAAAAACACAGGGAGATGTCACAAAAGCTTCAGGAGGCGGAGCTTGTGATCTGGCCGGAGACATCGGTTCAGTACTGGTTTCCAAAAGAAAAATCATCATACAGAATTGAAGACCACACAGAGATAGCGCCGACGGGACACGATGCTCACTTCCTGATCGGAGGGCTCTCCTATACGCAGGACCTCGCCCTGCTTGAAGACGGCTGGGACGAAGAGGACCACAAAAAATACAACACGGCCTTTCTGGTGAACTCCCAAAGCAATATCCTGGGCCACTACAGCAAAACCCGGCTTTTCCTTCTGGGAGAATATTTCCCGATGATAAACGAAGAACTCAAGTTCCTGAAAAGGGTTTTCCCGATGATGGGAGATCTCACCCCGGGAGAGGGTCTGAGAGTGCTTGAGATTCCGGAAAAAAACATGAGAATAGGACCTCTTATATGCTATGAAGACATAGTGGCCGGGATTTCGAGTGACTACGTGAAAAGGGGAGCAAACCTGCTCGTCAACCTCACAAACGACGCGTGGTTCGGAAGGAGCATCGCTCCCTACCAGCATCTGCTCCTCTCAATTCCGAGGGCAGTCGAAACACGCCGTTACCTTGTAAGATCAACTAACAGCGGCGTAAGCGCGATCGTATCTCCTACCGGAAAAATAGAGGCCAGCACAGATATATTTACTACGGAGAACCTTGAGGGAGAGGTGGTTCTGATTGATTCGCTTGAAACTCTCTACTCGAGGGTAGGAGACATCTTCGCGTGGATAGCTCTTGCGGTGACAATCCTCTTTGTCGTGAAAAACTACTTAGGAAGAAAATATGCTGACTAGAGCCTCGGCAAGCCGATCGTTTTCCTCTCTGGTTCCAACCGTAATCCTAAGACAGTCTGCAAGACGTTTCTCTCCCTTGAAGCGTCGGACCAGAATATCGTTTCTGACCAGCTCTTCGAAGAGAAAATCCGCGTCCGTAAAGCGTACCAAGAAAAAATTCGCGTCTGTCGGATAGACATGTATCTGCCCAATGCTCTCAAGCAGCACACGGACCCTTTCTCTCTCGCTCAGTATGAGGCCTGTTTTACGTTCAACAACCTCTGGGTTTTCAAGAGCAAAAGACACCACTTTCTGGGTAAAGGAATTTATGTTGTAGGGAAGACGCGCCTTGTTCACCTCGTCTGCGATCTGCGGCTGCGCAAACAACATTCCAAGTCTCACACCTGCAAACCCTATCTTGGACATTGTTCTCAGCACCAACAGATTTTCATATTTGTCTATATGGGGAATATAGGTTTTCTTCGAAAAATCACAGTAAGCCTCATCGACAACCACCGCGCCACCGCTTGCCTCCACAATCTCCAGCACTTTTTCTTCCGAAAAGGAATTCCCGGTAGGATTGTTCGGAGTCGAGAGAAAAACGATGTCGGGATCCTGCGTGCGGACCGCCTCCAGGGTCTGTTTGAGGTCTATGTCAAAATTCTCATCAAGCTCAACCTCCGTCACCTTTTTCCCAAGAACAAGCGACGTGATTCTGTACATTGAAAAAGTCGGGGATGGTACGAGTATGCGGCCGCTTTTCCCTCCGAACACCTCGACGATCATCTGTATGATTTCATCTGAGCCGTTGCCAAGCAGTATGCCGTCCACCGGGAAGCCTGCAGAGCGGGAAAGAGAATTTCTTAACCTCAAAGCTTCGGGGTCCGGATAACGATTTACGGGAAGTTCCGCCAGCAGTTCGCAGAGCGCAAGCTTCTCCTCCCCCTCAAGATCGTAAGGACTTTCATTCCCGTCAAGCTTCACCGAGCAGTCGATCCTAGGCACCGAGTAAGCGGATATTGATCTCACGCCCTTAGAAATTCTTTTTGTGATTGAATGTGCGTCAGACACTGTCTTGTCCCTCTCCGAACAACCAAAGCGAACATTGCTCAGGAATCTTCAATTCGTCTTTTTACCGAAAATGCGTGACCCGACAGCCCCTCGACATGAGCAAGGTTCATAACGGTCCCACCGAGAGATGAAAAGCCTTTTTTCGACATCGATATGGTGCTCGGCATCCTGAGAAAATCATAAACGCTAAGAGGAGAGGAAAACCTAGCCGCTCCTCCCGTGGGAAGAACGTGACTCGGACCCGAGACGTAATCGCCGAAAGGCTCAGTCGAGAGAGAACCCAAAAATACGGCTCCCGCGTGTTTTATGCCCTTTAGAAGAGACTTGGGAGAGCGCACGCATAGCTCAAGATGCTCGGGAGCAGCCGCGTTTGAAAGCGTAACTGCCTGCTCCGTATTCTCGGTTACGTAGATTCTTCCGTTGTTTGAGACCGCGGCTCCAGCGATTTTTTCCCTGTCAAGCTTTCCAAGCTGTGAGAGCACCTCTTTTTTCACCTCTTTGGCGTAATCATAGCTTGTGGTGGCAAGAATCGGGATTGACATCTCGTCATGCTCGGCCTGGGCAAGCAGGTCCGCAGCCACCCATCCAGCAGGACAGGAACCGTCAGCGATAATCAGAACTTCGGTCGGCCCTGCCAGCATGTCAATGTCGCAGAAACCGTAAACCAGCTTTTTGGCTATCGTAACGTAGATGTTCCCAGGACCCACTATCTTGTCCACTTTCGGTATGCTTCTGGTTCCGAAAGCCATGGCAGCTATGGCGTGAGCTCCGCCTATTTTGTAGACGCTGCTCACCCCTGCAATCTCGCAAGCCAGAAGAATCTCGGGGTTCACCCGCTTCCCCGAACACGGTGTGACAACGCTTATATCGACTGTTCCTGCAACCCGTGCCGGTACGGCTGTCATAAGCACGGTAGAAGGGTAAGAAGCCTTGCCTCCGGGAACATATACTCCCACCTTCTCAATAGGTCTTATCATCCAGCCAAGTTCGTTTCCAAGCGCATCCCTGTAGGTTCGGGCCTTCGGAAGCTTTTTTTTCTGATAGGAGCGGATCCGCGAAGCAGCCTTTTTAAGATCTCTGGCAATGACCGGCGATACGGCCGCTCTTGCCTCTTCAAACTCACGGTCGGTGACCTTTACGTTTTTCGCGTTTACATGCGGTCCGTCAAACTTCTTTGCGTAGCGAAAAAGCTCCGCATCTCCCCGTTTTCTCACATCCTCCACAATCTTTTCAGTTTGCGAAACAAGCTCGGGGTCGAAATGCGAGGCCGATTTCTCTATTTCTGTGGATCTTCTTTCGAGATTCTTTGAATTTATTTTTATAATCTTCATGGTTCTAAAAGCCCTTTTCCCAAAAAAACGGATTCCGGTTTATGCCGTCTGCAAAATGCCCCGAACTCAGCTGTGAGGATCAACCCCTTCTCCGAAGCCGCTTTCAATCAGCCGGGAAACTTCCTGCATTGCAAGCTCCGAGTCCTCCCCTTCTATGGTAATGGTAACTTCTGTACCGCAGATGGCAGCAAGAGACAGAACGCCCAGTATGCTTTTTCCGTCTATTTCAAAGCTGTCCTTCCTTATCATTATACTGGAACTGAATCTGCCGGTCAGGGCAACCAGAACCGCGGCCGCTCTGGCGTGAAGACCCAGACGATTCATTATCACAAAATTTCTTACAAGCAATTTCTGCGGCAATTCATCTCTCCTCCGAGGAGCGGAAAAAAGAAATATCCGCCTTTGAGTTTACCCGTAAATTCTCTTCATAATTCACGCTGAGACTGTAATCGGCTGTCTCAAACAGCAGCTTTGTCGGGAAATAGGCATCCGCAGCAATCCGTTTTAGCAGAGAAAACTCAACTCTGGCTTTCGCTCCGTCATGAAGAACGCCCTCGACTCCGGTTACGAAATTTCTCCGAGAATCAACCGTTACCCGCAAAGGAGTGCTTCCCGAAAACACAAAGACCATCTCTTCTTGCTTGTCCCCGGTCCGCACGGAGTAATTTTCTTCGGGAATGACAAATGGGGATCCTCCCAGCAGGAAGTTTACTATGTCCTTAACTCCAAGCTGCGGCGGAAGTCCCGGATAAAGATAAGAAAGTTTGAAATCCTGGGGGTTATCAAAGATCAGCTCTTCCCAGTTGGTTTTCATTGTAACGCTTTGTCCGTTGGAAACCACCCTCGCAAGCATCTCGCCGAAAGGAGCGAAGACCGAAACTCTAAGAAACTCCGGGCGGACCGCTGTCGCTACCTGATCGAAAACAATTTTCCCCTGCGGGGACTTTACCGACACCCTGGCCCTGGCCTTTATCGAAATAAATTCCATCTGGGCGCGTTTTGCCTCCGCCAATATGTCGGAGAGGTCAGAGCGCTCAACCGTGGCAGACGGGAACTTGCCCGCGCAGGAAAAAAGGAGAAAAACAAGTGGAATAAAAACCCATTTATGCCTCATCGCGTCTGCTCTTTCATCTAACTTCGTACTGATTTCCTGTACGGTTGCTTTTATTCCGGGAAGGCAATAAAAGAGATTTCCCGGGTTTTCTTTAATCTGCCCGACAGCTTTTTCAGTAACGTTTTATATTTTCTCGATATGGCCTGTTCTATAGTCTGACACGGCATTACTAGTGTATTCAAAAACTCGGACAAGTATCAAAAACCTGTATTGAATTCGTGTTCCTCTGCTTAATACAATGCCCCATGCCGCAGGAAATTTTTCGTTCGCACTCACCCCGAAGATGACCTGATTAGCACCGCTTTTGGAATTGACTTTGCCCCCGCTATTGGATTTATTAGTTTTTCCTATGAGTTCGCTTGAGAACATCTACGCGAAAGTCTTTGAAGGCAAGAGGATATCGGCTGAGGAAGCCGCTGTGCTTCTTGAAAAAGCCGACCTGCTCAAACTGGGCTCTCTGGCCGATATCGCAAGAAGAAGGTTTAATTCGGAAAACATAGTTACTTTCGTCGCGGACACAAACCCAAACTATACCAACGTCTGCGACACGGAGTGCCTGTTCTGCGCCTTCTGGAGACCGCCGGGCGCCTACGACGCCTACACCATGAGCGTCGACAAAGTGATTGAAGTGATGCGCACCTCGTACCACAACGGCGCCACTACAGTGCTTCTGCAGGGCGGTCACAACCCGGAACTTAAACTTGACTACTATATTGAGATCGTAAAAAGGGCCACGAAGGAAATACCGGATCTTCATCTTCACGCATTCTCCGCCCCGGAAATAGCCGCTATTGCCAAGTATGAAGATCTCGACACGAAATACGTGCTTCACAGCCTCTGGGAAGCCGGGCTGCGGACAATACCGGGAGGAGGAGCCGAGGTGCTGTCCAACAGAGCGAGAAGAGCGATAAGCCCTCTTAAGATAGATGCCGACACCTGGATGAAAATCACCAGAGAAGCCCATCTTACGGGCTTTAAGACGACCGCGACCATGATGTTCGGACATCTTGAGGAGGACGAAGATATAATCGAGCACATACTCAGGATAAGAGAGCTTCAGGATGAAACGGGGAATTTCCTGGCGTTTATCCCCTGGACATTCAAGCCGAAAAACACCCTGCTTGAAAAAAGAATAAAGGACGAGGTCGGCGGGGAAAGATATCTCAGGGTTCTATCAGTATGCAGGATATTTCTTGACAACTTCAAGCATGTGCAGGGCTCCTGGTTCACACAGGGAAAGAAGATGGGATCAATATCCCTGCATTACGGTGCAAGCGACCTCGGCGGGACTCTTTATGATGAAAATGTCCTGGGGTGTGCTGAGAACAAAATCCGCTCGACCGTGGACGAACTGGTTCATATGATAAAAAGCGCCGGTTTTAATCCCGCGCAGAGAAACACCTATTACGAAATTCTGGAACGGTTTTAATCCCTGCAACCCTTTTCACTGCAAATTACAGGAAATTATATACAGGTCATCCGCGTAGTTGAGGATACGCAATGACTTGCTGCAAGTAATTGACCCGGAATGCTGCTAAGATAAATGATATGTGGTGCCGTCTTGTGCATCATTAAAATGCGGTAGTTTAGCATGAACCAGAATTCCCGAGTAAAAAGGCTTGGCCCGATTGCATGGAAGGCTTTTATTTTCTAAAATGAAAAATTAGTCACTATGAAGCGAAAAAAAATACCTATCGGCGGGCGGGGATATGCGTCCGGAGGTGCCGTCTAGTTTGGGTCGTTGTGATCTGGTAGTGAGGGAAGCGGGGAAGATATATTTGCTGGAGGTAAAGCTGGTCGGTGACGAGAAGCATGTCAGGTCAGCGTTGAAGCGTGCACTGGAGCAGATAAGAGAACACGGGTATGCAGATCAATACAGGGATGAAGGTAAACAGATTCTGTTGCTGGGGTTAGTATTCAACAAAGCCGAGCGTAATCTCGTTGCCCTGAAAATTGAGCCAGTGTGATCGGCTATGAGCGCATTCCGCAGCATTGTTTCAACCGGTGATATACTCCAAAAAGTGAAAACCGCGGGATTTATGTACTGTTGAAATGCAACCTGCTGCGTTTCAAAATTGAAACCACGGTTTTGCTGAAATTCGATGGGACGTATGATTACTCTTTACAGTCTTAGCAGCTATTTCTCCAATTCTGTCTTATGCTCTCTAAAAAACCTGACCCCATACAAAGACAACGTTTTTAGAGATCAACGGATATTACCCAGCTGTTGCCCGCAAAACTCACACCACAGACTACTTCCAATCTCTGGGAAAAGACATAGTCAAAAAACTCAAGTGCGCTGCTTGTATGTACCGGGATCCCCAGATATTCCTCCGGGTTTCCCGCAGGAACACTCGAACACTCAGAGGAACAAAGCTCAAAATCAATCGCACTCTCACAGTCAATCTCCGTGACCCGACGCGAAAAAGAAGCGGTTACAAGCAAAGTTTCGGAAGCAATTTCCATCCGGACGTTAAAATCGCCGCCGAAAAGAAAAAAGATTTCGGCAAACACATCGTCTACTGAGTCAAGATAAAATTCCCTTGCCTGCGGCTTTGCATCCATTTTCACGTGGAGAACCGTGAGAACTCCTCGGCCCTGTGCTTTATTGACTGATAGTCGTCTCCCCCGTTCAGAAGCGCGGTAGACACACCGGCTAGCGCAGATCCCGCCGAGAGGTAATCCTGGATGTTATTCGCGGTAATTCCTCCGGTGACCATGATATCCACAAACCCGAGGGGCTCTTTTATAGCCTTCACGTAACCCGGACCGAAGCTTGAAGCGGGAAATATCTTTACGAAGTCCGCGCCGATTCTGCGGGCGTTAATTATCTCAGAGGAAGTAAAGGCTCCCGAGATTACCGTAATTTCTTTTTTCCGGCAATATTCAATTATCCCGGGATCGGTGTGGGGAGAAACTATGAAACGGGCTCCGCACTCACACATCTTCTCGGCGCAGTCACGGTCAAGAACCGTACCCGCCCCGACACATATTCCGTCTTCGCAGGCAAGCCCTCGAAGAAGTTTTTCAGAACCCGCGGAGATTGATATGATTTCTATGATTTTTATCCCGCCGTCAACGCATCCTCGTGCGAATTCAAGAGATTTTTCGTAACTGGCGGATCTTATAACTGCCACAACCCTGTTTTTCTTCATGAACTCAATCACGGTTTTCTCCATGGCGCGCGGTTTGAGACTTAAAATTTTTCAAGGTACACTGGAAACGGTGTGTTCTAATCCCCTGAAGGAACAGATTATGGAGAGTTCAGAACTCAGAACCGAAAACAAGATATCGCAATTCATAAAAAGAAGCAAAGAACTGGGTCTTAAGGTAACTCCTCAGAGAATAGCGATATACAGGGAGCTTGCGGCAAGCGTGCAGCACCCGAGCACCGAGATGATCTACAAGAACATAAAGGACTACTATCCGAACATATCCCTTACCACCGTGTACAGAACGCTCGAGACATTCGAGAAAATGGGTCTTATATCGGTAGTCAACACTCTGTATCACGCCGCAAGATACGACGCCAATATGGAACCCCACCACCATGTCGTATGCGTAAGATGCAAAAAAATAGAGGATATATACGACGATTCCATAACTTACTCCGAATTTGACCCGCAAATAGACGATTACAAAATTCTTGGGTGCTCAGTGCTTTTCAGTGGAATCTGCGAAGAATGCAACACACTTAAGAACTGACCGGAAATGGGCTGTTTCTCGCAAGGCCATCTAACAAGAACGGACAAATGAAAATCCCCGAGGGTTTTGAACGAGCGATAAACTTCAGTCTTCTGGATTCCATATTCTCAAGAAGATCGCGTCGCTTCGGCCTCGGGATGGAAATTCCCGAAGGCAACCTTGCGTACAGTTCCGCTCACAACCCCGTTGCCCTTTCCGAACTTGAAGAGGCTTTTCTCATCTGGGCCGGCACGGGCACCACGGGTCTTTCCCTGGGAGATCTTCCGAGAACCGGCATATCATGGCTTTTCCAGTGGACCGGCAGAAGCTGGCCGTGCTCCTGCAACTCCCATTCGACCGAACTTTTCTACACAAACGACCAGGGCGTATACATGGTGCGGCTTTTTGATCTTATACCTCCGGACACCTCCATTTTCATGTCGCTTGACAGGGAAAAGCAGCTTGAAAAAATAGTCGAGCTTTTCAGGGCAAGCAGAATCACCCTTGAGACTCAAAGGGCTGATCTTCCGAAGGGAGAACCCGGTCTTTTCGACTTTAACGCATGGAACACAAACAAGCCGGGAACGACTTTCTTTATCCCTGTAACCAACACCACCGTTGAGTATATGGTTCTTCTGTTCATATACTTCGGGGCCAAGTACGGATTTAACATCATCGACGAACTCAACGGGGGGAGATCATGTGGGCTTGATAAGTGGATAAAAAAAGGCTACATAAGAAACGACGTCAGGCTTTCCCTGTTTGATCTGGAATTAAGGGTGCTGACTACTCTTAACGTGGAGCAGGCCTTTATAAGCCAGAACATGAATCTTGCTCTGCAGGCTCTGGGACTCGGAGGCTGGACCTTCACCGGACTGCTTCCCCACTATGCGCTCGGGGTCGATCCTTCCCACAAAGGTCTGGGATTCCGTTTCGTCCAGCCGGAGCAAAGCCTAAGGAGTACAAACCCGCCTTATCCTGTCGGAAGGGACGGAGTTTTCGAATCCCTCTGCCCTCCCTACGTAGCGGACATGAACGAAGCTGTCGACAGATTTCTGGAAGTAAGGGGAGAATTCTGGAAGGAAGACAATCCGTTTCCCTACAAAGACCCTGAATCGGTCCTGCGCGACGAATACCATCCTTCCGAGATCAGAATACAGATAGTAAAGGATTTCTGCTCTTACGTGTATGAAAACTACGGAAGATTTCCGGCTTTCCTGGACCCGATGTTTGTTCGGCTGGTATTTCAGGCCCATCACCTTGATCTTGAATTCTACGATAAGTACTTCGAAAAAGACTCATACCACGAACTGCACAGAGAACATTTCAAGCTCTGGCATCCGGAAACTGAGGACCCTTTCGGGAAATAGGTCTCCAGTTAGCGACAAGAGCTCTCTTCTCAGGATTTCGCCCTCTCCAGGTAGTTCCCGTTTCTCGTATCAACTTTTATCATGTCTCCGATGTCAATAAAAAGAGGAACGGCCACAACTGCTCCGGTTTCTATGGTAGCCGGTTTAGTGGTGCTTGAAACCGTATCTCCCTTTACTCCGGGTTCGGTATGGGTAACCTCAAAGACAACGGCTGTGGGAAGCTCCACTCCTATCAGCTCTCCCTCATACATCTGCACCACGACTTCCTGCTGTTCTTTGAGAAACTTCACCGTATCCCCTATCGCATCCGCCCTGAAAGGAAACTGATCAAAAGTTTCAGAATCCATGAAGTAAAACATATCATCGTCCCTGTACAGATACTGCATGGTTCTTTTCTGGATATCGGGAACGTTAAATGTGTCTCCCGCCCGGAATTTCATTTCCCGTACGGCTCCCGTGGCTATATTCTTGAGCCGCGCCGTAACTATCGGGCTTCTCTGCGCCATTTTTGAATGCTTGTACTCTACTATCTCCCAGATCGCCCCCTCGGTTTCGATCTTCATACCCTTGTGAAAACCGCTCGTGCCAACAACAGCCATTTCAGATTCGTTCCTCCTTCACAGATTTGCAAAAAGTAATTTTTCCTGGAAGTTCCTTAATACCATTTTTATGTATCAACTCTAAGAATCAGTTTCTCTTAAACATCTTTTCAAGCATATTGTAGGATATCCGGGCAGACACCGGCCTGCCGTGAGGACATGCGTGCGGATTCTGGCAATTATCCATATCCGCAAAAAGCATCCGTGTTTCCTGCTCTGAGAGCTTTCGGTTTGCGGTTATTGAACTGTGGCACGCCATGGTCGCACACACTTTGTCAAGATGCTCATCCAGGGTTCTGGGATCGCCGAAACCTTCAAGTTCATCAAACAGATCGGTAAAAACCCGGACGTAATCGGAGTCCCTCAAAAATCCAGGGACGGATTTCACTCTCGCCGCGTTATCCCCGAAAACTTCAAAATCAAAGCCGAGTTTCTCCATTTTTTCTGAAAACTGTCGTGCCGTACTGATTTCCCGGACCGTAAGTTCGACGACCTCGGGGATGAGAAGTTTCTGGGAGCAGGAAAAAGATTCTTCCAGATAAGATTTTTTTATTCTCTCGAAGTTAACCCTCTCATGGGCCGCATGCTGGTCAACAAGAATAATGCCGTCCGGATCCTCACACACCAGATAAAGCCTTCCGACCTGTCCGAGGAACTTGAGGTCTGAATAAAAACCCTGGGAGAACATGTCCTCTCCCGTAGATTTCTCAGGCATGGAGAAATCGGCTTTGCCGGGACGCGCAGAACCCGGCTCAGGTCTGTGAGTGGCTCGGACGGAAGCCCCTTTTGCCGAAGGCGCTGCTGAGGAGTACTCCCTGTTCTCGGAAAGCCCGGGGTCTTTTTGCTTCTCGTAGAAATCCCCAAGAGCCTTGCGGGTTCTCTCCCCGCGGGACTTCATCCAGGGGGCGTCTGCAAGCATACCTTCTATGGAGCGACGAATGCTCTGGCCAACTTCGTACTGGCTATCGAACATCACCTCGCTTTTGGTCGGATGTACGTTCACATCCACCAAAGCAGGATCTCTTTCAATAAAAACCACCCCTTGAGGATATTTTCCCTTCTCAATCATCCTTCCGTAACAATCCATTATAACCCTGTTTATGAAACGGTCTCTTACGGGTCTTGAGTTTACGTAGGTAAAGAGTCTGCGCATCGAGGAGCGCGGATCCAGAGGACTTCCCAGAAAGCCGCGCAACTTCAGCGTGCCGTCTTCAAAGTCTACTGGGTAGAGGTCCGTGCCGGGGATTATCTGGGCTGCGCGCTGCGCAAGCGACTCGCTTGCGCCATAGCGATGGATAACTCTACCGCCTGAGGAAACCTCAAAAAACACCCCGGGGCGCGAAAGAGCTTCGCGCTGGACAACCTCAAGAGCCCTGCCAAGTTCAGTCTCCGGCGTTTTCAGAAACTTAAGCCGGGGCGGGGTGTTGAAAAACAGATTTTTAACCTCAACCGACAGACCCGCAGGAGACGCCGTTTCTTTTATTTTCCTTACAACTCCGCCTTCAATGTAGATCTCGGTGCCGGATTCCGCCCCCTCGGCGGCGGCTACCATTCTGAATCTTGAAACGCTGGCTATGCTTGGAAGCGCCTCGCCGCGAAAACCCAGAGTCTGTATCGAGAAAAGATCCTCAATATCCCTTATTTTGCTCGTAGCATGACGTTCAATGCTCATAAGCGCATCGTCACGCGACATTCCGTGGCCGTTATCAGCCACCCTTACAAGCCGCCTGCCTCCGGCTTCAAGGTGTATGGATATTCTGGTTGCCCCGGCGTCAATTGAGTTTTCAACAAGCTCTTTTACTACGGAAGCCGGCCTTTCGACTATTTCTCCAGCGGCTATCTTGGAAACAAGCACATCCGGAAGTGTTCTGATTTTTGCCATTTAATACTTTTCAGAAAAGCTTAAGCAGAATGAACAGAATAAGTATGGACAGGGGTAAAACGACCGAAGCGACCGAGAGAAAAGAAAAGGCCGAGAGGGTTTTTTTCGGGTGCGTCCCGAAAACGTCACGCGACTGCTCTTCAACTACTCCGAAATATTTTTTAAGCATTGTTGTCTTCCCCGGATGGCGTCGGGGGTGTCTTCTCCGCTCTCACCCTGTTAAGCGATTCAACCAGAGATTCGACCGAGACTGCAGGAAGAGTTACCAGTTCCACAGTTCCTCTTGAGCAGAGATCAACCGATACTTTCCCTATGGTTTCGTTATCGGGCGCCTCAACTATGTTTACAAAATCGTACCTGCCCAGAGTCGCATACTGCTCAATAACCCTAACGCCTATGTCTTCAAGTTCCTTGTCGACTTCCTTTATTCTTCCGGGCCGCTCCTTTACAGTTTTTCTGCCCTCGGGAGTAAGCCTGCTCAGTAATATATAAATTGCCATTGAAAATCCCGCCGTTTTATATGAATTGCGGCGAATCGCACGCCGAGAAAATCTTCAGCCGCCGGCTGACGGTTCTAGATTTATAACTTTTTTGGAAGATATCTCAAGAGCAAAAGCCTTCCCGCCGGATCTTCCATAACAAAAACTGTTCGGTATACTAGTGCGAAGATTATTTTAAGACCTGATGAAAAGCATAATTCATGTCGCGACAGTCACGATTGCCCTTCTGCTCTTTCCGCTTATCCACTCTCCCCAGGCGGAAATCGCCCATGCGCAGCCGAATCCACGTGAAGATCTGACAGTAACGGATTATTCCTGGAAATCCTATGGAACGGGGCGCATGGCGACACTTGGGAAAATAACCGTCGCAAACTCCGGCAAAACCAGCTACAGGGACATAAAGATCAGGATTGATCTGTTTACAAGAACCGGCAAGCTCCTGGGCTCACTTCACGGGAATATACCCGAGGAACTGCCCGCAGGAAGCCAGAAAACGTTCTCCGACCTGGATATGGGACTCATGAACTCGGATCCTGAAGACTTTGAGGCAATGGTAGCCGGCGCTGAGGTGTCGGAGAGCTCGTTTGCAGATGCTGAAGACATGATTTTCGTAAAAAACTGGGAGTTTGAAGGCGCGAGTTTCGGAACGGAGGGTTTTATAACCGAGATCACCCTTGAGAACACAGGAAAAGTCCACTTTAAAAACTTGAAACTGCTTTTAACGGAAAGAGAGGGCGGAACCGGACCGGGCAGCACTCACCGATCCTCGGTAACAATACATAACGTACTTCCCGCAGGAGAGGAAAAAACTTTTACCGGGATAAACGTCGGTTTTTCGAGTCCAAAAGCTATTGAAAGATCCATTGCGGTCTCCGGAGCCGAAGCTATAACAACAAAAGAACTTAATTACATTCTTGCCGGCGGAGGAAGCATCGGGGAGAGGATAAAGCAAAAAATCAGTTCAGTAAGCATACTGAGAGAAAAAAAACCGCAGAAAGAAGCTGAACCGGGCCAGGAAACACCGTATGCGGATGAATCCGAAAGCGTTTCTCCTGCTGATGGACCGGCCGATTCCGTCGATCCTGCTGCATACAGGGACGCAGAAATTTATCAGGAACAACTTCCGGAAGTTTTTCCGAAGCAGGATATAGTCATAAGGGAATTTAAATGGGGAAGCGGAATCCCCGGGGGAATCGCAACGCTCAGCAAGCTGGTCATCGAGAATATAAGCGACATCCCTTACGAAAAAATAGAACTTGAAATAGAGTTTTTCAAATCCTCAAACACCCCTTTCGGATCAAACCGCTTCAAGATAAAAGGAGTTCTGGACGCAAAACAGATGATGCGGCTCAAGAATGTTCAGGTCGGATTCATAAGCAAGCTTCCGGACCCGAATTATATAAAACTCAGAGTGGTAAAAGCAAAAGCGATCATGTAGACGATCTTAAAGCCTATGAAAGGATGGGAGGAAATTAGACTGTCGGGAATTATCTAGTTTTCGGCTAATTCAAGGGATTGATTTATCGTTTCAACCAGCTTGTCTCTGAACTGCTCTATTCCCTCAAAGGGAACAACTATGCTTGACCTGCCGCCGCTTAGTTCAGTAATCCTAAGATACTGACCCTTGTGGTTTTCCTTAACGTCAAAGAAAAATCTTTTGGATTCGATATCAATGTGGTTGCTTATATGCTCCTTTTCTGTCCTTTCTTCCATCTAATTCCGTCTCCTCGAAAAATTTATTGGAACAATTGTTGGGGCATGACTATAACCCTTGAAAAGCAAAAAGCAAGCAATTCTTTCACGGCCCCGCAAATACAGATATATTCAGGTAGGAAACCCTAGAAAATGGCAAGAATAAAAATAGATCTGCCGAGCAGATTCGTCTTTTCAACACAAATTCCGATAAGAATAGACGACATAAATTATGGTTCTCATCTCGGACACGACTCGGTGTTAACCCTTGCGCACGAGGCCCGTGTAAGGTTTCTTACGGCACACGGCTACACGGAAGCCGATATAGAGGGAGTGGGAATCATAATGGGAGACGTCGGAATCACTTACAGTTCGGAAGCGTTTTACGGAGATGTGATGGAAATAAGCATCGGCATCGGCGAGTACGGAAACCACTTTGTCGAGCTCATCTACGCACTTGCGAACGAAAAAAGCGGCAAGGAGGTCGCCAAGGTCAGGACCTCTTTAGTGTTTTTTGACTACAAAGAGAGAAGGACCGTGCGGATGCCGGAAAAATTCCGAAAGAAAATCATCCGCACAGAGTAATTGCCTGGAGCCTACTGTTACTGCTTATTTTTGGGAGCATAGCCAATGTACATAGTGTTCCTGCGTTTCTTTACCAGAAAAAGATACTGCTTTTCGGGTTTCAGGCCGCTTATGATCTTATTGTAGTCTGCAAGGTTTTCCACGGAGTTCTTGTTGACCTCAAGTATCACATCCCCGGGACGGAACCCGGCCTCCCAGGCGGAACTGGCACGGTCCACGTTCGTAACAAGCACTCCGGCTTCTTTATACTCAACGCCAAACCGCGCGGCTATATCAGGGGTAATGTCGCTTAATTCAATATCCTCGTCCCGCTGAGACTCCGCAGGAGTTTCTTCATCCGGCATCTTACCGAGAACAACGGAAAGTTCCTTGCTTTTCCCGTCGCGCAGAACCGTGATTTTACAGGAAGTGCCCGGAGCTTTCATTCCCACAAGCTTGGGCAAGGACGTAAATTCATTTATAGTTTCCCCGTCAAATTTCACCACCACATCCCCTCTCTGCAGGCCCGCTTTCTCCGCGGGGCTTCTTCCCGGGCTTATATCGGAGATAAGAGCTCCATCGGTACTCTTACGCCCCATGCTCTCGGCTATCTCCTGCGTTATAGGCTGAACCATGACTCCCAGCCATCCCCTCACCACTTTGCCTTTCTCCATGAGCTGGGATATAACCTCTTTGGCCATGTTTGTTGGTATGGAAAAGCCTATTCCCTGGCCTCTGGCAGCTATCGCAGTGTTAACGCCAACCACCGCCCCGCCGAGGTCAAAGAGCGGACCTCCGCTGTTTCCGGGATTGAGGGATGCATCGGTTTGAATGAAATCATCGTAGGCGCCGAGACCCAGAGACCTTCCCTTGGCGCTCACTATTCCGACCGTTACTGTGTAGCCGAGTCCAAAGGGATTCCCGACCGCCATGACCCAGTCACCGATTCTGAGTTTGTCCGAATCTCCAAAAACAACGGGTTTCAGTTTTTTTTCAGGCTTTATCTTAAGGACCGCAAGATCCGTTTTCGAATCCTGTCCCACAATCTCAGCCGTATGCCTTGATCCGTCATAGAGAACGACCTGTATGTCTTCTGCTCTGCTGATCACATGGTTGTTGGTAACTATGTAGCCGTCTTCAGTGACTATGAACCCGGAACCCAGGCCCTTTTGTCTGAACCCCCGTTCCCGGTCGTTCGGAAAAAACCTCTTGAAAAACTCTTCAAAAGGGTCTCCTTCGCCAAAACCGGGAAACATTCTCCCCTGCTTCACGACACTGGTGGTGCTTATGTTCACAACAGAATGCTTCTGCTTCTCGACAAGACCCGCCAGAGAGGGAAAGTTCTCTGAAGAACCGGGAGAGGAAAGAAGTTCAGGGACGTCCAGGCTCGGAAGGAATTCAGAGCTTTCTTTGTCTTCCTCCACTTTAGCGCACGAAAGGGAACCAGCAAGCAGAAAACAGACAGCAAGAAACAAGAAAACCGTTTTTTTCATAGTTAAGCCTCCAGCTTCATTTGAGCATCCCGACTATTTTATCAGCAACTTCAGAGATACTCATATCATCCGTAAAAACAACATGCGGCGAGAGTTCGTAAATATCCTTTCTTTTCATAAACAGTTCATGGAATTCGGCACGAGGGTGACTGACGTCAAGGAGGGGTCTTCCCTTCTCGCTCCTCACTCTGTCCCAAAGGATATCTATATCCGCCCGCAGATAGAAGACCTCGCCCGAAGCCTCCATTATTTCGCGATTCTGCTGCCGCAGAACCGCACCTCCCCCCGACGAGATCACGGCCGGGGATCTTTTCTGAGAAAGAGCGGCGAGCATTTCAGTTTCCCTCTGCCTGAAGCCCTGCTCTCCCTTCGCTTCGAATATCTCGGCTACAGAAAGACCTTCTTTCCGTTCCACTTCACTGTCAAGATCATAGAAATTCATTCGCAGTTTTCCGGAAAGCTCCCTGCCGACGCTTGTTTTGCCCGCTCCCATAAACCCCGTAAGAAAAATATGCCGCTTCTCGCTCAAGTCAGTTTACAGTTTTCTTACGGCGGGAGAACCCTCTTCGGGGACATTTATGCCGGAGAGCATTTTCTCAACGTACTTGCCTATTATGTCGCACTCTATATTAACTTTTCTGCCACTTCGAAATTCGGAGAAAACCGTCTCCCGAAGCGTGTAGGGAATTATGTTTACCGAAAACTCAGTGCCCTTTACCGAATTGACGGTGAGACTTACGCCGTCAACGGCAACCGATCCTTTTCTGACCACATACTTTGAAAGCAATGCCGGAATCGAGAAAGAAAAAACTCTGGATTCTCCCACAGCAGCAATGGACCGAACCACGCCGACTCCGTCCACATGACCCGTGACCATATGTCCGCCCATCCTGTCTCCCATCCGAAGAGATCTCTCAAGATTCACTCCGCTCCCCGCCCTGAGGCCAGACAGGTTGGTTGCAGAAAGAGTTTCATGAGACGCGTCAACGGAAAAACTCCCGTCTCCGACGGAAACCACCGTAAGACATACGCCGTTTACGGCCACGCTTTCTCCCAATGCCAGTTCTGCGACATCAATCCTGCGAACCCCTACTCTCAAAACAACGCCCTTGTCTTTTTTCTCAAGCGCCCGCACGGCTCCTATATCTTCAACTATACCGCTAAACATTTAATTCTCCTTGCTGCGTCCCGCGATTCCGCAAATCAGGATCGAAACGGCCCCGACCGTGATAGCAGAGTCAGCCACGTTAAAAGGAGGCCAGAGCAGATCCGGCCTCCCGGGCCAGTAAACTGCAATGAAATCAGTCACGTATCCGTAGGCAAACCTGTCTATTGAATTTCCAACAGCTCCCCCAAGCAACAAAGCAAGCGCATATCGAAAAATCCTCCGCTCCTTTTCAAGCGTGCGAAGAAATAAAAGGACCACTACAAGCACTAAAACGAAAACGATTATATAGAAGTAAAATCTTATATCCTCGGACATGTTCCTTAGCATGCCAAAGGCGATTCCCGGGTTTCGCAAATGCGTTATGTCGAACCATGAAAACACATTTATCCTGGACAGATACGGTACATGGACTGTAACAAGCCACTTGGTCAGCTGGTCAAGCAGGACTACCACAGAAGCTGCAACGAATACGCTAAGATAATTTCTCATGAAGAAAAACATGAAATCCCGTAAACTCCCGGCGAAGGGTTAAGCCTCATTCCAGCCGAAACTCTATAGGAACCTTGACCCAACTTGAAACTGCTTTGAAGCCTTTTTGCGCCGGTTGGAATTTCCACTTTTTTACAGCCTTCAAAGCGGCCTTGTCAAGAACCTTGTGACCCGATGACTCGGAGATGGTCACTTCCCCGGGCTCCCCGTTTGGAAGCACGTACACATTAAGTATCACGCTGCCCTCGTAACCGCGTCTTATTGCAACGGTAGGATAGGCAGGTCTGGGGGTAAAGCCGTAGGACGGTCTCGCAATCTGATAACTGCTATCTTCGGGTTCTTCTTCGGGGGCAGGTTCGGGTTCTGCTTTCTTTTTAAGCGCCAGGGAGTCATCTCTTTTCTTTACGACTTTTTCCTTTTTCTTCTCAACTTTCTTTTTGACAACTTTTTTCTTCTTTACGACTTTTTTTTCAGGTTTAGGTTTCTTTAATTCAAAACGCTTGAGGGAGACCTCTATGTGATCGCCGTGTATGGGAACGCTTTTCTGCACGACAATCTTTCCCCAGGCAAGAGATATAAGAATATGGAAAACAATTGAAAACAGGATGAATTTTTTAATATTGTCAACCGGCCTGCCCATACCAAAACGTTATTCTATATTAATAACCAGAAACTCCTTAATTCCTCCCGGAACCCTGGCCTGTATTTCGTCATCGACTCTTTTCCCAATAAGCGCGCTGCCGACCGGAGAGGTAACGGATATAAGACCAATTTCGGGCTCGGATTCATCTTCTCCCACGAGCTTGTACTTTTTTATGTCTCCGGAATCAACATCCTCCACCGTAACCGTAAGACCGAAAACCACCCGGTCCCGAGCAGTGATTTTCTCAGGGTCAATCACTTCGGCACGGCTAAGGCGGTCTTCAAGCTCCTGTATCCTCCCCTCTATGAACGACTGTTTCTGCTTGGCGGTCTCGTACTCGGCGTTTTCGGAAAGATCGCCCAGGGATCTGGCATATTCTATAAGTCTGATCACTTCCTGTCTTTCGACGGTCTTCAGTCTGTGAAGTTCATCCCTAAGCTTTTTCCATCCATCGGGAGTAATCAGAACTCTCTGGACGCTCATTGAAGTCTCCTCCTCGCCTCAACTTATAACCACAGATAGGGTTAATAATAGCTTTGCAAAGCCCTTACATCGAGACCGATTCTCGCCAAGGCCTCGATAGCACCAACTCCGGCGACCGCACCGGCAATAGTGGTGAAATAAGGAACATTGTTTACAAGCGCCGTCCTTCTTATGGAATACGACTGCGCGATCTCCTTCTTGCCGAAAGTGGTATTTATAACCAGCTGCACCTCACCGTTTTTAAGATGATCGACTATGTGGGGACGGCCCTGCTTAACCTTGTTCACCGTTCGGGAAATAATACCATTTCTGTTGAGAAATTCATATGTGCCCCGGGTAGCCATTATATCAAAACCGGTATCGCTCAGCCTCCAGGCTATGTCAAGCATCTTGTCGGATTTATCCTCGTCTTTTACGCTTATGAAGGCTACTCCTGAGGAAGGGAGGCTGTTGCCGGCCGCGATCTGGGATTTGGCAAACGCCTGATCAAGGTCGGGAGCGATTCCCATAACCTCGCCGGTGGACTTCATCTCCGGGCCCAGAATCGTGTCAACTTCGGGGAACTTGACGAAAGGAAACACCGATTCCTTTACGCAGTAATGCTCCGGGACGATTTCCTGCGTGTAGTTGAGTTCTTCAAGAGATTTTCCGGTCATCACTTTAGTCCCTATCTTGGCCAGCTGAACTCCTATGGCTTTGCTCACGAAAGGAACGGTTCGGCTTGCTCTGGGGTTTACCTCGATTATGTAAACCTCTTTGTTCTTTACGGCAAACTGGATATTGACAAGCCCTCTGACATCCAGAGAAAGCGCAAGTTTTTTCGTCTGGGATTTTATTTCCTCGATGATTTCAGGTTCAATCGAAAGCGGGGGAAGAATCGCCGCGCTGTCTCCGGAATGAACCCCCGCTTCTTCAATGTGCTCAAGCACCCCGCCCACAACAACCGTTTTCCCGTCGCAAACCGCGTCCACATCGACTTCCTTTGCGTCTTTTAGAAACTTGTCTATCAGTATCGGGTGGTTCGGCGAAACGCTTGCAGCTTCCCGTACGTAGCTGCGAAGAGACTCCTCGTCGTAAACTATCTCCATTGCGCGACCGCCCAGAACGTAAGATGGACGGACCATTACCGGATATCCTATTTCACGGGCTATGCCAATGGCCTGCGCTTCGCTTCTGGCGGTATCGCTTTGGGGCTGAAGCAGTCCCAGATCCGAAACGAGCTTTGTGAACCTGTCTCTGTCCTCGGCAAGGTCTATGCTCTCGGGGGAAGTTCCTATTATCTTCACACCTTCCTCCTCAAGTGCGAGGGCAAGGCGAAGCGGGGTCTGGCCTCCGAGGTGAACTATAACTCCCCATGGATTCTCCCTTCTTATGAGAGCTAGGGTGTCTTCAAGTGTAAGCGGTTCGAAGTAAAGCCTGTCCGAAGTGTCGTAATCCGTACTTACGGTTTCAGGGTTGCAGTTAACCATAACGGCTTCGTAACCTTCTTCCCGGAGCGCAAAAGACGCGTGCACGCAGCAGTAGTCAAACTCTATGCCCTGGCCTATGCGGTTCGGCCCGCCGCCGAGTATCACAACCTTTTTTCTCTCGGTGGGAAGCGCTTCGCTTTCGCTCTCGAAAGTGGAGTAAAGATAGGGCGTGTAGGCCTCGAATTCGGCGGCACAGGTATCAACCATCTTAAAAGCAGGCTCAATTCCCTCGCGCAGGCGGAAATTTCTCACCTCCCCTTCCTGCGTGGAGAGTATTTCCGCGATCTTGATGTCGGAAAAACCGTGGCGCTTTGCCTGAAGCATGGTCTTGAGGTTAAGCCCCTGCTCTGCAATATCCGATTCGAAATCGACAATCTGCTTTATATTTCCAAGAAACCACGGATCCACGTGGGAGATCGAGTAGATTTCCTCAAGGTCCATGCCCAGACGAAACGCATCGGCTATGTACCACAGGCGCCGGGGAGAGGGAACTCTGAGTTCCTCTCTTATCTGTTCGGGATCATCGGAGACTTTCTCGAAACCGTAGGAATCTATCTCAAGAGATCTCATAGCCTTCTGCAGGGACTCTTTGAAAGTCCTTGCAATTGACATGGCTTCCCCCACGGATTTCATCTGTGTTGTGAGAGAGGGTCTGGTCTGGGGAAATTTTTCAAACGCAAACCTTGGTATTTTTACCACAACGTAATCTATCGTCGGTTCGAAAGATGCGGGCGTATACTTGGTTATATCGTTTGAGATCTCGTCGAGCGAATAACCGACCGCAAGCTTTGCCGCTATCTTGGCAATCGGAAACCCGGTGGCTTTCGAGGCAAGCGCGGAGCTTCTCGAAACCCTCGGATTCATCTCTATCACCATCATCCGCCCGTCTTTGGGGTTGACGGCGAACTGAATGTTAGAACCGCCGGTTTCAACGCCGATTTCCCTGATTATCGCTATGGAAGCATCGCGCATATGCTGATATTCCTTGTCGGTAAGGGTCTGCGCGGGGGCCACCGTTATACTGTCTCCGGTGTGAACGCCCATGGCGTCAAAATTCTCTATGGAGCAGATTATGACGACGTTGTCCATATGGTCCCGCATGACTTCGTACTCAAACTCCTTCCACCCCACTATGGATTCCTCTATGAGTATCTCGCTTACCGGAGAGCTTTCGATTCCTGCCTTGGCAAACTCCTGAAATTCCTCTTTGTTGTAGGCAACGCTTCCGCCGGTTCCGCCAAGGGTGAACGAAGGCCGTATGATGACCGGAAACCCTATTTCGTCCACAATTTCCCAAGCCTCTTCCATATCATGCGCGACGCCGCTTTTCGGCACCTCAAGACCTATATCCTCTATGGCTTTTTTGAAAAGATCCCTGTTCTCAGCTTTCTTTATGGCGGGGATTTTCGCACCTATGAGCTCTACACCGTGGCGTTTGAGCACACCTGACTCGGCAAGCAAGACGGCAAGATTAAGTGCCGTCTGTCCGCCTATTGTGGGCAGAATGGCATCGGGTTTTTCCTTTTCTATTATTTTTTCCAGTATTTCGGGAACGAGCGGCTCCACATAAGTGCTGTCGGCAAAGTCAGGGTCAGTCATTATGGTGGCCGGATTGCTGTTTACCAGAACCACCCTGTAGCCTTCTTCTTTCAGCACTTTGCACGCCTGGGTGCCCGAATAGTCAAACTCGCAGGCCTGTCCTATCACTATCGGACCGGAGCCGATGACCATTATGGTTTTTATGTCGGTTCTCTTGGGCATGGAATGGAAAAGCCTGCAACAGGTTGCAAATATATACTTAATAAAGCACAAACAGGCAATAAAGACCGCTCTTTGTTTCACGTGCTAAAATCCGTCTGTAAATGACCTGATTTTGTGTGTCATACGTGCCTCGGCATCTCTTTTTCAGGTATGTAATGTATTGTGAGTGACGGACTACCCCAACATGAAGCCATACTGCTGGACGGACAGGAACCGTTTCACGGGCCGGGAATCACGCAACCGCTGTTATTGATCGACTATTGGAGATGGTCAGGATCCATGCCTCTGGATAACACCGCCCGCGGAATTCTGGCAGAATTTCTTGTTGTTGCGGCACTGGGTCTCGACAAAAAACCAAGAAGAGAGTGGGATGAGGCTGATATACGTATGGAATCCGGCACTTCAATTGAAGTCAAAAACTCCGCATATGTGCAGTCATGGGAGCAGACAGAACCTTCCATTATCAATTTTGGCATTGCTCCTCACAGAAGCTGGAATGCCGAAACCGGAAAATTCAGAGAGGGCATCAAGCGTTGGGCTCATATCTATGTGTTCTGCGTTTTTAAGGGCAAAAACAGAGGTGGTCCCCTTTTTTAGACAGCATTTTTGTTTTCTTAAGTGTATTCCCACCAACGCATAACCATCTTTAAGACTCCCAAAACCATAAACTCTCTGCTCTGTTTGTCTCATTGCTTCAAGCCACATTCTTCTGTGCTGTCCCAAGACCATAGTAAACCTCATCCGGTGTTTTCATTCCAAGCCCCTGATGTGGTCTTTTTTCATTGTAAAAATCTATCCACTTCCCTATACCAGCCTTTGCCGAGGCAACGGATTCATATGCCATCAGATACACTTCCTCGTACTTAACACTTCTCCAAAGCCTCTCCACAAAAACATTGTCTCTCCAGCTTCCCTTGCCGTCCATGCTTATCTTTATATCTCTGTCTTTAAGAACTCCCGTAAACTCTTCACTTGTGAACTGGCTTCCTTGATCGGTGTTGAATATCTCGGGCTTATCATACTTGTAAAGCGCTTCTTCCAGAGCCTCCACGCAAAAACTGCTGTCCATTGTGTTAGACACTCTCCAGCTAAGAACCTTGCACGAGTGCCAGTCCATTACCGCACACAGATACACAAAACCCCTGCTCATCTCTATATACGTTATGTCTGCCGCCCATACCTGCCCGGGAAGCTCTACAGTCTTCCCCCGCAGCAGATACGGGTATATCCTGTGCTCTGCTCCCCCTTTCTTTGTAGTCTGGGGGCCGGGAGCAAGCCCTCGTATCCCCATAAGCCTCATAACACGCTTTCTGCCCACCTGTACGCCCTGTGCCTTAAGGGCGTACACCATCCTTCTTGAACCCTTAAACGGATACTTAATGTAGATCCTGTCAATCTTCTTCATAATCTCTTCGTCCTGCGGGGATACCCCCACAGGTTTGTAGTAAATATTTGAGCGATTTATATCCAGCAGTTTGCACTGCCTTACCAAAGAAAGTGCCCGGCCGCGCACTACCAACTTCTTGCGCCGCTGCCGACCGAGCGCCTTTGATAAAAAATCGTTCTCCAGCGTCAGCTGGCCCACCTTGGATTCAAGCTGGTTTACGTACTTGCTCTCGCCCGCCGCCTTGCTGCCCGCCCCCTGGCCGAACACTTTGTCCGCGGCGTTGCCGAGCTGCTTCTTCTTCCACATGCTTATCTGATTGGGATGAACCTCAAACTGCCGGGCAAGCTCCGCTACTGTCTTGTCTCCTTTTACCGCCAAAAACGCTACCTTTGCCTTGAACTGCGGTGAATGATTACGTCTTTTACTCTTCATTATGTACCTCCTGTATACTCTTTTAGAATACCAAGGAAATACACTTAAGATGCTGTCTGATTTTTGGGGTCCACTTCTGTGTGCGGATAGAGACCCGTCCCTTATCCTGTATTTACACAGATCAACAAAACTGAGAGGATAGATTTCCTACGCATAATCTCTCTTTGTGGAAAAAGAAAAAAAGACGACTATCACAAAACCGCTAGGGGATTACGTCAAATACCGGAAATGGATTTACTCAGAAGCATCGCTTGCATCTTTTATGAAAAGGCGGAAGCCTCTATTCTTCCTGTTTCGGATATCAAAGCGCAGAGAAAAAACCAGATCCATTTTTTCGGGAAGATGTTCTTGGGGAGCAGAAAACCAAATACAGTTTAGCACAGAGTCATTGTTTTTCACTCTAAACATAATATGTTGGTCCTTAAGCAGGTTCTGACTCAGTATATGAACGGATTTTAGGAGAAAAACAGGCTCGGGATTCCTCGCTCCGAAAGGCGCGAGGCATTCAATCTCAGAAACAAGGGTATCGTTTATTGAAGCAAAACTGATTTCTGAGTCTATATTAATCCTGTTTTCAGGTTTCTGACCGCTTTTTTCAAGTTCTTCTGAGAATCTCTTCCTGAAAGAATCTATATTTTCCTCAAGAATTGTCACTCCTGCCGCGTAGGCATGTCCGCCGAACCGATCCAGAAGATCTTCACATTTTGAGAGAACAGAAAATATATTAATTCCCCCAAAAGACCTCCCGCTTCCCCTGCCCACCCCATTTTTGTCTACCGAGATCAGAAAAGCCGGTTTTCCGAAAGATCCAGCAAGTGAAGCGGCCACAATCCCTACAACCCCTATATTCCATTCACGGGACGAGAGAACAAGGGAATTGCTATTTAAGTACTCGGGCTCAGATTCAACCATGCTGGTTGCATCGCGTAGTATTTCCTCTTGAATGTCTCGACGCTCGGAGTTGTGTTCGTCAAGAATCTTTGCGAGCGTAGAAGCGTCCTCTTCACTGTCGGTGAGAAGAAGTTCAACCGCCTTGTCCGCGGAACCAAGCCTCCCCACCGCGTTTATCCTTGGACCAAGACGAAAACCGATGTCGAATACCTCTATGTCATTGTCTATGCCGCTTACCTCTTTAAGGGCCCTAAGACCTAGACGCTTGCGACCCCGCATTCTTTTCAGACCTTCTTTCACCATAATCCTGTTCACATTATCCATTGGTACACGGTCAGAGACTGTCCCCAGAGCAACAAGATCAAGAAAATCCCCCATGTTGGGTTCTTTAACTTTATTGAAAAACCCCTCCTCTCTCAGGGTTCTTCTAAGTGCAAGAGCGAGATTAAAGGCTACTCCGACGCCTGAAATCTCTTTTCCCGGGTACCGGCAGTCCTCCTGACGGGGATTGAGAATGGCTACAGCTTCAGGCGCCTGTCCGTAAAAGCTGTGATGATCCGTTACTATAAAATCCATTCCCAGCGCTTTTGCCTGTGATACTTCATCCACTGCAGTGATTCCGCAGTCAACCGAGATTACAAGGTCCACCTGCTTTTGGCTAAGATTGCGAATCGCTTCGGAATTCACTCCGTAACCCTCTTTGAACCTGTCAGGAATATAGTAGATAACGTCACAGCCCACAGCCTTCAGAAAACCCGTAAGAAGAGAGGTCGCTGTGACTCCGTCAACATCGTAGTCTCCGTAGACGGCGATTTTTTCCTTTTCGTAAACGCACCTGCAAAGACGTGTCACGGCCTCCTCCATCCCTTTCATCAGGAAGGGAGAAGGCAGGTCAGAGAGGTCTGCAGAAAGAAAAGCCTCGGCGTCCTGAATGGAACTTATTCCTCTGTTTACCAGAAGTCCTGCGGTTACAGGCAAAATGCCAAGCTTTGACGAAATTCTCTCGGTGAGCCCTTTGGCGGGTCTTGCTACTATCCATTTTCTTTTCTTCATAAAGAATCCCGCGGGGAGGAATTCAGGAAGAGACGCTTTGTTTGCTCAGGTGTTCAACGAGTCCCAAAAGCCCGAGGTAATAACTGTGCGCCCCGAAGCCCGATACAACACCGAGCGATACTCCCGAGATAAACGATTTCTGTCTGAAGTCCTCCCTTTTGTATATGTTGGAAATATGAACTTCCACAACAGGCATTCCGGTTGAGAGTATGGCGTCCCTTATGGCTACGCTTGTATGGGTATAGGCGCCGGGGTTTATAATTATTCCGTCAAACTTCCCGTAGGCATTCTGTACAGCGGTGACTATCTCCCCTTCTGAATTTGACTGAAAGAAGGAAAGTCCGACATCTCCCCCCAGCGAATCAACATTTGAAGAAAGAGAAGATTCAATCTCAGAGAGAGTAAGGCTTCCGTAAATCTCAGGCTCTCTCCTGCCCAGCATGTTGAGGTTCGGACCGTTGATGACAAGTATTTCCATAGAATAAATACCGGTGATGATGGTTCTTCAGTTGAACCGATTATAAACGATATTGTAGCATATTTCCGCAACCTCTAAAGAGGTCGCGCCCGTTTGCGCTTGTTTCCGGCTTTCAATTTAAGCGGGGCGTTCTTTCCATCTTTGGCGGATTAAAAGGCTAAACCAAAAACGCGCACTCAAGGAGATTTTGTGTCGGAAACTTTTTTATCTCTAGAAGTCGCCAGGGGCGACAAAAAGGGACGGTCAATAAAATAGAAAAAGAGAGGTGGTCCCCTTTTTTAGACAGCATTTTTGTTTTCTTAAGTGTATTCCCACCAACGCATAACCATCTTTAAGACTCCCAAAACCATAAACTCTCTGCTCTGTTTGTCTCATTGCTTCAAGCCACATTCTTCTGTGCTGTCCCAAGACCATAGTAAACCTCATCCGGTGTTTTCATTCCAAGCCCCTGATGTGGTCTTTTTTCATTGTAAAAATCTATCCACTTCCCTATACCAGCCTTTGCCGAGGCAACGGATTCATATGCCATCAGATACACTTCCTCGTACTTAACACTTCTCCAAAGCCTCTCCACAAAAACATTGTCTCTCCAGCTTCCCTTGCCGTCCATGCTTATCTTTATATCTCTGTCTTTAAGAACTCCCGTAAACTCTTCACTTGTGAACTGGCTTCCTTGATCGGTGTTGAATATCTCGGGCTTATCATACTTGTAAAGCGCTTCTTCCAGAGCCTCCACGCAAAAACTGCTGTCCATTGTGTTAGACACTCTCCAGCTAAGAACCTTGCGCGAGTGCCAGTCCATTACCGCACACAGATACACAAAACCCCTGCTCATCTCTATATACGTTATGTCTGCCGCCCATACCTGCCCGGGAAGCTCTACAGTCTTCCCCCGCAGCAGATACGGGTATATCCTGTGCTCTGCTCCCCCTTTCTTTGTAGTCTGGGGGCCGGGAGCAAGCCCTCGTATCCCCATAAGCCTCATAACACGCTTTCTGCCCACCTGTACGCCCTGTGCCTTAAGGGCGTACACCATCCTTCTTGAACCCTTAAACGGATACTTAATGTAGATCCTGTCAATCTTCTTCATAATCTCTTCGTCCTGCGGGGATACCCCCACAGGTTTGTAGTAAATATTTGAGCGATTTATATCCAGCAGTTTGCACTGCCTTACCAAAGAAAGTGCCCGGCCGCGCACTACCAACTTCTTGCGCCGCTGCCGACCGAGCGCCTTTGATAAAAAATCGTTCTCCAGCGTCAGCTGGCCCACCTTGGATTCAAGCTGGTTTACGTACTTGCTCTCGCCCGCCGCCTTGCTGCCCGCCCCCTGGCCGAACACTTTGTCCGCGGCGTTGCCGAGCTGCTTCTTCTTCCACATGCTTATCTGATTGGGATGAACCTCAAACTGCCGGGCAAGCTCCGCTACTGTCTTGTCTCCTTTTACCGCCAAAAACGCTACCTTTGCCTTGAACTGCGGTGAATGATTACGTCTTTTACTCTTCATTATGTACCTCCTGTATACTCCTTTAGAATACCAAGGAAATACACTTAAGGTGCTGTCTGATTTTTGGGGTCCACTTCTAACACTCTTGCCACCCTTGATATAAATGAATGGGACTTTTACGTCATTCCAACGAAAACCCTTGACCAGAAATGCAAAAAGCAAAGAACCATTCGCCTGAGTTCTCTTGAAAACCTCTCACCACGCAAGTGTTGCTATGGGGACCTGAAAAAAAGTATTTTGGATGTCGAGAATGAGATTAGATAACGGCTTTGGTATATCTTCTCACTGATACACAGATAAAAAACCTTATTTTTGTAAGGATCCCCGCATTTTCAGCATTATTATCTATAACTTATGCAAGGAAGAGGAAATGAAAACCGAGAGAAAAAATCGTTGTATTACCGCCAGAAGATTCTCTTAGCTTTGCTTGAGGTGTTTGATGGACGACTGAGGAAGGCTGACCTGCAAAAATACCTTTTTCTGTTCACCCAAGAATACCAGCAGAAGAAAAACTATGAATTTATTCCATACAAATTCGGTTGTTTTTCCTTTCAGTCTAACGCTGACCTAAAAAAACTCACAAACATTGGAATTATAAAGGACGGGGAATGCTGGGAACTGGCTGATAGAGGTAGTTATTCAGCACAAATTACAACTAAAGACCGTAAAAATCTTACTTTGTTTAAAGACAAATATAAAAGCCTCAAGGGCAATAATCTTATACGCTATATATATCACCACTACCCATACTACGCAATCAATAGCGAAATAGCGGAAAAATTAATAATGGATAAAGAGGAATTGAGAAGGACAGAACAAAAAAAAACCTTCCCAGACAGATCATGCATTTTTTACTACTAGACTGAGCCAAAACTAGGCCAGAGGGACTTATAAATTACTGCCGTCAAGCCTAATCCGGCAGCTCAACGTATATCTCTTTGCCTTTATCCGAAAATTCCCTGGCCTTGGAATCAAGCCCTTTCTGAACGGCATCCATATCCGACAGACCATGCTCTTTGGCGTAATCCCTTATATCCTGCGTGATCTTCATCGAGCAGAACTTCGGACCGCACATGGAGCAGAAGTGCGCAACCTTGGCCCCTTCGGCAGGGAGGGTCTCGTCGTGAAACTCGCGAGCCGTATCCGGATCAAAAGACAGGTTGAACTGATCGTTCCAGCGGAACTCAAACCTTGCTTTGCTCAGTACATTGTCGCGAAGTTGTGCCATGGGATGGCCCTTTGCAAGATCCGCCGCATGCGCGGCAATCTTGTAGGTTATAACACCGTCCTTGACGTCTTTTTTGTTGGGAAGACCAAGATGCTCCTTCGGGGTAACGTAGCAGAGCATAGCGGTTCCGTACCAGCCTATCATCGCCGCCCCTATAGCAGAAGTTATGTGGTCGTAGCCCGGTGCTATATCTGTAGTCAGGGGCCCTAGAGTGTAAAAGGGAGCTTCTGCGCATATCTCAAGCTGCCTGGTCACATTTTCCCTTATCATCTGCATGGGAATGTGTCCCGGACCTTCTATCATGACCTGAACGTCGTGCTTCCAGGCTATCTGGGTAAGTTCCCCGAGAGTGTCAAGCTCGGCGAACTGCGCGGCGTCATTTGCATCCGCTATGGAGCCCGGCCGGAGACCGTCCCCCAGAGAAAACGCTATGTCGTAAGACTTCATTATCTCGCAGATCTCTTCAAAATTGGCATACAAAAAACTTTCCCTGTGATGCGCAAGACACCATTTGGCCATTATCGATCCGCCCCTTGAGACTATCCCGGTAAGTCTGTTTGCTGTAAGAGGGATGTAGCGAAGAAGCACTCCCGCATGTATGGTGAAATAATCAACTCCCTGTTCGGCCTGCTCTATGAGGGTATCCCTGAAAATCTCCCAGGTAAGTTCTTCGGGTTTTCCGTTAACCTTCTCAAGTGCCTGGTATATGGGAACCGTTCCCACGGGAACGGGAGAATTTCTTATTATCCACTCCCTGGTCTCGTGGATATTGTCCCCGGTCGAGAGGTCCATTATGGTGTCGGCTCCCCATCTGCACGCCCAGACCGCTTTTTCGACTTCCTCTTCAATACTTGAGGTAACGGCGGAGTTTCCGATATTCGCATTTATCTTAACAAGGAAATTACGCCCTATTATCATGGGCTCGCTTTCCGGATGGTTTATGTTGTTCGGAATTATGGCACGCCCGGCGGCAACTTCATCCCTGACGAATTCGGGTGTTATGCAGCCGCTTTGGATGCGCGCGCCAAAATCAACCCCCTCGTGGTAAGCTCCGAGCTGCTTGTAAACTTCTGCCGTCTCGTCGATTCTCTGGTTTTCCCTTATGGCGATATACTCCATCTCGGGCGTTATGATTCCCTTCCTGGCGTAGTGCATCTGGGTCACGTTTCGCGAGGGCAAGGCGCAAAGGGGCTTTTTTATGTTCCCGAAGGTTATCCCGTTTGCCCTCTCGAGTCTTTTTCTGGCAAATTCCGAAGAGAAACCGGGAAGTTCCGATACATCTGCCCGCTCCCTTATCCACTTTTCGCGAAGCGGCGGCAGACCCCCGTGAACGTCAATGTCAGCCTGGGAGTCCGTATAGGGACCGCTCGTGTCGTAAAGGGTTATTCTGAAGCGGTCGGCATTGGGGGCATCCGAGAGAAAATCATCGGTTTCAACCTCCCTCATAGCTACCTTTATGTCGTGGATCTTTCCGTTCACATATATCTTTTTTGATTTAGCAAAAGGGTCTGTGGTTATCACGGACTCGGCAGGTATTTTCTCTTTTTTGCGAGAAGAACTCATGAGTAAGGGCTCCCTTAAAGAAACGCTTCGGACATCGATTAGTTTAGGGGATTACAGGTTCATTTACAAATAAGTTCGGGCAATAAAAACGCCTCGGCGATTGTATGATCTGCTAACGGGAAATTCTGTAAACAGCTCCCCTGAGGTCATCTGATACCAGCAGCGCTCCGTCGGGAGCGACAAGTATGTCAACGGGCCTTCCCCAGGCGGTTCCGTCACTGCCAAGCCAGCCGTGCGCGAACACATCGTATGAAACGGCATTGCCCGATTCATCCAGGCGCACAGCGCTCACCCTGTAACCCACCGGCACGCTTCTGTTCCACGAGCCGTGCTCTGCAATAAAAATAACGTTTTTCCAGGACGCGGGAAACATGGAACCCGTATAGAACCGCATGCCAAGCGCCGCGACATGTGCGGGAAGTTCCCACTGGGGAGAGGCAAATTCACTGCAGCTGCGTTTCGAACCGAACTGCGGATCCTGAATGTTCTTTCCGTGACAGTAAGGAAAACCGAAATGAAGTCCGGCTGATCCGGCGCGGTTAAGTTCGTCCGGAGGACTGTTGTCGTTAATCTGCCGGTCCCTGCTGATGTTATCCCTTCCGTTATCGGTAAACCAGAGCACATCAGATTCCGGATGCCAGTCAAAACCCACAGTGTTTCTGACTCCGCGAGCGAAAACCTCAAGATTCCTCCCGTCGGGATCAGCTCTGAGGATCGCGGCATAGCGCTCGTCGTCCCTGGTGCAGACGTTGCACGGCGCTCCGACCGGAACATAGAGTTTTCCGTCCGGGCCGAACCTGATAAACTTCCACCCGTGATGAGCATCTGCGGGGAACGTGTCAATCACAAGTGCGGGTCGAGGAGAAAATGAGAGACGGTTCTCAATACCGTCATAGCGCAGAATCCGGCTTATTTCCGCAACATAAAGATCCCCGTCCCGAAACGCAACGCCGTTTGGAACATTAAGGCTGTCAGAAATTATATGGACAGTTTCGGCGTAGTTGTCGCCATCTTTGTCACTAAGGGCATACACTGTTTTGGATCTGGTGCCGACAAACAAAGTGCCCTCGGCTCCAAGGGCAAGCGAACGCGCGCCAGGCACCTGATTTGAATAAAGGGAGATCGAAAACCCCTCGGGAAGGGATATGCGTGAGAGCATCGGATCTGCAGGAATCTTCGCGGGTACAGGCTCCACGGCAGTTTGAGCAGGCACATTCTCTGCAGAAGTTTCCCGAGGAATCGATTCTGACGGGACTTCAACGCCCCCGTCCTGAGCGCTCTTTTCCCCGAAACCGCAGCCGAACGAAAGAAAAATAAAAAGACACGGAATCAGTCCCCTGAAAGTCCCCGGCATCACAACCTCCTTGTCTGCAGAAATACTCAAAGCCAACCGAATGTTAACCGGAACATATTCGCATGAAAAAGCACAGGACAGAAACTCCCGCCTTGCACGCAGTTCACTAAATCTGGCACTTGGGTAAAGTTATCAGCCAGTTCATCGGAGAGGTTCGATTTATGTCTCATCTCATTTTGGGTATCGAAACATCATGCGACGAAACATCGGCAGCGGTCGTAAGAAACGGAAAACAGATGCTATCAAACGTTGTTTCCTCGCAAATTGACGTTCATAACGCTTTCGGAGGGGTTGTCCCGGAGATAGCATCACGCATGCACACGGAAATAATCATCCAGGTAATAAACCAGGCCCTCAAGACTGCCGGGACATCAGCAGGGGAAGTCGACGCCATAGCGGCGACCCAGGGACCCGGACTCATAGGCTCGCTTATGGTCGGAATCTCTACGGCGAAGGCGCTTGCGTTTTCCCACGAAAAACCTCTTGTCGGAGTAAACCATCTGGAATCGCATATAGCAGTGGCGCATCTGGAAAACGATATCGATTTCCCTTTTGTTGCACTCATAGTCTCCGGAGGACACACGAATCTTTACATGGTAAGGGGATTTCTTGAATTTGAACTGCTCGGAAGCACTAGAGACGATGCTGCGGGTGAGGCGTTTGACAAAGGAGCAAAGGCCCTCGGGCTCGGTTATCCCGGAGGAATCGAAATAGACAGGCTTTCAAAAAACGGCGACCCCGACGCTATCAGTTTCCCAAGACCGTTTAAAAATGAATCCCATGATTTCAGCTTCAGCGGTCTTAAAACCGCTCTTCTCAACCACATAAGGAAAAACCCGGTCAAAAGCGAAGAGAATCTGTTCGACGTATGTGCCGGGTATCAGGAAGCCATAGTGGAAACCCTTGTTGACAAAACGCTTAACGCCGCGAGAAAAAACAGAGTGCGAAGCGTCGTTCTAGCAGGCGGAGTAGCCTGCAACTCAAGGTTAAGGCAGCTGAGCAAGGAGAGAATAACAGGGGAAGGGATAAATGTTTTTATACCCAAGCCAGCTCTTTGCACCGACAACGCAGCAATGATAGCCACACTCGGTTACCACATGTACGCAGACAACATGATATCCGCACTTGACATATCCCCTTATTCAACCGCCAGACGGAGCCGGACAAGTCACGTTTCGTAGTCGGCCAGAGCCACATCCGTTCTTATCTGGCGGATAAACTTCGCAACCTTCACATGTTCGGGATGCTTCTGGTAGATTTCGAGATCTTCCTTTGAGTCGAATTCCGAATAGAGTGCCACATCGAACGCGACTGGAAGCTCATTAAAATTCTGGCCAAGCTCCATAGTCCTTATCTCGGGAATGGCGCTTTTCAGTCCCTCTAGCTCCTGCTTGATCTTGGCAATTAGCTGATCCTTGCTCATCCCCTCATGCGAGTCTTTGAGTTTCCACATCACTATATGTTTTATCACTTGAGTCTCCTTGGAAGAATTTTCTTTGACTCTTTCAAACAGCGTAAATTATTTTTAACAGAATTGCGAAAACCCTTTGATCTTAGCCGGGTTCCTGAGGCATTTGCGTAGTAAAGGATAGCCATACGGGGCAGGGGTATAAGGAGGGGTGAAAAAACTTTTCACCCCAGAATCTTGGTAAAAACCCCTAAAAAACGACTGATTCTGGTCAAGGACCGCAAATTCCACCCCAAGCCGTAATCTGCGTTGAAAAACTTAAGGAAAATAGCAGATAACTTACTGATATCACCTGATTAAGTGGTCGCCATGGGTTATAATTAAAGGCATACCAACCTTAAAAAAGGAGCAAACCCATGGCGACACAATTTAATCTACCTTTCAGCTGGGACCAAGTCGATAGAGCATCGGATTTTAACCGTCTTCAGATGGTTCTTGACAGCCTGCCCGACGCCCATATCATCCGGGCTCTTGAGTGTATGCGCAAAAACGGACGCAACCAGTACCCGGTATCTGCGATGTGGAGGGCCTTTGTGGCGGGGATAGTGTTCGGGCACGAATCCATAGAGTCTTTAATCCGGGAGCTTAACCGCAATTCATCTCTGCTTGCCGTCTGCGGATTCTCCACGGTGCCTATGCAGAGACGTGACAGGTATGAGGTTGAACCCGGCGGCGTGGTCAAGATTACAGATTTTGAGTCTCGCAGTTCTGCTCCCCGCAGTTATAACTTCTCCGGGTTCCTTGCAAACCTTGCAAAGCTCGACCTGCAGCAGGGTCTGGTATCGGAGATGATAAACAATCATCTGTGCAAAGAGCTCATGGAGGTGCTTCCCGAATTCGGCAAGCACCTCGGTTATGACGGCAAGGCGATAAAGAGTCATTCAACAGGCAGAACAAACCGCAGGGCAGGCAAAAAGTCTGATCCCGACGCGAACTGGGGCGTGCACAAGTACCGAGGAGTTGATTCTGACGGCAGGGAATGGAGCAAGGTAAAAAAATGGTTTGGCTACCGGCTTCATATCATTGCCGACACCGAGTATGAGATACCGGTTGCGTTCAGTCTGACCGAAGCCTCGACAAGCGAAATAAAACAGTGTGAACGGATGGCTGACAGTTTGTTCGGCAATAACTCCGAGCTTGCCGGGCGGTGCAAGTACTTCACTGCTGACAGGGGGCTTGACAGCGGTCCGCTCAAAGCCAAGCTGTGGGATGATTACAGGATCAGCCCGATTATAGACATCAGGCGGCTGTGGAGGGAGGAAAAGCAGGGGCAGAGCTATGTTCCGGGGCAGAGGATCATGAGACCTCTTAACAGTGTGCACGACAACATTCTTTATACTGAGACGGGACAGATATGGTGTCGCTGTCCGCTAAGCGGCAAGGAGCGCAGGATGGCTTCTTACGGGCTTGAGAAGAAAAGAGGCACTTTGAAGTTCCGCTGTCCGGCGGCCGCCGAGTACAATCTTGACTGCAAGGGCTGGAAGAAGTGTCACAGTGACGCGGGCAAAAAGACCAATGGTTACGGCAGGGTGGTGCGGGTGTCTCTTGAGCGTGACCGTCGTATTTTTACTCCCGCGCGGCACGGCAGTCCGTCATGGAACCGGGCTTACAGAAAGCGAACTGCCATTGAGCGTTTAAACTCACGCATGGGGGGCAGCTTCAGGTTTGAGAAGCACTATATCAGGGGCAAGGCGAAGATGGCCTTCAGAGCGGGTATGGCGATTGCAGTGATAATGGCTCTTGCGGTGGGTCACGCAAAGGCTGGCAGAACGGAGCGTATCAGATCCCTTGTGTCGGGGTTTTATGCCGATACCGGATAGTCCTTCTTTAAATTATTCACCAGAAAATTTAAACGGAATTCAACCTTGTGTGGACTGCTGCGTCCGCACCCGGGCAGAACAGCGATTCCTGGGTGAAATTGGTGCTGAGTTGTGTCTGAATCAGCCTGAATCAGACAACTCGGCTTTGAAATTGCCGGAATACCCTCCCCTCCCTTCCGCTGTGTGCTTCCAAAAATCTCAAAACCCCCTACTACGCAAATGCCTCGTTCCTGGGATAAAACATAATTATGCCAGCAAAAAAGGTATGATTTGTTTTTATGCGGGGTAAAGAAGAGATATTCAGCGAACTTCCATTCGTTTCGAATTTCGAGAAAGAAAAGACCGATTTCCTGCTTAAAATAGGCGAACTGATAGAAGTACCACAATGCTACGTTCTCACCAAACAGTTTGAACCGAGCCACTCTTTTTATTTTCTGGTAGAGGGGCTGGTGAATTTCTCAATCAGCGTCGAAGACAGGACTGATGAATTCTCGGTGGGCAAAAGCGATGAAAAATTCACCCCTGCAGGCTGGTCGGGGTTCCGCTCCCCAAAACGCTACTATACAACAATCACATGTGAGAGACCCTGCGTACTGCTGAAGTGGAGCCATCAGAATCTTGAAAAATTCTTTGACCAGGAACCCCTTCTTGGAAGCGAATTCCTGCTGTTCGTTCTCGGCAGAAGCATAAAACTTCTCGAGCATGTCAGAACCGAACTTGCAGAATACAACAATGTCAACTGGGATATCGAGACGGGGAGAACAGGCTTGTTTTCCCAGCAAGGAAAATATATATCCGTACCTAATCCGCTCCAGCTTCTGAGACAGTCTCCTTTTTTCGAGGTTTTCCCTGACAGAACACTGCGTCAGCTGGCAAAAGCGACCCGGAAAAAATACTATCTGAACAACGAACCCATATTCAAACAAAGGGACGCTTCAAAAGGAATAGACATACTGGCTTACGGAAAGGCTGTACTGTGTTTCTCTCCTGACGGGGAGCAGGGAGAAATTGAGGAATCCGCCGCACTTCACCTGATCAGCCTGCCGGGATATCTGGTCGGATGGATGGGGGCCGTGCCTGCGGGATCAAACGACGTCACCGCTGTTGCGAGCAGAAACTCGGTTATCTATCACATAAGCGCCCGCAATTTTCACAGAATTCTCAACGGGAACCCCGGCTCCGCACTGGCGCTGGCCAGAAGACTTTTGTGGCTGGTGTCGATCCGGCTTCGAAATGCCCGCGCGGGACTCATATCGCAAAGATACGAACGGGAAATACTGGCTATAAGCAACCTTATCGAGCAAAACTCCATGCAGCTGAGCGTAAACTCTTCCATTCACAAACTTCCCCATCTGCTAAACAGCCCGCTTACGTTAGATGACGCTTTCAGACTTCTGTTCAGACTGGAAAAAGAGGGTGAAAGCCTTGAGAGGGAACTGTCCCGTCTCAGCCTTGATATTCTCGGAAAAATCTACAGCGAGTATAATTTTTTCGAGGGACTGAAAAATATTTATCAGTCGGTGACCGCAGCGCCCAAGTCGCTTTGCCCGAGCGAGGTAAGAACCATGGCGGCCAGGCAGTTCACGGGAGTTTTCAACAGAACTCCCCACGTAATCGAAGGCTGGGAGAATCTGCCCGACAAACCGGGACACATCTTTATATACAATCACCTGCTTAACCATCCCTATAACACCCTTCCCAACCATTTTCAGATTACTCTCGATTCCCATTTCATAAGTTCGATGGTTCTTTACGCCAGGTATGGCGAAGCGGGAATTCGCGTTGTACGCGTTCCCAGGGCAGAAGAATACGGACACACATACTACTATGAAAGGCTCGGACACATGAATGTCTACACCGACGAGTCCGATCCCTCCACAAGAACTGCGGAGCAGAGAAAAGCCTGGAGGAAAAAGTTCTATGAAACGGCCAGGGAACATATAGCGAAAGGATTTAATATAGTGATAAGCCCGGAGGGAGCCAGCATGACTACGGAGGAATCACCCGGTCCGTTCAAACTCGGCGCTTTTCTTCTGGCCGCATCCATTTCGCCTGAACCCTGCATCGTTCCCGTGGCGGTGGCGAACTTTGACAAAAGAATAAACCAGAACGTGTTCTCCCTGGTGATAAAAAAGCCTTTCAGGGTATCTGATCACATACAAAACCCGGAGGGAAACAAAGAAAGGCTCTTTGAGTTCGTAAGGGAATACGGAAACGAGTACAGAAAATATGTTGAGCAGGCAGCAGAACTCGCAAGGCGTGTGGAATCTGCCAAGATAAATTTAAAAACCTTCGAGCAGGTCCAAAAAGAGTCGGCGGCAATCGATAAAAACCTGTTTGAACAGGACATAAGAATCCTTCAGAGACGCCATGTCGGGAAAAAGAATGACGCGACCGTATTTTACGGCAGTTCAAGTTTCCGCCTCTGGAGGGGCGCGGCAAGGGACTTTTGCGATTACAACATCCTGAATCTTGGTTTCGGAGGAGCCAGGATCGCCTACTGTCTGCACTATTTCGAGCGGGTAATAAAACCCAATGACGTCAAATCCCTGGTCTTCTATGCGGGGGATAACGACATAGGCGACGGATGCATACCAAAGCAGGTGCTGAATCTGTTTGCGGATTTTTACCACCGTTTCAGAGAATCCTACCCTCACACGAAATTTACGTTCATCTCAATAAAACCGAGCCCTGCAAGATTCCATTTTCTTGACAGAATAAAGACGTCAAACAATCTCATAAGACAGTTTCTGTCAGCAGAGCCTCACACCTTTTACCTCAATGTCCACGACCACATGCTAAATGAGGATGGAGAGATAAAAGAAGAACTGTTCACTGAAGACGGACTTCACATGAACAGAAAGGGATACGCACTGTGGAAAGAACTATTTTTAGCAAACGAAAAGGAAATTTTTTACGACCCCGAAGCTGAGAAGTCCGAAGGGCTGGTTAAAACTATCCCGCAAGAAGGGATCTGCACTCAGACACCCTGAGAACTGCCTTTAAGCACACTGTTTTACTGCCGGCCGCGGCTGCCGCCCCAAAGAAGGAATCAGAAGCCACATCTTTCTTTTCGAGTGACGCCCCCAGCTCGGAGAAATAAGAACGTAACTTCCCTGAAAAAGGTGTGAGCAATCGAGATTAAAAGAAATCCTGGAGGTGCTCTGGGAATTTAAAACGTACGTTCCGGAAACTGAAGAATCAGCTTTTACCAAGCGGGACTGCCCGCACAGAAAGGCCCATAGCTCATTCTCCTCAAACTCGACCCCGACAGCCTTTTTTCTTCTGTACATACATTGCGCGTTTGGAAAGACCCAATGGCTATGGCCGTGCGCAAGTTCCAAGGAGAGAACAAAACTGGTGGTTTCCGAGACGATTTTCCTAACACAGTATCTGAGAGTTGAGTTCATAAATCAGTCTCAGTCCGTAAAGAGCCAAATCCTTGTCGACCTGGTCAACAGAGTAGCACTCCCCACAGATCAGTTCGGCAAAGCCCCCGGTCATTACGATCTCGGCAGAAGATCCTATTTCCTTTTTGAGTTTCGCGCAAAGCCCGTCAATCATCGAGGCGTAACCGTAGAACAGTCCCGACTGTATGCACTCGACCGTGTCTTTGCCTATTACCTGTTCGGGTTTTTCGGGATCGACTTTCGGAAGCTTGGAAGTTCCGTGGTAGAGCGCCACCGTGGAAAGTTCGATCCCCGGAACTATGGCTCCGCCCAGATATTCTCCTTTTTCAGAAATGCAGTCAAAAGTGGTCGCCGTGCCGAGATCAACCACTATCGCGCTTCCGGCGATGCGGTGGTAGGCAGCAACGGCATTTGCTATTCTGTCAGCCCCGAGCTCTTCGTGATTATAAATGCGGATCTGCATTCCAGTTCTTGTCTCAGGACCGACTATTATGGGGCTGTGACCGAAATATTTCTCCACAAGTTTTGCCATGCCGTCCTGCATGTCAGTAACAACGCAGGACATGATGGCGCCGGTGAACGAAGAGGATGATATGTCGTTTTCGTTCATTTTGCCGAAAAAAATAATTCCGTAATCATCAGGGCTTTTGGTTCTGTCCGTATCCACACTGAAACTGTATACGAGTTCGTCTCCGGAAAATATTCCGACCCTGATGCTTGTGTTGCCGACGTCAATTGCGAGAAGCACGGCTAATCAATTTCCGTTACAGTGATCCTGCTTGCTGAGTTATGCACGCATGCACTTGCGGAACAACAAGATGTCGTCAGCTCCGAACAAGGCAGGCAAACTGGTTGCGAGGGGAGTATAACTTAAAAACGGAACAAACCGAAGTGCCGCAGACCCTGTGGATACTGATAGAGAACCAAGTTTTAAAATAAACAGAAATTCTGCAAACGCCCCTGTGCGAACTGTGTTATTATGGAACTGTTTACTTAATCAAGGGAGGATTGTGTTGTGTGGAAACTTTATGGTGGCTTTTCCCTGCACCGTTTTGAAGGGTTAGGCAGTTTCGGAATCTTTGCTTTATCGGTGGCGTTTGGCCTTACGGGATTGCTGGTGCTTTCATCTTGTGATGATGACAATGAAATGACACCGGCACCGACGCAAACGAGGATGGAAATGAGAGGGTTCTATATCAGTGTCAACCAGGACGGAGAAACTGTCTGCAGCAACGAGGATATTGATGTGCTTCTGGAAGGAGATGAATCCACTGGTAAACTTGACGTCGGGATTGTTGCGGCAGGCGAGGAATTCGGAGGAGCGCAGTTTCAACACGCAGGATCAAAGCTCACTGACAGTGACGGTAATGAAACTATAGTAAGCAGTTACGTATCCGTTGATAACGATGGAAATTTTGTCTATCCCGGATTATCTTATCTCGCTTCAAGAACCGATACCGACATTGCCGATGAAACTATATTCACGGGTTACTGGACTGGCCACGCTTATCGTCCGTCAGACCATCCCGTGATTATATGTCCTTACGTGATGGTACCGAGAACGGTTTTGGAGACGGCAGCTTCTGGCTGCACGGCAACAACAAATGCAGAGGATGTTCACACGGGGCTGAGAAGATACCTTGTACAGGATAACGGCAGTGGCGGTATGGAGCTCAGAGCATGCAGTAATGTTTTTGATGAAGTGGGCAGAGTGTCTCTAATGCAGCGTTAACCATAATCGGAATAACACAAAACGGCTTTTACATAACGCAGATACGGACATGGGATTAGTATTAGCAGCCGGAATCTGAATGCTTGGCCTCCGCACGCGAATCCCGACGGAATTTCCCGATCTTCCGGGCCGGCAGGTTTTTGACAAAAACTCAAGGGAACCCTATTATTCCACGATACCTGGAAGGAAAAAAGTGAGAATAATAATCACAGGCGGAGCGGGTTTCATAGGCTCCTGGGTATGTGAAGCCTATATTTCCGAGGGGCACGAGGTTCTCGTGATCGACAACCTCTCGACGGGATCTGAGGACAACATCCCTCCCGAAGCCGAATTCGTTGAGTGCGACACAAGGGACTCAGCCGGACTTGAAAAGGCTTTTCGCAAGTTCCGCCCCCAGATCGTTAATCACCATGCGGCACAGATAAACGTAAGAAATTCAGTGGAAAACCCCTCTGCTGACGCCGAAATAAATATAAACGGATCTATAAACGTTTTAAGACTCTGTGCAGAATACAGAACCGAGAAATTCATCTTTTCATCAACCGGAGGCGCTCTTTACGGGGAACCGGAGAATCTCCCCGCAGACGAACTGACCCCCGCGCTGCCTCTATCCCCATATGGAATCTCAAAGCTCTCAACGGAAAATTATGTAAAGTACTGCTCTAGGAGCCATGGTTTCGGACACGTTATTCTGAGATACTCAAACGTGTATGGAGAAAGGCAGAACCCTGAGGGAGAAGCCGGCGTGATAGGGATTTTCTGCGAGAGAATAATCAGAGGAGAACCCTGCATTATATTCGGAGACGGACAACAGACAAGAGATTACGTTCATGTCTCTGATGTGTCGAGGGCAAACCTGCTTGCCGCAACCCTGAGGCAAGAGGGAACTTTCAACATAGGAACTTCTGTCGAGAGTTCGGTAAATGAAATTGTGCGCTTACTCGGGGAGATAACCGAAACCGAATTTAGGACCGTTCACGAAAAAGAGCGTGCAGGAGAAGTGAAGAGGATAAGTCTTAACTGCTCACTTGCACAAAACAGACTCGGATGGAACACGCAGGTGACCTTGCGCGAAGGCCTTTTTAAAACATGGAACTGGTTCTTGCAGGAAAAAACTAACGGCAGCCCGAAATCCCTTTCTGTTAACAGCAAAGATAACTGACCGGTTTTATAAAATGCCGTTTGTGCAGTTTTGCTTTTTTCATATAACCCTTGCAGTACGCAACTCCAAAAGGCTCATATAAAGCTGCGGACCTTAACACTGTTAGCAGCTGTGTTTGAAAAAACCTCGCTCGTGGTTAAAATCCTTTTCTGTCTGGAGGACTAAATAATGCAGGATAACGAAAAATTGTTTGATATACGGACTTACAAAAGATATATAAAAGAAGGGAATATAACCCAGAAAGATTACGAAAAACACATAAAATCCCTGCCCGACGCAAGTGACAAGGCCATCCCGCTTGTCATCGACGAAGAAGAGAAAAGAGAAGAACAGGAAAAATAGTGGAACGCTGGGAATACAAGGTAGTCTCGACAGATGTGCTTGTCAAAAGACCCCAAGACCACGATATAGCGGTCTACAAGGAGGAAGTCGATTCAAGAAGGGAGAACGCCAGGGGAAACCTTGAAGATTCTCTTGTTTCGCTCGGCGAGGACGGCTGGGAACTTGCAACCATTACAGGCGAGTTCGCTATATTTAAAAAGAGAGTCGGCTAGATTCCTGATTCACAGTACATTCATACTTGCAAGTGCCTGAAATCATAATGGGTGGGCATATGTCTGCACACTGCAAGATATATTCTCTCGGCTTTGCACAGTGTGAAGTCAGGATACAAAGATTCCCGACTTGCCTGCATGGTTACTGCAATACATTCAAACCGGGAACCCAACTGCTGTTCTAACTAGTCAACCTCAAAACTTCCAAGCCTTAATTCTTCCGTCCGAAGCGCCTCTCCCCAAAAACCCCAAAAAACATAACCCCGGCCATCAGAATAAAGCCAAGCCCTGCGGCTTTTAAATTGCCCCCGTCCGAAGAAGCAATTGCACATCCCCCATCATCTTCCTGCTGGGGTGATTCCTCCGGCTGCTCCGGTTCTTCTGGCTGCTCCGGTTCTATGAAATCCGTAAAATCCGGAAATTCGTCAAGTCTGGCACGGGCCGCTTCGGACAGGTCGTCAGGTATGTCCTGACACATCTCGCTGTCGGGAACATAGTATTCCTCGTCCAGATATATGCCCGAGCCGAGAACGAAATTGCCACCAAAAATACGGAAGTTTGTCTCCAGAAAGTAACCAAGCTTAACCGATGTGCCGGGAGATAAACCCCGTATAGAATTTCCGCTATCGTCAATCACCAGATCATCGTTTCTGCGAGGGTCAGACCAGTAGTATTTCAAGAAACCGTCAGTTACGCCTTCTTGATCCAGTATATCAAAGATTGTCTACCCTACATCAATGCAGCCGTCATATAAATGCAATGTCACATCCTCAAATTCAGCATTAAGCCCGTTAAAAATCCCATACTGTTTATCCGTGTACCTGGTCAGATAAAAATATATCTCCCCAGATTTCCAAGGACCGTCCTTTTCTCTCCAGCACGGCCTTAACCGAAGCAAGTCCTGTGCTACATATCCTATCTGTGCCCCTAGCGGGAGCCCCGGGGGAAGACTGTCTTGAATCCTCTTAGTCTCCGCAGTAATGTGCTCGTCTACAGTTTTGAGATAATCAACCAGACTTTCCCTGTCAGTCACCATGTCGGCACTTGTACGCGTAAACTCCTCTCCATTGGAGTCTGTTGATGTCTGGCCAAACCATCCCTCCTCAATTCCGCACGGGGCCTTGCTATAGTCAACCTGTTCCGGTTCATGATCAAAACCCGCAACTAAGTACTGATCAAATGTGGACTGTCTTTCGCTAAGAGTAACTCCAACCGCACAGATATGTCTGCCTTCTCTTGTGGCTCTTGTGTCTACAAGACATACAGGATTCCCATCTGCCTGCTCTACCTCAGTCATGAGCTGCTCAAAAATCCGAATGTGCCTTAAAGATCCATCTGTGGAACCATGGTGTCCTCCATGGAAAAGTATGCTTTCACCCGGTTCTAATATCTGAGGTAAGAAGATTTTCTGATTAACTGAAATAATGTATATGTCGCCGTCCTTCCACACCCCGTCGTCAGTTCTCATAGCAACTCGAAACTCCGAATGCCCGTCGGGATCCGTGATCCGTTCCCACCGCTGTTTTGTGCTCACCACAAAAGCTCTCATGGCTTCCTCAGTGCCTGCGCTGCGAGCATCCGCGGCGGTATTGGCAAACGCTAAATGCGTACCCCCCCCCACGACACTAAAAACAAGTAAAAGACTCGAAAACAGTGTAACCAGACTGACTTTTTTCATTATTTTACCCCCCCCCTAGATAGTTTAGGCAGTTATTAAGAGACATCTACAGTTTGTTTCTTCTGTGAAGCTAATAAACAATCGTAAAATAACAAAGTCTCTGCAGAAAATCAATATTCTATGCTACAGTTGTAAGAAGCAAATTAAACTGTCCGGTTTTCTACAATCTCTTCCCATAGCCAATGCCCAGATGCTTGAAAAACGGGAGCACCGCAGCCTGGAGTTCCATGAAGTGTTAGGAGAACCTTGCCGTCTGCCTGAATTCGACAGTATATGGAAAGCTCGCAGTAAGATGGCGGGAAGGAGGTGATGCAGATCCCTTTATGCCGCTTCGGGGGACTGTGCTCAATCGGCAGAAGTCCGGGGACTCCCAGCTGCGCAGAAACAGTTAAAGAATATATCCTGTAGTGTAAAAACAGGGACCCGTACGTGTGATTTCAAGTACTTACCTTACGAAGATGCTGAAGTCAGGAAAGACCCTAAGACCACGGTATAGCGGCCTACAAAAGGAAAATCTTGACGATTCTTTTGTTTCGCTCGGCGAGGACGGCTGGGAGCTTGGGGCCATTACAGGTGAATTTGCCATACTTAAAAAGAGAGTTGGCCAGGTTTCACTGCCACTCTATGGTGCCGGGAGGCTTTGTGGATATATCGTATACGACCCGATTTATTCCCTTTACCTCGTTTATGATTCTTACTGAGATTTTCCCGAGCAAGTCATAGGATATCTTCGACCAGTCGGCGGTCATTCCATCTGTACTGCTCACAGCCCTCAGAGCACAGACATTTTCATAGGTGCGCTCATCGCCCATCACTCCCACTGTCTTTACCGGGATAAAAACGCAGAAAGCCTGCCATATTTCATCATATACCCCAGCTTTTTTAAGTTCGTCTATAAAAATGCTGTCCGCGTGTCTCAGTATGAAGAGTCTGTCAAGCGTAACTTCTCCCATTATCCTGATCGCAAGACCGGGACCGGGAAAGGGATGGCGGCCTATCAGAGAGGAAGAAAGCCCGAGAGCTTCACCAACGTTTCTCACCTCGTCTTTGAAAAGTTCCCGGAGAGGTTCTACTATCTGCAGGTTCATCTTCTCCGGCAGCCCTCCGACATTGTGATGGGACTTTATGACGGCTGAAGGACCCTTGACGCTCACGCTCTCGATAACATCGGGATAGAGCGTTCCCTGGGCCAGAAAACGAACATCAGATATCTTTTCAGCCTCTTCCTCAAAGACCCTTACGAATTGCTCACCCATAATTTTTCTTTTCCTTTCCGGATCTTCAACACCCTCAAGATGGGAAAGAAACCTCTCAGAGGCATCCACATGAATAAAATTCATCTCAAATTCGGAAAAAGCGTCGCAGACCTCCTGAGCCTCACCAAGCCTCATGCATCCCGTATCAACGAAAATACAGTAAAGCCTGCGTCCCACCGCCTCGTTAATAAGAGCTGCAGCGACCGAGGAGTCAACTCCCCCGGAGAGGCCGCATATGATCCTGCCGTTCCCGATCCTTTCCCTTAAGCTGTGTACTGAATGCTCTATGAATGAGGCCGCCGTCCAGTTCCCTTCAAGCCGCGCCACATGAAAAAGGAAATTGGAAAGTATGCGGACTCCGAATTCTGTATGCGCCACCTCCGGGTGGAACTGCACTCCGTATATGTTTCCGTCTGCGTTTCTTACCGCCGCACACTCCGTGTTCTCGGTATCGGCTATCGCAGTGAATTCCTCAGGCACATTCAAAACCCTGTCTCCGTGAGACATCCAGACTCCAGATGTCTTCTCCACATCCGAGAAAAGCGGGTCTTCCGCTACCAAGTTCAGAACAGCGGGACCGTATTCTCTCTTCTCAGAATGTTCAACCCTGCCGCCTAGCTGGAAAACCAGCACCTGAAGCCCGTAACAGATACCCAGAATCGGTATTCCTAAAGACAGCATCTCCCCTTCCACCCTGGGAGAACCATTTTCCCAGACGCTTGAAGGCCCGCCGGAGAGTATTATCGCCCCCGGAGGGTCTTCCATTATTTGGTCTGCTGTAGTGCTGTAGGGCTTTATTTCGGAATAAACTCCCAGTTCCCTAGTACGCCTGGCGATAAGCTGCGTGTACTGTGAACCAAAATCAAGAACAAGAACTTTTTTCCGCATTTTACGTCCGCCTTCCCCGTTGCGATAAAATTCGAAAAGCCTTTAAGTGCAAACCACGCTTTGTGAGGCCTGCTTTACGAGATAGGAAAACCGTTATCACCCGATCCTGTAGTTGGGAGATTCCTTGGTAATTACGATGTCGTGAACGTGACTTTCCTGAAGCCCGGCATTGGTAATCTTCACTAGCTTCGCATTTTCCTGAAGTTCCTTGATAGTTGCAGAACCGGTGTATCCCATTCCCGCACGAAGTCCACCGACCAGCTGGTAGGTTATAGCCCCTATACTGCCCCTGTAGGGAACCCTTCCCTCTATTCCTTCGGGAACAAGCTTAGCCTCCATCATCTCATCGTCCTGGGCATAACGGTCCCTGCTTCCGGCCCTCATCGCTTCAATTGAACCCATGCCACGGTAGACCTTGTAGGTTCTCCCCTGATAGAGAACAACCTCACCGGGGGCTTCGTCTGACCCGGCAAGCAGATTTCCTATCATCACTGAGTCTGCTCCGGCGGCAAGGGCCTTCGTTATATCCCCCGAGTATTTTATCCCTCCGTCGGCGATTACTGGTATGTCGTGCTTTTTCGCCACGGAACAGACCTTCTTTATGGCGGTTATCTGCGGTACTCCTATGCCGGCTATCATGCGCGTAGTGCATATCGATCCGGGGCCCACGCCAACTTTAAGACAGTCGGCACCAGCTTTTATAAGATCCTCGGCTGCTTCGGAGGTGGCTATATTGCCGGCCACCAAATCCATATCCGGGTATTTTTTTCTTATGCGGGTCAGGCTGTCGAGCACCCTTTTCGAATGTCCGTGCGCAGTATCAACCACTATTACGTCACAACCTGCCTTAACAAGCTCGTCCACACGTTCCTGGCTGTGTTTGTCAACTCCGACCGCGGCTCCCACCAGAAGCCTTCCCATCGCGTCCTTAGACGCCTTGGGAAACTTCTCTATTTTCTCTATATCCTTCATGGTTATAAGGCCACGAAGCTTGAATCCGTCATCAACAACCGGCAGTTTCTCTATCTTGAATTTGTGAAGAAGTTCTTTGGATTCAAGAAGAGTGGTGCCCTCCCTTACGGTAACAAGCTCCTCTCTGGGAGTCATGACCTTGTCGATCTTAAGATCCATGTTCTTTTCAAATCTTATGTCCCTGTTGGTAATTATTCCGTGAAGCGTTTTGTCAGGTTTTGTGACGGGAAGGCCTGAGATATCGTTTTCAACCATTATATCGAGGGCTTCGCTGACCCGGGTTCCCGGACTTACGGTCAGCGGGTTAACGATCATTCCGCTTTCGTATTTCTTTACCCTCTCGACTTCGCCCGCCTGGGCCGGGATGGAGAGGTTTCTGTGGACTATTCCTATACCGCCTTCCTGTGCCATGGCAATTGACGTGCGGAATTCGGTCACGGTATCCATGGCGGCACTCAGCATAGGAATATTGAGGTTTATGCGCCGGGTAAGCCTTACGGAGACGTCAACCTCGCTCGGCATAACTTCAGAATAGCATGGAGATAGTATTACGTCGTCAAATGTAAGCGCCTCTTCAAAAACAAAATCCTGCATAGCAGCTAGCTGGTCTTCTTCGCGTCGGAAGCCTTCTTGCTCACCCGCGGTTTTTTTGTTTTCGGGGTGGGTTTTGATTTCTTTTCAGTGTCAGGAGCATCTTTTCCGCTTATATTCTGAAAACCCTTAGCGAAAAGATCCAGAATTTTCTTTCTAGCGTCGGAAGCCTCCACTCCCAGTTCAATTTCTATCTCTTGCTCCTTTTCCATAAGATTCAAAAAAACTGACACGATACCTACGTAAGTTGTATCATTCACTTTTTCAACTCCCATGGATTTCAGAAGCTTTCTCGGAATGAGTGGAAATCCAAAATTAACGGTTTCGACGGACTCTTTGGAGAGCGAGCCGTCCTGGCTTATGCTTATTTTTATTCGTGTAGATTTCATCGCTTACCCGCCGGATTATTCTATAAAAAACGTGTAGTTTACTAAAAACAGCCTGATAAAGCAATTTACGTTCCTGCACGAGGCATTTGCGTAGTAGGGGGTTTTGAGATTTTTGGAAGCACACAGCGGAAGGGAGGGGAGGGTATTCCGGCAATTTCAAAGCCGAGTTGTCTGATTCAGGCTGATTCAGACACAACTCAGCACCAATTTCACCCAGGAATCGCTGTTCTGCCCGGGTGCGGACGCAGCAGTCCACACAAGGTTGAATTCCGTTTAAATTTTCTGGTGAATAATTTAAAGAAGGACTATCCGGTATCGGTATAAAACCCCGACACAAGGGATCTGATACGCTCCGTTCTGCCAGCCTTTGCGTGACCCACCGCAAGAGCCATTATCACTGCAATCGCCATACCCGCTCTGAAGGCCATCTTCGCCTTGCCCCTGATATAGTGCTTCTCAAACCTGAAGCTGCCCCCTATGCGTGAGTTTAAACGCTCAATGGCAGTTCGCTTTCTGTAAGCCCGGTTCCATGACGGACTGCCGTGCCGCGCGGGAGTAAAAATACGACGGTCACGCTCAAGAGACACCCGCACCACCCTGCCGTAACCATTGGTCTTTTTGCCCGCGTCACTGTGACACTTCTTCCAGCCCTTGCAGTCAAGATTGTACTCGGCGGCCGCCGGACAGCGGAACTTCAAAGTGCCTCTTTTCTTCTCAAGCCCGTAAGAAGCCATCCTGCGCTCCTTGCCGCTTAGCGGACAGCGACACCATATCTGTCCCGTCTCAGTATAAAGAATGTTGTCGTGCACACTGTTAAGAGGTCTCATGATCCTCTGCCCCGGAACATAGCTCTGCCCCTGCTTTTCCTCCCTCCACAGCCGCCTGATGTCTATAATCGGGCTGATCCTGTAATCATCCCACAGCTTGGCTTTGAGCGGACCGCTGTCAAGCCCCCTGTCAGCAGTGAAGTACTTGCACCGCCCGGCAAGCTCGGAGTTATTGCCGAACAAACTGTCAGCCATCCGTTCACACTGTTTTATTTCGCTTGTCGAGGCTTCGGTCAGACTGAACGCAACCGGTATCTCATACTCGGTGTCGGCAATGATATGAAGCCGGTAGCCAAACCATTTTTTTACCTTGCTCCATTCCCTGCCGTCAGAATCAACTCCTCGGTACTTGTGCACGCCCCAGTTCGCGTCGGGATCAGACTTTTTGCCTGCCCTGCGGTTTGTTCTGCCTGTTGAATGACTCTTTATCGCCTTGCCGTCATAACCGAGGTGCTTGCCGAATTCGGGAAGCACCTCCATAAGCTCTTTGCACAGATGATTGTTTATCATCTCCGATACCAGACCCTGCTGCAGGTCGAGCTTTGCAAGGTTTGCAAGGAACCCGGAGAAGTTATAACTGCGGGGAGCAGAACTGCGAGACTCAAAATCTGTAATCTTGACCACGCCGCCGGGTTCAACCTCATACCTGTCACGTCTCTGCATAGGCACCGTGGAGAATCCGCAGACGGCAAGCAGAGATGAATTGCGGTTAAGCTCCCGGATTAAAGACTCTATGGATTCGTGCCCGAACACTATCCCCGCCACAAAGGCCCTCCACATCGCAGATACCGGGTACTGGTTGCGTCCGTTTTTGCGCATACACTCAAGAGCCCGGATGATATGGGCGTCGGGCAGGCTGTCAAGAACCATCTGAAGACGGTTAAAATCCGATGCTCTATCGACTTGGTCCCAGCTGAAAGGTAGATTAAATTGTGTCGCCATGGGTTTGCTCCTTTTTTAAGGTTGGTATGCCTTTAATTATAACCCATGGCGACCACTTAATCAGGTGATATCAGTAAGTTATCTGCTATTTTCCTTAAGTTTTTCAACGCAGATTACGGCTTGGGGTGGAATTTGCGGTCCTTGACCAGAATCAGTCGTTTTTTAGGGGTTTTTACCAAGATTCTGGGGTGAAAAGTTTTTTCACCCCTCCTTATACCCCTGCCCCGTATGGCTATCCTTTACTACGTAAATGCCTCAATGCTACCGGAGCGCCGCACTCTTCAACCCCGCTGCATTGCTTGACAAAAACAACCTCCTTATAAGATACTTAGAGACAAAGTTGGAATTTCTTCTGTACCGGAAAAGCAGCGGGTGGTTTACTTGATATGGATCTTTTAGCTGAAGCTTGGGAAAAAACATTCGGGGAAAGCGAAAGGACGATGCTGCTTGAGACGTTCGGAGCAAAAGACTTCTCCGAGCTTCACCCCTCTCCGAAGCTTGAAAAAGTAATATCAAAAGCGATAGAAAAAGAAAGCGTCACACGCGAAGATGCGCTCTATCTGGCGAAACTTTTTCCCAGGGAAGTTCTTTTTCTTCTTCTTGCCGCATCGGCCATAAGAAACCGTTCGAGGGGAAAAACCGTAACCTACTCCAAAAACGTTTTCGTGCCCCTGACCCAGCTCTGCAGGGACCGCTGCGGGTACTGTACGTTCAAGATAGAGCCGGGAGAGGGAACACTGTTCATGACCCCCCAGGAGGTGGTTGACATAGCAAAGAAAGGAGCGAAGGCCGGGTGCACGGAACTTCTTTTCGTTACGGGCGACAAACCGGAACTTGCCTATCAGGTGTACAGGGACGCGCTCGGGGAAATCGGCTACGAAACAACGGCACAATACCTGATCGACATGGGAAAGACCGGGCTTGAGCACGGCATATTCCCCCACACGAATCTGGGGCTCTCCACCCCCGAAGAGCTCTCGGCATTCAGGAAAAGCAACCCAAGCATGGGTCTCATGCTCGAGAACATAAGCGAAAGACTGCTAAAGAAAGGAAACGCCCACCACGGTTGCGCCGACAAGGTTCCGAAGCTGAGGATGGAGACAATGGAACACGCGGGCGAGCTCAGCATCCCCTGGACAAGCGGCATACTAGTCGGAATCGGGGAAACGTTTGAGGAGAGAATCGACTCGCTTTACTCCCTGCTTGAACTGTCCCGCAGGTACGGTCATCTGCAGGAAATAATAATTCAGAACTTCAACCCCAAAGAAGACATAAAGATGGAAGAATACCCGCCCGCCGATTTTTTCGAGATGCTGAAAACCGTCGCGATCTCAAGGCTCATATTCGGAGGGGATATGAACATACAGATTCCCCCTAACCTCAACAACAGGAATTTCACTTTCTACCTGACGGCCGGCATAAACGACCTGGGCGGCGTGTCACCTCTCACCATAGACTACGTAAACCCCGAGGCTCCGTGGCCTCAGGTTGAGAGAATGGAAACAGAGGTAAGCGCACTGGGCTACGAACTTCGGGAGAGACTTCCTGTCTATCCCGAGTACGTAGACGAGCGCTGGATAGACCCCTACGTTCTCGGCAAGATAAGAGAGCGGGTTGATGAGAGAGGATACGTTCCCGTAAACTGAGAAATGAAAGACATAAACAACATAATAGACTCTATAGAGCAAAGAAGGCCCCTGGGCATCGGGCGTGTCATGTCGAACATAAACGGCACGACGGGCCGCATAATCGAAGATGCGCTTTGCGGAAAGGAAATATCGGTTGAGGACGGAGTCCATCTTTTCAACATAGAGGATACAGACGAGATATCCGCCCTGGCCCTAGCGGCCGACCAGATAAGAAAGGAAGATGTCGGGGAAGTGGTCACTTACGTTGTCAACAGAAACATAAACTTCACTAACATATGCGATGTCTACTGCGGCTTCTGCAATTTTATGGCGGACGAGGGGGATGACAGGGCCTATTTTCTTTCGATGGAAGAAATCGCGGAGAGAACTGTTGAAGCCTGGGAAATAGGAGCAACAGAAGTATGCATGCAGGGAGGCATGCATCCCGAGATAGACGGCAATTTTTATATTGAGCTTATAAAGACAGTAAAGAAAGCCGTGCCCGAGATGCACACCCACGCTTTCTCCCCATATGAGATCTACTACGGTGCCAAGACTCTCGGCATAGAGGAAGAGGAATTCATAAAAAGACTCAAGGATGTCGGTCATAACACCTTCCCCGGTACCGCGGCCGAGGTGCTGGTTGAAGAAGTAAGAAAAATAATCGCCCCTAGGAAAATACCGACCGAAGTATGGATAAGGGTAGTAAAAAAAGCCCACAGGGGAGGAATGAGGACCACCTCGACCATAATGTACGGTCACCTAGACAAGCGCCATCACTGGGCCATACATCTTGGAATTCTCAGGGACATACAGAAAGAAACCGGAGGGTTCACAGAATTCGTGCCGCTCCGGTTCATTCCTTGGAACACGCGGCTGTTCACTCACTCCAAGGGAAAGGTGAGAAAAGGACCGACAGATCTTGACCAGCTGAAGATGTACGCGGTCTCTCGGATTATGCTTCGGGGATGGATAAACAACATACAGGTCTCCTGGGTCAAGCAGGGACCCGAATTCGCCCAGTTTTCTCTCACTGCGGGGGCAAACGATTTCGGGGGAACGCTGATGGAAGAGCAGATATCCCGGTTTGCCGGCGCAAGTTATGGACAGTATTTTCCGCCCGAGGAATTCAGAAAACTCACCAGAGAAATAAAAAGAATCCCGGCCGAACGCGATACGACCTACGGTATACTGAAAACGTTTGAAAACGGCGAGACCTGAAGATTTTCTCTCCCTAGCGCAGTCTTTGTCCCGAAACGCTCCGGACGGCACTGGTTTCCATGGAGAAATCAAAAATCGAAGATCTGAGCAAGACGCTTGGCAGGCAGATCCGGGGCGAGATAAGAAAAAGCCTCGTTGACCGGGCCATCTACAGCACGGACGCAAGCAACTACAGAATCCTCCCCGAAGCAGTCGTAATTCCAAAAACCCCTGAAGACGTAGAGATCACCATCTCCGAAGCTTCCGCACGCGGCATGCCGGTCACAGTGCGCGGAGCCGGGACAAGTCTTGCGGGACAGGCTGTAGGAGAAGGAATAATCCTTGACCTGTCAAAATACATGAACAGGGTGGTCGACTTAGATACAGGAGGGAAAAAAGTCACAGTGGAACCCGGAATCTCCATCGACGACCTTAACAGAAACCTCTCGCCCTCGGGCCTCATGTTCGGCCCGGACCCCTCAAGCGCAAGCGTTGCCACCGTGGGGGGAGCAATAGCGAACAACGCCACCGGAGCTCACTCCATACTGTACGGAATGGCGGGGGACCACGTGATTTCCTCAAACGTCGTGCTGGCAGACGGATCCACTGTCAAGCTTTCCAGGGAAAATTATAAAAGACCCAACGGAGAAACAGGTATCGCGGGGGATCTTTTCGAAAAACTCGCCGCGCTCATAAAGGAAAGCGGGGAAATAATAAAAACCGACTTTCCAAAACACTGGAGAAGAGCCTCTGGGTACTCGCTTAACTATTTTCTGGACGGAGAGTTCAATCCCGCGAAACTTCTTGCCTCCTCGGAAGGCACTCTCGCGGTCTCGACCGATTTTGAGCTTAACCTCGTTAAAAGACCTCACTCAAGTGCACTCTGCATTATCCCGTTTCGTGAAATTCCGGAGGCAATGGATTCGGTCTCAGAAATTCTCTCCCACGCCCCCTCGGCAATAGAACTTATTGACGGAACCCTGATAGGTCTTGCGAGAAGAAAAAAAGAGTTCTCCCACTCCCTTTCCTTCACCGACGGAACCCCGGGGTCCATTCTAGTGGTCGAATTTCAAGGAGACGATCAAAGGCAGACTGACGAGAGGGCGAAAAACCTTGCGAAATTCCTGGATTCCGCTTTTGCAGTAACGGGGCGGAAGGAACAGAAAAAAATCTGGGACGTAAGAAAAGCGGGGCTCGGAATCCTGATGAGCGACAGAGGCAACCAGAAACCTGTGCCGTGCATAGAAGATGTCTCAGTTCCGGTGGATAATCTAGCCCTCTATACAAGGGACGTGATCTCGCTTCTTGACGAGTTCGGTCTCAAAGCCGCTTTCTACGGCCACGCAAGTGCCGGATGCCTGCACATAAGACCTCTTCTCGACCTTCGGGAGCGGAAGGAAGTATCTGACATGGCAGCCATCTCAGAGCGCACCCTCAAGCTTGCACTCCGCTACTCGGGGATAATGAGCGGAGAGCACGGAGACGGTCTTCAGAGAAGCTACCTTAACGAAAGGCTTTTCGGAGAGGCCATCTACTCAGTGATGAAGAAGCTAAAGAAGATATTTGACCCTTGGGGAATGCTCAATCCGGGAAAAGTTGTCGGCGGGGCCGAGTCTTCTTTGAATCTCAGGATGAGAAAATCCGCCGGAGATATAAACACCTTTCTCGACTGGTCTCGTGAGGGCGGGCTCGTCGCGGCAGCCGCAATGTGCAACGGTCAGGGGGTCTGCAGAAAGACCGCTGAGGGAATAATGTGTCCCTCTTACAGAGCGACCCTTGACGAAGGCGACACCACAAGGGCACGAGCCAACCTGTTGCGGGAACTTCTGCTGGGCCATATGGACGCAGGTATGATCTACGATAAAGGATTTTATAATGTTTTTGACCTCTGCGTGGGGTGCAAGGCATGCCGTACAGAATGTCCTTCCGGTGTTGACGTCGGCAAGATGAAAACCGAGTTTCTGTCCCTCTACAAGGATAAAACCGGCTTCACGGCAAGAGACAGCCTGTTTGCTCAAGTGCACAAGGTAAGTTCCATACGCAGCACTCTTCCCAGTTTTTTTAACCGAGCACTTGAGGGTTCTTTTTCCCGAGGACTGCTCTCGCTCATGGGAATTTCCCGAAAAAGGTCTCTTCCCCCGCTTGCCGATAATACTCTCAGCAGCTGGTTCTCCAAAAGAAGCAAAAAGCCCCGAAAAGAAAAACAGGTGGTCTATTTCCACGACACGTGGTCTGAGTTTTTCTACCCCGAAATAGGAAAAGCCGCCGTCAGGGTGCTTGAGAGTCTTGGGTTTGAGGTGCTTTTGGAGAAGCAGAGAAAATGCTGCGGGCGGCCGATGCTGAGTACCGGCATGGTTGAGAAAGCCAGGGAAAATGCCGTTCACAACGTGAATATCCTGTCAGGCTACGCCGCAAGGAACATCCCGGTAGTATTTTCAGAACCCAGCTGCCTGTCCGCTTTTCGGGATGAATATACGGATCTCCTGCCGGAAACAGAGTCACTGAACGCACTGATTGCCAACATACACTCGGTCTGCGAATTTGTCTGTTCACAAGATAATAATTTCTTTGACTTCGCAAAGCAGAGACGCGGAGGAATACTGGTTCACGGACACTGCCACGAAAGGTCTGTCGGCAATTTCGCAAAGACTCTGTCGCTTCTCAGGGGTCTGGGATACGACGCGAGGTCAAGCAAAGCCGGATGTTGCGGCATGGCGGGGAGCTTCGGCTATGAAGCAGAGCACTATGAAATATCAAAAGCCATGGGGGAATGCGACCTCTTCCCGAAAGTAAAGGACTTGACAGAATCGGAGAGGGTCTGTGTGACGGGAGTCTCCTGCCTAGAGCAGATTTCCCATTTCACCGGGACGGTTCCGGTTCACGTAGCCCTGCTTCTTGAAGAATGCATAACAGACCAGAGATGAAAATAACCGCCTGCCGTACATAGAAGACGCCACCGCTTGCCGGTAAGATAGAAACCATGGGATTTTCGCAGATCATAGGGCACGAACACCAGAAAGAATTTCTTCGCAACTCGGTCCGCAAAAATCGGGTCTCACACGCATACCTTTTCTCAGGACCCGAGGGAGTGGGGAAAAAACTGGTCGCCACCGGTTTTGCGAAACTCATAAACTGCTCCGAGAACCGAGTGGGAAATTCTGACTGCGAATGCACCTCATGTGCGAAAACCGAAAAGGGATTCAACCCCGACGTGCTAGTGTTCGGATACCCGGACGAGAAAACGATAAAAGTGGACCACATAAGACAAGATATAGAACGGCTGATTCATCTTGCACCCTATGAGAATCCCTGCAAGGTCTTCATAATCGACGGTGTGCAGAGAATGAATTTCAACGCCCAGAACGCATTTCTGAAAACCCTTGAAGAGCCACCGCCCAACTCCGTGATAATCCTTATAACCACACTTGCAGACCTGCTTATGCCAACCATAAGGTCAAGATGCCAGTCGGTTGTGTTCCGGCCTCTTGAAGCAGAACAAGTAAGAGAGTTTCTGGAAAACCAAAGTACAGAGCACGGCGACACGGAGCTTGTCTCGAGAATATCTGGAGGCAGTATTTCAAGAGCTGTTGGCACCAGTGAAGAGTATCTTCGTAAAAGAATCGAATATGTAAACTGCGTAATGGCCGTTGATGTCAAAAAACCTCTTACCCTTTTTGACTCTGTAGAGAAGATACACAAGGACATAAAAGGAGAGCCTCAGAAGCTGAAAACGGTTTTTGATATCCTCTCGACATGGCTTAGGGATTCAGTGGTTCTTAAAACCTCAGGGGAAAAAGAGAAAATAGTAAATACCGACCTCATTGATCAACTAACTGAATACTCGGAAAAAAGTGACATGCCCAAACTTCTGGACAGATTTGCCGCTCTTGAGGAAACAATGGCTCGGATTTCGGAGAACAACGCAAATGTCGAAGTCTGTCTTGAGAACCTTCTCCTCAAGCTTGCCCCGTAGCGATATAAATCTGACGTAGGTTTCTTAATTCAGTGCTGTTAGTTTTGATGCTTTTCGGTATCCGGACGGGACTTCACTGCCAGCTGTCCACAAACATCCTTTCAGGGAGAACTCCCAGCAAGAAGTCTCCCGAGAAGCTTCCCGCAGACGACATTCCAAGACAATGACAATGTGAATACGGTCGAAAATTCCCGAATTCGTCGTATCAGACAAAAAAACACTTCAAACCAGAACTATTTCACCCTAACCAAGATCGTTTCTTGGAAAGGTAATTGAAATACTGCTTGGTTATGTTTTATTAATCGCAATGCCGATTTCCCTTTAATAGACTACAAAAGCAATATGAAGAAAAGGAAATTCTACGTAACAACTCCCATTTACTATGTAAATGACGCACCGCACATCGGCCACGCCTATACGACCATAGCGGCCGATACAGTTGCAAGATACAAGGCGGCATCGGGACATGAAGTCTATTTTCTTACGGGAACCGACGAACACGGAAGAAAAATAGAACAGACCGCCCAAGCAAACGGAGAAACCCCTATAGGGCTTGCCGACAGGGTGGTAGTCAAGTTCCAGGACCTCTGGAAAATTCTGGGAATCTCAAATACCGACTTCATAAGAACTACGGAACCACGCCACCACGAGGCAGTTTCGGAAATCTGGAGACTTGTGGAAAAAAACGGAGACATATACCTTGACGAGTACGAGGGGTGGTACGACGTAAGAAACGAGTCTTTCATAACTGAAACCCAGCTTGAGGAAATAATGAAGCTTCCGGAGAAAAGCCGCCCTCGCCTGGAAAAAATAAAGGAACAGAGTTATTTCTTTAGGCTTTCCAAGTATCAGGAGCCTCTTCTTCGTCACTACAGAAAACACCCCGAATTCATAAAACCTGATTACAGAAGAAACGAGGTCATAAGCTTTGTTGAGGGAGGTCTCAGGGACCTCAGCGTAAGCAGAACGAATTTCTCATGGGGAATCCCGGTTCCCAACTCAGAAGGACATGTTGTATACGTATGGTTCGATGCTCTCACCAATTACCTTACATCTCTGGACTTCCCTAAAAGAACGGGGAACTATGAGAAGTTCTGGCCGGCGGACATCCATCTTGTGGGAAAAGACATACTCAGGTTCCACGCAGTCTACTGGCCCGCGTTTTTGATGTCGGCCGGGCTCCCGCTTCCGAAAACAGTCTATGCGCACGGGTGGTGGACAGTTGAGGGCGAGAAGATGTCAAAATCCTTGGGAAACGTTGTGGATCCGTATCAGGTGGTAGAGGAATTCGGCTCTGAGATATTCCGCTACTTTCTGCTTCGCGAAATACCTTTCGGGCAAGATGGGGACTACTCCAGAAAATCGCTTGTGAGCCGCGTGAATGGAGAACTCGTAAACGGACTTGGAAATCTTGTAAGCCGTTCGCTGGGGATGATAGAGAGATATCTTGGAGGGACTGTCCCCCAACCCTCCGAACTATCGGAAAGCGAGAAAAAAATAGAGAATTCCTATCAAGAGACGGTCCGCCAGATCTGTGCCGATCTAGAGGAACTTGCTTTTAACAGGGCTCTTTCCCGCATATGGGAATTCATAGCACTTGTAAACAAGTATGTCGATGATACGGCGCCATGGAAACTCGCAAAGCAGGAAGAACAGGCCGAACGACTCAAAACGGTTCTATGGACGCTTGCAGAGAGCATAAGATTGATTTCCTTTCTCCTTTACCCTTTTTTGCCGGAAACCACACGCAAGATCCGAGGAAAAATTGGCCTGTCTGCTGAAGTTGCAGCTGAAGGTACGCACTGGGGAGGTATAAAACCTGGAACTGTCGTAAAAAAAGGAGAAAATCTTTTCGCTAGGATAACAGACAGAGGCGAATAGGCTGCTTCCCCCTAAACCCGCTCTTCAATTTGTTTTTCTTACAGCGGATTTCGTTGCGGTGACTTCCTGAAAGTTCAGCGATTGAGGGAATTATAGCGATAATTAGACAAAGCCCTAAAAGCTTTTTCTAGAACCTTGGTATTTTCTCTATTTTAGTTAATATATTAGACAGGTAAATAGAGTAATTAAGGAGTGTTAGGAATGTCTGAGAGGAAGTACAAGGCCCCTGGAAGGTTTGACAGAAAAGGAATAGGGGTTATGGAACTGCTTGAGATGTTTCCCGATGAGGGATCTGCGACAAAGTGGTTTGAGGATCAGCGCTGGCCGAACGGGCAGAGGCATTGTCCGCACTGCGCAGGGACTCGTACTGCCGGGGCGAAGCATAAAATGCCTTATCACTGCAAGGATTGCCGAAAGTATTTCAGTGTGAGGACTGGAACTGTAATGAGAAGCAGCAAGACGCCATTGCGCAAGTGGGTGGTGGCTTTGTACTTGATGACAACAAATCTTAAAGGCGTGTCCAGCATGAAGCTTCACAGGGATTTGGGGATAGCTCAGTCAACGGCATGGACTTTAGCTCAGAAGATAAGGCAGGGATGGATAAGGGATGAGAAGCTGGGCGGAGCGGTGGAGGTGGACGAAACCTATATGGGCGGGAAGTATGGCAATATGCACAGGTCGAAAAAACCCAGGATGATGGGGGCGGGGACTCAAGACAAGATACCTGTAGTTGCCATTAAGGAGCGTGGGGGCAGCAAGATCAGGGCAAAAGTGACTAGGCCGGTATCGAGCATCACACTTCAACGCATGGTAGAGGAGGCTGTGAAAGAAGGTTCTACGGTATACACCGATCAGAACAGGGGGTATATGGGTCTTGGGAAGAAGAACTACAGACATGAAGCGGTTAATCACAGTGTGGGAGAGTATGTAAGAGAAAAAGCCCATGTAAACGGCGTGGAATCCTTCTGGGCTGCTTTGAACAGAGGGTACTACGGAACTTACCATCACATGAGCGAGAAACATCTGGACCGCTATGTTACGGAGTTTGCGGGCAGGCATAATGCAAGAGAGATGGACACTACAGAGCAGATGGCGCTGTTGGCCAAGGGGTTGGTTGGCAAGAAGCTTCCCTATAAAGAGCTTGTATCTTGAATTGCTGTTATCATTGCCCTGAGAATGAAAAACACCCTTGGGTAAGAATCATGAAAAAGAACAAATCCCGGATTAAAAATCCCCGAGGCAGACCCGAGATCCGGAAGATACCCCGCATAGACACAACGCCGGAGGAACTGGCAAAGGCAATCTTCCGCAATGCGGACAGAGACCTTCAAGCCTCAAGAAAAATCAAGGTGAAGAAATAGCAGTCCCTTAGCTTAGCAAATGACTTCCTGCTAAGTTTGTCTAATTATCGCTATAATTCCCGCGATTGACAATTGCAAAATACCGCAAAATATGGTTATAATTCGCGTGGTGGTTCAGGCTTATTTAAGCCGTTCTACAGAGCCTAGGGTATTCTACTATTTAAGTATAAGGAGGTTAAAGATATGAGAGTGATTAAATTTTTGGCAATTATCGCCGTACTGTGTTTATCCACGGTTGTAGCAGATGCGGGGACGCTTGAGGAAGTGAGAGCTCGAGGGAAAGTTAACTGCATCGTTTCATCAGGTTTGGTGGGATTTGCTTCTCCGGATGAAAAAGGCGAATGGACTGGATTTGACATTGATTTCTGTCGTGCCGTTGCAGCGGCCGTGCTTGGAAGCGGCGACAAGGTGAAATTCGTACCTTCAACGAACAAAACGCGCTTCACCCTGCTTAACTCCGGCGAAGGCGACATTCTGTTCCGTAACACCACCGAGACGCTTAGCCGCGACGTTGATCTGAAACTTACGTTTCTGCCAGTTAACTATTACGATGGACAGGGCTTCCTGATTCGCAAAGCGGCGGGAGTAACTTCCGCTAAACAGCTGAACGGAGCTTCTATCTGCGTGCAGGCCGGTACTACCACCGAACTTAACTTGGCGGATTATTTCCGTTCAAACAATATGAAATACGAACCTGTAAACACCGAAACCAATGAAGAAAGCATCAAGGCCTACACCAGCAAAAGATGCGACGTGTATACGACTGACGCCTCAGGTTTAGCCTCTACACGTGCGGTGCTTAAAGATCCTTCAGCGCATATAATTCTTCCCGAGATCATTTCCAAGGAACCCCTCGCGGGAGCGGTGCGCCACGGCGATGACCGCTGGGCCGACATCGGAAAGTGGGTCGTAAACGCGCTGATTGAAGCCGAAGAACTGGGTATCAATTCGAAAAACGTAGCCAAGCTCGCCTCAGCTCCTGGAGGAAACCCCAGCATTAATCGTATTCTGGGCACAGAAGGAAGCATGGGGGAAATGCTTGGTCTTGACAAGAAGTGGGCCGTTCGCGCCATCTCAGCCGTAGGCAATTACGGAGAGATATTCGAAAGGCACTTGGGAGCGAAAACTCCCTTAGCTCTGTCAAGAGGGCTCAACGCTTCTTGGAAAGACGGAGGAATTCTTTACGCAGCCCCCGCACGTTGATTGGAGGAACAAAAAAAGGGTCTTAGCCTGTAATCAATTAATTGTAATGACTTTTAATGATGACTAGAGCCCGGGGACAGAAGCTAAGAAAATGCATCTTCAGGTCCTTTTATCTCGATTATGGAGAGATGAGAATTCCCGGGCAGTCATTATTCAAATTGTAGCAGTTTTTCTGGTTTTTGCGACCCTTGCCTATCTGGTAAGAAACGCCGTTGTAAATCTGGAAGCCTTGGGGAAAGGATTGAGTTTTGCCTACCTTTGGGAACCAGCGAACTATGACATAAGCCAGACTCTAATAGAGTACACATCCCGCTCCACCCACTTTCGTGCGATGCTGGTGGGAGTATCGAACACTCTGCTTGTGGCAGTAACCGGGATTGTCTTGGCAACTGTCGCAGGCTTCATAATTGGAGTGTTGCGCCTCTCAAAGAACCTGCTCGCAAGCAAACTCGCCCTTATCTATATAGATTACGTAAGGAATGTCCCCTTGCTGCTCCATATACTTCTTGTGTACGGTATCATGACGCACACTTTCCCGCCGACGACGGATGCTGTTGACCTCGGCGGGATAGCGTTTCTTACAAACCGCGGATTTTACTTGCCGAAGCCGTTTTTTGAACCGCTGTTCTTAGGCGTCTTAGGTGTATTCGCCGCAGGCATCATCTTCGTTATATGGTTTCGCAGGTACGCCGCCAACATACAGAAAAAAACGGGGGGGCATTACCCTGTATTCTGGATATCGCTCGGAGTTATACTAGGCCTTCCGCTTGTTTCCTATTTCCTGCTGGGCTCTCCTGTCTCATTTGAAACACCGGAATTCAGGGGATTTAACTTTGAGGGAGGAATGGTCGTACGCCCCGAATTCACAGCACTCTGGCTTGCGCTCTCATTCTACACGGCGGCCTTTATCGCCGAGATAGTAAGGGCGGGAATACTCGCCGTCAACTACGGGCAGACAGAGGCGTCGCTTTCACTGGGCATAAGCCGCAGCAGAACGCTCAGTCTGATCGTAATTCCGCAGGCACTTCGGGTGATAGTACCACCTCTTACCTCGCAGTACCTTAATCTCACCAAAAACTCGTCCCTTGCCATTGCCATAGGCTACATGGACATAGTAGCCACAATAGGCGGCATCTCCCTTAATCAGACTGGGAGGGAAATGGAGTGCATGATCATAGTGCTGGTTCTTTATCTTGTACTGTCACTTTTAATATCGGCCGGAATGAACTTATACAACAAGCAGATAAAGCTGACTGAACGCTAGGAGGAAATCTCAATAAACGAGCAAACCTACAAAGTTGGAGAACATCCGGATCTTCCCCCGCCGTCCAGCGTGGTAGGGCCTTGGGCCTGGGTAAGGAAAAATTTCCTTTCAAGTACCACAAACATAGTAATAACGCTTCTTGCTGTATGGTTCCTGATAGAAACAGTTCCGGCACTTCTTGACTGGCTGTTTTTTGACGCTACCTGGACAGCCGAAAGCCGTGACGAATGCCGCGCCAAGGGCACAGGAGCATGCTGGGCAGTCATCGGCGAACGTCTGAGCCTGTTTACCTACGGTTTCTATCCTGAGGCCGAGCGCTGGCGGGTAAACCTCTCGGTCGTACTTATGATTCTGACGATGATCCCCATACTTTTTGACAGAGCGCCTCTGAGAAAACACGCCATTCATATCGCCGTCGCTTTTCCTTTTGTCGCAGGTTGGCTTCTGGTAGGGGGATTAGGCCTCGTCCCGGTTGAAACGGATCAGTTCGGCGGTTTTATGCTGACTCTCGTAATCGGAATAACAGGAATAGGGTTTTCGCTTCCGCTAGGGATTCTGCTCGCCCTCGGACGCCAGTCAAATCTGCGCATCATCCAGATGTTTTCAATAGGCTTTATCGAGTTTATACGCGGAGTACCACTTATCACCCTTCTGTTCGCGGCTTCGACGATGCTCAACTACTTTCTTCCCCCGGGAATAACTTTCGACCTTCTGTTGCGCGTGCTGATCATGGTGACGCTGTTCGCGTCAGCGTACATGGCAGAAGTGATCCGTGGAGGACTGCAGTCAATACCAAAGGGACAGTTCGAGGCGGCAAGCTCCATGGGGCTTAGTTACTGGTCCTCGATGCGGCTGATAGTACTGCCCCAGGCACTTAAGATTTCTATACCCGGCATCGTGAACACTTTCATAGGACTATACAAGGACACAACGCTTGTAATTATTATCGGACTGCTAGACCCTCTAGGAATCGGCAGGGCATCTCTGGCTGACGCCAAGTGGACTGGACTTTCAAGCGAGGTTTACCTTTTTGTGGCTATATTCTTTTTCATATCATGTTTCGCAATGGCAAGGTACTCTCTTTACCTTGAAAACAAGCTTAAAACCGATTACAAAAGATAAGAGGGGGGGGGAATACAACTACACGAAATGACGCAGAAAGCGCAATCAATGGACGAGAAAAATAATTCGGCCACGATGGAGCCCTCTATGATAATGATGCGGGGCGTACACAAGGGGGAGCAGAGCACAGGATATACCCGTATCTGCTGCGGGGGAAGACTGTAGAGCTTCCCGGGCAGGTATGGGCGGCAGACATAACGTATATAGAGATGAGCAGGGGTTTTGTGTATCTGTGTGCGGTAATGGACTGGCACTCGCGCAAGGTTCTTAGCTGGAGAGTGTCTAACACAATGGACAGCAGTTTTTGCGTGGAGGCTCTGGAAGAAGCGCTTTACAAGTATGATAAGCCCGAGATATTCAACACCGATCAAGGAAGCCAGTTCACAAGTGAAGAGTTTACGGGAGTTCTTAAAGACAGAAGTGGACCCCAAAAATCAGACAGCACCTTAAGTGTATTTCCTTGGTATTCTAAAAGAGTATACAGGAGGTACATAATGAAGAGTAAAAGACGTAATCATTCACCGCAGTTCAAGGCAAAGGTAGCGTTTTTGGCGGTAAAAGGAGACAAGACAGTAGCGGAGCTTGCCCGGCAGTTTGAGGTTCATCCCAATCAGATAAGCATGTGGAAGAAGAAGCAGCTCGGCAACGCCGCGGACAAAGTGTTCGGCCAGGGGGCGGGCAGCAAGGCGGCGGGCGAGAGCAAGTACGTAAACCAGCTTGAATCCAAGGTGGGCCAGCTGACGCTGGAGAACGATTTTTTATCAAAGGCGCTCGGTCGGCAGCGGCGCAAGAAGTTGGTAGTGCGCGGCCGGGCACTTTCTTTGGTAAGGCAGTGCAAACTGCTGGATATAAATCGCTCAAATATTTACTACAAACCTGTGGGGGTATCCCCGCAGGACGAAGAGATTATGAAGAAGATTGACAGGATCTACATTAAGTATCCGTTTAAGGGTTCAAGAAGGATGGTGTACGCCCTTAAGGCACAGGGCGTACAGGTGGGCAGAAAGCGTGTTATGAGGCTTATGGGGATACGAGGGCTTGCTCCCGGCCCCCAGACTACAAAGAAAGGGGGAGCAGAGCACAGGATATACCCGTATCTGCTGCGGGGGAAGACTGTAGAGCTTCCCGGGCAGGTATGGGCGGCAGACATAACGTATATAGAGATGAGCAGGGGTTTTGTGTATCTGTGTGCGGTAATGGACTGGCACTCGCGCAAGGTTCTTAGCTGGAGAGTGTCTAACACAATGGACAGCAGTTTTTGCGTGGAGGCTCTGGAAGAAGCGCTTTACAAGTATGATAAGCCCGAGATATTCAACACCGATCAAGGAAGTCAGTTCACAAGTGAAGAGTTTACGGGAGTTCTTAAAGACAGAGATATAAAGATAAGCATGGACGGCAAGGGAAGCTGGAGAGACAATGTTTTTGTGGAGAGGCTTTGGAGAAGTGTTAAGTACGAGGAAGTGTATCTGATGGCATATGAATCCGTTGCCTCGGCAAAGGCAGGTATAGGGAAGTGGATAGATTTTTACAATGAAAAAAGACCACATCAGGGGCTTGGAATGAAAACACCGGATGAGGTTTACTATGGTCTTGGGACAGCACAGAAGAATGTGGCTTGAAGCAATGAGACAAACAGAGCAGAGAGTTTATGGTTTTGGGAGTCTTAAAGATGGTTATGCGTTGGTGGGAATACACTTAAGAAAACAAAAATGCTGTCTAAAAAAGGGGACCACCTCCATATATGAGGAGTGCAAAAAACTTAACATAAAGGAAACCGATTCCATTAGTGAAACAAGCCGAGGCCAACAAGGCGAAGACTATAATATTCAACTTGACGACGGAAGAAAAAAATATCTTGACAAACACCTGAAGGGAAAAAATAGCCGAGATCCAAAGAGATGTTTTCGCCTGTATTTCTGTTGGGACAATGACGGCGATGGACAGGTCATTGTAGGGTGGCTACCGTCTCATCTTCCCAATAGTCATACTTGAGATAGCCCGCAGTTCTAGATTCACAAAGAAATCAAAATAATTTTGGGAAGTGAGCCCAATAAATTGGTTCGATAAAACCCCGTTCTTTTCGCGGTTTTTGGAAAAAAAAGCCATTTGGTTATAATCGGCTCGTTATGGATATGAAACTCTTAAAGAAACTCTGCGACACTCCCGGAATGCCCGGGGATGAGGAACTTGTTAAAGCGATTCTGCTTGAAGAAATAAAAAAATTCTCAGAAGACATCACAGAAGATGTTCTCGGAAACGTAATTGCCCGTATTCCGGGAGACGGTCCCACTGTTGTTCTTGACGCTCACATGGACGAAGTGGGATTCATGGTACACCACATTGATAACAGGGGTTTTTTGAGGTTAACCCCACTTGGGGGAATGGATGCCAGGGTTTTTTACGGGCAGCGCCTGGTGGTCTGGGGAAAAGAACCCGTAAAAGGGGTGGTGGCAGCGGTTCCGCCCCACGTAACCAGAAGCAGTGGAGGTGCCAAAGAGGTTCCGGAGATTGAAGACTGTGCGGTTGATCTCGGGCTCAGCCCCGAGAAAGTCGCCGATCTGGTGGAAATAGGGGATATGGTGTCATTTGACACTTCCCTTGATGAAACCGCAGATTCTGTAATCTCCAAAGCCCTTGACGACAGAATGGGTCTTTTCGTGATAATCGAAGCTCTAAGAAAGACCCCGAATCCGGGTTGTGACCTCATAGTCACTTTTACCGTGCAGGAAGAAGTCGGTCTTCGCGGCGCACGGATAATAACACCTGTATATGAACCGGATTTCGCAGTCGCGCTTGAAGGCACGGTGGCAATGGACATACCGGGAGCTTCCCGGGACAATTCCTTTGCCAATATCGGCCAGGGACCGGAGATCAGACTTTCAGACAGATTTTTGGTGGCGCACAGACCGTTCAGCTTTTTCATAAAGGAACTTGCCGAGAAAAACGAAATCCCTTATCAGGTAACGGTAAAAAAAGCGGGCAGCACAAACGCAACCGCCATGCAGGTCACCGGAAAGGGAACCAGGGCGGCTGTTCTGTCGGTTCCGACAAGGTATCTTCACAGCCCGTCTTCCATTGCCTATAAAAGCGATATCGCTCACACAATAGATCTGGTCTCATCCCTGCTAAGAGATATAGGGAAATTCAACCTCTAAGATATCAGTATAGGGATACTCAGCAATGATTATGAAAGAACTGCTTTGCGTATTTGAGGAAATTGCCAGGGAAAACTTCCCTGAATTTGATCTCGACAGATTCTCTTTGGCGCTTCGCGAGGAAATAGAAAAGAAAAAATACGATCTTCAGGACGAAGCCCTGCTTGAGACGGCGCTTAAGGACGACAGAGAAAGTTTCAAAAACTCTTTTCTGGAAATGTTTGAGGAAAAAGCAACGCAGCAAAGCAACGCAAAAGCATTTATTCTCTCGGAGACAGGATGCACCGAAGCCGTCTCAATCCTGATAGCCAACACCGAGCACACAATCGATTACTATTACAACACGATAATAGGAAAACACTTCTCGGCAAGTTAAGAGCACAGGGACATCTCCTGGTATTCCCCGTTATTTCTCAGCTTTTGCTATGCATTTACAGAGGTTATTTCTTCTTGCGCCTTCTTCTGCTCATCGCCACGTACTTTCTGTTATCTTCCCCAAGATAAACCTGCCTGGGCCTTGCGATTCTGGTTTCAGGATCGTTTAACAGCTCAAGCCACTGCGCAAGCCAACCGGACATTCTCGCTATTGCGAACAGGACGGTGAACATGCTCGTGGGAAGACCTATGCTCTGGTATATGAGCCCGGAGTAGAAATCAACGTTCGGGTAGAGCCTTCTTCTTACGAAATAGTCATCTTCAAGGGCTATTCTCTCAAGTTCAAGGGCTATGTCGAGCAGAGGATTTTTCCCGGTTACTTCAAACACGTCGTGGGCTATGTCCTTTATTATCGCCGCTCTCGGGTCGTAAGCCTTGTAAACTCTGTGCCCGAAGCCCATGAGCCTGAATTCCCCTTTCTTGGCCCTTTCTATGTACTGCGGAATTTTGTCAATTGAGCCTATTCCGGCGAGCATTTCAAGCACCGCTTCGTTCGCTCCGCCGTGAAGAGGACCATACAGGGCCGCAATCGACGCGGCTGCCGCAGAGTAAGGGTCCGGATGGGAACTTCCGACGTTTCTCATAGCGCTCGCGCTGCAGTTCTGCTCGTGGTCTGCGTGAAGTATGAAAAGAACATCTATAGCCTTTTCTATTGCCGGATGGGGTACATACTTGGACTCGGTCATCTTGAACATCATCGAAAGGAAATTCCCCGCGTAGCTGAGTTCATTGTCCGGGTATACGTACGGAAGACCCATTATATGCCTGTAGGAAAATCCGGCTATGGTCGGTGTTTTCGCCATAAGCCTTCTTATTTCAAGCTTCTGAACGTCGGTATCGAATATGTCCTTCGCCCCCGGATAGAATGTCGAAAGAGCCCCCACGGTCGCAAGAAGCATTCCCATGGGATGGGCGTCGTAGCGAAATCCGTCCATCAGCTTTCTTATGTTTTCATGCACATAGGTGTGGTGCGTTATGTCGTGAACCCAGCTCTCATATTGAGACTTGTTGGGCAGCTCGCCGTGAATAAGAAGGTAAGCGACTTCTAGGAAATTGCTTTTTTTAGCAAGATCTTCTATCGGGTATCCCCTGTACCTGAGAATTCCCTTCTCTCCGTCAATGAAAGTAACCCTGCTTTTGCACGAAGCCGTATTCCCGAAAGCGGGATCATAGCTCATCATGCCAAAGTCTTCGTCGTTAACTTTTATCTGACGAAGATCGGTGGCTTTTATAGTGTCGTTGTCTATGGCAAGTTCGTATGTTTTACCCGTCCTGTTATCTTTTACAGACAAAGTGTTCTTCGGCATTATATAAATCTCCTCGCAGTAGTGAAGTTGTTTGAATAAGGTTGTCAGCTGAATCGTATTACCGCACTCTTTTCCACTCCAACATCTTAAAAGAGCCAACCCAACCTGTCGGTTAACTGTAACAGATTTTTAACTAAAGGCAAAACGATCTAACCGAACTCCACTATGCTGATGGGAACAGGGGTAAAACAGGAAATAAAAATAAGCAGTGAGAGAAAAGCAAGCGCTTTTCTTCCGGCACCTATCTCTGTATCGCTCGATATGGTCGGCGGATGGGATGTGCCGATCACCAAAAGCAGTACAGCCCAGAAAAGCCAGCCCACCCAACCCTCAAAAACAAGCCACTCGGGAAGAGCACCGAGAACCCAGAGGCCAGGATAATCCGCAAAGCCCACCAAAGACGCCGTTCCCACTCCCATTACCACAAGAAGAATAACGGTGGCCGCCGATACGGCTTTATGCAGCTTTGCCGGGAATAAGCAGTATACAACATGCCCTCCGTCGAGCTGTCCTGCGGGCATCAGATTCAAGACGGTCACGAAAAGACCTATCCATCCCGCAAACGCAACGGGGTGCAGAATAATTTCATACCCAGAAGCCACTTCCCCCAGAGCCATTTTTGAAAAAAGGGCAAAGACAAGAGAATTTCCAAGAGACATGGCGGCACCCATCTCAGAAATCCTCTCGGAATCCAAAGCGACCACGTCTGAGAAAAGCAGCCCGACAAACAGGACCGGAAAAGCCACCACCACCCCGGCTATGGGACCGGCGACTCCTATATCGAAAAGCTCTTTTCGGCCAGGTATCCGGGACCTTATCCTTATAAACGCTCCGAAAGTCCCTATCGGGGAGAGAAACGGAGGAGCGGGAATAAACCAGGGAAGAGTCATGGAGACGCCGTATTTTCTGCCGTACAGGTAATGACCCATCTCATGGGCTCCGAGAATGGCGACAAGAGAAACCGAAAAAAGAACACCCCCCGTATAAGTCCCGCTTATCATGTAGCCGGACAGAAAAGTCGTGACCGCAGTAAGGATAAAAAGCACCAGTGGAATAAGTGTGGACCTTCTGATCATGGCTACTCTGCTTCAAGCAACATCGGGTTTATGGAGTTCAGCACATCCTTCAGATATCTCTCTATGTCAGACTGCTTTGAGAACAGCAGCACATCGGATCTGATCTCCTCAAGCATCTGCTCGGAAAGTCTGTCCGAGAGAAACTTCACATAAGGGAACCGAAGCGGGGAAACACTCAGATGACGGTAGCCAAGAGCCAGTATCAGCAGTGTACCGGAAGGAGTACCCGCTATTTCTCCGCATATTGAAAGCTCTTTTCCGCTTGAGAGGACCTGCTGTCTTGTCGAATCCAGCATTCTTACCACCGAAGGATGAAAAGCCGAGTAAAGATGGCCGACCGCGTTTGAATTTCTATCCACCGCGAGCAGATACTGTATCAGATCGTTTGTTCCGATGGAAACAAAATCTATGAGGTCCGAGTAATCATCGAACTGATACGCAAGTGCCGGAACCTCTATCATTATTCCGAGCTTCGGTATGTCAAGCCGGTGAAGACTTACTTCGGCAGACAGTTCTGCGATTATCTGCGCCGCGGTCTCAACCTCCCAGACATTTGACACCATAGGCAGAAGAATCCTGAAATTCCCCCCTTTCTTTGCCGCCAGCAGTATGGATTTCACCTGATCCCTGAAAAAGTGAAGATACTCCATTGAAAAGCGAATTGAGCGGAGGCCGAGAAGAGGATTCTCTTCTTCGGGCATATTTAGGTAGGAAAGTATTTTGTCAGAACCCACATCCAGGGTTCTTATCGTCACTCCATCCTCAAAACTGGCCGAGATCTCCTTGTATATCTTAAGCTGAGACCTGACACTGGGCCATTTTTTAAACCTTGCAAAGGCAAACTCCGTCCTGAAAAGTCCCGCACTTCTGATCCCGTAACGTTTGGCCACCTCTGCATCGGCCGGAACCCCGACATTTGCAGTTATCTTGACGTCAATACCGGCACCGGTGCTTTTTTCGGCTTCGGTTTCTATAAAATTGCGCAGTTCAACGGCTTTTTGATGCATGGACAGATACTCGTCTCTGAGCACCTGATCGGGATTTGTGAAAATAAAGCCGCTTCTTCCGTCAACTATCATGTTCTCTCCCGGATGTACCAGGTTCACGATATTATCTATTCCGACAACCATAGGAATTCCAAGCGATTTGGCTATTATTACCGCATGCGAAGTCTCCCCGCCTTTTTCAAGCACTATCCCCCCTACCTTCCCCTCAACAGCCGTAACAAAAGAAATTCCTATCTCCCTTGCAACGAGTATCACGGATTCCCCGTCGGCGGAAGCGGAAGTATCGCCGTCTTTTGAACGGGTAAGGTCCCGCAGAATTCTCTCGCCTATATCTCTGAAATCGTAGGCTCTCTCCCTCATGTAGGAATCCGGAAGAGATTCAAAACGCAGCGCGTGGGATTCCAGGTATTCAACAACCGCGGCCTCGGCTGAAACTCTCGTTTCATCTATAAGCTCAGTGGTTTCTTTCTCCATTTCGCGGCTATTCACTATCATCAGATGTGAACGGAAAATATCCACTTCGTTTTTTGACAGTTTCCCTTCAGAATCCATTTTTTCAATAGTGTCTCTTAGGTCTCGCGACACATTCTTTATAGAATTTACAACTCTTTTTTTCTCGATTTCCGGAGTACGGGCCGTTATCTCCATCGCAGACATCCGGCGGAAAAGCCCGCGAAATGTGACCGCTTTGCCCAGAGCCACTCCTTCAGAAACCCCTTTTCCCTGATAGCTTCTCGTCTCATGCTTCACCATTGACGGGGGTTTTAGCCGATCCAGAGTGTTTGCAACTTCAAGAACCCCGGCAAGCCGCAGCGCTATTATCTGAAAAAGGGTCTGTTCTGCCGGTGTTATCTGCATAGGAGTCCTGTTCTGGCCCACAAGCACCCCGACACAAACGTCGTGAAGCATTATAGGAACACCTATGTAGCTTTCATACTCCTCTTCTCCTATTTCGGGAAAATACTTGTAATTGGGATGTTCTGAAGCCGGCATCGCAATCAAGGGAACCTTTGTTTTATGGACCACGCCGGTTAGACCTTCGTCCGATTGCAGGAATATATCGCTTTTGGGTTTAACATGAAAACCCCTGTTGGCCGTAAGCCTGAGGATCTTTTTTGAGTCATCCCAGATGTATATGGAGACGACATCGTAGTTAAGCGAAGACGAGATTTTTCTTGCCACCCTCCCTAAAACAGTGTTAAGACCCACCGACTTGTTGATCAAGTCGCTTATCTCGTGAACCACCTTGAGATGGAAGTGCTCCGGTTCAGCACGGTCTTTAACAATCATAGGGTCGCTCCGCCACACGGCGATAAACCGATATTATACCACCGTCAGTTCCCATCAGCGGAAAAAAAGAAAATCAGAAAGCATCATCCGGAAACCAAAAGAAATCCCCCCCTGCGTGAATAGATTTATACAATATTGCGTATATACTTCCCACCGCATGAGTCTTGAAAAAATAAAAGTTGCTATTGTGGGATCGGGACCCGCCGCCTTCTACGGAGCCGAGCACCTGCAGAAAAAGCTTGGCGAGCGCGTGTGGATAGACATGTTTGAAAAACTTCCAACCCCTCACGGCCTTGTGAGAAGCGGGGTGGCTCCGGACCATCAGAAAATAAAGAGCGTAGCCAGGGTTTACGACAAAACTGCATCCAATCCTCAATTCAGGTTTTTCGGACTGGTAGAATTCGGAAAACACATAACGCTTGGGGACCTTGCCAGCCGTTACCACCAGATAGTTTTCGCAACAGGGGCTCAGACCGACAGAAAAATGGGAATACCGGGAGAGGACCTGATCGGAAGCCACACGGCAACGGAGTTCGTAGGCTGGTACAACGCCCACCCGGACCACATGGGTCTCGGTTTTGACCTTTCGGGCAAAAGGGTCGTCATAGTCGGTGTCGGAAACGTCGCGGTGGATGTTGCCAGAATTTTATCCCTCACAAGAAACGAAATGGAAAAAACGGATATCGCAGACTACGCGCTTGAAAAACTTGCCGGGAGCGGAATAAGGGAAATACAGATGCTTGGAAGAAGGGGGCCCGCTCAGGCGGCCTTCACCAACCCTGAGCTTCGGGAGCTTGAAAAACTTGAGGATGCGGACCTCCTTACCTTGGCGGACGAAGCCGAATCCGATTCCCTTACGCCTGAAGAGCTTGAGCGTAAACCGAACAGGTCAGTCCAGACTAAAATAGATCTCATAAAAAAAGCTTCTGAGAGAACTCCCTCCAAATCCAAAAAAATCGTCATAAGATTTCTGGTCTCCCCAACAGAGATAGTCGCAGGAGAGGACAACAGGGTAAAAAGCGTGAGGGTCGTGAGAAACAGGCTTTACAAATCCGATGACGGCTCCCTTCGGCCCAAACCCACGGGCGAGACAGAAGAGATTCCGGCCGATCTGGTCTTCCGCTCCGTCGGATACAGGGGAATACCTCTTCCGGATGTGCCGTTTGACGACAGGTCAGGATCAATCCCCAACGAAAAAGGAAGGGTTCTTGACAAAACGGGCGGCAGTCCGGTTTCTGGACTTTACACCACAGGATGGATAAAACGCGGGCCGACCGGCGTTATCGGAACAAACAAGGCCGACTCAGCTGAAACCGTAAGCTGCATGATCGAGGACATTGAGAGGAAAAACACTCTGCGGCCAGAACTCACTTCGGATGAGAGCATAAAGGAACTGCTTGATGAAAAACATATCTCCTACAATGAATGGCTGCAGGTTGACCGGTTTGAAAAAAAACAAGGCGAAAAGCAAGGAAGGCCTAGGGTGAAGGTCTCAAGGGTTGAAGAAATCCTGGAAATACTTGAAAAAGAGCACTGAAAAAGCGATCCCACCCCTTCCCCTTCCCGCTCCGACATCCTGAATTCAGCACATCTGTATAGAGACCTTGCCGACAGAAGACGCTGGATTCTTCATTCGGCAAGCTTTGTGGATTGGGCTTATCATTCTTGAATTGAGTCCAATCTGGCCACAAAGCGAGATATTGAAGAAGTTCGACGAGATATTAAAAAGCTTGAACTGGCCACAAAGCAAGACATTGAGCAACTTCGACTGGATATAAAGCGAGATATTAAAGAGCTTGAACAGAGAATGCTTATCAGGCTGGGAGGCTTAATGGTAGCTGCCATTACAATTATTGCTGCACTCTCAAACCTTAACGTTTTTTAACCTTACTGTAAGCAAACAGTCTTCTGTAAAGCTATATCCAGCAGCTACAGACACTTGTAATACTTCTAAGAACTGATTCCAAGAAATTGTACTGAATGTCAGGAAGAGGACTGAAAGAGTAATCTTTCCCGTTCCGACATCAACCTTGCCTGTCTGAACCTAGGTGCTGGGCACCGAAAGTTAATCCGGACTCACGCGTATCCTTCTTCTCAGAGGATCCATCCCCCAGATGGATAAGGAGAGTTCGCTTCCTATATCAAAAGCCCTGCCGCCTGCGTTAGAAAGCGCAAGTTCGATCAGAAACTCCGGGATATAAACGTTAAACCCATTATATCCCCTAGAACTTACGTAGCCTCTTGCCCCCTTTATGTCATTTTCCAGAAGATAGCGGATAAGCCAGTACCTGTGTCTGCTTCTCTGGGCGTTTTTTATCTCCCTGGTGGCAAGACTCACCCGCGTGTTTGTGTCTTCAAGCTCATTTTCCATGTAGCAGATCTTCTGTTCTGCAAGCCAGGATATAATCTGGCGTTGCATGAGAAGGTCCGTGTATCTTCTGATGGGAGAGGTCATCTGAACATAGCAGTCAACCCCCAGAGACTTGTGGATATGAGCGGCCGAGCTGACAAAAGAGGGTTTTAAGTGCTTTATTACCTTTACGGGAAAAAGAATGTCTTTCGGGTCAAGCTCTCTGGCTTCGGAATCAATCTCCTGGGTCTGAGAGCGAAACAGTGCCGGAATTTCGTTCTTATCGAAAAAATCTCCCGAAAGCCGGTTCATAAGTATCATGCATTCAGAAACCACATTGTGGGCAGGGGAATCCATATAGTCCTTGGCGACCGATATCCCGTTCAGTTCTCCGATCCTGATTTTGAGTTCCGGAAGCTGAACCAAAAAAGCCCCTTTGCTGACTCTGCGCTGCCTGAGTGAATCAGTAAGAGATGTCAGATGCTCTCCCCATTGCGTACTGCCAAACATCCTGGTTGCTTCTGCGTAGGTAAGATTTTGGGAAACCCTTATGACCGTAGCCTCAAAGCGATAATCGATCAGGGTCAGGTCTTTTCTGTTAAAAGTGGCAAAAAGAGAAAGAGCGGGCCGTAGATCGCCTGAAGTCAGGCTGAGTTTTCTGCCCACAAGGTCCCGAGGAAACATATCCACACGCCCTTCCGGGAAATAAACCGTCTCGGCACGCTTAAGGGCTCCCTGATCAAGAAAACTTCCTCTGCTTACAGCATGGGCGACATTTGAGATGTGGACTCCAAGGGTGAACCGATCCCCGTGCATTTCAAAAGAGATGGCGTCGTCGATGTCCTGCGTGGTCTCGCTGTCAACTGAAAAAACTTCAAGTTCCGTTCTCTCGGCAAGGCCTTTGAAGTTTTCCCCGGCGCTCAAAGAAGCTTCTGACTCTTCAAGCTCTCTTGGCGAGCGTGTGAAGTGAAAAGCGATTTTTTTTGATTCCGGATCATCGTCTTTGCTCCAAAAACCCGTTCTTATAAGAAATTCAACCCCCGATTCCACTTCCTTAAGTCCCGCTTCATAGAGAAACTTCTTGGCCTCCTTAGCCCGCTCATAGCCGTCAAGGTCAATGACGTACCGCTCGATCAGTTCAAGGAACTCGCTGTGGGTCTCATCAACCGCCGCGGGAACTTTGCCGTTTATGACGGAACGCACCCAGCTTGCGGCCGCCTGCGCTTTTTGCTCTCTTTGCTCTCTGAGTTCAACGGCACGAATCGTTTTGGAGACATCTTCGCGGGAGCGCACCAGATAGCCGTTTTCACTTCTTGTAAAATAAACAGTGTTTTTATCCACTGCCCAGAAAAGCAAAAGCCTGTGCTGCGAAGAAATCTGCTCCGCCCCCGAATACAGATCCAGCATCTCCTCAAAGCTCACGGTCTCCTGCTCTTCCACAACACACTCCCACAGCATCTCAACGTCAACAGAGTCTTTTTTCTCTTCAAGTTCTCTTCTTTGTTTTCTCATTTCGAGTTTTTTCTCAGAGTCTGTAAGACTCTCAGAAACAGTTATTCCGGTAATCAGCGCGATTTTTTTCGGTTCAACCGAGTAGCGCTTTCCGTCTTCTGAGAAAACAGAGAGTTTTTCAGGATGGACAGAGAGAACCACCCCGAAGGCTGGCTCCCTTCTTTTTCTGTAGGCAATAAGTTCGTTTATAGCAGGAAGGTTCATCAAACGGAGCGATTCGAGATTCAATCAGCCAAGAGAATCCTTGTAGCGAAGCGCCCCCCTTATGAAATCCCTGAAAAGCGGGTGGGCGCTTAAGGGCTTTGATTTGAATTCTGGATGGAACTGACAGCCGACAAACCAAGGATGGTCTTTAAGTTCCATTATTTCAACCAGATTTCCATCCGGCGACAGACCGCAAAGAACCATTCCGTTTGACTCAAACATTTCCCTGTAGCTGTTGTTCACTTCAAACCGGTGTCTGTGTCTTTCGGAGATATGCGAAGTTCCGTAGATGCTGCCGGCAAGTGTTTCGGGTTTTACTACGCACGGATAGGCCCCGAGTCTCATTGTTCCGCCCTTTTCGCTCACGCTTTTTTGGGATTCCATTATGTCTATAACGGGGTTTTTGGTATCGCCGTTGTTCTCGGTCGTATCCGCGTCATCCATGCCGCAGACGTTTCTTGAAAACTCAACAACGGCAAGCTGCATGCCGTAGCAGATTCCAAAAAACGGAATCTGCTTTTCCCTTGCGTATCTGGTGGCGTCGACCTTGCCGTCAATCCCTCTCTTCCCGAACCCTCCGGGAACAAGTATGCCGTGAACATCGGAAAAGTAGCTGTCCGGGGACATGCCGTCCATCTGCTCTGAATTCACGTATTTTATTTCAACGCTTGAATCATGGGCCAGTCCGCCGTGGTACAGTGCCTCGTGGAGGCTTTTGTATGAATCTCCGTGCGAAACATATTTTCCGACAACGGCTATGCGCACGGTTTTTTTCATATTCTTTATTCTGCGAACAAGCCCTTCCCACTCGCCCATGTCGGGTTTTTTTGTCCACATGCCGAGATATTCAACAATTATCTCGGCCAATCCCTCTTTTTTGTACGTAAGCGGAACTTCGTATATGTGCTCAACGTCCTTGGCCGTGATCACCGCCTTCTGCTCAATGTTGCAGAAAAGGGCTATTTTTCTTTTGACATCTTCTGGCAGAGACTTTTCCTCGGTGCGGCAAAGCAGTATGTCGGGCTGAATTCCTATCTGCAGAAGCTCCTTAACGCTGTGCTGCGTTGGCTTTGTCTTAAGTTCTCCTGCCGCGGCGACAAAGGGAACATAGGTGAGATGTATGAACAGGGTGTTCTGTTTTCCGAGATCCGATCTCAGCTGCCTTACAGCCTCAAGAAAAGGAAGACTCTCAATATCTCCCACGGTGCCGCCGATCTCCACTATAATGACATCGTTGTCGTCTTTAAGGGCAAGCACGCGCGACTTTATCTCATCGGTTATGTGAGGAATCACCTGGACTGTTTTTCCGAGAAATTTGCCTTCCCTTTCCTTGGAAATAACGGAATCGTAGATTTTGCCGCTTGTAAGATTGTTTTTCTTGCCGAGCTTGGCGTTGGTGAATCTTTCGTAGTGACCGAGATCAAGATCCGTTTCCGCACCGTCATCGGTAACAAAAACCTCCCCGTGCTCAAACGGGTTCATCGTGCCCGGATCGACGTTTATGTAGGGATCAAGCTTCTGAAGCGTGACCCGAAGACCGCAGCATTCAAGAAGAAAGCCTATTGAGGAAGCGGATATCCCCTTTCCAAGAGAAGACATAACTCCGCCGGTGACAAAAATAAACTTCGCGCTTTTCAAGCAGAACCCCCCGCCAGGTTAGAACAACAGTAAAAAACAAAGGACGGAGTCTAAATATATTCAATTGGAGGGCAGCTTACAATTAAAAACGAAATTATCGCGGCCCGCCGCTTCGATTTACATCGCAAATTGCGGTCAGAACCAAAAGCCGCGCTTATCCGGAATCCGAAAAATACGACAGAAGCTTCTGGGAGGCAACGGCTCTGTGGCTTATCCTGTTTTTTATGCGGGGGCCGAGCTCAGCCATGGTTTTCTGGTACTCGGGAACATAAAAAACCGGGTCGTAACCAAAACCGCCCTCGCCTCTTTTCTCCCGGATAATCTGCCCGCTGCACTCGCCTTCAAAAAACTCCTGCGTTCCGTCGGCAAGCACCAAAGCTATGCAGCACACAAATTTGGCATCTCTGTTTTCCTCCCCTTTAAGTTCAAAGAGAAGTTTTTTGTTGTTGCTATCATCCGAGGCACCCTCACCCGAGTATCTTGCCGAATAAATTCCCGGGGCTCCGCCCAGAGCATCCACGACCAGACCCGAGTCATCCCCGATAGAATCCATGCCCAGAAAATCGCAGGTTGTCTTTGCCTTTATAAGAGCGTTTTCCCGAAAAGAAAGGCCTGTTTCCTGTATGTCGGCAATCTGATCAAAATCCGCCAGAGACAGTATCTCGTCGTAGGCACCGGCGAGAATTGATCCGAACTCTCTTAGCTTTCCCTTGTTTTTAGTGGCAATTACAATAGTTTTCACTTCATTAAATCCCCAAGCTTAATAAGGTTACAGGGAATCTTCTGCCGTACACTCTTAACAGCTTTTTGAAAATATGCGACGGCCAAGCCATTGCTTTTCCGAGGTCTTAAGAAAAATATTCAAAAATCTGTGCCAGAGGACAGGGTTATAGCAGCTGCCTCAAAGCCCTTTTTATGAAATCGTCAGGAAGCTTCTTTATTCCTGATTGCGAATAGCGTTTGCGGCAACTCTCACCATTCACATCAGCTAGAAATAGGATTTCCCCTTTAGATTCACATAACAAAAGAACTGATTTCCCTTTTCCGTTGTAGATATCAATGGCAATTGCTCCGTCCTGGTCCGGATAAACTTCAAAACGACGGGGGAAGATCTCATAGGTTCTTTTTATCAAAGACTCTGCATTTTCTATCGCTCTTTTATGCGGAACCGGAAAATTCTCTTGGGATGCCTCCTCGGCTACTTTGCTGAAGTCATTGAGTATCTCGTCAAGATCAACTGTACTTGAATTCATAGGGAACTTTTCGTCAAGTCTGTACTTGGAATTTTCAAATTAAACTGTCCGATTCCGGAACATAAAACCACGGAGCAGATTAATCGTCCGGTTTCTTTTCTAAACAGTCACTTCCATTTCTTGCTCGGGTGAATCCGGTAGTGTATCCATAGTATAACTGAAAGCCGCTCCGAAGCTGATGTCTTCGGAACTGGACATAAAAACCGGTCAGGAGGAGACATGAGTCTCGATTCAGACCGCCCCTACAACAGTCTCCCGTCATTGCCGCCGCATGGCGTGCCGTTAGAGACAGTACAGGTGCTCAGGCAGGCTGTGGCCGCCTCCCGCGAGCTGGCGGAACTTAAGGGCGCGGGAAATATTATCCCCAACCAGAATATCCTGATCAAAGCGGTGGTCCTGCAGGAGGCGCGCCTTTCCTCGGAGATCGAAAACATCTTGGCCACCAAGGATGAGCTGTACCGAGCCGCCACCGATGCATCTTCTGCCTCGCCCCAAACTAGGGAAGTCCTGCGCTATCAGCAGGCCTTGTGGGGCGGATTCGAAAAGCTGCGGGAGCGCCCCCTGAGCACCAACCTGTTTATCGATCTGGCGGAGATGATCAAGGGCAAGCAAATGGGCATCCGGCGGCTGCCTGGCACCAGACTGGCCGGCAGTGGAGGCAGAAGCATCTATACCCCTCCCGAGGGTGAGGAGCGGCTGCAGGGGTTGCTCGCCAACCTGGAGCAGTTCATCCACGACGAGCAAAGCGGTCTCGATCCCCTAATCCGACTGCCGGTTATGCGCTACCAGTTTGAGACCATACATCCGTTCAGCGATGGCAACGGTCGAACCGGGCGTATTATGAATATTCTGTATCTGGTTGAGCGAGGCTTGCTGGAACTGCCGGTGCTTTGTTTGAGCCGCTACATTGTCCGCCACAAGCGGGACTATTACGAAGGGTTGCGCCGGGTTACCAGAGAGCAGGCTTGGGAGGACTGGATTCTGTTCATGCTACGGGGCATCAAGGAGACGGCAAGGGAGACCCGAGAACTGATCCAGCAGATTGCGGATCTGATGGAAGAGACAGAAGAGATTTCCCGTGCAAAAACCCCGAAGGCCTATTCCAAGGAACTGATCAAGCTGATCTTTGAGCAGCCCTACTGCAGAATCCGCTTTTTGGAGCAACGGGGGTTGGCCAAGCGACAGACCGCCTCGACCTATCTAAAGGCCTTTGCTGAAGCTGACCTGCTGCACCCTGTGAAAGCAGGCCGGGAGGTATATTACATCAATGAGCGGCTATTGCAGGTGCTGAAGGGATAGCATGATGAAATCAACATTATTGGGAGAATGTGTCGAAAAAAGGAGAAAAATCGACACGTTAAGCAAACATGTCGAAAAACAGGAAGAAAATCAACATATTCAAGCGATTATGTAGATTCCATAAGCATATTAAAAGTGTTGCCTTGAGCTCAGCACAACTTCTGAGAATTCGCTCTTACAGGTATGCGATGTAAGGTTGAGAAATCTTTTATTACATTATCCGTTTTGCTTTCCTTTAAGAAAGCCTTTAACTGCTGCTTCAAACTTCACCATTCTCTCGCGGAGATAACCCACATCCTGAGATAGCTTCCAGAGAAAACCTAAAACGGCTATAAAACCACCTACTTGTACCCATATCTTTGCAGTCATGCTACCTCCACGATGATAGGATGATGCTCTGTTAGCAATTTATAACAAACGAGGAGAACAGCAAAGTCACGATTAAAGCCAAGCTTGCTAAATCCTGTTCATGTTAGTTTACTTCAAATGTCGCGTTTCGAACTTAAAACCACGTACATAAACAGTGATTTTCTTTGAGTATCTCCGGATTGCTTCAAGTACAAATAACGGGTCTGAATCTGACTGGCCATCTGCCGCCATTAGCGCCAGATAAACAGGAGCCTCAAGTAGTAAAGCGGGATCCATTGAAAAAGTTGTTGCAACAGCTTCGTCAAAGATCATTCCCGGTGGAGGAGTCAATGCGGAAGTATATAGGCTTCGGGAGTTTGGATTCAGCATTTTTCGTACCGATTCATACCTTGATCAAGGTCGTCTAGAAGCACTTTTATATTTGGCCACCGGTAGTCTAGTTTCTTCCGAACACCGGAAGATCCTCCCCACTGTTCTAGCGCTCTTTGATTTCTAAAACGGGAACGCGGGCCTTTAAGTCTCATTTCTCTTCTTTTTATAAGATTCAGCGCATCAGTATCGTAGAGAAGGTTGTTTGGATCTGGATATTCGAGTGTATAATCGACCCAGCACTGAACAAAGGAACGCATTTGTGGAGTAATGGTGTACCCATGACCGACGGTCAAATCCCAGAGCTGTGTCAGCTGCCAACCCTCAATTTCCTTTAAAGGAAGGATTTTCACCCAATTGTTGAAACTTTTTTGATGCCTTTCGACAAGCTCATCATCCTTTCGAAGCTTGGCGAGTTGGACGTTATACGAAAGCGCCGTGCCGTGCATCACTTCGGAGAAGAGCCTGGCATGTGTCAGAAGTTTTTTATGTTCATCGGAAAAGCTGCCGTAGTCGGGATGCTCCCATGGGGCACTGGTTTCAGCTGGTTTAGAGTTCAATGACAGAAAAGAGAGTAGACTGTTAGGGTAAGCCCTCTGTATACAGTCACAAATGAATTCGGCTTCCTCCCGGGACAAATCAAGATCAGCCTTATCTGGAAAATCTTGCGGTGGCTATGGCAGGCTTGGATGCCAGTTTGAAATGGCGCTACGCCGCTCAATGTCTATGTCATCGCCTCTTGATTTAGCATCTTTCTCAAGAGCCTTAAGGTCATTCCTGCGACTATAGGTTTCATCGATGCGCCGATGGTATTCATCCTGTGAGAATTGAGTACGGCGTATTCTCCACGCTCCGAGACCTGCCCAGTATACAGAACTGGGCAACCGTTTAAGCCCCTTTCCTGCAGTTTTACTAAATACACCAGCCTCATCTGAATCCATATAAAGGCTGAACAAGGTCTCTTTCAAGCTTTTCAGCCTGATTCGCAAAACTTGGCGCAGGGAGGCTTTTCTTTTCTAAGGAATTGTAAATCCATGGTACGAAGAGCATGTACCGAAGGCGTGTTTGGATCGTACTTGTGCCGGGGAATAATTGATCTGCAAAGCTGTCTCGCACCGAAGCAAGTCCAAGTTCGTCACGGCTTTCCCTTTCCTGAAAAAGGGAAAGAATTCGAAGAGTACGCTCTCTGGCTTTCGAGTCATGATCAACCCATGATAGAAATGAAGACATCTATATATTTTCCTTTTCTGTCGGCAGTTCCTTCAGCTCGAAAAGGTCATGTGATATGCGGCGGACACCTATATCGTATTCCATCAGGAGCGAGACCAGCTGTTCTCCGTCCATGAGGCCCACGGGAGTTTTGTCCGGCTGATTTGCTTCTTTTCTAGCGCCAGTGCTGAATTTGCTGGTCGTAATAATCAGCCCCTGTTCATGTGCGCCAAGACTGCCGCGCACCTGTTGAACGATCGGACTTTGAATATTAGCTTTCCAGCGTTTTGCTTGAACAGCCATTTTAATCCGGACCGCATCACTGATAAGCAAAGTGCCCCGAACATCCATACCGCCGTCACGACTGATTTTGGTTACCTCGATGCTTTCAAAGCCCATCTCAGCCAATAACTGTCCAACCAGCTCCTCAAATTGAACTGGACTCATACCCATCAACTGAGAGAGCAGATTTTTACGGATTTCCTGATTGTGTTTGGAAATTTGAGACTCCAAGCCTGTTTTCATCCATTTGACGAGACTGTAATGCCCTCGAGAATTGCGCACAAACCGCCCGGGCACCCTGCTGGTTTTTGTCCGCTTGATTTCTGTTATAAGTTGAGCATTCATTGTTGCTTCGGGAGTCTTGCCTGAGGTTTTCAACCAGCCCTGATTAATAGCCTTGTGGGTAATATCCCGATAATGCATGGAGTTTCGGTTGCCAAAGTGATCCAGAACTTTTTCTGCGGCATCCAGAAATGAATACGTTTTTTTCGGGCTGGTTGGATCACTTTCGTTTTCTGGTTCCGGTTCCTTCGCATCGCAAACAGCAACAGGCTGAACACCCCGAAGGAAGAACTTTCCAGGCGCAACCTTCACAAAGGTCGACTGCTCCCCATGCTTTTTGATATCCAAATAAAAACAGGCACTGACAGTGGCCTGCGGCGTTTTGCTATCGCTTGACCAGAAACGAGCTTTAATAATCCGCCTAGGAGTCTGTCGGGCTTTAGCGGTCATTTAATGTTAAAACAACGGTATCAAGATGTCTGAGAAGGAGAAGACAATGAGACGGAGGTTTGTATCAGCAGACCGCAAGACGCCGCAGATGTTTCCGCCTACAATAGAAGAGTATCTGCCCGAAGACCATCTTGCCCGGTTTGTGGTGGAGATAGTTGAGCAGCTGGATCTGAGAAGGCTGACGGAAGCGTATTCGGGCAGGGGGTCGGCAGCGTATCATCCGGGAATGAAGGTGGCTCTTCTGTTCTACGGATACGCGACGGGGACATTCTCTTCCCGGAAGCTTGAGAAGGCAACATATGACAGTGTGGCGTACAGGTATATATGCGCTAACAGCAATCCGGATCATGACAGCATAAACAGGTTCCGCAAGAGGTTTGGCAAGGAGCTTGGGGTATTGTTTGTACAGATACTGCAGATAGCGGGACAGATAGGGATGGGCACGGTGAGTGTGGATGGCACGAAGATAAAGGCTAATGCGAGCAGGCACAAGGCACTGAGCTGGAAGAGGGCAAGGAAGATAGAAAAGCAGCTGAACAAAGAAGTGAAGGAACTGATGAGACTTGCACGGGAGGCTGACAACTCTAAACTGCCAGAGGATATGAATGTTCCCGAAGAACTTCAGAGACGGGAAGCGAAGCGTGAGATACAGGAGCGGGCAAAGCACAGGTATGAGCGGGAGTCAGAAGTGTACGGGGAGAAGGTAGAGAAGCGGGAACAGTATGAGAAGCAAAGCGGGAAGAAGGCAGGAGGGAGCAGACCGAGGGATAAGGATCAGGTGAATCTTGTGGACGGAGATTCGCGGATAATGCCTTCGGGAGGGGGATTTGAGCAGGCATACAACGCTCAGGGTGCAGTGGATGTGGAGAGCAGACTTATAGTGACCAGGCATGTAACGCAGAACACAAACGACAAGCGTGAGATAGAGCCCGTGCTTGAGCAGTTAAAGGAGAATGAGCAGAGGCTTGGCAAGGCTGAGAATCTGCTTGCCGACAGCGGTGGTCCCCTTTTTTAGACAGCATTTTCCTGACTTCAGCATGTTTTTTTTAAGTCGGGCCTTTGAAGTTTCGTAAGTACCTGTAATTACTTGATATTGATTTTCAGCCTGCTTCAAATCGTTTTGTAGTGCTCAGTCTAATTTTGTGCTCGACATCGCCTCCGCTTTCCCTTATAATATTCAACATGTTCGTAAAACAGCTAAAACGCCAGACCACAGTCAACATATCGGTGCAGATAGTGCATTCCTACAGGAACTCAAAGGGTGAGCCACGCCAGAAGGTAGTGCGTCACATGGGCTCCGCTCCCCCGGGAGAACCTCTTGACGCTCTTGTGCGAGCTGCACATGTGGAGAAGAACCGTCTTGAACAGAGCGTACAGCCCACACTGTTCCCCGCTGAAGACACTGCTGAGAAGCTGATAAAGCTTAGAAGAACAAAGCAGAAGGACAAACCCCTGCCCATAGTTGATGCCCGATTGCTTGAAGAGGAGGCTCGTTACAATCTTGGGTTTCATGAAGTGTTTGGAGAACTGTACAGTCAGCTTGGGTTTGACAGGATATGGGGAGCGAGAAACAAGATGGCGGGCAGGCTGTTCCGTCAGGCAGTGCTTATGCGTCTTGCGGCACCTGGGAAGAGCAAAAGAGCCCATGCGAAGCTGTCTCGGGAATTTGGAATGGAAGTGTCTGTGGACAAGCTGTACAGGATGATGGACAAGGTTGACGAGAAGCGTACTGAGAAGCTTCAGAGCATTGTTAGCAAAGAAGTTATGGGACTTTTTGAAGGAAAGGTTGAAGTTGTGTTTTTCGATGTTACAACCCTTTCGTTTGCAAGCGACACGCAAGACGATCTTCGAAGGAAGGGGTGGAGCAAGGACGGGAAGCCTCACAGGGTTCAGGTGGTGCTGGGACTGTTTCAGACCAAAGACGGACTTCCCTTGGGTTATGAGCTGTTTCCGGGGAACACATCTGATGTAAGCACTCTTGAGCCTGCTATAGAGGGGTTAAAGAAGAGGATCAAGCTTGAAAGGGTGGTGTTTGTGGGGGATGCGGGGATGATGAGCAAAAAGAATCTTGAGGTCTTAAAGCGCAATAAGTATGAGTGGGTTGTAGCGGCAAGGCTTCGGGGGATGTCCGAGGAGGACAGCGAGAAGGTATTCTCACACAGTGACTGGAAAGAGATAGGGGAAGGTAAAAGACTTGGGGATATGGAAGTGGGAGGACGGAGGCTTGTTCTGCGTCACTGCGAGAAGAGAGCGAGGAAAGACTCGCAGGACAGGGAAGAGGCTTTAAAGAAACTTGAGAGAAGGATAGCAGGGGGGATAAAGGGCAATGGACGCAGGGGCAGGTTCATCAAGGTGGAAGCGGGGGCCGTGTCTGTAGACACCGAAGCGGTGGAGAGGGATGAGAAGTTTGACGGTCCTCACGGGGTATGGACCAGTCTTCCTGCTGACAAATACGATGCCTCCAGGATATACGACTGTTACGGGGAGTTATGGAAGATAGAAGAAGGGTTTCGTGTCATGAAGCACACAATGGCTGTAAGGCCTGTGTTTCACTGGACTCAAAGGAGAGTGGAGGCTCACATGGCCATCTGTTTTACGGCATTCGTACTGCTTCGCATACTGAGGTTCAGGCACAACTGTTATCATGGGGGAAAGGAACCGATGAGTGAAGGGGCCATACTGTCAGAACTTGGCAGGGTTGAGGCGTCCCTGGTGGTGGACAGGGGAACCAATAAGAGGTATCTGATACCTTCTCAGGGCACCACGGAGCAGAGATCTCTTTACTCCGCTGTGGGAGCGGTGCTCAGCAGGCAGACCATGCTTGCGGATTCCTGGTAAAAACAGACCGGGGACTCCCGGCTGACTAATAAACATCTCAAAAGCTCTTGTGTAGTGTACAAGCGGGAACCCGCTTGTGTAATATCAGGTACTTACGTTACAAAAGTGCGGAAGTCAGGAAACTAAACGATAAAAAGAGCAATGCAAATAACGCCAATTTACTCAAATACCCACAGGCCGATGAAAATTTTCGTTCTTGCCTCGGGCAGAGGAACAAATTTCGAGAAAATATACTCAAGACAGATGGAACTGAAGCAGAACAACAACAAAAACTATGGAGTAATAGAACATGTTTTTTCAAACGATCCCGAATCCCATGTTCTTACAAAAGCAAAAAATTTCGAGATCAAAACCTCTTCCATAAGTTCCGCGAAGTTTTTTGCAGATCTTGGCAAAGCCCCTTCCGATGAGAGCGGACGAGTGCTTTACGATTCGGCGGTGATTTCCCTCATTGAAGAGATTTCTGAACCGGATATCGTTGTGCTGGCCGGATACAGAAGAAGGCTTAGCCACCTGTTTACCGAGAGATTTGCAAATAGGGTCGTAAACCTCTACCCCGGAAACACGGCCAAAGATTATCTTGTGAGAGGAAAAAGTGCATGGGTCCAGGCTTTAGAGAATGAAGAAAAAACCATAAGATGCACTGTCTATCTTGAAAACGACCCTGAAACAAGATTCGGAACCGTGATCGCCCAGTCGGCCGACATATCCATTGAGGGTTTCGGCACAGAGGATGCGGCAGTCATAGAAGAAAAAATAAGAAAACAGGGGGAATGGAAGCTGTTTCCTTTTGTGGTCCATGATCTGATTGCAAATGGAAGGGTCGCTATTGACGAGAGAAAAAACATCTATGTTAACGGTTCAAAGGCAGGAAAAACCGGTTTTCTGCTCTCACCGTGAGGTTAAGTATTCCCGTCCCTGAGTTTCTTAAGAAACTCAATGTCTTTTGACACCTCGGGCGGAGGCATTTCCACTATCATGTCGAGATTCTCAAAAAACGGATTTCCGACTATCGCCCCAAAGCAGTCAATCCCTATCTTTCCCTCTCCTATATGTTCGTGGCGGTCTTTACTGGAATTAAACTCGGCTTTGGAGTCGTTTGCGTGAATGAGTTTCACGGTTCCCGGCGGAAAAGTGGCACCTATTTGCCCTACCATTTCCTCTACGCCTTTGCGGGTCCTTATATCGTATCCGGAGGCAAACATATGGGCGGTATCCATACACACTCCAAGATCATCATATGCAACACGATTCAATATAAGAGAAATCTCCCCAAAACTGGCACCTATGGTATCCCCCTGCCCGGCAGTGTTCTCAAGGAGAAGCTGGGTTGTGCCGCTGTATTCTGAGAGAATCCTCAAAACGGATTCAATCACGTTGTCTATCGCGGCTTCTCTTCGCAGTCCCTTTGCGCTTCCTATATGTGTCATCATGTATTTCACCCCCAAGGCACTTGACCTTTCAAGCTCTTCCCTTACAAGATCCACGCTCTTTTCTCTCAGGTCATCCTTTCCTGAAGCCAGGTTTATAAAATAAGGAGTGTGAACGTAATAATCGCTTATGGAAACCTCGGAACAGTTAAGAAGAAAAGCTTCGATTAGTCGATCTTCAAGCTCCGGAGGTCTGCCGCCTCTTGGCGAACGGGTGAACATCTGAAAACATTCGCATCCAACCTGCCTCGCCCTAAGCGGTGCATTCTCAATCCCGCCGGCTATTGAGACGTGTGCTCCGAATTTCATCGCATTTTCCCCCTGTTTGACAAACTCATCACGTAAATATAACTTGAATGCAGACTCATAAGGAGATGTGGTTTGACTCCCACAAAAGCTTTTGTAACCAAGGGTGTAGGCAAGCACAGGGAAAAGCTATCAAGTTTTGAACTCGCTCTGAGAAATGCGCGGATTGCAGAATTCAATCTGGTCAAGGTCTCAAGCATATTCCCGCCGGGCTGTCAGTTCGTAAGCAGAAAGCAGGGACTCACCATGCTCTCCCCCGGGCAGATAGCGTTTGTGGTAATGAGCGAGAACTCCACAAACGAGCCCAGCAGGCTCATCGCCGCGTCTACCGGCCTTGCGATCCCGAAAGACAAAACACGCCACGGGTATATCTCTGAACACCACAGCTACGGACAGAAAGAAACCCTAGCAGGGGAATACGCCGAAGATCTTGCCGCCTATATGCTCGCTACCACCCTTAATGCTCCCTTTGATCCAGATAAAAGTTACGACGAACAGAAAGACATATGGGAGATAAGCGGCCATAAGGTGAAAAGCAGAAACATAACGCAGACTGCGGTGGGAGATAAAAACGGACTCTGGACAACGGTTCTCACTGCGGTGGTTTTCTGTTCCTATGAAACGAAGAAGATAATCAGCTAGCTCTCATTGCCCATGGGAAACAAAGCAGAAGAATTTTGCGGGATCAGATTCCGGATCTCACCTGAACAAAGGTTTTGTGGGCCATTCCAAGAGCTGAAACTGGTTGCTCCACGATTGATTGCATCGTGCAGACAACACAATTCAACCTGTCACGCAAAACCGACTCTCTCTCAAGCACCGCAACGCCGTAGCGAAACAGATATCAAAAGACTTATAAACGGGATTACCTTGTTTGAAGCTATAGCGGCGGAGAGGTTTGACGGTTTTGATCAAAGATAAGTTTGCTTGAATTCAGGCCGATTTTTCTACGTCGTTTTATGACAGAGCACGGCGGCTGGCTTTTTCTATCTGTTCGCGGGCAACTTCAAAGGTTTTTTGGGAAACACTCTCTCCTGCAAGCATCCTGGCAATTTCCTCCACCCTTTCCTCTTCACCGAGGACATCAACAGAAACATCTGTTTTGCCGTCCCCAAATCCCTTCACCACAAGCAGGTGGGTGTCAGCAAATTTCGCAACCTGAGGAAGATGCGTTATGCACACTACCTGACTGTGGTCCGAGAGATTTTTTATTTTTCTCCCTATGCTCTCGGCCACAATTCCCCCTATGCCGGCATCCACTTCGTCGAATATGAAGATCGAGCCGATGTCACCTGTCGAAACGAAGCTTTTAAGTAGGAGCATTATTCTTGAGAGCTCTCCACCGGAAGCGACCCTGTTAACAGGCCTCGTAGCCTGACCCGGGTTAGCAGAGAAAAGAAACTGCACGCTGTCTTTGCCGTCTCCCGAAAGATCTTTTTCCGAAAATCCCACCTCAAAACGGGAGTTTTTAAGCCCAACTGACTCGGCATGCTCGGAGAAAAGACCTTCAAGCCGCACGGCTCCCTCTTTTCTCCCGGCGGATATTGAAGAAGCGGCAGCGGAAATTTTCTTTTTCATGGAATCTCTTTTTCGCTCGATTTCCTCAAGTATCCCAGCCGAATTTTCAAGACCTTCAAGTTCGGATTCGATGCGCTGCTGCTTTTTTATTATCTCCTCGATTGAATCTCCGTGCTTTCTTTTAAGTCTGGCTATATCTTCAAGCCTCAATAGCACTTCTTCAAGTCTCAGTGGATTGTGTTCTATTTTTTCTGCGAATTCACTCAGACCATAGAAAACATCTTCGGTCTCTATGAGTAGGGCCGAGATTCTGTCCCGAAGTTCTCCGAGAGATAAATCAAGGTCTGAAACCTTCTCAAGATCCAAAAGGGCCTGTTTTAGAAAGCCCATGGCCGAACTCTCTCCCTCATATATAAACTCGGTCGCACTGCCGAGCGAAGACGAGAATCTCTCTGAGTTCTCAAGCCTAACCCTCTCCGCTTCAAGGTCTGAATCCTCATTCGGCATCGGGGAAACTTTTTTTATCTCTTCTAGCTGGAATCTGAGATAAGCTTCCCCTTCCGTCCTCTTCTGCTCTTTTTTTCTGAGAACTTCAAGTTCATTCTCCACGCGCACGAGTCCCGAGTAGGAGATTTTGTATTCAGAGACTTCATTTTCAAGTTGAGAATAACTATCTAAATAACTCAAATAGTTGCTTTTTTTAAGAAGATTCTGGTGTTCGTGCTGACCGAACATGTTAACAAGTCCGTCAGTCAAATCAGAGAGAGTACCTAGCGTTGCTATTGAACCGTTTATATAAGCTCTGTTTTTCCCACCCGAGTTAAAAACCCTTTTTATGACAAGCTCTCCTTCGGAGTCTCCCAGACCTATTCGCTTTAGCTTCTCTTCGATAACACAATTCCCCGGAATTTCGAAAAGAGCTTCTACCGACGCCTGCCTGTCTTCTGATTTAACGTGATCCGCGGTAAACCTGTCACCCAGAATTATGTTTATAGCATCAACAATCAGGGATTTTCCGGCACCAGTCTCGCCGGTAATTATGTTCAGGTTTGTCCCGAAATTAATGGAAATTTCGTCTATTATGGCGAAGTTTTTAAGCCTGAGTTCAACAAGCATATGTTTTTCAAGCCCCCTGCCACAGCGTTGCAGAACCGGACAATTTTGCGAAAACCTCCCCAAGCCGCCCCGAAGAAATTCAGTCTCTTACCTGACCGTCTCCCCTTACCACGAATTTCGAAGTGGTCAGTTCCTCAAGCCCCATTGGGCCAAACGCATGAAGTTTTGAAGTGCTGATTCCTATTTCAGCACCAAGACCCAGCTGATAACCGTCATTGAATCTGGTCGACGTATTAACCATGACCGCGGAAGAGTCCACTTCTCTTACAAATTTCTCAGAGTTTTCAGGGTGTTTTGTGACTATGGCATCCGTATGCATAGAACCGTAAGTCTGTATGTGACCTATAGCCTCATCAATTGTCGAAACAATTTTTACGTTTAAAACAAGGTCAAGATATTCCTCGTACCAGTCATCTTTGGCCGCCGGGGTCACATGGGGAATAAGTTTGCACATGTTCTCGCAACCCTTTATGGTAACTCCTTCTTTCTCAAGCCGTTCTACTGCGTCGGGTAGGAAGTCGCGCGCCACAGAGCAATGCACAAGCATTGTCTCCATAGAATTGCAAACACCGGGCCTTTGGATCTTCGCGTTCCGGCAGATTTCCTCAGCCACCTTAAGATCTGCATGTTCGTCCACATAAACATGGCACACCCCCTTGTAGTGCTTAAGGACCGGGATCCGGGAATTGTCCGCTACGAACCTTATAAGCCCCTCTCCTCCTCTGGGAATAATCAAATCTATTTTATCCTGAAGCTTGAGCATTTCGGTCACGACCTCTCTGTCGGCAACAGGGATGACCTGAGCCGTATATGGAGAAAGACCGCTCCGAGAAAGAGAGTCAGACATAAGTCGGGAGATGGCCAAATTTGACCTTATCGTTTCTGAGCCACCACGAAGAATCACGGAATTGCTGGATTTAACGCAGAGACCGGCGGCATCAGCCGTCACCCCAGGCCTTGACTCATAAATAATACCTATAACACCCAAGGGAATTCTTTTCTTCTCAACAGAAAGTCCGTTCGGTCTGTCCCATTTTGCCGATATCCTGCCCACGGGGTCGGGAAGCTCCGCTATCTGCCGCAGTCCATCAGCAAGGGAACTTATCCTTGAAGGATTAAGCCTGAGACGGTCTACAAGGGCGGCTGAGAGACCTTTTTGTTCGGCGTCGGAAACATCCTTCGCATTTTCCGAGAGCAAATTATCGGTTTCATCTTCTAGAAGTTCCGCAAAGCGCAGAAGAAAGTCGTTTTTCTGGGAAGCCGGGGCGGAAGCCAGAATTCTTGAGGCTTTTTTTGAATTCTCCGCAATATGGCTGATCAGTTCAGCGGGACTCATTGAGTAAAAAGACCCTGATTCATTGTTTGAAACAGACATCTGTGTTTCTCAGAAAGATTTTAATGCAATTTTGCTGTTATCTACAACCACGAATAAAAGAAGCCTCTACCTGAAGACAGCTTTACGATTCTGCTTATCCCATGTTCACCACATCGCGGGTGACCAGATAATCGAGTATCTGCTGCTTGCACTCCTCGATCGAGTGTTTTTCCGTGTCAACCACGATTTCGGGGTTAGAAGGCTCCTCGTACGGGTCGTCGATTCCCGTAAACCCTTTTATAACCCCTTCTCTGGCCTTCTTGTAAAGACCTTTCACATCCCGCTGCTCGCATTTTTCAACGGAGCAGTCGACGAAGACCTCAACGAACTCTCCTTCCTCCACAAGCTCCCTTATCGCGTCACGGTCGGCGCGGTAAGGAGAAACAAATGCGGAAAGAACAATAACTCCCGAGTCCATGAAAAGTTTCGATACCTCCCCTATTCTCCTTATATTCTCCTCGCGGTCCTCTGCGGAAAAACCAAGGTCCTTGCAAAGACCCATTCTGACATTGTCTCCGTCCAGTATGTACGTGCGGTGGTTTCTCTGTATAAGTTCTTTTTCGATTTCATTGGCAAGAGTGGACTTTCCGGAACTCGGAAGTCCTGTGAACCATAGAATCAAAGAACCGTGGCCGTTTAGCCTTCTCCTGTCCTCTTTAGTGATTTCATGCTGATGGGGAATAACAAACCTCTCCATATTTCGTTGCCTCCAAATTGTTGCAAGATAAGGAAAAGCAGATTAGGATAGCCAAGCTTCTCGTGCTAATCTCTCTTTCTTCTCGAAACTGTTGAGGCAACATTATACAGCAAGCAAACAAGTGTTGTCCATATTAACGCGAATCGACTTGCTCAAAACGGAAATCTGTCCTAGCGGATATTAATTTGTCCTCTTGGTAAAGCACTACACTGAACTGAAAAATCAGCAGCATAGTGAGCAGAACCGGGACAGCATCTCGCTTTCAGACATCTCTCACATAGTATTGCGCATTAAGCAAGGCCGCCTTGTCCCGTTTTCCCATCTGATAGAAACGTGGACCGGTCAAAAGTATAGATAAGTCCAATTCCCTGAATGTCTTTGTATATCTTCTTCTACGGTAAATCGTACCGTTTTAGGGAACCGCGGGGAAAGCGGTCAAAAGAAAAGCCCGACAGAAAAAATTATTCACTTTGCTTCGCTTAATAACTTATGGTTCTGAGTTGACCCTCATAATAAGCAGAATCAGGCCCTAGCAAATAATCCAGAAAACCAACCCACTTCAAATAGTACGATTTCTAAAATTTCACATAAAAATCGAGGCATTTGCGTAGTAAAGGATAGCCATACGGGGCAGGGGTATAAGGAGGGGTGAAAAAACTTTTCACCCCAGAATCTTGGTAAAAACCCCTAAAAAACGACTGATTCTGGTCAAGGACCGCAAATTCCACCCCAAGCCGTAATCTGCGTTGAAAAACTTAAGGAAAATAGCAGGTAACTTACTGATATCACCTGATTAAGTGGTCGCCATGGGTTATAATTAAAGGCATACCAACCTTAAAAAAGGAGCAAACCCATGGCGACACAATTTAATCTACCTTTCAGCTGGGACCAAGTCGATAGAGCATCGGATTTTAACCGTCTTCAGATGGTTCTTGACAGCCTGCCCGACGCCCATATCATCCGGGCTCTTGAGTGTATGCGCAAAAACGGACGCAACCAGTACCCGGTATCTGCGATGTGGAGGGCCTTTGTGGCGGGGATAGTGTTCGGGCACGAATCCATAGAGTCTTTAATCCGGGAGCTTAACCGCAATTCATCTCTGCTTGCCGTCTGCGGATTCTCCACGGTGCCTATGCAGAGACGTGACAGGTATGAGGTTGAACCCGGCGGCGTGGTCAAGATTACAGATTTTGAGTCTCGCAGTTCTGCTCCCCGCAGTTATAACTTCTCCGGGTTCCTTGCAAACCTTGCAAAGCTCGACCTGCAGCAGGGTCTGGTATCGGAGATGATAAACAATCATCTGTGCAAAGAGCTTATGGAGGTGCTTCCCGAATTCGGCAAGCACCTCGGTTATGACGGCAAGGCGATAAAGAGTCATTCAACAGGCAGAACAAACCGCAGGGCAGGCAAAAAGTCTGATCCCGACGCGAACTGGGGCGTGCACAAGTACCGAGGAGTTGATTCTGACGGCAGGGAATGGAGCAAGGTAAAAAAATGGTTTGGCTACCGGCTTCATATCATTGCCGACACCGAGTATGAGATACCGGTTGCGTTCAGTCTGACCGAAGCCTCGACAAGCGAAATAAAACAGTGTGAACGGATGGCTGACAGTTTGTTCGGCAATAACTCCGAGCTTGCCGGGCGGTGCAAGTACTTCACTGCTGACAGGGGGCTTGACAGCGGTCCGCTCAAAGCCAAGCTGTGGGATGATTACAGGATCAGCCCGATTATAGACATCAGGCGGCTGTGGAGGGAGGAAAAGCAGGGGCAGAGCTATGTTCCGGGGCAGAGGATCATGAGACCTCTTAACAGTGTGCACGACAACATTCTTTATACTGAGACGGGACAGATATGGTGTCGCTGTCCGCTAAGCGGCAAGGAGCGCAGGATGGCTTCTTACGGGCTTGAGAAGAAAAGAGGCACTTTGAAGTTCCGCTGTCCGGCGGCCGCCGAGTACAATCTTGACTGCAAGGGCTGGAAGAAGTGTCACAGTGACGCGGGCAAAAAGACCAATGGTTACGGCAGGGTGGTGCGGGTGTCTCTTGAGCGTGACCGTCGTATTTTTACTCCCGCGCGGCACGGCAGTCCGTCATGGAACCGGGCTTACAGAAAGCGAACTGCCATTGAGCGTTTAAACTCACGCATAGGGGGCAGCTTCAGGTTTGAGAAGCACTATATCAGGGGCAAGGCGAAGATGGCCTTCAGAGCGGGTATGGCGATTGCAGTGATAATGGCTCTTGCGGTGGGTCACGCAAAGGCTGGCAGAACGGAGCGTATCAGATCCCTTGTGTCGGGGTTTTATACCGATACCGGATAGTCCTTCTTTAAATTATTCACCAGAAAATTTAAACGGAATTCAACCTTGTGTGGACTGCTGCGTCCGCACCCGGGCAGAACAGCGATTCCTGGGTGAAATTGGTGCTGAGTTGTGTCTGAATCAGCCTGAATCAGACAACTCGGCTTTGAAATTGCCGGAATACCCTCCCCTCCCTTCCGCTGTGTGCTTCCAAAAATCTCAAAACCCCCTACTACGCAAATGCCTCTGGTTGAGCCCTTCTTTGCACAGGACCTCAATCTGGTATCTTTTTACCTTGGTAAGTTGCTTTGGTTTTCTCATCTAAACGCTCCTTATTGATTTGGTATCTAAAAGACGGTTGCGAAGACTATCGCAGCTTGCCCTTTTAGTTTACTTAAATGTTGCGTTTCAAACTTGAAACCACGCTTAATAAAAATCCCCTGAAGGAACTATAAGCATGGAATACGAAGCGGTAATCGGTCTTGAGGTGCACGCACAGCTCGCCACTGAATCCAAGATATTTTCTTCCTCCTCAACAAAATTCGCTAGCCCACCTAACTCCCAAGTGAATCCAGTCTGTATGGGAATGCCGGGGGTGCTACCGGTTTTTAATGAGAGAGTTCTTGAATACGCGATAAAAGCCGGACTGGCAACCAACTGTGAAATCGCCCGGAAATCAAGGTTTGCGAGGAAAAACTACTTTTACCCCGATCTTCCTAAGGGTTACCAGATTTCCCAGTACGACGAACCGCTTTGCCTGAATGGACACCTCAAGATAGATTCGGGAGACGGCCAGAAAAAAATCAGGATAACACGAATACACCTAGAAGAAGATGCGGGAAAACTCGTGCACGAATACTCCGATTTTGAAAGCCATGTGGATCTTAACAGGGCAGGAGTGCCGCTTGTGGAGATAGTCAGCGAACCCGACATTTCAACCGCCGAAGAAGCTGTTGAATACGTAAAGAAACTTAGGACAATACTCAGATATATCGAGATCTGCGACGGCAACATGGAGGAAGGCAGCCTGCGCTGCGACGCGAACATCTCCGTACGGCCGGCAGGGCAGAGCGAACTCGGAACTAAAACCGAGATCAAAAATCTTAATTCCTTCCGCTTCATACAAAAATCTATAGAATACGAAATAAAAAGGCAGGAAGCGGTTTTGCGAAGCGGAGGAACTGTGGTCCAGGAAACAAGACTTTTCGACTCCCAAAGAGGGGTCACGCTTGCAATGAGATCAAAAGAAGAAGCTCACGACTACAGGTATTTCCCGGACCCGGACCTTCTGCCGGTTGCGGTGGCGGAGGATTATCTGGAGAAAATCTATCTGTCCCTGCCGGAACTGCCTGAAGAAAAAATCAGCAGGTTTATCGATGAATTCAATATGGCCAGAAGCGACGCCGAGAGGCTTTCATCCTCAAAACCGCTTGCCGAATACTTTGAAGAGTGCGCAAAATACGCAAAAGACAAAAAAGCGGTTAACAACTGGATCTTAAACGAGATGCTAAGAGAAGTTGAGGACGAAAACAACTTAGCTGAATTTCCGGTTAAGCCCAAAAACCTGGCTGAGCTGCTTAACTTTCTGGCGGCAGGAAAAGTAAACCGTAAAACCGCCAAGAGAATATTCTCTGAAATGATAAGCAGGGGAAAAAGCGCAGAAGAAATAGTAAAGGAAAAGGGACTTGCCCAGATTACCGATGAAAACAAAATCCGCTTGATTATAGACAGACTGACAGAAGAAAACCCCAAAGAAGTCGAGAGGTACAGGAATGGAGATACAAAGCTTTTAGGTTTTTTCGTCGGTCAGGTTATGAAAGCGACAAGGGGACAAGCGGACCCCGCAATCGTAAATGGAATGCTAGAAGAATCCCTTAAACCCTGAACAATAATATAATCCCTCTCCAACTGCCTGTCATAAGTATTCCAGCAAGCTTACAGACGCCAAACTAACATGTCGCAGAGCATAAAGGGCTGTTTACTTCAGCGACAGCGTAATCGCCCAATGAGAAGATACAACAAGAAAAATCTTTCCGGAAAATGGCTGAGGCAGCTGACTCCGAAGACGGGGTTTACTGCTGACCGCAAAACTGCAGCGCTCGCCGAAGGTGAGCAAAATCTTCCTTACCCCTGAGAACACCCCTTTTTTATATGATTTTCAAATTCGTCTCTGAACTTTATGACTATTGATTCGACGGGCATGGCGCAACCGTCAGCAAGAGCACATATGGTTGTTCCCCTCATCTGCGAGCATGCATCAAGTATTATGTCGAGGTACTCAACGGACCCCTTGCCCTCGTCAATCTCCCTGAGTATCTTCTCAAGCCACCACGTTCCCTCCCTGCACTGAACGCACTGTCCGCATGACTCGTCCCTGTAGAAATGGGCAAGGTTCTGGGCTACCTTGATCATGCTCACCGTTTCATCCATAACCGTTACTCCTGCAGTTCCGAGCATGGATCCCGCAGACGCCACTGTATCGAAATCCATCGCAATATCCAGTTCGTCCGCGGAAAAAACTGCGGAAGAAGAACCACCCGGAGAAACGGCCTTTATTTTTCTTCCTCGCGGAATTCCTCCGCCGTACTCTTCAATCAGTTCAAGAAGGTTTATTCCGAGGGGAAGCTCGTAAAGACCGGGCTTGTTAACGTGCCCGCTCAGCCCGAAGATTTTGGTTCCGGTGTTTCTGGGAGTCCCTATCGAGGCAAACCAGTCCGCTCCGTTGTTTATTATATGGGGAACGCATGCAAGCGTCTCCACGTTATTGACTATTGTGGGACAGCCGAAAAGGCCTACCTGAGCCGGGAAAGGGGGCTTGGGTCTCGGTTCTCCCTTTTTTCCCTCTATTGACTCAAGAAGACCTGTTTCCTCTCCGCATATATAGGCACCGGCACCCATATAGAGCTTCATATCAAGATCAAAACCGCTCAGAAGTATGTTTTCTCCCAAATAACCGTGTTCGTAAGCTTCTTCTATGGCCTGCTGTATCCGTCTGGCTCCGTACGGCATCTCTCCTCTTATATATATATAGGCCTTGTGGGAGCGGATAGCGTAGCAGGCAATTATTATGCCCTCTATCATCTGATGGGGATCTTTCTCCAGAATCTCCCTGTCCTTGAAACTTCCGGGTTCGCTTTCATCGGCATTGCAGCACAGGTAAACCGGTTTTCCGGAGTCGGGCGGGATGAAGCTCCACTTTATCCCCGCAGGAAAACCCGCCCCTCCCCTCCCCCGCAGACCCGATTTCTTGACCACATCGGTTACTTCTCCGGGGGCCATACCAAGGACCTTTTTTGAGGCCGAGTATCCGCCCGAGGATAAATACGACCCGATGGTGCAGGAGTTGGGCCTGTCGACGTAATTTCTTATGATCTTCTGCTCGGGCATTTCAAGTCCGGTTACAGCAACTCTAAACGGGAAAAAGGATAAGTAACGGATAAATATTAAATGCGATTGCCGGAATTTTTCAAGGAAAAACAAAAAAATTGCTTATTACGTGTTGAGCGGCGCTTAATGAGGCTGCCGATCCCTTTTACGCTTGAGAAGAAAAAAAGGATATATGCGGGGAAACCTTTTTTATAAGGGGAAGGAGGGGCGACAAAAAAACACTCCCGGAAAAAAGTCTCATGTTAACCGGGTCTGGGGAACTTCTTTTTCAAACAGAATGTCCACCACGTATTTGGCAAAAGACATTGAGGAGGTAAAAGCGGGAGATATGGCATTTAGCACATGAACGGTGTTTTCTTCTTTGCTGACAACGTAGTCCATAACAAGTTTTTTCTCCTTCCAGTCCACAAGCTGCGAGCGAATTCCGGTTTTCGCAGAACTTACCAGATGACCGGGCATAAGGCCGGGAATCAGCTTTCTGGCTTCTGAGTAGAAGTGGGAGCCCAGATATTTTTTCGCCTCGGAGAGCGCGTTTGCCCTGAAACCGCTGTCACTTATTAACATCGACGCGTTTCTGTAAAGAAACCGGAACGACTCAAGGCCCAGATCCTCAAGAAATCCGTAGCTCTCCCTTCCCAGGACGGGCACGGCGGTGGGACCGATAAAGACACGTCCCGAGGTGCTCCTCGTATAGTGGACCCCCAGAAAAGGCATTCTCGGGTCGGGAACCGGATAGATATTGCCGCGGACAAGGTAAGCGCTTTTCTGTGTAAGTTCTCTGTAGGAACCCATAAAGGGGATAGCTCTGTACCTAAGACCCACTTCAAACTGGCGCGCCAGAATGTCCGCATGGAGCCCGGCAGCGTTTATGAGTTTTCCATAACCTATCTCTCCCGCACTGGTAAGGGCTGTGTGATCCTCTTTCCGTCCGGTGAAAACCGTGTCAAAAAACACGCGTGCTCTCCCTGTTTTTTCTATCTTCAAACAAAGAGCATTGAGAACGCCCAGAGGATCAAACACTGATGTCGCAGGAGAATATATGGCTTTGCCAACCGTAGCTGCATGCGGTTCTATCTGCGCAAGCTCTTTTTCATCGATAAGATACGATTCCACCCCGTTTCTCCGCGCCCTTTGCTGAAGTGCCTGAAGTCCTTCAAACTTCTCCTCGGAATCCGCCACTATAACCTTGCCGCATTCAGATATGGCAACTCCGTTATCACGGCAGAAATCCTTCATCAGCCGGTTTCCCTCAATACAGTACCGGGCCTTTAGAGAATCGGGCGTGTAATAAATCCCGGCATGGAGAACTCCGCTGTTACGGCCGCTTGCATGCGCTCCCAAGTTCCTTTCCTTTTCCAGAACAATGATGTTATCAAAGCCGCGCAGAAGAAGCTCATTTGTGATTGCAAGACCCACAATTCCTCCGCCAACAACAAGAAAATCGCAGCTTTTATCCATTGTTCTGACCCCTTCTCGTCCGGTTTCTGGCAAACCGGTCATAAATCAGGTACAGTGCCTTTTTGGATATAATTTAATGAAATGAGCAGAAAATTTAAAGCAGGGCAGAACGCTGTGTATCCGGTTTACGGCGTGGTTGAGGTTCAGGGAATCGAGGAAAAGGAAATACTGGGTTCAAAAAAAGTCTTTTACATACTTAATGTTCTTGAAAGCAATGTAAAGCTCATGGTACCCACCGACAACATAGAGTCTGTTGGCTTAAGGCCTGTGGTGCCAAAAAAGGAAGTGAAGAAAATCCTTGACATACTGAAGGAAGAAAACGGTCAAATACCAAAACTTGGAGTTCAAAGCTGGAACAAAAGGTATAAGGAATACGCCGATAAGGTTAAAAGCGGCGACATATACGAAATAGCCAGAGTGCTAAGGGACATACAACACCTGAAAAAGGTAAAAAACCTCTCTTTTGGCGAGAAAAGAATAATGGAGAACGCCCATTCCCATGTGGTCAGGGAACTTTCCATAGCGCTCAGGAAAAAAGAAGGGGAAGTCAGCAGTCAGATAGAGGAAATCTTCTCCTAAAGCCGCTCACTCAAGAATATCCATTCCATCCACTCCCGGGGGAATTTCAAACCCCAGATAACGGACGATGCTCGAGAAGATATCTGCAGTTCGCACGCAGTCATATCGGGCCGGACGGCTCATAAGAACGGGAACTTCCATGTGGTCTTTGTGCAGGGAACCGTGAGAACCGTGATGTTCGGGGTTCTCGTGCGTTGCCCTAAGGTCATAGCCCGGTTTTGAACTGATCACCACGTCGCCGGTTCGAGGCGATTCGAAAAGCTGGAGGATCTGGAGAGGAGCATCCGGATAGTCAGAATCGATCGTGAGTCGAAGAAGCTCTGAATAATTCATTTTCTTTGAGGAAAAGCCGTAGCCGAGAGGATTGCCGGAAACATTTCTGTAGCAGATCAGACCTTCTTCGTCCATGCTCACAAAAGCCTCCCCCCTGGGATTAGTTATTTTCACCTCCCCTCCCCTGCCGCCGGTTCTGGCACAGACAATATCCACTTCCGGTCGCAGGGAGAGTTTCTCAACTATATCCGCTACTTCTTCGCAGAAAGTGTGTCTTTTCCATCCATCGGAATTTTTGAAATAGTAATGAGCCATGGAGTTTCCGGAAACCATGACAGATGAATCGGCATCGAGAAAATGCCTGAACACATTGGTGTAGTAAAGCGGCTTAAAACCCCGTCTTTGAAGAAAACCCAGGGAGTCGAAATGGGAGTGCGTGGACGTAAGGCCATGGTCGCTTCCAACAACGAAAAGCGTATCGTCAAGCTCTCCCTGCTCCGCAAGTCTCTGCCCGACCATGCCAACGTAACGGTCAAGCCTTCTGTACGATTCCAGAACCTTGACATGAAACGGATGGTAGCGATGAGAGTAGGCATCTATTCCGGGGAAAACGCAGAAAATAAAACGCGGAGAACTCCCCAGAGAATCAATCAGAATTCTTCCCGCGGCCTCTTCAACACTGTCGCTTTTGTCCGTGAAATGGCTTTTTACAACTAAGTAGTACTTAAGGTACTTAGTCCTGTTGCTCCCCCCGGCGGGACTTATCCCCTTGGTTATCTCGTTAAGAATGCTGATGCTTCCAGGAACCAGACCGAAAAGTGTCGGGGTGTCGCTCTCTATGTCATGGTTGATAAGAGAAGACTGGGGACCGGCATAGCTTCTGAATCTTCGCAGGGAAAACGGAGTCCCGCAGTAATACCTTCTGTCAAACCACCTTATGCCGGGAAGGTTGCACCTGCCGGGAAACTTGCCGAGAAGGTACGGTGTATAGGCAGGACCCGTCGTGGAAGGAAAAACCGTGATCCCCTTAAAAAAACCTCCGGGCTCAACAACGTATTTCTGTATGTTTTCAAGGTCGCCCCTTTTTAGAAGTTCAGTGAAGACATCAATCCTTGCGCCGTCGGCAAGAAAAAAAACGCATCTTCTTTGATTCATTTAAGCACTTCCAATAAAGTACCTGTTATAAATTCCTCTGATCTCCCCGGTCACGCGCGCATATTCATCTTTTAGAAAATTTCCCTCGCCGCCGAAACCGAACTCAACCGCGATCCGGTCAAAATCCCTCGGCGTGATTTCATTCTTGGCCCTCTCGTTTAGCAGACTGAGCAGGTTGCCCATTCTTCTCAAAAACAGATATCCTCCGGAAAGCGCATTAGCCTCCCAGCTCCCGATCAGCCCGCACCGCCTGAGCGCACGGATGGCTTCCATGGTGCTTGGCGTTCTCAGTTCAGGGTGTTCAGGCCCGTGGGCAAGCTGAAGCATCTGCACTAAAAACTCGACGTCAACCAGTCCTCCTCTGCCCGTCTTGAGGTTAAACTTGGATTCCGTCTCGTTTGCCAGCTCGTTTTCAATCCTTCCGCGAAACCCGTGGATTTCCTTGCGAAAATCCGGAGGAAGTTTTTCCGTATAAACGAAACTTTCGATGACTTTCATTACCTTCTCGCCAAGCGCAGGATTTCCGGCAACTGCACGGGCTTTTACAAGAGCCTGTTTTTCCCAGACATGGGCGCTTGATTCATGGTATTCCTCAAATGCGTCAAGGGAGGTGACAAGGGCGCCCGAGTTTCCAGACGGGCGCAGTTCCACATCCACCTTGTAGCAGAAGCTCTCGGAGGTGTAGACCGAAAGATTGGAGATAAATCTCTGACCGTATCTGGAGAAAAGTTCGTGGTCGTCTCCTTCGTAAATGAAGATTATATCAAGGTCCGAAGCATAGCTCATTTCCCCTCCTCCGAGCTTGCCAAGTCCCAGGACAACCATGTTATCAAGAAGCTTTCTTTTTCCCGCAGAACACTTGAGCGAATCCCTGGCGAGGTCAAGGCTCGAGTCCATCACCACGTCAGCAACCATCGACAGATATTTACCCACGTAAATCGGGTCAAGCTCCTCTGAAAGCTCCCTGAAGCAAAGCTTGAGCGACTCAATGTGCTTAAAACTTCTAAGAGCGTTTAGCTTGTCCTCGAAAAACTCCTCCACTGAAACGGCTTCTGCAAGCGCCGAAGCCAGTGTTTCCTTTGAATTGTAGAACCGCGTTACGTCTTTTAGTATGATCGAGTCAAGATACTCGGGATGCCTGATAAGAAAATTAGACAGCATGCCGCTTCTCGAAAACAGCTTGGAGAGAAGAGAGATAATTTCCGGGTTCTCCGTAAGAAGCGAGTAAACCGACATCTTGGATCCCAGACCGGAGATGAATCTTTCAAGATTCATGAGTGCCGAATCCGGGTTGCTAAGCCTGATTATGTTTGACAGAAAAGCCGGTATGACTTTTTTTGAAAGGACCCTTCCCCTTTCCGTGAGGCCGGCCCTGTGGGGATCCATGAGGCTTGAGATGATTTCGATCGCGTCGTCCGGTGCCGAGAAACCGAGATTTCCCAAGGTCGAAATCGCCTCCTCGTGGTTTATATTTCCCTCAGCTATAAAATCCGCCACCTCCCAGAATTCTTTTCCTTTCTCTTCAAGCTCTGCTCCAGGGTCAACAAACAGGCTTTCATAGTTTTTCACTACCAGCGAGGTAATCTGCTCGTAAGCGTCTGTGAAATCATCCGGGCTCTCAAAGCCCATCCTCCTTGAGAGTCTTGCAAGAGAACTCTCGTCTGTGGGAATGCTGTGCGTTTGACGCTCATCCCACAGCTGAATCGAATGTTCCACCTTCCTTAAGAAAAGATAGCAGTGCGTCATCTCCTCCCTTACTTTTTCGGTTATGAAACCCGTTGCGGCCATGGCGGCAAGGCCGTCGATGGTGTTTAAAAGCCCTCTTAGCCTTTTCACCGCTCCTCCGCTCATAAGCTGGGTGGCCTGCACGAAAAACTCTATATCCCTTATTCCTCCCCTGCCGAGCTTAACGTCGTTTTCCTTGCGGATGCTTTCAAGACGAAGCTTCATGTTCTTGAGGTCCTCTATGGATTCGTAATCAAGCAGCTTGCGGTATATTATCGGCTCAAGCTCCTCTAGGAACTCGCGACCGAGTTCAATATCTCCGGCAATCGGGGCGGCTTTTAGCAGCACCGCTCTCTCCCAGGTCTCGGCCCAGTTGTAATAATGATCAAGGGCCGTTTCAATCGACACCGCCACCGGACTTCTGTTCCCGCCCGGACGCAGACCCAGGTCGACTCTGTAGAGAAACCCTCCGGCCGAGAGGGAGCTTATCGTCCTGGTAACTGATGAGAAAAGCGTCAATATCTGCTCGGGATACTCCTCGCTTCTGTAAAGATAAACCAGATCTATGTCGGAACTGAGATTCAAGAGTCTTCCGCCGAGCTTTCCCATGCCCAGCACTACGAAATCAAACTGGTCTTCGCTGTTGATTCGGGACCTGTGAAAATCAAGCACCGCCCTTACCACAGAACCCGCCAGGTCGGAAATCTCCTCCAGTGTCTGGCGAAACGTGCACAGACCCAGAATCTCTCTGTAGATTATTCTTGACAGTTCGGTGTATTTGTATTCCTTCAGCTTTTCGGAGAACTGATCTGAATTCTGCGAATTCCTCACAATCGAGGCGAGTGCAGGTCTGTGGGAAGAAAGCGTTTTTTTTCTCGCCAGCGTTTTTTCGTTAGTGAGCACGTTCAGCGTGCGTGGGTTTCTTATGATTGAATTGCCGAGGAATCTGCTGTGCGAAGAGATGATGCGGAGGGCTTTTCGTTTCTTCGCGGAGAGTCTGCCGTTTATCTCACCGAATCTCTCAAGGGTTAAGCGTGCGTTTTCCTCGTCGGGAAAAGGAATTTTCTTTCTCATAATACAGGGTCACATAAAATCATATGGATCAACATCAACCGTAAGTTTAATTCCCGAGGCGTGTTTTTTCAACGAATCGTAAAGTGCCGAAGCGTAGCTGCGAAGCATCCCCAGATTCTGTGACACGGCAATGGTCTGCCATCTGAACCTGTTTCTCAGTTTGTATATAGGAGCCTCGGAGGGGCCGAGCACTCTTAGCGACCCCGGGGGAAGATTGAGAAGAAATTTCTCGGCCGTGCGCTTCATTGTTTCGGCGAAATCACGCATTTTCTCCTCATCAAGTCCGTTTGCTCTTAAGGATATGAACCTTGAAAAAGGAGGCTGACCAAGAGACTCTCTCAGTTCAAGCTCCTCTTCGAGAAACCCGGAACTGTTATGGGAGACGGCAAATCTTACCGAAGGATGTTCCGGATTATATGTCTGCAGAATGACCCTGCCGGGTTTTGTCCCCCTGCCCGTTCTTCCGGCTACCTGGGCCAGGACCTGGAAAGTTCTTTCTCCCGAGCGGAAATCGGGAATGCCGAGCATATGATCGGCCGAGAGAACACCCACAAGTGTAACCCCCGGCAGATCGTGTCCCTTGGCCACCATCTGGGTCCCGACAAGAATGTCCACCTCCCCGGACTCAAGTTTTCTGTATAGGTCAAGAAGTTTGTTTTTCCCGCTCGCATAGTCCCGATCCATAATGAAGACCCTGGCATCGGGAAGCATGGCTCTTACCTGCTCCTCCACTTTCTGGGTTCCTAGGCCCCTGCCCATGTATTTTGCCCCGCAGCTTGAGCAGCTGTTGTCGAATTCCTGCACAATCCCGCAGTAATGGCACTTGATCGAATTGTCTTTTTTGTGAAAGGTAAGGGTTATGGAGCAGTTGGGACACCTGAAGATTTCGCCGCAAGACCCGCAGACCAGAAAGTTTGAAAAACCTCTTCTGTTAATGAAAAGAATCGACTGCTGCCCGCGGGCGAAATTCTCCATCAGGGCGTCGCGCAGGCGCGGGGAGAAAACAGCTTCATTTATGTTTTTCATATCCACAAGTTCGACATCGGGAAGTCTGCTGCTACCCACCCTTGCGGGAAGAGAAAGATATTCGTACTTGCCCCTGATCGCGTTTGCATAGGATTCAAGCGAAGGGGTCGCAGAACCCAGCAGCACCGGACAGCCGTATATGTTTCCAAGCATGACTGCAGCGTCGCGGGCGTTGTAGTGCGGCGCCTCGCTCTGCTTGTAGGAGGACTCATGCTCCTCGTCAACCACCACGAGGCCCAGATTCTCAAGCGGAGCGAAAACCGCCGAGCGGGCACCTATAACCACGCTCAGATCCCCGCTGCGGGCCCTCCTCCACGCATCAAACCTCTCGCCCTCGCTAAGAGCGCTGTGAATCACCGATACGGCATCGCCGAAACGCGAACGGAACCTTTTCACCAGAAGCGGGGTGAGCGCTATTTCGGGAACGAGAACGATCGCCTGTTTCCCTCTGGCCATGACTTCTCCGACAGTTCTTAAGTAAACCTCGGTCTTTCCGCTTCCGGTAACGCCGTGAAGAAGAAAACAGCGATATTCCCCCCTGTCCACGTAAGGCAGGATTTTCTCCATCGCCATACGCTGATCCTGAGTAAGTTTCTTCGGAAGCTCCCGCTCCGCATCAAGTGCCCCGTACGGGTCCCTTCCGATCTCTTTTTGCTCCACCGAGAGCAAAGCGTTGTCCACAAGCCACTTTACGTGAACCTGGAAATTGCCGAACATCTCTGCCAGTTCCGAACGGGGGACGGAACCGCGCTGACTTATGAATTCAAGTATGGCGCCCTTTGCCGGTTTTTTCTGCCTTGTCTCCGAGACGGTGTCAGGGTCGCAGCAGACTGAATAGACCTTCTCGTACTTTATCTTGTCATTTTTTACGATCCTGTAGTCAAACTCCACATGCCCCCTGTTTCTAAGAGAGTTTAAATTCTCAAAAGAGGCTCCGTCGATAAGTTCGACAAGCTTCTCGGAAGAGAGTTCTCCTTCAAGCGCAAGAGCCTCCAGGATTTTTCGCTCAAGGCGGGCAGGAGCCGCCTGCTCAAGGCGGTTTTTCCCTTTGTCCGTGATCCGCACGGTCTTCCCGACGCTTTTGCCGAGCCCGGAAGGATGGGCGAATTTAAGCACAACTCCCAGAGGCGCCATGTAGTACTCAGAGACCCTGCGGAAAAACTGCAGGCGCTTCTCATCAAAAAGCGGCAGTTCATCAAGAATATCGATTATGTCTTTAATCTTGAAACCGACTTCCTCCTCCGCCCCGTCCCCAACCACATATCCTATGGCTTTGCGGTTTCCCAGGGGCACAAACACTCTTTTGCCCGCAGCGATCCCTTCCCGGAAAAATTCCGGAACCGAATACAGAAAAAGCTGTTCGGAGTTAATCGGCAAAGCCACCTGAACAATTTTTTCTGAAGCCATAACGGTGCCGGAAGACTCTGACGTGCAGTCTTGGGGAGAATTATATATGAAAACGGGAAAACAACCCCGAGTCCGGCCCGGGGCGTCTCGTGCTAAATCAGGCAAGATCCGCGGGCATCATTATCATGTTGTCCATCGATGCGCCGGGGGCTATCATCGGATACACCATCTCCGTACAGTCGACTTCTATCTCCATCAGGACAACTCCCGGAGTGTTGAGGCCCTCTTTTAGGGTGGGCTCAAGCTCCTCGGGCCTCACAGCGCGAAGGCCGCGGGCGCCGAACGCTTCTGCGAGCTTAACAAAATCCGGCAGAACCTCAAACCGGGATGATGAGTAATTGCCCTCAAAAAACATCGTCTGCCACTGCCTCACCATTCCGTGATGACCGTTGTTGAAAACAATAATTTTAAGATCCATGTTGTTTTCAACCGCGGTGGCAAGCTCCTGGAAATTCATCTGGAAGCTTCCGTCGCCGGCAACGCATATAACCTGCTCGTCAGGTCTAGCGTATTTGGCTCCCATAGCCGCGGGGAAACTGAATCCCATGGTTCCCAGTCCCCCGGAGGTAAGATGGGTTCTCGGCCTTTCAAACTTGTAGAACTGGGCTACCCACATCTGGTGCTGACCCACGTCGGAAACTATTATGGCATTTCCTTTGGTGATCTTGTAAAGCATGTCTATGGCATAGGTCGTAAGAATCTTCTCGCTTCCCTGGCAATAGGTAAGCGGATATTTCTCGGCCCAGTCCCGTATCAGCCGCAGCCAGGATTCCCTTCCCTCAAGGTCAATCTCCCCGGGCAGAGCATCCAGTATCTGGCGCAGCACGACTTTGGCATCCCCCACTATAGGACAGTCAACATGTATGTTCTTGTCTATCGACGAGGGGTCTATGTCTATATGGATAATCTGGGCGTTGGGGGCGAACTCATCGAAATTCCCTCCGGTAGCCCTGTCATCAAACCGCCCGCCGATTGAGATAACCAGGTCCGATTCGGTAACGGCCATGTTGGCCGCGTAGGAACCGTGCATCCCCAGCATGCTTATGAAAAGCGGGTCGCTTGCCGGATAGCCTCCAAGGCCCATAAGCGTTGAAGCCACAGGGATCTGAAGCCGGTGGCAAAGCTCAAGCAGATCATCGGTGGCACCGGACCAGATAACCCCTCCTCCGGAATAAATAACGGGGCGTTTTGAGGCAAGCAGCATTTCCACAGCTCTTTTTATCTGCGAAGGATTTCCCCTGGTATTGGGCTTGTAGCCTTTTATGTTTATTTCGTGATCCTCTGGAATCACAAGCTCGTCCTCTCCTATGAGAACGTCCTTGGGCATATCGACCAGAACAGGACTGGGTCTTCCGGTGCCGGCTATGTGGAAAGCTTCCTTCATGGCTCTTGGAAGATCCCGGGGCTCCCGCACAAGGTAGTTATGCTTTGTGCAGGGTCTTGTTATGCCGATATGGTCGGCTTCCTGGAATGCATCGCTTCCAAGGTACTGCGTAGGCACCTGCCCCGTAAAAATAACTATGGGAGAAGAGTCCATCTGTGCCGTCGCGATGCCTGTAACGGTGTTGGTTGCCGCAGGACCCGAGGTGCAGAGCACCACTCCCGGTTTTCCCGAGGCCCTTGCGTAACCGTCGGCCATATGCGCGGCTCCCTGCTCATGCCTCACCATCACGTGATTTATCCTGTCGGTATAATCGGTCATCACGTCATAGACCTTGAGAACGTAACCTCCCGGCAGTCCGAAGACTACGTCAATACCCTGGTGAAGAAGCGTCTCAAAGAACATCTGCGCGCCGAGCATCTTGGCCATTTCACTATGTCTCCCTAAATTTTTTTTAAACGCGGAATACACACAACCCCGCTCGCTTAATCTATCACTGCGCACAGGCAACTTCAAGGTCAGCAGGAAAAAAGATTTTCACCTTCTGTCAGCAGATGCGGCTTTGCTTTCCGCGGCGGAGCGGCGAAGATAGAAGGGAGTAAGAGTGTACGGATCATCCTTTTGCCCTGAGAGAATCTTCTTTTTTCCCAGAAGCGCACAGCCGGCAGCCCTCGGGGTGTTAAGATTCGCAGGCAGCAGCACGGCGGCCTCTCCGACCGAATCCCTTATAAGATCTGCGTGAAGCAGGGCCCCGCTTCCCACAAAAACAGTCTTTTTTCTGACCCCTGCGCACACAGACTCCGGCGTGGCGATCTGCGCGGGAGCCATTTCCCGGCTCTCAGAATTATAAAAAGAAAAGAAAACCTCTCCCCTGCCGGCATCAGTTAAGGCGCACACATCGTCTCCGCACCAAAGCGCGTTTGATGCGAGAATCTCAAGGGACGGAACTCCCGCAAGGTCCGCTCCCAGCGAATAGCAGATGGCTTTTGCCGTTGAGACCCCTATGCGAAGAGAGGTGAACGACCCCGGACCCACTGACACGCATACCGCTTCCAGATCATTTTTTTCGAGCCCGCAATCCGAAAGAAGCCTCTTTATCGTGGGAACAAGCACCTCGTTGTGTCTCGGACCGGTGTTAAAAACGTATTCGCAAAGAAGGGTGTCGTCATCGGATAGCGACACGCTTCCCGAAAAAGTAGACGTTTCGATTCCCAGAATTTTCATATGTATTTCTCAGCCGGAAACAAAACATTAAAGGAAGGTCTGCGATTATTCCTCTTCCTCAGAAGAGCCTATCCCCGAGGCTTTTATGATTCCATCTCTTATTTTTTCGCGGATCTCCGTATTTTCGTGGAGGAACTTTTTGGAATTCTCCCTTCCCTGTCCTATTCTCTCCCCTTCATAGGAATACCAGGTGCCGCTTTTCTTCACCACGTTGAACCTGGTTCCCAGGTCCACAAGCTCCCCGAGCTTTGATATTCCCCTTCCGAAAACCACTTCGAATTCCGCTTCCCTAAAAGGCGGAGCAACCTTGTTCTTGACAAGCTTCGCCCTCACCCTGTTGCCTATTATACGGTCCCCGTCCTTAAGAGATCCGATGCGCCTTATCTCAACCCTCACAGATGAATAGAACCGAAGAGCGTTGCCACCGGTGGTCGTCTCGGGGTTCATGTACGCCGGAACCCCGATTTTCATGCGAAGCTGGTTAACGAAAATAACTATGGTTTTCGATCGGCTCACGTTGGCCGTTATCTTGCGAAGCGCCTGCGACATAAGTCTTGCCTGAAGACCCACGTGAGTGTCTCCCATCTCTCCCTCGATTTCCGCGCGAGGGGTAAGGGCCGCAACAGAGTCAACAACTATGAGGTCAACCGCATTGCTTCTTATGAGGGTGTCGACGATTTCAAGGGCCTGCTCTCCGAAATCGGGCTGCGAAATAAGAAGATCCTCAACTTTGATACCAAGAGCTGACGCATAGCTTGTCGAAAGAGCGTGCTCGGCATCCACAAACGCGGTTATTCCGCCGGCCTTCTGGGCTTCGGCGATTGCGTGGAGCGCTATGGTGGTCTTGCCGGAAGCCTCCGGGCCGTAAACCTCGACGATTCTCCCCCTGGGAAAACCCCCGACTCCGAGAGCTATGTCAAGCCCTAGGGAACCCGATGTGATAACCGGAATGTCCGAGAGGGAAGCGTCTTCTCCAAGTCTCATTATGGAACCCTTTCCGAACTGCTTCTCTATGGTGCTGATTGCTACGTCTATGTTCTTGTTTTTCTCGCTCGCATCGCTCATTTCGTCTTAATCTCCGTTTGAACTTTCGGGGTTCTTAAAGCCACTATGCTACATAATCAAGACAGAACTTTCTAACCATATCTATTGCTGTTGAAGCAGCAAAACTTTTTATCTCATCCCTCGTTCCGGTAAAATTCCGTCTCTCGCACAAAGTGCCCGAGGAAGCATGACTGAATCCGAACCAAACCGTACCCACGGGCTTGTCAGCGGTTCCGCCTCCCGGACCCGCAATCCCGGATATGGAAATCCCTATGTCCGTTCCGAAAAGTTCTCTTGCCGCGCGGGCCATCTCAGAAACCGCCTCTTCGCTCACAGCGCCGAAGCGTGCGAGCGTATCAGAAGCCACCCCGAGAAATTTTTCCTTCGAATCGTTGCTGTAGGCCACAGCTCCTCCCAGAAAATAAGCCGAACTTCCGGGAATGTCAGTAAGCCGGCTTGAGCACAGCCCGCCCGTGCAGGATTCTGCGACAGAGAGGGTCAGGTCTTTTTTAATCAGCAAGGACGCGGTCACCTGTTCTATGGTTTCGTCCTCCAGGGAGAAAAGAAAGTCCCCGAGTCTTTGTTTCGCCTGAGCGCAGGCGTCGCCCAGCAGCGAATCGAGCAGCTCGCCGTCACGGCCCGAGGCCGTAAGCCGAAGGTGAATTTCAGGCAGGCGGATTCTGTATCCGACATCCACCCCTTCGGGGGAGAATCCCGCCAGTTTCTCCGCCACCTCGGATTCACCCAGCTCGAACGTTCTTGCCACCCTTACGCGCAGGATGTTCCCCTTTTGCGCAACCCCGCTTATATCAGGGAAAACATGTTCTGAGAACATACGTCTGAATTCCCTCGGAACGCCCGGAAGAAAATAGAATTTCGAGTTGCCGGAAACAAGGCTGAAGCCAGAGGCCGTACCGACGGGGTTATCGATAATAGTCGTTTTTTCAGGAAGCATGGCCTGTTTTTCATGACGGGCGTTGGGCTCTCTTCCCCTCTCTCTAAGCTTAAGGGCAATGTCCTCGTACACGGCCTGATTGAAAACAAGGGGAGTTCCGAGAAACTTCGAGGCGGCAAGCGCGCTGAGGTCGTCCTCTGTGGGGCCGAGCCCTCCTGTGACCACGACGAATCTGGATCTTTTCGAGGCCGCGGCAAAAGCGGCAAGAAGATCCTCAAGATTATCGGCAACCGCGCAGTGATGTCTGACTTCAATGCCGGATGAGGACAGTTGTGCGGCTATCCAGGCAAAGTTGGTGTCGCGCGTAAGACCGCTCATTATCTCGTTTCCGGTCGTGATTATTTCAACGCACATCGCCCTGCAATTCTAACTGGAAAGGAAGATAATCGCCTGAAGGCACAGGTTGCCGCACACCCCGGCCGCAACGTCATCCATCACTATTCCATACCCCCCGGGAAGCTTCTCAAATCTTCGTACGGGAAACGGCTTTGCTATATCGAAGAACCTGAACAGGAAAAAACCGACCGCAAGATTAAAGGTGCTCGGAGCGATAAAAAGCATGCACACCAAAAATCCGCACACTTCATCAATTACGACCTGCGGCGGATCTTCTCTTTTAAGTACCGGCACGCAGCGGCCGGCGGCTGCAAAGGAGACGAGAATCAGCCCCAGCGTGAACACCGAATAAAAAACCGCGCCACCTGCCTGGGCCAGCAGATACACGACCCCGACCGCTGCAAGAGTTCCCGCGGTCCCCGGAGCTCCGGGGACAAACCCCAGCCCGAAAAAAGTTGAAAAAACAATGCATATCCTGTTTATCAAGACTTGGTTCTCCCTTAAAATCCTGCCCGTGGCGGTGTTCTGCCAAGACTTATTTGACTGATAACATCCGCAAGTTTATCATTTTTTCATATCCAAATGTCAAAAGTAATATGCGTGGTAAATCAGAAGGGGGGAGTCGGCAAAACCACGACCGCGGTAAACCTCTCAGCCTCTCTGGCTGCGGCGAACCTGCGCACGCTTCTCATAGACCTTGACTCGCAGGGAAACGCAACAGGAGGACTCGGGATTGACAAGGAGTCGGTTAATTCGAAAAACATCTGCAATGTCATTCTCGGAGAGGCAAAGCTTGAGGACACGATAATTGACGTCTACCCCGAGCTTCTAAACGGCTATCTGCACCTGTGCCCGGCAAACAACGAACTCACCGGGGCGGAGATGCACCTTATAGAAACTGAAAAAAGGGAATACCGTCTCAAAAAAATCATCGATCAGGCAAGGGACAGGTACGACTACATATTCATAGACTCACCGCCTTCTCTCAGCCTGCTCACCATAAACGCGCTTGCCGCAACCGACCGGGTGCTCATACCGGTTCAGTGCGAATATTACGCGCTTGAAGGAATAGGACAGCTGCAGACGACCATATCCCTTGCAAAGCAGAGACTCAACCCTTCGCTTGAGGTGGAAGGTTATCTTTTGACGATGTTCGATTCCCGTAATAACATATGTCACTCAGTGGCCGAGGAGGTAAGGAGCCACTTTGGAGAAAAGACCTTCGACACCGTAATAACCAGAAACGTGAAGCTTGCCGAGGCGCCGAGCCACGGAAAACCGCTTCTGCTCTACGAAATCAAGTCGAGCGGAGCGCAAAACTATATGAAACTCGCAAACGAGATAATAAACAAAGCGGCGGAGGCCAGCTGGCGTGAGAAAACGAACCCTGGGAAGAGGACTTGACTCCCTTATTCCGAAGAATCCGGAAACTGAATCCACTGGGCACCAGATGGTGAGTGCAAACCTGCTCAAGCCCAATCCCTCCCAGCCCAGAAAGCAGTTCGATCAAAAAGCCCTTGAGGAACTCGCAGACTCCATAAGGGAGAAGGGAGTAATACAGCCGCTTGTCGTCCGCAAAGAAAACGGCGGCTTTGAAATAGTGGCCGGGGAACGCAGGTTCAGAGCGGCAAAGATGGCTGAACTCGAAAAACTGCCTGTCGTGATAATAACAGCCTCGGATCAGGACGTTGCGGAACTCACCTTAATAGAGAACATACAAAGAGAAGATTTAAATCCCATCGAAGAAGCCGAAGCTTATGAGAAGCTTGCGGAGCGCTTCGGGCTTACCCATACCGAGATAGCCAAAAGGACGGGGAAAAACCGCTCGGTCATCACAAACCATCTGAGACTTCTTAAGCTTTCGGAAAAAACAAAGCAGGCACTTGTCTCGGGGGCCGTAGCGGCGGGGCACGCAAGAGCGCTTCTCGGAGCCCGCTCCCCGGAGGAAATGGATTCCCTGCTCGGCGAAGTGCTGAAAAAAAACCTTACGGTAAGGCAGACAGAAGCGCTTGTAAAAAAAAAGAGCGCACAGGTAAAACCTGCCGACAAACCGGGTCTGCAGGAGCCAAAAGAAGATATCTTCACAAGCCAGCTCACCGATGAGCTTGCCGAAAAATTCCTGACCAAGGTAAAAATAAGCCGCAACAGCACAAAAGGTAAAATAGAAATAGAGTATTATTCTTCCGAGGAGCTTGAAAGAATTGTCGGCATGCTTCTTTCTTGAGAACAGCAAGCATCCCGCGGGATCCGCTCCGGAGAAGGCAGACAGCAGATGAAACAGTTTTCTGTAAGAATAGAGGTTAAACTCAAGCCCGTTGTGCTTGACCCCCAGGGCAAAGCTGTGCTTAACGCTCTTTGCGGTCTCGGATTCAGCGAAGTGTCAGACGTGAGGGTGGGGAAAATCGTGGAACTTACCATGGAAGGCGAATCAGCCGAGGAGGTAGGCCGCAAAGCGGACGAGATGTGCCGCAGGCTCCTCTCCAACCCGGTGATTGAAGACTCTTCAGTAAAGGTGGAGAAGATATAAGATGACAAGCTTCGGAGTTCTGCTCTTTCCGGGGTCTAACTGTGATCACGACTGCTACCACGCCATAAGAAAAATCCTGGGCCGACCCTGCGAACTTATATGGCACGAGGAAACTTCCCTTGAGGGAATCGACTGCGTAGTGATACCAGGGGGGTTTTCCTACGGAGACTATCTTCGCGCGGGAGCCATATCGCAGTTCTCCGGGGTGATAAATCCCCTCAGGGAACTTGCTGCAGACGGAGTCCCGGTGATAGGAATATGCAACGGGTTTCAGATTCTTGTTGAATCGGGTCTTCTTCCCGGGGCATTCATCCACAACTCCTCGCTGAAATTCGTCTGCAGATGGACAAACGTAAAGGTCGAGGATGCCGATACGCCCTTTACATGTCTTCTGCGCAGAGGAGAAGTGCTGAAACTGCCGGTCGCAAACGCGCAGGGCAATTTCGTTCTGCCCCCGGGCGGGGACAACACCTTGCAAAGCAGAACAGTTCTGCGCTACTGCGGGGAGCAGGGGGAACTCAGCGCCGAAGCGAACCCGAGCGGTGCGGAGGACAACATAGCGGGAATCACGAACAGCCAAGGCAACGTGCTTGGCATGATGCCTCATCCCGAGCGCGGTTTCGAGAGCATTTTGGGCTCGGAGGACGGCAGAAAAATATTTGAATCCGCGATATCGTGGACAGAATCCCGAAATGGCACCGGTAAAGCCATTTGAGTAAAACACATACTGTGATAGTCTTAACCGGAAATCACGCACGAGAATTTAAAATGGACAACACGCAAAGCAAGGAAAAAATAGACATAACCGACTACATCTGTCCGATGACGTTTGTGAAAACCAAGCTCAAGCTTGAACAGATGAAGCGCGGGGAAGTCCTTGAAGTAAGGCTCTGCGAAGGAGAGCCTCTCTCCAATCTGCCGAGAAGCGTGGAACAGGAAGGTCACAGGGTCCTCTCCGTAAAGAAGGAAGAAGGCCGCTACCACAAGGTAGTCATCGAGCGCTGCTGATGTATAAACCCGAAGCCGGAGCCTCCGCCGCCGGAGGCTTGAGAGTCGAATCGGTGGCTGACCTTATAGGCAACACCCCTCTTCTGGAACTTTCCGAGACGGCAAAGCAGTGCTCCCCAGAAGTCAGCATTTACGCAAAGGCCGAGTGGTTTAACCCCGGAGGTTCTGTAAAAGACCGTCCCGCCCGCAGAATGATCCAGGAGGCCATCCGCTCGGGAGAACTTACAAAAGACAAGATCGTTATGGATTCCTCTTCGGGCAATACGGCGATCGCTTACGCAATGCTCGGAGCCGCGCTCGGGTACGAAGTTGAAATTGTAACGCCTCAGAACGTAAACACCGAGAGAAAAAAAGCGATCGAGGCGTACGGAGCGAAGATAATCTTCTCAAGCCCCCTTGAAGGTTCGGACGGAGCGATAAGAATGGCCCAGAGGCTCAAGGCGGAAAATCCCGAAAAATATTTCATGCCGGACCAGTACAACAACATCAACAACCTGCTGGCTCACTACGAAACCACGGCACCCGAGATCTGGGAACAGACAAACGGCCGCGTGACCCATTTTCTTGCGGGACTCGGCACATCGGGAACCTTCATGGGGACGGGAAGAAGGCTTAAAGAATACAATCCTGACATAAAGACAATCGCCATTCAGCCTGAAGAGAGTCTTCACGGGCTTGAAGGCATGAAGCATATGCCCACATCAATAGTTCCGGAAATATACGACGAGGAAGCTGCCGACGAAGTTATATTCATCTCCACTGAGAAAGCGTACAATATGATGGAGCGGCTTATGGATACCGAGGGAATATTCGCGGGTCACTCGGGAGGAGCCGCAGTGTGCGTAACGCTTGAGTACGCAAAAAGGCTTAAAGAGGGAGTGCTCGTGACGATTCTTCCCGATTCGGGCAGACGGTATCTGAGCGAAAGACTCTGGTGGTGAAAATATACAGATCAGCATATCTGGGCATGACACGGGACGCCGAATCCGGTTATCCTTGCGAGGTGTGCGGGGTGATGATCGGCAAAGAAGATACAGTCACTCACTTCCGAAAATGCGCCAATCTGGTCGCTGACGACGAATCCGAAACGGCGTTTAAGGAAACAGCAGACATCGACAGCAGACGGTTAAGGGACCGTTTCGAGCTTGATCCGCGCTCCTACATAGAGGCAGATTCGTGGGCTAGGCAAAACGGTCTTGAGATTGTCGGCATATACCACTCGCATCCGGACCACCCTTCGGAGCCTTCGGAAACAGACAGGCAGGTGGCATCGCCCGGATGGGCGTATATAATTTTCTCGGTAAACCGAGGGAAATTTGCCGATGCGAGAATATGGTACATTGACGAAAAGGACTTGCGGTTTGAAGAAAGAAAGTTTGAAGTGGTTAAAGATCCGGACTGATGTAATGAAGAAGACAGCCGGGAGCCCAACAAGACTTCACACGACGGGAGGAGCGCGACTATGAATTTGCAGACTCTGTTTGAAAGCACGCTGGCCATACTTCCTGAGTGCGTGCTCATACTCGCCGCCGTGCTGATACTCATCTGCGCCCCGATTCTCAAAAAAAGATGGAGGGGGTCGCTTTTTATCCTCGCAGTGTCGGCAACCGCACTCTCGCTGGTCCTTAACTTCTCAAGATTCTCGGGAGAAAGTTCCGCGTTTTCCGGCGCGTTGGCAATTGATTCCTTCTCCGCCTACTTCAACTCCCTTTTTCTGCTGGCGGCGCTTTCGACAATTCTTTTTTCAAAAGATCACCTGGAGAAACGCTCGCAATGGCTTGAGGAATTCTACGCGCTTGTGCTTTTCTGCACGAGCGGGATGATGATCCTCGCTTCCTCGGTCGAACTCATGACGCTTTTCGTCGGATTCGAAATTATGTCAATAGCCGTCTACATTCTCTCGGGGTTTCGAAGCGGGTCGCTTGACTCGACAGAATCGGGAGTGAAATACCTTGTTCTGGGGGGATTCTCCTCCGCGGTTCTGCTGTTCGGAATCGCCCTTCTGTACGGAGCCACCGGCTCCACTTTTATTTCGGAAATCATAGCAAATCCGGAAAATCTGCCGATGTATGTGTGCGGAGCCGCCTTTGTGGCGGCGGGAGTTGTTTTCAAGATAGGGGCCGTGCCGCTTCACCAGTGGGTGCCGGACATCTACGACGGAGCGCCTCTCACAGTTACGGGATACATGTCCGTTGCGGTAAAAGCGGCGGCTTTCGTGCTGCTGCTGAGAATATTTCTCGGCTCCGCGCCGGAATTTGAAAACTACATGACGGTCGCGGTGCAGATCGCCGCAGTGCTTACCATGATAGTGGGGAACATAGCCGCCATATATCAGAGCAGCGTGAAGAGAATGCTTGCCTACTCAAGCGTGGCGCATGCAGGATACGCTCTGGTCGGGGTGGCGGCAGTTCTGTCGGAGCCTTCGGTCGGAAGCGGAAGCGTCCTTTACTACCTTTTTGCCTACACATTCATGAACCTCGGGGCTTTCGGAATTCTCGCCTATGCGAGCAGGGAGGGGAACGACTGCGACACTTTTGAGAGGATATCGGGACTGTGGAAAAGAAAACCGGCCGCATCGCTCGCACTCGGAGTGTTTATGTTCTCGCTTGCGGGAATTCCTCCGACCATAGGATTTTTCGGGAAATACAGAGTGTTTCTGGCTGCTGTTGACGCCAATCTGACGCTGCTTGCGGTAATAGGAATAATAGCAAGCGTAATATCCGCTTATTACTACCTCAAGGTGCTGGTCTGCGCGTTTATGAGGGAAGACAGCTACGGGGCGAGCGAAAACAAACCGCTTTCAGGAGCTGTAATTGCGGCGCTTGCGGCAGCGACGGTTTTTTTCGGTATATTTCCTTTCGTGTCATGGGATCTGGCAGCTCAGGCCTCAAACACTCTTCTGGCAGCAATCGCCTTTTAGACGGCAGGGGGTTTCTTTCGCCCGCTAGGGATTTTTATTTCAGAATTCAGGAAATGCAAAAAGGCAGGGACACTCAGGACATATTTGTGGATGCGATGGCGATTTTTTTCTTCGCCCTCGGCGTGTTTACCTTTGCAAGCCTTCTGATCTTCAGCAACCTTGTTGAAATTGACGTAAAAGGCGCAATGGGAAATGCGGGCCTTTACGTTTCGCATTCCCTAGGAAGTTCTTTCGGCACGCTGTCTTTCGTATTTCCCGCATTGATGCTTTATGCGTCATACGTGATCGTAAAAAAGCGGCCCGCACGGAAAATATACTGGAAGCTCGGCTCCACGACCCTTTTCCTTCTCTCTTCGGCCACCCTGCTCGGGCTCGTTTACGGAAAAAACTCCCTTCTGGGCTATTCGCCGGCCGGCGGATGGCTGGGTCTTGCGATCTCAAGGGAATTCACGCAGAACATCCTTGGGACTTTTGGAACATATATTATCGTCATAATTATCACATTTCTCTGCGCAATAGTAATGACGGAAACCAGAATCGCAAGCATAATGAAAATCCTAGAAAGCCTCGTGAGGGCCGCACACCCGTTTGTTGAAGGCGCGTTAAAGGGAGCCTCTGCAAGGATCATAGATGCGCTGAAACGCACCGCCGCGCGAGGAGGCACGCAAACAAAAAAGAAGCAAGACGCACCGAAGCCCACCCCCGCTTCTGTCAGGGCAAAAACCGCAGCCGCAGAGCCCAAACAAAAACACGATAAAAAAACCGATGCCGAACCGCAGATAGTCTTCACTCCTCCCGCCCCCGAGAGCAGAACCGAGCCGGAACCCGCAGAACCCGAAAGCAGATGGCTTGACCACTCCTTGCCCTCAATTGACCTGCTTGACCCGAAAATCGGCACATCCGTGGAGATAGACAAGGACGCAATGTACCAGAAAGCCGCTCTGATCGAGGAGAAGCTTGCCGACTTCGGAGTCACAGGAAAGGTAATGGAAATACGTCCCGGACCGGTTATCACGATGTTTGAGTACAAGCCGGCCCCCGGAATAAAAATAAACAAGATATCGTCCCTTGAAGGCGATCTGGCAATGGGGCTTAAGGCGTTCAGCATAAGGATCATAGCCCCCATACCGGGAAAGGACGTGGTCGGAATAGAGGTTCCCAACGAGAGTAGGGAAACAGTGGTGCTTCGGGAGCTTTTCGAGAGCAGCTCGTTTGCGGAGAAAAGATCGATGCTCACCATCGCTTTAGGAAAGGACATATCCGGAAGACCGCGCTACATGGACCTCCAGACCGCCCCGCACCTCATGATTGCCGGAACTACCGGCTCGGGCAAAAGCGTTTTGCTAAACGCCGCGATCACAAGCCTGCTCTACAGAGCGACTCCTTATGAGCTCAAGATGATAATGATAGACCCGAAGATGCTTGAGCTGTCCATATACGAGAACATTCCCCATCTGCTCCACCCGGTGGTAACCGAATCGAAAAAAGCCGTTGCCGCCCTTAAGTGGCTGGTTGTGGAGATGGATTCGAGATACAAGATGCTCTCAGAAGAAGGGGTAAGGGACATAGACAGCTACAACAGGAAGCTTGAAGCTCTTGAGATTGAGGAAAAACAGCTCAGGTGGCTTCCCTACATAGTCATTATAATAGACGAGCTTGCCGACCTGATGATGGTTTCCCCAAGCGACGTGAAAGACTCGATAATAAGACTTGCGCAGAAAGCCAGAGCGGCGGGAATTCATATAATAGTCTCAACGCAGCGCCCCTCGGCGGATGTGGTGGCGGGACTTATAAAGGCTAACTTCCCGGCCCGCATATCCTTTCTCGTATCTTCAAAAGTGGATTCAAGAATCATTCTCGATACCGGAGGAGCGGAGACTCTGCTGGGCAAGGGAGACATGCTTTTTCTCACATCCGGGGGAGGCAATCTGTTAAGACTTCAGGGCGCTCTTATATCTGACGATGAAAGAAAACGGGTAACGGATTTTCTAAGATCCCAGGCAGACCCGATCTACATAGAAGAAATAACAAAAGATGACTCGGAGGATGAGAGTGCGGGAGTGAGCGACGACGAAAAAGACGAGCTTTACGAAACCGCACTTGAGATAATAGCCGAAACGGGACAGGCTTCCATCTCCATGATACAGAGAAGACTGAAGATAGGATATAACCGTGCGGCAAGGATTGTCGAGGTAATGGAAAAAGAAGGTCTTATAGGCCCTCAGGGAGCCGCCGGCAAACCAAGAGAAGTCTACGTAAACATGATTAAAACGGACGCGGGAGATCCGGATTGAGAAAAATCGCACTTGCGGTGGCGCTTTTTGCCGCATCCTTTCTTTTAACTGCCGAGCCGTCGAGGACACAGGACACAGACGCCGTTGTAAAAGGCATTCAGAAAAAATACGCTTCGATAAACAACCTGCACTCTGCCTTTACCCAGGAAACCCAGATAAAGGACCTTGATGAGAAAATCACCTCCTCGGGCAAGGTGTGGTTTAAAAAACCCGGCATGATGAAATGGCAGTACGAACAGCCGTGGAAAGACACGATAGTTTCTGACGGAAAAAAGGTCCGGTATTTTGACAGCAGGGAGAATCAGGTAACCGAGATGGAACTTGAAAACGTCTGGGCAGACTCTTTAGGTTCCTATACGGTCATCTCCATACTGGAGGACCTTGACCGTCTTTTCGATGTTCGCCAAGGTGCCGGAAGCACGGACGAACGGGGAAATATCCTCCTTGACCTGAAACAGAAAAATCATGAACAGTCAAAGCAGGTGGCCATAGCAGTTGATCCCAAGACCTATATGTTAAGAGAAATCATAATCGGCGATATCTTCGGAAACACGACGATCATAAAGCTAGGCACCGCGGAAGTCAACCTCGGAATTGCAGATTCGTTTTTTGAGTTTGAAAAACCTAAAGAAGCAAGTACAGTGACTTTTCCCTGAACTTGGCTTTTAATCAGCGGTCAACTTCCCCAAGCACTATGTCGATGCTTCCTATCGCGGCAACAACATCGGAGACAAAGCCGCCCTTTACCATACCCGGAAGGGCCTGCATATTCACAAAAGACGGCCCCCGAACCCGCATCCTGTAGGGTTTTCCAGTACCGTCGCTCACTATGTAGTAACCGAGCTCGCCTTTGGGGTTCTCAACGGAGTGGTATATTTCCCCCGGAGGAGTCTCAAAACCGTTGTAGACCAGCACAAAATGCCTTATAAGGGATTCCATTTTGGTGTATACAAGTTCTTTTTCGGGCAGGACGATATCGGGAAGGTCCGCTATGTAGGGCGGCCCGTCGGGAAGATTGTCAAGAGCCTGCTTGATTATGCGAAGGCTCTGTCTCATCTCTTCCATCCTGCACAGGTACCTGGCGTACGCATCTCCCTCATTGGCAACCGGTATGTCGAACTCGTAGTTTTGGTAATCAAGATAAGGAACGGCTTTTCTCACGTCGTAGGGAACGCCGCTTCCTCTCAGTATGGGACCGGTAATACCGAGATCAACCGCCTGCTCCCTGCTTATAACCGCCACTCCCTTGGTGCGGTCAATCCATATCTTGTTTCTTGTAAGAAGCCTGTCTATTTCGTCTAAGGTCTGGGGAAATATCTTAAGAAAATTCCTTATCGTGTCCGGAAAATCTTCAGGGAGATCCATGGGAAGGCCTCCCACCCTGGGGTATGAAGTCGTGAGTCTCGCTCCGCACACCATCTCGAGAATCTCGTAGATGCGCTCCCTTTCCTTGAAGCAGAAAAGAAAAGCGGTCATCGCACCGAGGTCCATGGCGTTTGCGCCTATGCCTATCAGGTGGGATTCAATTCTTCCGAGCTCAAACATTATAACCTCGGCCACCTTTGCCCTCGGGGGAATCTCATCTTCAATTCCGAGGAGCTTCTCGACAGTAAGTATGAAGCCTATGTTGTTGCATATCGAGGCCAGATAATCCATCCTGTCGGTGTACGGAAGACATTTCTGGTAGGTGATATCCTCACAAAGCTTCTCTATTCCCCTGTGCAGATAGCCGATATGGGGAACGGCTTCCTTGACTATCTCCCCGTCAAGATAAAGGACCACCCGCAAAACCCCGTGGGTCGACGGATGCTGAGGCCCCATGTTGAGCATCATGGTCTGCTTTGTTGTACCGTCGGCCTCTGTGCCGGATTCTTCTGTTACTATCTCTACTCTTTCCATCACTCAAACCCTTCGTCAAGAGCCCGCTCGAAACACTGTTTTGAAGATTCGCGGTCTCTCACGTCAAAATCCTTTCTCAGCGGAAACTGGTCGTAATCTTCGGGCATAAGTATTCTTCTCGGGTCGGGATGTCCCACAAAAGTTATCCCGAACATATCGTAAGCCTCCCGTTCATGCCAGTTCGCCCCGGACCACACAGACGTTACGGAATCGATCTCTGTATTGTCCTGCTCAAGCGAGGCCTTAAGCCTTATTCTCAGGTTCTCTTCGTAGTCCTCGCCGAAGCGGTGGAGGAGATAAACAACCTCGTACCTCGGGAATTTAACCGTAAGGTAGTCGACAACCGTAATGTCCACGAGGTAAGCAAAACCGAGCGTGTTTTTCAGAAGCGAACAGCACTCGACTATTGATTCTGCTTTTACGGCAAAGGTGGTTTCCCCGCGGAATTCGCTTTCCGAGAGGATGTATCCGCTTATTTTCTCCCTTATCTGACCGACAGGGCAAGGAGGGGAACTCATACGATCGGGGGAGCCTCGTTATCTATTTTCTTCTGAATTTTCATGACGGCATCAATGAGGGCTTCGGGCCTCGGGGGACAACCGCCGACGTAAACATCCACGGGAAGAAACTCGTCTATCCCCTGGACGACAGCGTAACTGTCAAAAGGTCCGCCGCCGCATGTACACGACCCCATCGCTATTACCCACTTGGGCTCGGGCATCTGTTCGTAGATCCTTCTGCAGACCGAAGCCATCTTGTAGGTTATGGTCCCGGAAACTATCATCAGATCCGCCTGTCTCGGCGAGAATCTGACGGTTTCGGCCCCGAACCTTGCGATATCAAACCTTGATGAGAAAGTCCCCATCATCTCAATCGCACAACAGGCCGTTCCGAAAGCCATGGGCCACAGGCTGTTCTTTCTTCCCCAGTTGGCAACCGCGGAAATCTTGGTCGTTAAAAAACCGTCTCCGCCGAGAAGTGATCCGCTGCTTACTCCCATTCCAGGGCTCCTTTTTTGAGAACGTAAAAGTAACCGCCGATTACAATAAAAAGAAACGCCAGCACTTCAACAAGCGCCACCATGCCAAGTTCCCTGAACACAACCGCCCAGGCCACAAGGAACACGATTTCTATGTCAAACAGTATGAAAAGAGCTCCTACCAGGTAGTACTTAAGCGAAATCCTCTCCCTCGCATCTCCCCTAGGAACTATTCCGGATTCATACGGAATAAGCTTGCGCCAGCTTCCGTATCTTTTCGGACCGAACAGATAGGAAACGGAAATCAGCGCCGCGGCCAGAACGATCGCTATTACTATTATCAGGAGGACAGGAACATACTGCTCTAACACAACACGCAAAAGGTTAGTATCAGGTGATGAATTGTCAAGAAAATATCCCGCTTCTCCGACCATTTTTTACGGTGGCCAATGGGAAAAAACCCGCATAACGGTTACCATACCCCGAGGTTGCCGGGACATGGAAAAAGATATCGCAAAAGCATACGAACTTGTAAGCGGCTCAAGCGAAATCGTCGTTCTTACAGGGGCGGGAATCTCGGCTGAAAGCGGCATTCCCACATACAGGGGAGAAGAAGGCCTCTGGAGAAATTATGACCCCCACGAGCTTGCCACCCCCGAGGCCTTTTCGAGAAATCCCAAGCTTGTATGGGAATGGTATGACTCCAGAAGAGCCATAATGAAAAATGCCAAGCCCAATCCGGGTCACTTTGCCATAACCGCTCTTGAAAAGGAGAAAAAAGATTTCACGCTGATAACGCAGAACGTAGACGGCCTTCATTCCGCGGCGGGGACACGGAACATAATAGAGATCCACGGAAGTCTGTGGGAACTTAAATGCACTGAATGCGAAAAAGTGGAAAAAAACTATCAGGTGCCCATTGCGCAGCTGCCTCCCAGATGCGATGTCTGCGACGGGATAATGAGGCCCAATACCGTTTGGTTCGGAGAGATTATCCCCATGGAGAGGATAGACAGGTGCCTGTTTGCCATAGAGCAGTGCGATCTTTTTCTGATAGTGGGAACCTCGGGAATAGTTGAACCGGCGGCCTCAATGGGACTCATAGCGAAAAAAAGCGAAAAGCCCGTGGTGGAAATCAACATAGAAAGAACCCCGGGCACGGGCCTTTACGACGCAAGCGTACTCGGAAAATCGGGAGAAATACTTCCCCTGATGGTAGAATCCGAAACTTCCCGGACCCGCATGTAGCTTAAAGCTAAGGTCGACTCTCAGGAATCCGGACAAAAGTGTCCGGCTGCAAGGAACCCGTAAAAGCGCACAAGGGTCAACCATACCGCACGCAACACCGTCTGTCCGAGAAGGTATCTGTGAAATGCCCGCAGATTTGAAAGGTCTGAAACATAAAGTACTTTTTAGCACAAGGAGATAGAACGGAAAAATGTCTTTTCTAGGTGAAAGTAAAAACAGCCGTTTTTTATGTGGATTAACGCCGCGATGCCTGTGGGTGCTTGCGGTTCTGGTTCTGGCGGCCGGTTTTGCGGGCTGCGGCGGCAGCGAGACATCTTCTTCGCCAGATCCCGAAGAGACCCTGTCCCCAGAACCGCCTGAAACAGCACCTTCAGAACCAACAAGACCGGTTCCGACACCTCTGGCCTGCAGTACCAGAGATGAACCATGGCAGGAAAACGTATTCTGCCCCGAAGAGAGCTTTTACCAGTACTGCGAAGACCCCCGAAAAGCTGCAAGCGAAGACGCCAGACAGGGAACATATGTGGACGAAAACAACTGGCTTCGGTCCTGGAGTCACAGAACCTATCTCTGGTACGATGAAATCGAAGATACAGATCCGGCCTGCTGCACCACGCCGGAATATTTTGAACTTATGAAAACAAAAGAGACAACATCTTCCGGAAAAGCAAAGGACAGGTTTCATTACTCAAGTCCGACCGAGCAATATCGACGCCTGTCCGAGCAGGGAATTGCGGCCGGATACGGCGCCAGATTCAGAATTTTAAGATCCTCTCCTCCGCGAAAGCTGATTGTGACCTATACCGAACCCGGCTCACCAGCCGCTTCAGCCGCCGTCAATTTCGTTCGCGGAACCGAGATCCTTGGCGTTGACGGCATTGATATCGTAAATTCCACAAGCCAGGAAGAAATAGAAAGAATAAACGCTGCTTTGAGCCCGTCTGAAGGCGATACGCACACATTTACCGTAAAAAATCCCGGCACACACTCTTCGCAGCGCTCTGTTACAATGACCGCCAGAGAAATAACTGTGCATCCTGTACAGAACGCAAAAATTCTTATCAACTCCAACGGAGACCGCGTAGGATACATGCTGTTTAACACCCATATTGTTACTGCCGCCCGACCGCTCATAGACGCCGCCAACATGTTTTCGGAAGGAGAAGGGATTGATGATCTTATTGTTGATCTTCGCTATAACAGCGGCGGAACAATTTCCATCACGCAGATTATAGCGTCGATGGTGGCCGGATCAGCCGGCAGAGGAAAAACCTTCGCGGAAATCCAGTACAATGACAAAAGAGACGGTTACTCAATTCCCTTTACAGATGTCTTAAGATACAGAAACGGCAGTACAGAGAGACTGCCGGCCCTTGATCTTCCACGCCTCTTTGTCCTGACTACCGAGCAAACCGCTTCTGCAAGCGAACTGATTATAAACAGCCTGCTCGGCATCGGCATAGACGTAATCAGGATCGGTTCGACCACGCGCGGCAAGTACCACGGCTTTTTTCCGCAGGACAATTGCGGCACAACATACTTCTCTATACAGCTCAAGATAGTTAATGACAGGGGAGAGGCCGATTACGACAATGGTTTTTCGCCTTCCTGTTTCGTTGCGGATAATGACTATAGCTACCAGCTTGGCGATCCACGGGAAAAACTTCTAAGAACGGCCCTTGGTTATCAGTCCTATAACTCGTGCCCTTTTCTCACTCAGGCTCAAGCTAAACTAAGCCTGAATAGCTCAAACCTGCAGGATGGATCGTTATCAATCGATCCGGTTAATTCGGGATATTCCGATCTGCCCGGGCTGATCGTTGATCGGCAAGTCATTGAAAAAACACGCTTCTATGTTTTTTTAGGGGCTGAAGCTTAAGTTTGCTGGCCATCGTAGCGTTCCTAACGCTTCGTATTTCTTTAGATAAGCTTATACACTACATGGTGACAATCTAAAATCTGTTTCTTCCAGTGTAAGCATGGTGCTTGGACCTGTTAGCAGTCAGAAAAGATCAAACCTCCGCTTATTCTGTTGCATTTAAGGTGACAGGCAACTAAAAAACTTTCCACTCTTTACCCCACACATCTACGGACCTATCACCATTGGCTCTCAAGTTCATAAGTTTTCGTATCTGGAAAACCCCCAAATATGCCCTGAGTACCCTTTAAATAGGTAAAAAGCAAAGATTGAGGGTATAAAACTATCGTTTCTCTAAAATTGTTCCCTTTAATTTCATACCTGTTAAGCTCGCATTGAAAAATTCCGCACCTGTTAAGTCTGCTCCTGATAAGTTCGCAAGAAACAACTTTGCCCCTGTTAAATCCGCACGGCTTAAGTTTGCATGACTTAAGATTGCATCTCTTAAATCCGCTCTTCTAAAATCTGCCCCACTTAAATTCTGATTGGAAAAATCCCGGCCCTGGAGGTCTGCATCTCTATACTGGGCATTAGCTTGAAAGGAAAAAAACAGTAACACTATTAATATAAATATAACTTCAGTCACAAACAAGCAGAAGTGGACCCCAAAAATCAGACAGCACCTTAAGTGTATTTCCTTGGTATTCTAAAAGAGTATACAGGAGGTACATAATGAAGAGTAAAAGACGTAATCATTCACCGCAGTTCAAGGCAAAGGTAGCGTTTTTGGCGGTAAAAGGAGACAAGACAGTAGCGGAGCTTGCCCGGCAGTTTGAGGTTCATCCCAATCAGATAAGCATGCAGAGCACAGGATATACCCGTATCTGCTGCGGGGGAAGACTGTAGAGCTTCCCGGGCAGGTATGGGCGGCAGACATAACGTATATAGAGATGAGCAGGGGTTTTGTGTATCTGTGTGCGGTAATGGACTGGCACTCGCGCAAGGTTCTTAGCTGGAGAGTGTCTAACACAATGGACAGCAGTTTTTGCGTGGAGGCTCTGGAAGAAGCGCTTTACAAGTATGATAAGCCCGAGATATTCAACACCGATCAAGGAAGCCAGTTCACAAGTGAAGAGTTTACGGGAGTTCTTAAAGACAGAGATATAAAGATAAGCATGGACGGCAAGGGAAGCTGGAGAGACAATGTTTTTGTGGAGAGGCTTTGGAGAAGCGTTAAGTACGAGGAAGTGTATCTGATGGCATATGAATCCGTTGCCTCGGCAAAGGCAGGTATAGGGAAGTGGATAGATTTTTACAATGAAAAAAGACCACATCAGGGGCTTGGAATGAAAACACCGGATGAGGTTTACTATGGTCTTGGGACAGCACAGAAGAATGTGGCTTGAAGCAATGAGACAAACAGAGCAGAGAGTTTATGGTTTTGGGAGTTTTAAAGATGTTTATGCGCTGGTGGAAATACACTTAAGAAAACAAAAATGCTGTCTAAAAAAGGGGACCACCTCTGTCTTTCTCCTAAGCAGATACGGGTATATCCTGTGCTCCGCACCCCCTTTCTTCGTGGTCTGGGGACCGGGGGCAAGCCCCCGTATCCCCATAAGCCTCATGAGCTTCATAACACGCTTTCTGCCCGCTTGTAAGCCCTGCGCCTTAAGGGCGTACACCATCCTTCTTGAACCCTTAAACGGATACTTCATACAGATCCTGTCGATCTTCTTCATAATCTCTTCGTCCTGCGGGGATATCCCCACAGGTGTGTAGTAAATATTTGAGCGATTTATATCCAGCAGCTCACACTTCCTTACCAAAGAAAGTGCCCGGCCGCGCACTGCCAACTTCTTGCACCGCTCCCGATCTAGCGACCGAGTGCCTTTGATAAAAAATCGTTCTCCAGGGTCAGCTGGCCCACTTTGGATTCAAGCTGGTTTACGTACTTCCCCCCCCCCGCCCCCTGCCTTGCCGTCCCCTCCCTTGGCGAACACTTTGTCCGCAAGGCTGTCAAGCGCCTGCTTCTCCCACGTGCTTATCTGATTGGGATGAACTTCAAACTGCCGGGCAAGCTCCGCTACTGTCTTGTCTTCTTTTATCGCCGCACCGCTACCTTTGCCTTGAACTGCGGTGAATGATTACGTCTTTTACTCTTCATTATGTACCTCCTGTATACTCTTTAGAATACCAAGAAAATACACTTAAGACCCTGTCCAGTTTTTGGGGTCCACTTCTCTTTGTGCTTTACTACCTTACGTCGCATATCTCCATGGCTACTTTTATCGCCTGGATCATACTCTCGGGCCGAGCTGCCCCTTTCCACGCTATGTCAAAAGCGGTTCCATGGTCAGGAGAAGTCCGCAGTATAGGCAACCCCAGGGTGACGTTGACCCCGGTATCAAAAGAAAGCATCTTGAAGGGCACAAAACCCTGGTCGTGGTACATGGCGACCACAAGGTCCCACTTGCCGCGAAGAGCATCGTAGAAAAGGGTATCCGCCGGAAGGGGTCCCTCGACCGATATTCCTTCGGCTCTTGCATTCTCAAGAGCAGGAATTATATGCTCCTGCTCCTCGTTTCCGAAAGACCCAGACTCTCCTGCGTGCGGGTTGAGTCCGCAGACAACTATCTTGGGATCTTTGACGCCGAATCTTTCCTTCAGCTCCCGGGCGGATATGGAAACGGTAACATAAACGCTTTGTTCCGTAATCATGTCCGGAACTTCGCGAAGCGGAACATGTATCGTAACGGGCACAACCCGGAATCTTGTTCCTTCAAAAAGCATCACGACGTTCTCAGCTCCCGTAAGATCCATAAGCATCTCCGTGTGTCCCGGATAAGGAGAACCCGCCATGTGTATTGATTTTTTGCTTATTGGGGCCGTAACCACAGCGTCAACCTCTCCGGCAAGGGCCATTGCCACGGCTTTTTCTATGCAGGTAACAGACGCCCTGCCCGCTTTTTCGGACATGACACCCGCTTCGATATCCCCCAGGGAAAAATCCGTCGGATCTATAATCGACAGAGGACCGCCCTTTCCGAACTCATCGTTAGCCCTGCCGAGCACCTGCTCGCTTCCGATAAACACAATATCGTATATGTCTTCAAAGAAACCGTCGTAAAAAGCCCTTATGCACACTTCGGGACCTATCCCGTTCGGATCTCCCATCGTCAAGGCTATTTTTGATTTTCCGCTCATAAAAACTCCTTCTGATCTCCCTTCAGTTAGATAAGACCTTCTCTGTCGCCGGACACTTTCGGGAAAAGCTCCAGCACATTTTCAAAAACGCTCTCGGTGAACTGCTCAAAAGACAGTCCCCTAAGCTCCGAGAGAAGCCTTGCCACATAGACCACATTGCAAGGTTCGTTCGGTTTTCCCCTGCGGGGCACCGGCGCCAGGTAGGGAGAATCCGTTTCGTATAAAAGCCTGTCGATCGGAATTTTTGCCGCCGCATCCCTTACCTCCTCCGCTCTTTTAAAAGTCGCTATGCCCGAAAAGGAAATAAAAAACCCGAGATCAAGATATTTTCTGGCCGTCTCGTAATCCCCGGAAAAACAGTGAATGACTCCAGGTTTCGAGCTGAGATCGGCGCTACGCAGGATCGAAAGCAGCTCCTCATCCGCATCCCTTGCGTGAACCACAAAAGGAAGTCCGTGCCTCCCTGCAAGCTCAATATGCGCTTCAAACGACCTTATCTGATCTTCTCTGGGAGAACTCATGTAGTGATAGTCAAGGCCGGTCTCTCCGATCGCCACCACCCTGGGATCTTCGGCCATTGCATCAAACTCCCGCATCACCTGCTCACTGAAATCCGATGCGGAGTGCGGATGCACTCCGACCGACACGTAAACTCCCCTGTATTTTCTTGAAAATTCAATGGTGGCAAGGGATGACTCAATTCCCGTACCGATGGATATGATCTTCCCTACTCCCTCGGCAGAAGCCCTCGAGACGGCACCCTCGGGGTCTTCAATGCTGAGCAGATGGGCGTGAGAATCAACCAGCATGCGGCTTACTTCTTCTCCTTAAGAAGACCGGTTACTTCGTTTAAAAACTCGTTTACGTCCTTAAACGACCTGTACACCGAAGCGAACCTCACGTACGCGACCTGATCGATATCATAAAGCTTGTCTACAAGCCTTTTGCCTATATCTTCGCTTGATATTTCCCGCTCCCCCCTCTCGAGAAGCTCCTTTTCAAGACCGGAGACGAAATCCTCTATGACCTCGGTGCTTACCGGTCTTTTCTCGCAGGCCTTGCGCATTCCGGCTATTATCTTGTTGCGGTCAAACTCTTCTCTGCGGCCGTCTTTTTTCACCACTATAACCTCTGCGTGGTGAACTCTCTCGTAGGTGGTGAATCTTTCCTGACAGTCGTTGCACTCCCTGCGCCTCCTTACGGAAAGACCGTCTTTTCCTTCTCTTGAATCAACTACCCTTGTATCGTCAGATTTGCAGAAAGGACACTTCATTTCTCATTCGCCGAGTCTGTGTCCGTAGACGGGAAAACTGAGGCACAGCTCCTTTACGTCCTGCTTTATCCTGTCGAGAACCCCTTCGTTGTCATGATTGTCAAGAGCTTCCATGATGAGACCCGATATCACATCGATTTCCGGTTCCTTCATCCCTCTTGTGGTAATCGCGGGAGTTCCGATCCTTACACCGCTTGTTACCATGGGAGGACGGGGATCGAAGGGAATAGCGTTTTTATTGACCGTTATGCCCGCCCGCTCAAGCGTCTGCTCGGCAAGCTGTCCGGTAAAGTCCGTTTCTGTAAGATCAACCAGAATCAGATGGTTGTCGGTTCCGCCCGACACGAGCTTAAGTCCCGCGTTTACTAAATTCTCTCCCAGACGCTTTGCATTTTTTACGGTCTGGCGCTGATATTCTAAAAACTCAGGACCCAGAGCCTCTTTAAACGCAACGGCCTTGGCCGCTATTACGTGCATAAGAGGACCACCCTGGGTTCCCGGAAAAACCCTGCTGTTTACGGTTTTTGCGTGCTCCTCCTTCATCATTATCATCCCGCCTCGCGGCCCGCGAAGGGTCTTGTGGGTGGTTGTCGTAACGAAATCACAGTGCGGCACGGGATCAGAGTAAAGCCCAGCGACCACAAGCCCCGCAGGATGCGCCATATCTGCAAGCAGAAGCGCTCCGCACTCATCAGCTATGCTCCTGAACTTAGCGTAGTCAAGATCCCTCGGATAAGCGCTCCAGCCCGCGATTATAAGTCCGGGGGAGTGCTTAAGCGCAAGATCCCTGACCTCATCGTAATCAATCGTCCCCGTTTCCTTTGAAACTCCGTAGGCAACGACATTGTAGAGCCGTCCTGAAAAATTAACGGGGTGGCCGTGGGTAAGATGTCCTCCGTGATCAAGTTTCATGCCCAGAACGGTCTCTTCGGGCTTAAGGGCGGAGAAAAACACTGCCATGTTCGCCTGGGCTCCCGAATGCGGCTGCACATTAACGGCTTCTGCCCCGAAAAGCTCAAGCGCTCTTTCCCGCGCCAGATTCTCGGCCACGTCAACGAATTCGCAACCCCCGTAATAACGCCTTCCGGGAAGACCTTCGGCATACTTGTTGGTAAGCACAGATCCCATAGCCTCCATAACGGCGTCGCTCACGTAGTTCTCAGACGCTATCATCTCAAGCTTCCATTCCTGACGCTGTGTTTCCATGCGGATAGCTTCGGCTATCTGCTCATCAACCGTCCTTAGACGAATCATCTGCTCACCTCGAAACAAAAAAGTATTGTGAAAACGACCATAAAACGCCAAGCGCCGTTCGGCGCATCGGCCCGGCAAAACTGCCGCATGCTGAAAAAAAGCCGCTCGATAATTGTGTAAAGTTAAAGCGAGAAATCACGGGATATTTCACCTTCCCTAGTAAAGAAGAATACCGAATGCCCCGGCAAACCTCAATTTCGCCGCAGATGCGCCCGAAGAAACAAAAAAAGCCCCGGGACCGGTAATCCGGGGCGGAAAAACCGATGGCAAAAACAGCTAAACGAAACGAATACATAGAAATAAGGGGCGCGAGGGAAAACAACCTAAAGAGTATAGATGTCCGTATTCCCCGCAACAGGTTTACTGTGGTGACCGGTCTTAGCGGTTCGGGCAAGTCATCCCTCGTGCTTGACACGGTTTACAAAGAAGGACTCAGAAGGTACATCGACTGCCTTTCAACTTACGCAAGACAGTTTATAGAAAAAGTTGAACGCCCCTGTATGGACGACATAGAAGGTCTTCCGGCCCCGATAGCCATTGAGAGCCGAAACAGCGTAATAAATTCCCGCTCAACTGTAGGCACCACAACCGAAATATACGACTACATGAGACTTCTGTTCGCAAAAATCGGAAAAACCCGCTGCCCGGCATGCAAAGAGGAAGTGACGGAACATTCCGCCCAGTCTCTTGCCCGGCTGCTGCTGGACAGATTTGCGGGGAAAAAAGCGGTTATCTGCTTTGAGACCGAACACAGAGCCGACCTTTCAGAATACATGAAAAAAGGCTACTCGCGCACCTACAGGGACGGAAAGACCCGGGATATTGAAAAAAGCATCGGGGATACCGACTCGGCAGCTCAGATAGTCACAGCGAGAACCACTTTAGGCGAGCGGTCAAAATCGAGGGTCACAGAAGCGCTCGAGGCTGCTTTTTCCGAAAGCGACTGGGCATTTGTACACCTCGTCTCGGGACAAAGCCTGCGTTTTTCAAAACAGCTTCGCTGCGATCTCTGCGACATTGCGTTTGAAAAACCCACCCCGAACACCTTTTCCTTTAACAGCCCCTACGGGGCCTGCGAGCAATGCAGCGGATTCGGAAGAAACCTCGAAACCGATCCCGAACTGCTCGTTCCGGACCCCGGTCTCAGTCTCGCCGAAGGAGCCGTGGAACCGTTCACGAAAACTTCCTACAGAAAGCAGATGACAAAGCTGCTCGGCTTCGCCGAGGATGCGGGAATAGACATAGAAAAGCCCTTTGCGCAGCTCACAGAAAGACAAAGGGAACTTGTGCTGAACGGAAACGGGGACTACCGCGGAGTGCGGGGATACTTCAAGGCGCTTGAGCGGAAAAACTACAAAACCCACATAAGGGTTTTTCTCTCAAGATACCGCTCTGCCTTTACCTGCGAAGACTGCGGGGGAAGCAGGCTTAAGCAAAAAGCCCTTAACGTGCTGATAGAAGGAAAAAGCATATTCGATCTCTCTCGGATATCCGTAAAGGATCTTAAACTCTGGTTTGACCGCCTGGACCTGTCCGCCTATGAACTTGAGATTGCTTCTGACATAACAAAGGAGATAAACTCGCGGCTTGATTTTCTTGCCCACGTGGGACTTGACTACCTTACCCTTTCAAGACTCACCCGCACTCTTTCGGGCGGAGAAGCGCAGAGGATAAATCTTGCCTGTCAGATGAGTTCGCGGCTTACCGAGACCCTGTATATCCTGGACGAGCCCTCGATCGGTCTGCACCCAAGGGATATGAGCCGGCTAAACGGGCTGATAAGAGAACTGCGGGGAAGAAACAACACCATAATACTCATAGAGCACGATCTTGACACCGTAAAGTCAGCTGACTACATAGTGGAGCTCGGTCCCCGGGCGGGAGACGGCGGGGGAGAGATTGTGTATCAGGGAACCCTGAAGAGCTTTCTGCGTTCGGCAAAAAACTCGACCACGAAAAAATACCTGGCAAATGAAAAGGAAATAGAAGTTCCCGGTTTCCGAAGAAAGACCGCCGGCAATTCAATAGACGTGATCGGCGCGAGCGAAAACAACCTCAAGAACATAGACGTTAGCTTTCCCTTAAAAACTCTTACGTGCGTAACAGGGGTATCGGGTTCGGGGAAAAGCTCGCTTGTAAATGAAATACTGTACAACGCCCTTCTAAGAAAATTCAGAAGGAAAGCCGAGAGGGTCGGAAAACACAAACGCATAGAAGGCGCAGAGCATATAGACGACGTGATAATTCTTGACCAGACGGGAATAGGAAGAACCTCAAGGTCAAACCCCGTCACCTATATAAAGGTTTACGACAGCATACGCAAAATCCTTGCCGGACACTACCAGGCGAAGCTGCGCAAGCTCACCCCTTCACATTTTTCCTTCAACGTAAGGGGAGGCCGCTGCGAGAAATGTATGGGTGAGGGAAGCCACAGGGTCGAAATGCATTTTTTAGCCGACGTGACGGTGACTTGCGAGGAATGCGAAGGAAAGAGGTTTGGAAAAGAGGTTCTGGCCTACAGATACAAAGGAAAAAACATAGACGACATACTCGGCCTCTCAGTCGATCAGGCAATGACTTTTTTCTCGGAAAACCCGGTTGTTACAAAAAAACTCAAGGTTCTTGCGGATGTCGGATGCGGCTACCTCAGACTCGGACAACTCGCAACGACGCTCTCGGGAGGAGAGGCGCAGAGAATAAAGATAGCCAGAGAACTGTCGAAAAAAGAAAAAAACAACATCCTCTACATACTTGACGAACCCACGGTCGGACTTCACATCGACGACATAAAAAAACTCCTTGAAGTTCTAAACAGACTTGTTGACGCCGGCAGCAGCGTAATAGTCATAGAGCACAACCTTGAGATGATAAAATGCGCGGATTATGTAGTCGACCTCGGACCTGAAGGGGGAGACGGCGGTGGACGCATAGTGGCCTCCGGCACTCCTGAGCAGGTTGCTTCGGCAAAAAACTCTCACACCGCAAAGCACTTAAGGCCGCTTCTCGGTTAGGCGGGTTATATATTTTTTCGGCATGGGGTAGAATAGAGTATTAAAAACAGTCTTGCCGGGGAGAAAAATGCTTGCAGACAGAAAAATACCTTTCAGCGAATCCAAAGAAAAAGAGTGGGAAATTCTCAGACAGAAAACAGAAGGCGGCATAGAACTCATGCTTGAAGACTCCCAGCGGTGGTTTCTTGCCACCACGGAAGGTGAGGGAATCAGGATAACTTCTGCAGAGAAAAACGTGAGGCCGCTTGCTGTCCGCGAACCGCCGCTTATCAAGTTCGATGAGTTCAAAAGAGTGGCGGAAGTATATAATGACTCATTTTTCGGCGGCATAGGGGATCTTTCGGCAAGGCTTGAGACTCACAACTCAAGCCCGAACATGCGATACCTGTTCATGCTGATCTACTATCTAATCTAGGCAGCCCCGCCCAGCACATGGATACCGTTCGCACTGAAGCAAATCACCTGGATTGAAGACTTTGCCTGACGGGAAACTGCTTAGCAATTTCTTCAGACTAATTCAAAAAGAACCTATAGCTGTCCACGGCTTCTGGCACGACGATAAGCAAACGACAGTTTTTATAAAAACCGCCGGAACTCATTTTCTCAAATTAAGCTAGACGGGCGGGAAATTGGCTCCGGCGGCAGGGCTCGAACCTGCGACCCGATGATTAACAGTCATCTGCTCTGCCAACTGAGCTACGCCGGAACTTCGGAAAATAGGAAAAACCCTAAGGAGTAGTTAATTTTATATAGATAAGAAAAACAGTCAACAACCCTGATCCCGAGTGAAATGGCAGAAAATAGAGAAGAAAAACATAAACAGGAGAAAATAAATTCATCTCTTCCCGTACCTTCAAATTCCCTGCAAAACTATCTGGCGCAGATCAGGGACTACCCTGTTCTCAGCAGGGAAGAAGAGTACGAACTTGCCATGAGGCACAGGGAGACCGGAGATCTTGAAGCCGCCAGGAAACTGATCGTATCCAACCTGAAATTCGTCGTGCGTATCGCAAACAAATATAAAAACTACAACGTAAACACTCTGGATCTTATCCAGGAAGGCAACATAGGACTAATGAAGGCCGTAAGAGGTTTTGATCCTACCAAGGGATACAGGCTCATTTCATACGCGGTATGGTGGATAAGGGCGTATATACAGAACCATATAATGAAAACCTGGAGCCTGGTGAAGGTTGGAACCAACCAGTCGCAGAGAAAACTGTTCTACAAACTGAGGTCAACAAAAAACAAAATCGAAGCCACGGGAGCCGAGATGGGGGAGGATATTTACTCGGAGATCGCCAGGGAGCTTGACGTGCCTGACACCCAGGTAATCGAGATGGACCGGATAATGTCCGGAAAAGACCTGTCTCTTGACGCAAACATAGAAGGCAGCCCAGAGCACACCTACGTTGACATGCTGGGGGACACGTTTGATCAGGAACAGTTCCTTGAAGATTCCCAGACCCGCCCGCTTGCAGCCAGGAAAATAAAAGAAGCTCTGGCGAACCTCAAAGAAAGGGAAAGATACATCATAGAAAGACGTATTCTCACCGATTCTCCCGAAACTCTTGAAAAGCTTTCCAATAAATTCAGCATATCAAGAGAACGAGTAAGACAGATAGAAAAAAACGCTCTTAAAAAAATCCGCCAGGAATTCCAAAAAGAGAATTTTCACGTATAGAATTCAAGGAACAAGCGCAAATCCGAGAGGACGCTCGCCTACAACTCTTTTAATATTTGACTATTTTATAGACCTTTCATTTTTTCAATCACAATTGCAGATCTTAATTGAATTGGGAATTATATACATAATTAGCAAATTCGTTTTGAGACTTAGGTTTTGATTTTCCTTTTATCCCGCATTTTCTTATGTCCCGCCAAGCTGATCGCTCTGGCAATATCTTCTGCCGACGCATCTATCGGCTTGATTACATTCCTAACCGGCCGACCTTGGGGTTTTTTGGTCTGAGGGTTCTTTTTATTCATGATTCCCACCCAAAACTGTCTTTCTTCTCCCGCCTGACTGTATGTTAAACACAAAGCCTGCCAAGCATCCCTATCCTGGCGAAACGATGATCACAACTCAAGACACAAGCTTTTTGTACGGAAGCTTCTTCCCTGCCATTCCCTTAGCTAAAAATGCCATCTGGTCTGTAGTGTTCATCTCCCTTACATTATGCCTGCCCGTAAACTCGGTTACATAACGCCCCAGATGTTTCTCACTCATTTTGTGGTAGGTTCCATAGTATCCATGTTTCATTTCCGCCCAGAAACTCTCCAATCCGTTTGTATGCGCCTGTTCACGCACATACTCCCCCGGACTGTGATTAACTGCCTCATGCTCATAAGGCAGTCCGAGATAGCTTCTGTGTTCATCCGTGTATATCTTGGCTTTTTTGCTCACATTCTTATCAATAAAACCCTGTATCTCTTCCTTTGTCCTCTCCGATACAGGACTGGCAGCCACCTTGTTTGTCTCCCGATCCCTTACCCCGACCACAACCATTTTTCCGCCCGGACCCCTTGTGCGGCTTCTTTTCTCTTTACGTTTGTTCTTTTCTTTCCCGCCCATAAAAGTCTCGTCAACTTCAACCGGACCTGAAAACAGTTTCAATCCGTCCTTCCAACCTTCCCTTATCTTCTGCGCCATCATCCAGGCCGTTTTCTGTGTTACGCCTAAATCCCTGTGAAGTTTCATACTGGATACGCCTTTAAGATTGGTACTCATCAGGTACATGGCTATTACCCACTTCCTTACCGGAAGTCTGCTGTTTTCCATTACAGTCCCCATCCTGCAGCTGAAGTACTTGTGGCAGGCATTGCAGCGATAAGGCTGGGGGTTTTTATCTTTACTGGACTTTGTGCTCGCACTTCCGCAGTGAGGACAGAATCTGCCGTACGCCCAGTGCACTGCTTCAAACCATTTCACCGCAGATCTCTCATCCGGGAACATCTCAAACAGTTCCATGATGCTCATACCTTTTCTGTTTGCTTTTCCCGGGGCTTTGTGCTTTCTGACAGACATGCCTATCCCTCCTTTATTATTCTCTTTACTATGCTAATACAGTACTTAAATATAAAGAATGTCTATGATTCCTGGAAGGTCTTTAAGGAAAGTTTGCTAATTAAGAGGTGGTCCCCTTTTTTAGACAGCATTTTTGTTTTCTTAAGTGTATTCCCACCAACGCATAACCATCTTTAAGAATCCCAAAACCATAAACTCTCTGCTCTGTTTGTCTCATTGCTTCAAGCCACATTCTTCTGTGCTGTCCCAAGACCATAGTAAACCTCATCCGGTGTTTTCATTCCAAGCCCCTGATGTGGTCTTTTTTCATTGTAAAAATCTATCCACTTCCCTATACCTGCCTTTGCCGAGGCAACGGATTCATATGCCATCAGATACACTTCCTCGTACTTAACACTTCTCCAAAGCCTCTCCACAAAAACATTGTCTCTCCAGCTTCCCTTGCCGTCCATGCTTATCTTTATATCTCTGTCTTTAAGAACTCCCGTAAACTCTTCACTTGTGAACTGACTTCCTTGATCGGTGTTGAATATCTCGGGCTTATCATACTTGTAAAGCGCTTCTTCCAGAGCCTCCACGCAAAAACTGCTGTCCATTGTGTTAGACACTCTCCAGCTAAGAACCTTGCACGAGTGCCAGTCCATTACCGCACACAGATACACAAAACCCCTGCTCATCTCTATATACGTTATGTCTGCCGCCCATACCTGCCCGGGAAGCTCTACAGTCTTCCCCCGCAGCAGATACGGGTATATCCTGTGCTCTGCTCCCCCTTTCTTTGTAGTCTGGGGGCCGGGAGCAAGCCCTCGTATCCCCATAAGCCTCATAACACGCTTTCTGCCCACCTGTACGCCCTGTGCCTTAAGGGCGTACACCATCCTTCTTGAACCCTTAAACGGATACTTAATGTAGATCCTGTCAATCTTCTTCATAATCTCTTCGTCCTGCGGGGATACCCCCACAGGTTTGTAGTAAATATTTGAGCGATTTATATCCAGCAGTTTGCACTGCCTTACCAAAGAAAGTGCCCGGCCGCGCACTACCAACTTCTTGCGCCGCTGCCGACCGAGCGCCTTTGATAAAAAATCGTTCTCCAGCGTCAGCTGGCCCACCTTGGATTCAAGCTGGTTTACGTACTTGCTCTCGCCCGCCGCCTTGCTGCCCGCCCCCTGGCCGAACACTTTGTCCGCGGCGTTGCCGAGCTGCTTCTTCTTCCACATGCTTATCTGATTGGGATGAACCTCAAACTGCCGGGCAAGCTCCGCTACTGTCTTGTCTCCTTTTACCGCCAAAAACGCTACCTTTGCCTTGAACTGCGGTGAATGATTACGTCTTTTACTCTTCATTATGTACCTCCTGTATACTCTTCCTGACTTCCGCACTTTTGTAACGTAAGTACCTGATATTACACAAGCGGGTTCCCGCTTGTACACTACACAAGAGCTTTTAAGATGTTTATTAGTCAGCCGGGAGTCCCCGGTCTGTTTTTACCAGGAATCCGCAAGCATGGTCTGCCTGCTGAGCACCGCTCCCACAGCGGAGTAAAGAGATCTCTGCTCCGTGGTGCCCTGAGAAGGTATCAGATACCTCTTATTGGTTCCCCTGTCCACCACCAGGGACGCCTCAACCCTGCCAAGTTCTGACAGTATGGCCCCTTCACTCATCGGTTCCTTTCCCCCATGATAACAGTTGTGCCTGAACCTCAGTATGCGAAGCAGTACGAATGCCGTAAAACAGATGGCCATGTGAGCCTCCACTCTCCTTTGAGTCCAGTGAAACACAGGCCTTACAGCCATTGTGTGCTTCATGACACGAAACCCTTCTTCTATCTTCCATAACTCCCCGTAACAGTCGTATATCCTGGAGGCATCGTATTTGTCAGCAGGAAGACTGGTCCATACCCCGTGAGGACCGTCAAACTTCTCATCCCTCTCCACCGCTTCGGTGTCTACAGACACGGCCCCCGCTTCCACCTTGATGAACCTGCCCCTGCGTCCATTGCCCTTTATCCCCCCTGCTATCCTTCTCTCAAGTTTCTTTAAAGCCTCTTCCCTGTCCTGCGAGTCTTTCCTCGCTCTCTTCTCGCAGTGACGCAGAACAAGCCTCCGTCCTCCCACTTCCATATCCCCAAGTCTTTTACCTTCCCCTATCTCTTTCCAGTCACTGTGTGAGAATACCTTCTCGCTGTCCTCCTCGGACATCCCCCGAAGCCTTGCCGCTACAACCCACTCATACTTATTGCGCTTTAAGACCTCAAGATTCTTTTTGCTCATCATCCCCGCATCCCCCACAAACACCACCCTTTCAAGCTTGATCCTCTTCTTTAACCCCTCTATAGCAGGCTCAAGAGTGCTTACATCAGATGTGTTCCCCGGAAACAGCTCATAACCCAAGGGAAGTCCGTCTTTGGTCTGAAACAGTCCCAGCACCACCTGAACCCTGTGAGGCTTCCCGTCCTTGCTCCACCCCTTCCTTCGAAGATCGTCTTGCGTGTCGCTTGCAAACGAAAGGGTTGTAACATCGAAAAACACAACTTCAACCTTTCCTTCAAAAAGTCCCATAACTTCTTTGCTAACAATGCTCTGAAGCTTCTCAGTACGCTTCTCGTCAACCTTGTCCATCATCCTGTACAGCTTGTCCACAGACACTTCCATTCCAAATTCCCGAGACAGCTTCGCATGGGCTCTTTTGCTCTTCCCAGGTGCCGCAAGACGCATAAGCACTGCCTGACGGAACAGCCTGCCCGCCATCTTGTTTCTCGCTCCCCATATCCTGTCAAACCCAAGCTGACTGTACAGTTCTCCAAACACTTCATGAAACCCAAGATTGTAACGAGCCTCCTCTTCAAGCAATCGGGCATCAACTATGGGCAGGGGTTTGTCCTTCTGCTTTGTTCTTCTAAGCTTTATCAGCTTCTCAGCAGTGTCTTCAGCGGGGAACAGTGTGGGCTGTACGCTCTGTTCAAGACGGTTCTTCTCCACATGTGCAGCTCGCACAAGAGCGTCAAGAGGTTCTCCCGGGGGAGCGGAGCCCATGTGACGCACTACCTTCTGGCGTGGCTCACCCTTTGAGTTCCTGTAGGAATGCACTATCTGCACCGATATGTTGACTGTGGTCTGGCGTTTTAGCTGTTTTACGAACATGTTGAATATTATAAGGGAAAGCGGAGGCGATGTCGAGCACAAAATTAGACTGAGCACTACAAAACGATTTGAAGCAGGCTGAAAATCAATATCAAGTAATTACAGGTACTTACGAAACTTCAAAGGCCCGACTTAAAAAAAACATGCTGAAGTCAGGAAACAGTGTGAACGGATGGCTGACAGTTTGTTCGGCAATAACTCCGAGCTTGCCGGGCGGTGCAAGTACTTCACTGCTGACAGGGGGCTTGACAGCGGTCCACTCAAAGCCAAGCTGTGGGATGATTACAGGATCAGCCCGATTATAGACATCAGGCGGCTGTGGAGGGAGGAAAAGCAGGGGCAGAGCTATGTTCCGGGGCAGAGGATCATGAGACCTCTTAACAGTGTGCACGACAACATTCTTTATACTGAGACGGGACAGATATGGTGTCGCTGTCCGCTAAGCGGCAAGGAGCGCAGGATGGCTTCTTACGGGCTTGAGAAGAAAAGAGGCACTTTGAAGTTCCGCTGTCCGGCGGCCGCCGAGTACAATCTTGACTGCAAGGGCTGGAAGAAGTGTCACAGTGACGCGGGCAAAAAGACCAATGGTTACGGCAGGGTGGTGCGGGTGTCTCTTGAGCGTGACCGTCGTATTTTTACTCCCGCGCGGCACGGCAGTCCGTCATGGAACCGGGCTTACAGAAAGCGAACTGCCATTGAGCGTTTAAACTCACGCATGGGGGGCAGCTTCAGGTTTGAGAAGCACTATATCAGGGGCAAGGCGAAGATGGCCTTCAGAGCGGGTATGGCGATTGCAGTGATAATGGCTCTTGCGGTGGGTCACGCAAAGGCTGGCAGAACGGAGCGTATCAGATCCCTTGTGTCGGGGTTTTATGCCGATACCGGATAGTCCTTCTTTAAATTATTCACCAGAAAATTTAAACGGAATTCAACCTTGTGTGGACTGCTGCATCCGCACCCGGGCAGAACAGCGATTCCTGGGTGAAATTGGTGCTGAGTTGTGTCTGAATCAGCCTGAATCAGACAACTCGGCTTTGAAATTGCCGGAATACCCTCCCCTCCCTTCCGCTGTGTGCTTCCAAAAATCTCAAAACCCCCTACTACGCAAATGCCTCAAGTCGCAGAATTTCTTTGACATCAAAACCCCTTAGGGTAGTTTTTACTCCCGATTGACCTTTTCGGAGGAACTATGGGTTTTGTAGAATCTCTTAAATGCAAAGAGTGCGGTGAGCTTTATCCCAAAGAGCCTAAGCATGTTTGTGAGATGTGTTTCGGTCCCTTGGAAGCCGTATACAACTATGACGAGATAAAAAAGCATATCTCAAGGGAGAAAATAGCCTCCCGTACGCACAATATATGGAGATACCGGGAGCTTCTTCCAATCGACTCAGAACCCACTCTGGGAACCCAGGTGGGCTACACTCCGCTCGTACGGGCAAAAAACCTTGCAGAGGAGCTTGGGGTTTCGGAAATCTACGTGAAGAACGATGCCGTCTGCTACCCTACGCTTTCTTTTAAGGACAGGGTTGTATCCGTAGCACTCTCAAAAGCAAGGGAGTTCGGATTTGATACGACCGGCTGCGCATCCACGGGAAATCTGGCAAATGCGGTCTCGTCAATTTCCGCTTCAGGAAATCTGAAAAGCTATATACTGATTCCCTACGATCTTGAACAGTCAAAAATACTCAACACCATAGTCTACGGAGCGAATCTTATAGGTGTAAAAGGGACTTACGACGACGTTAACAGGCTATGCAGCGAGATAGCAGGCAAATACAACTGGGCCTTTGTGAATATAAACATGAGGCCCTACTACTCCGAAGGCTCCAAGTCATACGCGTTTGAGGTTATGGAGCAACTCGGATGGAAAGCCCCCAAGCACATAGTGGTTCCTATGGCAAGCGGTTCTCTTCTTACCAAGGTTTGGAAAGCTATAAAGGAGTTTGAGCTCCTTGGGATCGTTGAACCTGGAGATTCAAAAGTATACGGCGCTCAGGCAATGGGATGTTCGCCCATATCGACTGCGTTTAAAAACGACTGGGAGATGTTCAGACCCGTAAAACCGGACACCATAGCGAAATCTCTTGCTATCGGCACTCCGGCCGACGGTTACTATGCAATGAATGTAATAAGGGAAAGCGGCGGAGCGGCCGAGGATGTAAGCGATGACGAAATAGTGGATGCGATAAAACTTCTTGCAAGAACTGAAGGCATTTACACAGAAACTGCTGGCGGAGTAACTGTGGGAGTAACGAAAAAACTTATAGAACAAGAAAGAATTCCCCGCGACGAGCCCATTGTGGTATCGATAACGGGAAATGGTCTTAAGACCCAGGACGCGGTAGAGGCAAGTCTTGGAAAGCCTGCAGTGATAGGACCCTCCCTTGAGGATTTTGAAGAGCTATACAACAGTAAAAAACTCTGACATTACGTGTTATAGTCATAAATATCCGGTTAGAACCGAAATTCACATAAACCTACGAAAGAACGGGAGAAAAATATGGTATCAGTAAGAATTCCAACCCCCCTTAGAAAACTCTCTGGAGACAGAGACGAGCTTAACATAGAAGCATCCACTGTATCCGTACTGATAGAGAAACTTGAGAGCGAATGTCCGGGTATCAAGAACAGGCTCTGCGATGAAAGCGGAAACGTAAGAAGATTCATAAACCTCTACGTGAACGATGAAGATATAAGGTTTCTTCAGGGAGTGGATACAAAACTCAAGGATGGAGATGTAGTATCCATCATTCCGGCAATCGCCGGAGGATGAATTAAGTATAGGACGAAAAAATCTCTACAGATCCTCTAGGAGTCTGTCGCTCTTAGCGAACAATTGAGGGGAAATCCAACTGATTCAGAGCTGGTGAAAGTCATATCGGCAAAAATCCTTGATTTTGGAGGTTCAGCTAAGCTTCGGGGAGCTGTTTTTACCTCAAATCCCCAATATTCTCTGCTCTCTCACCTCTTTGTCAGCCCTTCAACGCATACATTCTCTTCAGGTTGTACCCTATGCACACAAGATTCCACTCTCCGCGCACAGCTTCAAGCCCCCGCACCATAAACTGCCGGAATCCCATCACCTGCTTTATTATTCCGAACACAGGCTCTATCGTTGACTTGCGTTTTGAGTACATCTTTTTGCCTGCGGATGTTCCAAGCCTCCTCTGCATGTCTTCAACCGGTGTTGCCGGCTCTTTCTCCTCCTCATTGCACTGTGCGAATCTCTCCCAAAACGGTCTGTTGTGCTTCTCCCTGCGTTTGGATATATAAGGCTTTATCCCCGCCCTGTCACATAAGTTAACGTTGCTTGCACTGTAATATCCGCTGTCGGCAAGCAGATTCTCAGCCTTGCCAAGCCTCTGCTCATTCTCCTTTAACTGCTCAAGCACGGGCTCTATCTCACGCTTGTCGTTTGTGTTCTGCGTTACATGCCTGGTCACTATAAGTCTGCTCTCCACATCCACTGCACCCTGAGCGTTGTATGCCTGCTCAAATCCCCCTCCCGAAGGCATTATCCGCGAATCTCCGTCCACAAGATTCACCTGATCCTTATCCCTCGGTCTGCTCCCTCCTGCCTTCTTCCCGCTTTGCTTCTCATACTGTTCCCGCTTCTCTACCTTCTCCCCGTACACTTCTGACTCCCGCTCATACCTGTGCTTTGCCCGCTCCTGTATCTCACGCTTCGCTTCCCGTCTCTGAAGTTCTTCGGGAACATTCATATCCTCTGGCAGTTTAGAGTTGTCAGCCTCCCGTGCAAGTCTCATCAGTTCCTTCACTTCTTTGTTCAGCTGCTTTTCTATCTTCCTTGCCCTCTTCCAGCTCAGTGCCTTGTGCCTGCTCGCATTAGCCTTTATCTTCGTGCCATCCACACTCACCGTGCCCATCCCTATCTGTCCCGCTATCTGCAGTATCTGTACAAACAATACCCCAAGCTCCTTGCCAAACCTCTTGCGGAACCTGTTTATGCTGTCATGATCCGGATTGCTGTTAGCGCATATATACCTGTACGCCACACTGTCATATGTTGCCTTCTCAAGCTTCCGGGAAGAGAATGTCCCCGTCGCGTATCCGTAGAACAGAAGAGCCACCTTCATTCCCGGATGATACGCTGCCGACCCCCTGCCCGAATACGCTTCCGTCAGCCTTCTCAGATCCAGCTGCTCAACTATCTCCACCACAAACCGGGCAAGATGGTCTTCGGGCAGATACTCTTCTATTGTAGGCGGAAACATCTGCGGCGTCTTGCGGTCTGCTGATACAAACCTCCGTCTCATTGTCTTCTCCTTCTCAGACATCTTGATACCGTTGTTTTAACATTAAATGACCGCTAAAGTCCAACAGACTCCTAGGCAACACTTTAGATTCAATGGATTAATTCCCTTATTTTATTGAAGTATTTTTCGATTAGAGGTTCTTTCTTTCCGTTATATTTTCCGGCAAATTCCATTAGAGCTTCCTTTTGCTTTCTGGTAAGTTTTTGAGGTATTACCACTTTTATCACAACATACTGATCACCCAGACTCCCGGATTCCACATCAACGAGTCCTTTCCCTCTAAGCCTGAAGGTCTGTCCCGGCTGCGTTCCTGCAGGAATTTTCATTTTGGTGGTGCCTTTTAGAATCGGAACATCAACCTCATCCCCAAGAGCCGCCTGAGTGAAACTTATAGGAAACTCACATACGATGTCGTTTCCGTCCCGTCTGAAAATAGGATGTTCCCTAACACCTACCTGTATATACAGATCTCCCGGGGGAGCTCCCTGAGCTCCGGGTTCCCCCTCTCCCCTTATGATCAACCTCATTCCATTTGAAATTCCGGCAGGTATGTTGACCTTCACGGCCTTTTCTGTGTGTGTGAGCCCGGAACCTCTGCAACTCTTGCAAGGATTCGTTATGATTTTTCCACTTCCCCCGCAGGACGAGCAGCTCTGGCTTATTGAAAACGGTCCCTGGGAAAAAGCAACTGACCCCCTTCCTCCGCAACGATCACAAATCGACTCCCCGCCCACCGCGGCTCCGGAACCGGAACAGTCATCGCATAATTTTCTTTTTCTGACTTTTATCTCTTTTTGAGTACCAAACGCAGCTTCATCAAAATCCACTTCAAGGTTGTACTGCAGATTCTGCCCCTGCCGGGCTCCTCTGCCCCTGCCCCTTCCTCCCGTGAAGACGTCATCGAAAAGATCACCGAAAAGGTCTCCGAACCCTGAGAAACCTCCGGTGCCGTCACCCGACATGTGACCAAAACTGTCATAACGGGCCCTCTTGTCCCTGTCGTTAAGCACCTGATAAGCCTCGTTTATTTCCTTGAATTTCTCTTCAGCGTCATTATCTCCCGGATTGCGGTCCGGGTGATATTTAAAAGCAAGGCTCTTGTAGGAATTCTTTATGTCTTCGGGAGAAGCATCCCTCTCAACGCCTAGTATCTCGTAGTAATCTTTAGCCATTTAATTTGGGAGTGAGGAAATGAAACTTCGTCAGTCTTTTTCTTCAGAATTTTCCTCGGACACTTCTTCTGGATCTTTAGACACTGATACCATCGAGGGTCTGAGCAATCTTCCGTTTAAAAGATAGCCTTTTTGAATCTCCGAAACTATAGACCCGCTTTGGCAAGTTTCCGAGTGTTCCCTGTAAACGGCCTCATGGTAGCTGGGATCAAAAACAGTTCCCTCTCCTGCATCTATTGCGGTGACACCGAAGTTCTCAAGACCTGAAAGAAACTGGGCATGAACGAGCTTTATCCCATCGAGAAAAGCTATGAAATCCGTTTTTTCGCCGTGTGATTCTTCAGAAAGTTTAATAGCTCTTTCAATGTTATCAATAACAAAAAGCAGTTCTTTCAGTTTCTGAGAGTTTCCGAAATCAAGTATATCCTGCTTTTCCTTCGCAAGTCTTTTTCTGTAGTTGTCAAAATCCGCTGAAAGCCTCAGGTATTTCTCCCTCAAGTCTTCAAGCTCGGCGGAAACATCTTCTTTGGCCCCATTTTCCTGCGTCTCAGCACCGCCAAGCCCGGACTCTTCTGAATTTTCCGCACCGTTTTCCTTATTCTCCTCAATGTCTGCAACTGTGTTTTCACTCATTCGGTAATTTCTCCGTTAACCCTCTTTGTAACCATTTTCGCTGTGTAATTCACAAGCGGGATGATTTTTGAATAGTTCATTCGCGTAGGACCAAATACGCCCAGGCTTCCATAACTACTTCCTTTGTAATAAGGCGCCGCCACGAGACTGAAACCGCTGGGCATTCCTTTTTCTGAACCTATAAAGACCTTTGAGTGGCCAGCTTCAACAACTGACTTGAGAAAGCTGGAAAGAAGCTCTTGATCCTCAAGTATCTCTATTATGGTCTTATAGAGGCTGGAATCTCCGAAATTCAAAGATTCGATAACCGAGATTTTCCCCTCTACGAATACCCCGACTTTTCTTTCCCTCTCGAAAAGCTCACTGCTTATCCTGAGCACTTTTTCGAGGACCTCGTTGTATTCGGTCGTGGTTCTCTTTATTTTCTCGAGCACCACTTCACGCACCTGCTCAATCGTAAGACCCAGAATCAGGCGATTAAGGTAACCCCCTATCCTCTCAACCTGGGAATCCTTAATGGGTTTGGCAAGACTGATATAGGTCTTTTCCGTAAGTCCGCCTTCAAACACCAGGAAAATAAGGCATTTCCTGTCTCCCATCTTGATAAGCTTTGTGGATTGGACTCTCAGAGCATTCCTCTGGGGAAGCATCGCAAGACCTGCAAGCTTAGTGAAGTCAGAAAGTATCGAACTTGTAGCGCTTATCACGTGATCAAGAGTGCCATCAATACCTTCGTATTTGTTCTCAAGGAACTGCAGACCGAAATCCGGCGAGTTCTCCACATTAAGAATATTCTCTACGTAAAAACTTATCCCTTTTTCTGTGGGGAACCTGCCGGAAGAAACATGACTTTGGGCGAGAAAACCCGCTTCCATCAGTGAATTAAGCTCCTGGCGGACAGTGGCCGGAGACCATTTTATATTGTATTTCGATATAAGAGTCGAAGAACCTATAGGACTTCCCGTCTCAATAAAGTGGTCCACCACAAAGCCCAGAAAAGCCTTGTTTCTTTGAGAGATTGGCTGTGTCATAATGTTTGTGAAATATAATTTCCGTCTTATGCATTGTCAACGGAGCCGAAACCAATTTTTCCACACTTGCAGTGCTTTATCCACCAGTTAATACTTCAGGTCGCAAAATCAAGGTGACTGTCCCGGGTTATTGTTTTAGTACGCAGCATTTTTATATGTTGCAAGCAATTACACAAGCGGGTTTTTCCGGTTGTTTCTCAATTTAGATTCGTAACCGTAAGGATTACCGTCGGTTTGCTCTTACTTTGACGATGTGCCGATTATAAATATAATTACCCCCACAATGGAAAAATTCGATCTCACAGTTATAGGATCCGGTCCCGGGGGATATATATCGGCAATAAGAGCCGCACAGATGGGAATGAAAGTTGCCGTCATCGAGCGGGATAAACCAGGTGGCGTATGCCTTAACTGGGGATGCATCCCATCAAAGGCAATTCTCAAGTGCGCCGAGATGTATTCGCATTTTCTTGACTCGCAGAGTTATGGAATAAATCATACGGGGCTTTCTTTTGACTACTCCGAAGTGATAAAAAAAAGCAGAAAAGCTTCGACTTCTCTTAACAGAGGCGTAGAAGGGCTTTTTAAGAAAAACAAGATCACACTTATACGCGGTACGGGAAGACTTACCTCAAAACATGGAATTTCCGTTATCGGAAAAAAATCCCAGGATATACAGAGCGAACGGATACTTCTCGCTACGGGATCTGTCCCCAGAACGCTTCCTGGCCTTGAGATTGACGGAAAAACTGTAATGACAAGCGATGAAGCAATAATGCACCCTGAGGTTCCCAGATCTATCGTCATAATAGGCGGAGGATACATAGGAATGGAGTTTGCCTATGTCTACAACTCTTTTGGCAGCAAGGTAACCATAGTGGAAATGGAAAAGCAGATTATGCCGGGAGCTGACGAAGAAGTAGCCAAAAAGGCAAAAAAAATATTCACGAAACAGGGAATGACTATCTTAAACGAAACTGTATACAAATCCCTCAAGAAAACCAGGGGTTCAGCAACCGTGACAGTGGAGAACATGGTTTCAGGCGAGCAAAGCACTATTAAGGCCGACATGGTGCTTGTCTCAGTTGGAAGAAAAGCCGTGGCAAATGCGGCGCCGACTTCTTTTGCCTTTTACGGCACGGGTGACAGCATGGGTCTTGAAGATGTGGGCGTAGAACTTGATGAAAGAGGATTTATAAAGACAGATGAAAACTACATGACCACCTGCGCCAATATCTACGCGATCGGAGACGTGATCGGAGGTGCTATGCTTGCGCATAAGGCTTCAGAAGAAGGGGTGGTTGCTGTTGAAAGAATGAACGGGCTTAATTCCAAAGTCCATTACAACTCAATTCCCGGATGCGTTTACTGTCAGCCGGAGGTTGCCATGATCGGCCTTACGGAAAAGCAGGCAAAAGAACAGGGATACGATGTGGACATAGGAAAATTTCCTTTCAGGGCCGTAGGAAAAGCGGTTGCGGTGGGAGAAACGGTTGGATTTGTGAAAATGATTTTCGACTCAAAGACAAAAGAACTTCTCGGAAGCCACATAATAGGCCATGGAGCAACCGAGATGATTGCGGAAATCGGAGTGGCTAAAACCTTAGAGACTACACCTTATGAAATAGCTACCACCCAGCATGCTCATCCCACGCTCTCTGAAGCCGTAATGGAAGCAGCTCTTGATGCGCTTGGAAGAGTAAGAAACTTCTGAAGACGCAATACGAAACAGTCGGTAACTGCTCCAAATGAGCACCCTAGACATATACGACCTCGGGACGGTCCCCTACGAAAAGGCGCTTGAATATCAAGAAAATCTCCTAGCCAGAAGAATTGCGGAACAAACAAGGGATTCCCTTATCCTGCTTGAGCACCCTCCGACTATCACCACGGGAAGGAAGGGAAACACTGAGAACCTGCTTGTAAGAGAGGAATATCTTAAAAAACACGGAATTTCCCTGATACACGCTTCAAGGGGAGGAGACATAACCTTTCATGGTCCCGGACAGATCGTGGGCTATCCGATACTGAACCTCAAAAATCACGGAATGGATATTCGCAAGCATCTGAGAATGATCGAAGAAATGATCATCCAGACTCTTAGTGATTTTGAAATCGAGGGCAGAAGAATAGAAGGGGTTACCGGAGTATGGGTAAAAAGAAGCAAAATAGCCTCCATAGGAATAGCCATCAGAAAATGGGTAACTTATCACGGGTTTGCCCTTAATGTCAGCACTAATCTTGATTATTTCGACCTGATACTGTCGTGTGGAATAACGGATGTAAGGATAACCTCCATAGGAAGCTGGCTTGGAAATAAAGAGAATGTCAAAATGGGCGACGTCACACAGTCTGTTATAAAGAATTTCATGGGTGTTTTCGGCTTTGAAGAATTTATTCTGAAAAATGAAAAACAGATAGACTAAAACCGTCAGAACCGGGATTTAAAATTAAAAATGTCAGAACAGAGAATTCAGAAATTTAAGAAACTGCTTGAGAAGAATCCATCAAATCCGCTGGTTTACTACAGTCTTGCAAATGAATATTTCAAGCTTAATCATTATGAGAAAACCATAGAGACAATTAGCATCTACCTAGAACTTAAAGACGACGAAGGGGCCGCCTACAGAATACTCGGCCACTGCTATGCCGAACTTGGGAAGTCAGATAAAGCAAAAGACGCCTATGAAAAAGGAATCCGAGCAGCATCAAAGCACGGACATCCGGACATGGCTGAAGAATTTCGCGATTACATAGAATGTCTGGATATCCAGGTTCCTTAATCTGCCAGCATATTCCACTCAATCAGGATAGAACCGATGACTATAAAAGCGACTCCCGCAATCCTCATTGGTCCTGGGGTTTCGCCCAGAAAAAGATAAGCGTAGATAGCCGTAAACATGGGGAAGGTAGCCACTATCGCGACGATTTTTGAGGTGTCGGCCATCTGAAGAGCCGTGAAATAAAGAAAAAGACCGATCAGTCCCCCGATCAGTCCTGAAAGAAGTATCCAGAAAAGTGTCCGGCCGTCGACACTAATTACCTGTGCAAACCTGCCCGTGGCCAGCACTAAACACACAAGGCACAGTGAAGTAAAAATAAATCTTATAGTGATTACCGAAAGCGGAGAAGCATTCTTAAGACTCAGTTTTTCAAAAACCGGATTAATTCCGAATATCATAGCCACGAAAAAAGCAATTAAAGTAGCCTTCATTTTATCCTCCTTAACTGCAAAAAAACTCTTATCAGACTGCAGGGCTTTTTGGGGTTTTTACATATATTAGCAGTTTCCCAGCTGTTTTTCAGAATCTGAACTCAGTCTGCAGGGAACCACCTATATCATTGTTGTCTGCCTGGAACTTGCAGGATCAGGGTCAAGCAGGAATCTTTGTTCATAAGACAATGGAAACCTCACGAAAAACAGTCTGCTTGGTAACCGACGATATGTTTTTTTCTTCAAAGATTGAAAGTACGATGAGCCATCTTGGTATTGCCATGATAAAGGTAAGGAATCATGATGAATTTCAGGACAAGATAGAAGGAAAGACAGTGAACCTAGTAATTATTGATCTTGCCTCAAAGAAAATTGATGCCGAACATGTATTTACTAAACTTAAAAGTTTTTCTGAACATCAAAAAACCTCCTGTATAGGATACCTGCCGCACGTGGAACGGGAGCTTGCCCACAGATTCAGGGAAAAGGGAGTGGAGCTTGTCATCCCGAGATCGAAATTTTCCCGGCAAATGAGCAAAATAATAAAAGAGCATCTGCAGTGAAAGTAAAAATACAGATCTGCAGTCCTGAAACTGTTTCTGTGGTATTTGTTTAGCTGCTCCTGCTTACACAGAAATCCTGAAAATTTATACAGTGGCTACAGCCAGATCCCAGCCAAAAAGCACCTGAGTTGTTGGGTGCAAAGCATATGGAAAAAAGGTTTTAAGGGTCTTGGGGATTTTGATAAAAACTCCTGAAAACCGGCTAATTCCCTCCAAGAACCCAGCTTGACAATAAAAAGGGGAATAATAATAATGTTTCCAAAGTTTTTCCCCGATCCTTGGTAACAATTTATGTCAGACGAACAGTCCAAAATATGGTTTAACGGAAAAATAGTGCCTTGGGATGAGGCAAACGTGCACGTACTTACCCACACTCTGCACTACGGCCTGGGCACCTTTGAAGGCATAAGAGCTTATAAATGCTCTAGCGGAAAATCGGCTGTTTTGAAACTTGCCGAGCACATGGAGAGGCTTTATACCTCGGCGCACGTGGCCGGCATAGAAATTCCCTACGATATACAGACGCTTTGCAATGTGGTGATGGAGCTGCTGCGCGAAAACGAACTTGATGAAGCCTACATCAGGCCCATAGCTTTTATCGGGCCCGGAAAAAAAGGGATACTTCCCGCAGACAACGCCATAAACGTGGCAATAGCCGTATGGCCATGGGGAACATATCTGGGAGATGATGCGATTGCCAACGGGATCAGGGTAAAGATATCCTCCTACACGAGAATGCACGTAAATTCCTTTATGACCAAAGCTAAAATATGCGGAAACTACGTGAATTCGGTAATGGCCAGGCAGGAAGCCGCCGACCTCGGTTTTGATGAGGCAATACTGCTTGATTCAGAAGGTTATGTGGCCGAAGGAAGCGGCGAGAATATCTTCATCGTAAGAAACGGAATTTTAAAAACTCCCCCTCTAACCTGCATACTGGAGGGAATAACCAGAAAATGCGTTCTTGATCTCGCCGATGACGAAGGCATTCCTGTAAGAGAACAACTCTTCACAAGAGATGAGCTTTACATAGCAGACGAGGCATTTTTCACCGGTACCGCTGCCGAAATAACGCCAATCAGGGAAGTTGACGGCAAGAAAATAGGTTCCGGAAATCCCGGAGAAATAACAAAAAAACTCCAGCAAAGATATTTCGCCGTGATAAAGGGAGAGGATGAAAAATTCAGTCACTGGCTTGACTACATCCCCTGAACCTGTTCTCCTTAAACAGGACGGCAAAAGGCAGAAATCTACCAATTCAATAGACCAATGCCAATAACATTCAAGGATTTCAGTTAATGATTGGTAAGTTATTTCATCTATCGCGTCGTATCCAGTTAGCTTATGGCGACCAGGCAGTCGGTAAAAACGTCGATCGCTTAGCAAGCTGGATTGAGCGCCGTCAACAAGATGAAGAAGAAAGTTATGACCATGCAGAAACCGTCAACGACTATTATTCTCTCTGTCATGAGTTTATGGAGTACGGTTGGGGTGATTCACTGCATTTTGCTCCTCTGACGCCGAGCGAATCGCTTGAAGATGCTGTGGTGCGACATCAGCGCTTGATGATTGACAAGCTGGCATTGAAAAAAGGCATGCACGTTATTGATGTCGGTTGCGGTGTAGGTGGTCCTATGCGTCGAGTTGCTACGGAGGCTGGCGTAAAGGTTCTCTGCCTAAATAACAACCAATATCAACTGGATCAAGCACGAGCAAAAAACAAAGAAGCAGGGGTGGATCATCTAGCGGACTATTTGAAATGTAATTTCATGGATATGTCTGAGTTGGCGGAAAACAGTTTCGATGCAGGTTATGCGATTGAATCGACCTGTCATGCGCCAGACAAAGAAGGTGCATTTGCGCAAATATTTCGGGTGCTGAAACCCGGGGCATTGTTATGGGGTCAGGAAATGTGCATGACCGATGCTTTTGATCCTGCCAACCCTCGCCATTGCGAAGTCAAGGAGGAATTGATGCGAGGCATCGCGCTTAACGAAATTGATTCATTTGCAGGTGTGAACAAAAAACTCAAAGCGGTTGGCTTTGAAATTGTGGAAGGCGTAAACCGTGATGTTAAAAAGGGGCCAAGCACGCCTTGGTATCAACCAATGGATAGTCGCTACGGTACTATCGGTAGTCTGTTCAGGCGCACCCCTGTTGGTCGCAAGACCATTATTTGGATGATTCGCACGGCCGAGTTATTCGGGATGTTTCCACGCAACGCCCATCGGGTTATTCAGTTTATGGACCGTACGGCTGATGCCTACGTCAATGGCGGCCGCGAGGGTATATTTACCCCGCTTTACTGTTTTGTGGCGCGAAAACCTTAGCTTAGTTCAATTTGAATTCCGCACAACGTTAAAGGGAAGTTAACGGCAAGAAAACAGGTTCCGCAAAACCCGGAGAAACAACAATTTTCAGCAAACATCTTTAGCCTTGATCAAAGAAAAGAATGAAGAATTCATTTACTGGTCTGATTACATCCCCTGGACCTGTTCTCCTTGAACAAGACTGCAACAGGTAAAAAACCTACCTTTTCATAATGTAGTTAACCAGTGTTCTGACGCCAAAACCAGTTGCCCCGTACTGATACCACTCCGAGGATTTCTCCACATATGAGGGGCCAGCTATATCTATATGGACCCAGGGAACTTCTGAAACGAAATTCTCAAGGAAAAGTGCCGCCGTTATCGCCCCACCCCATCGGCTTCCTACATTTTTAACGTCCGCCACGCGACTTCTTATTTCCTCTCTCAGCTCCGCATCGAGAGGAAGTTCCCACATCTTCTCGCCGACATCGTCCGCAGAACCCAAAATCGATTTTATGAGATTTGAGTTATTCCCCATAACCCCTGCGTTATGAAGGCCAAGCCCTACTATGCAGGCACCGGTAAGAGTTGCCAGATCCACTATCTCGGAAACTCCAAGGCGGACTGCGTAACTAAGTGCATCAGAAAGTGCCACCCTGCCCTCTGCGTCGGTATTTATGATCTCTATTGTTTTTCCGTTAAGAGCCGTTACTACATCATCCGGCTTGTAGGCAGAAGCACCTGTCATATTTTCGGTAGCCGGGACAATGCCATGAACATTAACGCCGGGAGTCAGTTCCCCGAGAGCTTTCATGGTCCCTAGCACTACCGCCGCCCCCGCCATATCCATTTTCATGGTTCTCATGCCGTCTGCTGGTTTCAGGCAAAGACCTCCTGAATCAAAAGTTATCCCCTTGCCCACAATGGCAAGCTTTTTCCGGGATTTCACAGGGGGCGAATAGGAAAGGTGTATGAACCTCGGTGGTTCACTGCTTCCAAAAGAAACAGCGGATAGTCCTCCCATTCCCATTTGCCTTATTTCATCCCTGTCAAGCACCTTACAGCTGATATGTTCTGATCCTTCAGAAATCGAAAGAGCATGTTCTGCGAGAATTGAGGGAGTAAGAATATTGGGAGGATCGTTAACAAGATTCCTTGAAAAAGCTACGCTGCCTGAAACAGCGCTGGCATATGCGGCCTCAGTGCTGAAATAATTGGCTGAAATACTCCTTGAAGCTATAGATACTTTCTCTATGCGGTTTTTTCTTCTTCCTGAAGACTTGAACTTTCCGTATTCATAGGAGCCGCAGACCATGCCCTCAAGAAAAGTCCTGAGAAAACTTTTATCCACACTGGAAAAATCAACGGAAACTGTGCGGGATCGCTGGCCGGTTCTTGCAACCGTAATGTTTGCGGCGCGAAAAGCCTCAAGGGCCCCGAAACTCTCTTTTTTCCCTAGCCCCAAAAGAACAACTGTTTTCGTATTGAAATCGCCGGGAGTATCAACTACAACCGTTTTTCCAAAAGCACCTTTTAAATCTGACAATTTCATCTTGTCCGAAAGGAATCCTCCCAGCGCGCGGTCAATCTTTCCTGCCGCGGCCGGAAGTCTGGCCCCTTCATAACAAGGTAAAACAACCGAGTCAGAAGTGATGTCCGCAACATTATTTTTTATAAGAGAAAATTCCATTTTATCTCCCCCGTCCATCAAGATTTCAAAACACAGCAGCTGTGGCAGTATTTTGATAGGATTATAATTCTACACTAACAACCCTGTCCGGAACAAAAAAAAATATTCGAGTTCCTTTTTTATATCACTTATAGGAATGATGCCGAGCCTCAATGTAAAATTTCAAGTATTTCTCAAAACAGTTAAGCCCGGTAGTTGTCAGACTCTTCAAAAATAAGCTCGGGCACAACCACTTCCCATTGCTCGCACCTATACTTTTTTCTGTACTCTGGATCAGAATCTTCGCGATTTCTCAGCATAATGGCAAAAACCCTCGCTTCAACGCAACGCATTCCTTTCGGGGGCTTAAATTTTCCGGCAAGCTGCCCCACAACTCCCCCCGAGCTGTCAAGCAGTTCCCACCTTCCTTTCGCAACTCTCGTTTTGAGTGCATCCCCATGGGAGAGTTTCGAGATGGAGCGATGCAGGGAATGACCGGCGGGTTTATATGCAGCAAAACTGATAAACACCTCTTCTAGTTTTAGCCTCTTATGGCGCCTTCTAATTTTTTCCCGCTCATTCGATAATGTGACAGGCTCTCGCTCTATTACAGAAGCATTGCCCCGCAAAGCCTCCTGTAGTGGGTTTGATCTGCCAAGACTCATAAGTGTCAGAGTCTTTCTGGCTCGAGTCATGGCAACATAGTAGAGTCTTCTTTCTTCATCCATGTTTTTAGCTGCCTTGTCCCATCCTCCGTCAAGAATAACAACATGATCAAACTCAAGTCCCTTGGCCCCGTGTGCGGTTACAAGAAGCATTGCACGCTGACGACGACGTATTTCGTGACTCCACTCAGCAAGCCACTCGATGATATGGCTCGCAGGAGTTTCCGCTCCTTCACTCTCTTCTTTGTACTCCTCAACAGCCTCGCGCAGCAAGTCATTCCAGTAATTTGCTCGCTGGCTTTGAAGCCAATTTTCAATATCCCTACCGGTTACAGTTTTTACACTGCGAATCCACTGAATAAACAGCTGAGTTTCCCTGAGGCGCCAGAAACCGGGAATATCCTCATTGCCCATCTGCACAGGGATTTTATGAGCTTTGCACAAAGAGCGTATTGGCTCAAGGTACTCCCACTTTCGGGACACCACAGCACAGCGAGACCACTGCAAATCCGGTAAAAGGGCTTCAAGGCGTCTTAATTCAGTCACCGCAACATGAGCCTGGGAAAAGAAATCTTCGCCCGCTGGAATAATCTGTACCTTCCCCCTCGCCACCGGATCCAGATGCTCCAGCTGTCCTCCTCTGGGATCTTTTGAACGCGCGCGATTTATCCGGATGGGATGAGAAGTCTTCATACGCTCCCGCGCCGGTTTTATCACGGCATTCGCAGCAGTGATAATATTTTGTGTAGAACGATAATTTTCAGTTAGAAAAGCGGGCCGGGACTTGTAGTCGTTCTCAAAACGCCGGATAAATTCCACTGAAGTCCGCTTAAAAGCGTAAATATTCTGATCATCGTCACCAACCGCAAACAAAGTGAGTTTGCCTTCTTCTTCCTTAAGAGTTCGGCCTGCAAGAGCCGAGATAAGTTCATATTCTTCGGGGCCTATGTCCTGATATTCATCGACAAGCATCCAGCGGAAATCGGAAAGCAGACGCTCCCTCTGTTCGTCAGACTCTTCAGAAGGCACTCCCTTTCCCCGAAGAAGATCCGTCGCCTGGCGCAGTATGTCTCTGAAAAAATTCTTATCCACAGACTCTCTTCTCTCCACCAGGCTCACCCCCACAAGGCGCATTGCAAGACCATGGCAGGTAAGAACAGAAACCCCTGAAGCATCCTCGCCGACAAGTTCTCTCAGCCGGCGACGTATGTCAGCTGCTGCGTGGCGGTTATACGCAAGAGCCATTATGCTTCGCGGATTCTCCCTTTTTACCCGTAGAAGGTAGGCAATACGGTGCACCAGAGCCCTAGTTTTCCCCGAACCCGGACCCGCAAGCACCAGCACGGTTGTCTGCTCTCTTTGATCCGCTACTATGCGCTGCTGATCGGGACTGTTAAGACTCTCCACTATTGCCCGCCACGACTCAGGCGTGGTTTCCCGGGAAAGCTCTTTTTGGCGGTCTGGAAGCCATCGCCCAAGAAAATCATCCTGACCCAGTTTAAAGTAATCACTGACCAGATTCATCGCATCGGACATATCGTCAAGTCCTCTGCGGCAAAACTCGGCCATTATATGTATCTGCGAAACGCGTCCTCCATAATATAAAGCCAGAGGTTCGTAATCAACTTTGGCAAAACCTCTGGTTACCTTTCTCAGCTTCAGAGTCATGGCCGTACGAAACACGAAAAGTCCCCTGTTAAGACGGATTACTTCCTGATCATGAAGCCACAGCAACGCTCTGTTGAGCAACCTAACGGGGTCTTTTATCCGGCTTTTCAGGGCAAAATCAGATTTGATTGCATCCAGAAGTTTTCCCTGAGTCGTATCCACCAGAATATCCGTTCCTCGGGCACCCGCAGGCACAAAGGAGAGCAGGTGCTGCAGAACAATCCCCGCGGCTTCTCGCCTGATATAAGCTGTTTTATCAAGAGCGGGCCACTTTCTTTGAAGGGTCACTCTCACCGTATCCCTGTCCCGGCTTCGCACATAGAGACTCCCGGGGTCCGCATCATCCCCTCTGCCGTCCCGGGCGATACCGCGAAGAAGCAGGAGCAGACGCTGTGGTAATGGGTCCTGAAGTCCCTGTTCTCTGAGTTTCTGTGAAACTGAGCGCAGAAGCAGCCTGAATTTTTCTCCTTTTTTGATATCGGGCTCCATTTGCCGCATGTAGTTTATCAAGGCGGCTTCAAGCTTGGCGGCCTGTTCAAATCGCCTGAGCGAAGAGTGCTGTATTCCCGAATGAACAAAGGCAGTGAGTGTCATATCGTTGTTTGCTATGCCCAAGGTTTCGAGATGATGCATAGCAGAAGACACTCCTTCCGCGTCAAGACCCGATACATGCATGAGCTGGTCTGTGGAAACTCCTTCATCCTTGTTTGAGTTCATTATTTCCCTTACGATGGAGAGAAGCTTGTCTTGGTATTCGGTGGGGATGGATTTTTTCCGTAATGTTTTTAAAATTTCCTCGATTGAGTTCATCTGAAGAGATGAGGGAAAGACCTCCACCAGGTTATCTTTTCTTGCAAGAAGTGCGGCTTCTTCAAGCCAGGATATTGCGGTTCTTACCCTAGTGTCGTCAGTTGCGGAATCTTTCTTGAACTCATGATCTTCATCTTCAAGCAATATCTCACCTGCGGTCGCAATTACCTCGCCGCCAAGGCTTTTTTTGCGGTCAACCCTCCTAAGCGCCCTTAGAATGCCGTGAATTTCTTCTCGCTTGAGCCTTGAACGCGCGCCGACATTCCGAACTGTTTTTCCGCATCTTCACGGGCATAGAGCATAACGCAGCGCGCAGGGTTTGCGTCACGTCCAGCCCTGCCCGCTTCCTGCAGATAGCTCTCGAGCGAACCGGGCATGTCGGCGTGGATAACAAGCCTCACGTCGGGTTTGTCGATTCCCATGCCGAACGCGTTTGTGGCGGCAATAACCCGAAGGTCTCCTTTGATGAAACTCTGCTGAGTGTTCTTTTTAGCCTCGGGAGGCAGCCCCGCATGAAAGTAGCCGGTGGGTATCTGTCTGCCGGCAAGAAAATCTGCCACCTCTTCGCTCTGTGCACGCGTGGCACAGTAAACAATTGCTCCTCCAGAGCTTCCCTGCGGAAGATGATGTTCAATTATCTGGTGTATATGCGAGAACTTTTTCGGTTCAGTCGTCGGAATAACTTCAAACTCAAGATTGGGGCGATGTATGCCTCCGTTAAAAACTTCAAGATCGATCCCGAGCTTTTCCCTAAAATAATCTCTAACCTCATCTATAACGTCAGGCTTGGCCGTGGCCGTGAGGCAAAGAACCGGCGGAATATCGCTAATATGCTTACCCTCTGCTTCTGCCTTTTTCAGGATGAAAAGTCCCAGATAGCGGTAATCAGGGCGGAAATCATGCCCCCACTTCGAAAGACAGTGAGCTTCGTCTATTACCCACGATCCTATCTCCCGCTGATCAAGTACGCGTTTTATGGAACGGCTTCTTAACTGCTCGGGAGAAATAATCAGTATGCTTGCACTGCCGAGCCTTACCCGTTCAAGGGCTTCTGACCGCTCAGGCATCGAAAGAAGTCCGTTTACCGTAACGCACGAGCTGATTCCCTTAGCTAAAAGCCCTTCCACCTGATCAGCCATAAGGGCTACAAGAGGAGAAATCACTACAGTGAGAGCACCTGTTTTATCGTAGCGGGAGCGCGCGGAAATCTGATAGCAAAGAGATTTTCCGGTACCGGTGGGCATGATGCCGAGAACATGTTTCCCGGCCATGTTCTTCTCAACTATTGCCTGCTGCATGGAAGTGCCGTCTTCGCAGGAAGGTTCTGTGCGATAATCCGAAAAACCAAACCAGCGAGAGAGTTCTTTTCCGGAGTCGTGTCTTTCCCTGCACCACCTGCAGTCGGAGTTGCCGCAGGCCCTGTCTCTTAACTCACGAACAAGCCTGCCTGCCTCCTCGGGAAACTGATAATGCACCCAAGGCGGTATGACGGAATCTTCTCCCGCTATTGAGAGCCATGCGAGAGCGTAGGCAAAAGACCAGCTCAAACGGGAAAAATCTTTCATAATTGCGTCTGCCCGTGTAGCGCAACCCTTGTTTTCAAGCAAACCAAATATTATATGACGGGCGTCCTGATCCGAGGGGTGTTTTGAGTTTCTCAGATAAAAGAAAAACTTATCAAAACCCTGCATGTTTTTATCTGTAGCGGCGAGCCAGTGCCAGGCAGAAAGCAGCTCAGAAGAAGAGTTTTTGAATGCGGAGACCTCATCTTCAAAAAGTTCAAGAGTGATCCCCGCATCAAGCCTGGGATCGCTTATCTGAGCGCGCTCAAGGCCTGCGTCCTTGTAGTGCTTTACCAGTCTCTGTGATAGGGGTTTTTGGGAAAGGCAAGAGGACTCAGCCAGAGCGTGTCGATTGAAGGAAGTCTAAGAAGTCCGAGACCGGGGTTTATCGCCTTGAGGTAAAGCAGGTCAAACTTGATCAGGTTGTGCCCTACAAGAAATGATGTGCCACGGGCAAACTCATCAAGTTTTTTCAAAGCGGTTTTCAGGTTTCTGTCGGGAGAACAGTCGGGAAAACAAATCGAGTCGGAAGTGTCAGAGCGTATTGCTGCAAAAGCTCTGATCTGGTTGTTCCGTTTTCCCGCTTCAAGGTCAAAAAACAGGCAGGGATGTGAAAAAGAAATGGTTTTTTCATTTGCTGGTGCACTGCCTGAGGGGGCATCGACTTCACGGCAGGTCATCCGGTTCTTACTCATTCACTTCCTATATATTGGAAAAGAAATCGGAACTATATACTTGTTGGCTTAATATTTTTCCGGAATATTGTTTTACTTAAAACCCAATATGTATATAATTTTAGCATATTATACCACGATAGAGGTAAGACAATGTCTGATGAACATAGAGAAGGCCAGAAAGATCCCTTGACAATGGACACCCAGTACATAATTGACACTTTCCTTGGTCTTGAAGAACTGCTTAAACCTAACGAAGATAAGTACGGCTACATTTTCCTCAGCCTTATGCCTACCGAAGACCCTATGATAATCAAAACTAACCTCGGCTCTGACACTGCAAAGATTGTCTTTAAGAAATTCATCTCAGGGACGGAGGAAGAGGCAAGCGTATCAATCGTACCCTGCATGGAAATTCACCCCGAAGCGTCGGGGGCTACCCTTGAGGGTCAGCAAATACCCGAGGACATAAAGAAGATGACCGATATAATCATCAACAGGTCCAAGACCAAATCTTCTATCCCCGTCTACACAACTCTGCTGCTTGTACTTTTTGAAGAAGAGCTGGACGACTCAAAGTTCTTTCTCTCCGCAAACTATACTAGCGAAGGGGTGCTTGATCACTTTCTTAATACAGCAAATGAGTATTTCAGCACTGAGAAGATTGAAGATATAACCAACCTCAGTGCTCTTCACTGAAGCCTTGACTGTATAAGCAAGCAGAGGCCATCAGCAAATTGACCGATTATACAATTCTTGATACACTTACCCGTAATTGCCAAAACGGCTGCCAGCGTGTTTTTACCGTTCTAAAGAAATTAATGACAACTATTCGTTCTGCGATCAGGAGAACGAAAGGTAAACCGACCCATGATTCACGAACAAAGAATGACTGAACACCTGATGGATATCATACGGATAGACAGTCCGTCCAGAAGGGAAAAAAACGTTGCCAAGAAACTTGAAAAACAGATGACAGATCTCGGCGCAGAGTGTTTCTACGATGATGTCGGTGAGAAAATCGGCGCAGACACGGGCAACCTTATAGTAAGATTTCCCGGAACGAAAAAAGATGTTCCGCCTTTTTTCCTCTGCTCTCACATGGATACGGTAAGTCCCGGAGAGGGAATAAAACCGAGAGTGCAGGACGGCGTGATGAGAAGCGACGGTACGACGATACTGGGAAGCGACGACAAAAGCGGCGTATCCATAATAGTTGAGGTGCTCAGGACCTTAAAGGAGAACAATACTCCCTATGGGGATATCGAGGTCGCGTTTACAATCTGCGAGGAGGTCGGTCTTCTCGGAGCAAAGTTTCTTGATGTTTCAAACTTTAAAAGCACTTACGGAATAGTTCTTGACAGCAGCACCCCGCAGAGACTTGTGCTTAGGTGTCCCTGCTCCGACATCATGGATGTAAAAATACACGGCGTTGAGGCACATTCGGGACTCTGCCCCGAGAACGGAATAAGTGCAGTGGAGATATTAAGCGAAGCTGTATCTAAAATGAAGCTCGGAAGAATAGACCACGAGACAACCTCAAACATAGGCAAGGTGAAGGGAGGCTCTGCGACAAACATAGTTCCCGGACTGGTTGAAATAACGGCCGAGGCACGAAGCCACGATGAAGAAAAACTCAACGCACAGACACAGCACATGCACGACTGTTTTGTGCAAGCGGCAAAAAGCAGGAGGATTCTTGTAGACGGAGAGGGGCTCGGCGCACGTGTGGAGATCAACTCAGAACGCGTGTACCCCCTGATGAACGTCTCTTCGCAGGCAACGGTAACCAAACTTGTGCTTGAAGCCGCCGCGAACCTTGATCACGACATAGAACTCCACACAAGCGGCGGAGGATGCGACGCAAATTTCATAAACGAAAAGGGAATCGAGTGCGTAAACCTCGGAACAGGAATGTACGAACTGCATACCGTAAATGAATATCTCCTGATCGATGAATTCCGCAGATCGGCGGAGATAGTTCTTGAAACAGTAAGGCTTCATTCGGAAAAAACCTGAGTAATGAGGGCTCTGATTCTTGTTGATCACGGAAGCACTGTACAGGAGGCAAACGCTCTTCTCGAAGATGTAGCCGATAAGGCAAGAACCTACAAGGACTCGCCCTTTGATATAGTTGAGCACTGCCACATGGAACTTTGCGAGCCGTCGATAAAAGATGCTTTTTGCAAATGCGTGGAGGCCGGAGCAAGCGATATAACGGTTCACCCGTATTTTCTTGTACCGGGAAGACATTCAAAATCTGATATCCCCAGGATGGCAGCCGAGGCAGCGCGGGATTTTCCGCAGGTAAGCTACAGGGTGACAGAGCCGCTTGGAGTTCATGACAAGATAATAGAAGTCATATTTGAGAGATCTTGTGTGTAACGCGAAATCCGATGAAAGAATATTCAGCGGTACTTTTTGATCTTTTTGATACGCTTGTCTTGTTTGAGCCGTCCCTTCTGCCGAAGGTAAAGCTTAACGGAAAAACCTGGAACTCCACGGCACAGCATGTTTTCACACAAATGCGGACCGATCTCGGCGAAATGGAGGTTGCGGATTTCTACGAACCTTTTGTTGAAAGTCACAAAGAACTTCTGGAACTCAGAAAAAAGGATTTAAGAGAATATCCGAACAGAAAAAGGTTTGAGATATTCATGGAGAAGACGGGTTTAAAAGGAGACGACGACTTAGTTCGAAGATTTGTATCCTCACACATGGAAAGCCTCTGCGAAGCCATGGTATACCCGGAGCATCACACTGAAGTTCTGCTGTATCTAAAGGAGAAAGGATACAGGCTGTCGGTCGTATCAAACTTCGATCACGCCCCCACAGCACGACGACTGCTTTTGAAATTCGGGATTGCGGATTTTTTTGAACACATAGTGATATCGGAGGAAGTGGGCTGGAGAAAACCTCACAGGAAAATATTTGAATCTGCTCTCTCAAGCCTCGGCGAGAGTCCATCAGACGCTATTTTCATAGGAGACAATCCTGAAGCTGACATATTGGGATCTTCAGAGTGTGGGATTGACTCTGTGTGGGTAAAAAGAACAGAACAGTTCACTAGGGCAGAACCGAAATTCATTCTAAAAGATCTGAGAAGTCTTAAGGAAATAATCTAGGAAAACACTGGTTTAATGAAAAGACTCACCTGCACGGAAAAAAGACTCCCGACCATAAGAAGCACAAAAGGGATAACCACGATACAGGAGATGCTTGAGAAAAAATCCTCTCTTTATGCGGAGGGGATAGCATATTCCGTAAGAAAAAAGGATCTGTCCGTACATTCCTTTACCTTCCGGGAAGTTTTCACTCTTCTTACCGGGTTCTCGGCCCGTCTCACCTCCGCTGGTCTTAAAAGAGGTGAACATGTGGCAATAGTCGGGGAGAACAGTCCCCAGTGGGCAATTTCCTACTTCGCGGCAATATGGGCAGGCGCCATAGTCGTCCCCCTTGATGCAAGAGCAAGAACAGAACACATAAAACAGGTGCTCACACTTTCGGATTCAAGATTTCTCATCCCCTCAGCAGGGTTTACGGAAGTTCTTCGCAACACAGGAGCGGTCCAGCATATAATACCGATGGAAGAGGCTCTTTGTGCCCGGACACACACAGAAAAAACTGCACCTGCACAAAAATCAGAGCCCGGGGACATAGCCGACATAGTTTTTACCTCCGGAACCACGGGTAATCCCAAAGGTGTGATGCTTTCCCACAGAAGCATAATGTCAAACCTTGAGGCGCTTTACAGCTGTTTTCCCATAACAGACCAAGATACGGCTTTTTCCATACTGCCCATCCATCACGTATATGAAAGAATAGGCGGAATACTGCTGTCCTTTTACTGCGGGCAAAGAGTGTTTTTCGCAAGAAGCATAAAACCCAGGGAAATGCTCTCTGACCTCAAGGTGGCAAGACCGACCGTATGGCTCAACACCCCCCTGATACTTGAAAGACTGCTCCAGAGAATCGAACAGGCCAAGGCAAAAAATTTCCTTACAAGAGCCCTGCCATCAAGATTCTTCGGGCGAATAGCGAAAAAACGCCTTGGTCTTGATCGCCTTAAGTTTATAGCAAGCGGCGGAGCTGCTCTTTCTGAAGCAGCTTCTGAGGGACTTGAAAAATACGAATTTCCCCTACTGCAGGGCTATGGAATGAGTGAGACAGCCGCTGTTATAGCGGCAAATCCTTTTTCAAAACCCAAAAACGCAAGCGGGGGCATGCTGATTGAAAACAGCGAAGTCGAAATAAGAGATACAGACGCCGACGGGATCGGGGAAATATGCGTCAGGGGTCCAAGCGTAATGACCGGTTACTACAAGAACCTCTCGGCGACAAGAGAAATCCTCTCGGATGACGGCTGGCTCAGAACCGGAGACCTCGGTTATTTTGATCACGAAGGCTATCTGTACATAACGGGAAGAAAAAAGTCGGTTATCGTAACCAAAGGCGGAAAGAACATTTCTCCCGAAGAAATCGAGGAAAAGCTCATCCCGCTTGAAACAGTTCAAGAAGCTATCATATTCAGCCCGGATGATGAAAGAATACAGGCCTTAATATTTCCACAGGCAGAGGGGGTTTCCAGAAAACTCGGACAGTCTCCGCAGAGCGAAGATAATGAGAGGATCTGGGATGCCATCAAAAGTGAGATAAACGAACTCAATCGCCGGCTTGAAGCCCATAAAAGAATCAGCCATTTTGCAGTTGCCACACGGGAGTTGCCTAAAACAACTACAAGAAAAGTGAAAAGATATCTTTTCAAAAATATGGACATACCAAGAACGACAAAGTTCATCAAACCTCCGGAGGACAAATGAAGAACACTCAACCTCTTCAGTTTGCCTTGGATCACGGTCTTACCGAAAGTGAATACGAAAAAATAGTAAAAATCCTGGACAGAGAGCCAAACCCAACTGAAATTGGAATTCTCGGAGCTATGTGGTCTGAACACTGCTCTTATAAAAGTTCCAAGGTGCACCTTAAGAAATTTCCCACAAGCGGGAAACAGGTCATACAGGGTCCCGGAGAAAACGCCGGAGTGGTGGATATTGGAGACGGCGACTGCGTCGTTTTTAAAATGGAAAGCCACAATCATCCTTCCTTTATAGAGCCTTATCAAGGCGCCGCGACCGGAGTCGGGGGAATACTGCGGGACATATTCACAATGGGAGCAAGACCTGTGGCGCTGTTAAACTCTTTGCGATTCGGAAATCTGGATCTTCAGAAAACAAAATTTCTGGTTGAAGGAGTCGTATCGGGAATAGCCGGCTATGGAAACTGCATGGGTATTCCCACTATAGGGGGAGATATATATTTTGACGATTGTTACAATGGAAATCCTCTGGTAAACGCCTTTGCCCTCGGAGTCACCAGAGAAGACAGTATTTTCCGCGGATACGCGTCGGGAGTGGGAAACCCCGTAATATATGTCGGCTCAAAGACAGGAAGAGACGGAATACAGGGAGCCATCATGGCATCGGACACCTTTACCGAGGAAACTGAAGAAAAAAGGCCTGCGGTTCAGGTCGGGGATCCGTTCACGGAAAAACTCCTTCTTGAAGCCTGCCTAGAGCTGTTTAAGACTGATTGTGTTGTCGGTATACAGGACATGGGAGCAGCAGGACTAACATCTTCTTCAACAGAAATGGCTGATCGTGCGGGAACCGGTCTTGAAATTGAAATTGAAAAAATTCCCAGGCGAGAAGAAAAAATGACTCCTTACGAAGTAATGCTTTCTGAATCGCAGGAAAGAATGCTTGTAGTTCTCAAGAAAGGCAAGGAAAATACGGCTCGGGATATTTTCAGAAAATGGAACCTCGATTTTTCGATCATCGGCAAGGTGACTGATTCAGGAAGACTGACCATCGTAGAAGAAAAAACCACAGTTGCAGACCTTCCAGTAAGTCTTATAACGTCGGCTGCACCCGTTTACAGAAGACCCGTAAAAGAACCCGAATATCTTAAGAGAATAAAGGAGTTGAACACAAAAAATCTCCCTGAACCTGAGGATGTCGAGAGAGTTCTCCTTGAGATTCTGTCTTCTCCTACCATATCGAGCAAGAAATGGGTTTACGAGCAATATGACCACATGGTAAGAACCGACACTGTTTTGGGACCAGGAGCGGACTCTGCGATAATAAGGCTTAAAGGAACCCAGAAGGGAATCGCAATGACATCTAATGTAAATTCTAGATACTGTTATTTAAATCCTTGTGAAGGAAGTAAAATAGCCGTTGCAGAAAATGTCAGAAACTTGGCTTGCTGTGGCGCTGCTCCTCTTGCAATCACCGACTGCCTTAACTTTGGAAATCCTGAAAATCCCGAGATAATGTGGCAGTTCTCACAAAGCGTTGAAGGTATGTCAGAAGCCGCGGAAATATTCGCCACGCCGGTTGTAAGCGGCAATGTCAGCCTTTACAATGAAACCGATGGTGTCGCCATATTCCCTACCCCGACTGTGGCAATGGTGGGTCTGATAGAAGATACTGCCAAAATTATAACTTCCTGGTTTCAAGATCCCGGAGATCTGGTGATATTGCTCGGAGGAGCCATAGAAGAAGATATAGGAGGAAGTGAGTACCTTAAGATTGAGCACGGCTTAATTGACGGGAGACCACCTTCAATTGACCTTCATAAAGAGAAAAAACTTGCCGAGATGTTGATTGAATGTGCTTCTCAAAGTACAATTAAATCGGCGCATGACATATCTGAGGGCGGGTTTGCTGTAGCACTCGCAGAATGCTGCTTTAATCCAGACGGCACAAGGGGGGTTTTGGTAAAAGCGCCCGACATAAATGAAAACTCTCTTAGAAGCGACCTGTTTCTTTTCTCCGAAACGCAATCCAGAGCAATAGTCAGCATAAGTGAAAACAACTGGGAAAAGATAAAAGAGATGGCAGACAATTACGATGTTTCAGCACTGCGTGCCGGAGTAGTCACTGATAACAACAGGTTCTGCATTGAAGATTTAATCGACATGAAAATCTCAGCAGTTCACGATATATGGTCCATGGGCTTTCAGAGAAGCATCTCAGTCTCAGAGGGATAAAGATGGCAAAGCTACGCGAAGAGTGCGGAGTTTTTGGAATATATGATCATCCAGCCGCCGCCAACTTTACCTATCTCGGCCTTTATTCTCTCCAACACAGAGGTCAGGAAAGTGCCGGCATAGTGTCAACTGACAGGAAGAAATTATACTCCCACCGGGAGATGGGACTCGTAACAGAAGTTTTTGATGAAGAGTCCATATTAAAGCTCAAAGGTACCACGGCAATCGGCCACGTAAGGTATTCCACAACAGGTTCAAGCAACAGAAAAAACACCCAGCCTCTGATCATGAACTATGAAAAAGGAGAACTGGCAGTCGGGCACAACGGGAATCTTACAAACGCAAAAATGCTGAGACACAGACTTGAGAAAGAAGGTTCCATATTCCAGTCAACAACAGATACCGAGGTAATTGTACACCTCATAGCAAGATCAAAGGAGAAAACCTTTCTGGGAAGAATCATAGAAGCTCTTACAGAATGCAAGGGAGCTTATTCCCTTTTATTCCTTATCCCCAAAGGGCTGGTAGCCGCACGCGACCCCCAGGGATTCAGACCCCTTGTTCTCGGAAAGATCGATAATTCCTACGTAGTAGCTTCGGAGTCATGTGCTTTTGGGCTGATAGGGACCGAACATATAAGGGAAATAGAACCCGGGGAAATAGTGTTTATAAATGAGAATGGAATCAAGTCATTCAAACCTTTTCCAAAAAAACAGCACAGATGCTGTGTATTTGAGAATATATATTTTTCGAGACCTGATTCGTTCCTCCAGGGAAAAAACATTTATCAAATGAGAAAAAACATGGGCAAGCAACTTGCAATTGAATCTCCCGCCGATGCAGACATCGTTGTGGCTGTACCCGATTCGGGAACGCCAGCTGCCATTGGATATGCCGAGCAGTTGGGAATTCCCTTTGAAACCGGATTACTGCGAAGCCACTATATTGGAAGAACTTTTATTCAACCTCAACAATCAATAAGAAACTTCGGGGTGAAACTGAAACTCAGCGTGATAAAAGAAGTCATAGATGGAAAAAAGGTAGTAGTGGTTGACGATTCAATAGTAAGAGGCACAACCAGCAGAAAAATTGTGAAGATGATACGTGATGCTGGAGCCAGGGAAATTCATATGAGAATAAGCTCACCTCCAATGAAATTTTCATGCTACTATGGCATAGATACACCTCTTCAGGAAGAACTCATAGCGAATTCTCTTGAAGTGGAAAAAATAAAGGATTACATAACTTCCGACACTCTTGGATACCTAAGCAAGGAAGGAATAACAAAAGCGGTCACCAACGGTAACAACCCCCTCAACGGAAAATCAAGCTACTGTTTTGCGTGTTTTGACGGAAATTATCCGGTGGAAATAACAGACGAAAAAGTGTCGCATCAACAAATGGACCTTTTTTAATTCTATCGGACCGTACTGAAACCGAGAGTTGCCTATACAGCTGAAAGTTTTGCGAGGATCTTCTCAAGCTTTTTCCTGTGGCTTTGGAATTCATCCAGCTTTCCCCTCTCCTTTTCCACAATATCTCCGGGGGCACGTTTGATGAAATCTCTGTTTGCAAGTTTGCCCTCAGTTTTTTTAAGTTCCTGTGAAACCTTTGCCAGATCCTTGTTCAATCTGGAAATTTCCTTCTCCAGATCAAGCAGGTTCTCAACCGGCATAATTATTTCCACTCCTGAAACAATTTCCGAGACCGTTTTGCCCTGAAGGCCTACTCCGCAGACAACACAATCCCCAATAGAAGCCATACCCAGAATAATATCAAGGTTCTCTCTTAAAACATTCTCTATCTCTTCACTTTCGGAATTAAGATGAATTGATATCTTCTCCGAAGGATGAATCCCAACAATAGCCCTCAGGTTTCTTATTCCGGTTACAACACTTTTTATAAGCTCAATCTGCTCGGACTCTTCTTTAAATATCTCGTTTTTGTTCGACTTCGGATACCTTGTTTCAAGAATGCTCTTTGAATCAAGGCCTTCTTCTTTTGGAAGATTGATTCCCTTTTCTCTGAATATCCGGAAGATTTCCTCTGTAATATAGGGCGTAAAGGGATGGAGAGCTCGCAGGGAGCGGACAAGAACCCGCACAAGTACATTAAGAGTGGTTTTTTTAGATTCACTGTCATCTCCGTAAAGAGAAAACTTTGATATTTCAAGATACCAATCGCAGTAATCATCCCATATAAAGTGGTAAAGTGCCTGGGAAGCTTTGTCGAATTCGTAGTTTTCAACAAACTCTTCGACTTCGCCGAGGGTAGAGTTAAGCCTGCTGAGAATCCACCGATCAGGAACACTCATACAGGAATTGTCGAGTTCAGAGCCGTTGACCATCTCCGGTTCAAGGTTCATGAACACAAACCTGGTAGCATTCCATATTTTGTTCATGAAGTTCCTGTATCCCTCTATAACGGGAAAAGTGAGCTTTATGTCCCTTCCCTGGGCGGCAAGCGCTGCGAGAGAGAAACGAAGCGCGTCGGCACCGTATTTTTCAATCACATCAATGGGATCAATCACGTTGCCCGTCGTCTTGCTCATTTTGCGACCTTTTGCGTCCCTTATAAGACCATGCACATACACATCCCTGAAAGGCACATCTTTCATGAATTTAAGTCCCAGCATTATCATCCTTGCGACCCAGAAGAAAATGATATCAAATCCGGTAACCAGACAAGATGTCGGATAGTAATGCCTGAGCGATTCGGTTCCAGCGGGCCATCCAAGGGTAGAAAAAGGCCAGAGTCCAGACGAAAACCACGTATCCAGCACATCCGGATCCCTGACAAGTTTTACCTCTTCACCGTAATGCTTCTTGGCGGAAGCAGAAACTTCATGCTCGTTCATGCCGACGAAGATCTCCCCGTCAGGTCCATACCACGCCGGTATCCGGTGCCCCCACCAAAGCTGTCTCGAGATACACCACGGTTCTATATTTCTCATCCACTCAAAATAGGTGTTTTTCCAGAACTCCGGATAAAAACGTATTTCTCCCTGTTCAACGTATGAGATGGCTTCAGCTGCAAGTTCTTCAGTGTTTACATACCACTGGTCGGTCAACCAGGGTTCGACGATCACCCCGGAGCGGTCGCCGTAGGGAACCGTGTGGGTAGTCTGCTCAATCTTTACCAGAAAACCTCCTTCCTCAAGGTCCTGGATTATGGTCTTTCTGGCCTCAAATCTTTCAAGTCCCGCGTATTTTTCGGGAACATCACCTGTTATGTGCGCCTGCTCGTCAAGAATATTTAAGATACCAAGACCGTTACGCTTTCCGACTTCAAAATCGTTAAAATCATGTCCCGGGGTTATTTTTACAGCTCCCGTACCCTTCTCGGGATCACTGTATTGATCAGCTACCACAGGAATTTTCCTTCCCACAAGAGGCAAAATGGCGTTTCTTCCAACTAAACCGGCGTATCTGGAATCTTCAGGATGAACTGCAACTCCTGTATCTCCAAGCATAGTCTCAGGGCGTGTTGTGGCCACCGTAACAAACAGTCCGTCGTTGCCCTCAATGGGATATCTTATATACCAGTAGTTCCCCTGAGTCTCTCTCTGCTCCACTTCCAGATCCGATATGGCCGTACGAAGTTTCGGATCCCAGTTAACAAGTCTTTTATCCTTATAGATAAGTCCCTGGGAATAAAGATCGACAAAAACTTTTCTCACCGCTTCTGAAAGACCTTCATCAAGGGTGAACCGCTCCATTTCCCAGTCGGGAAGTGCTCCGAGTCTTTTTAACTGTTCAGTTATCCGGCTGCCGGAGTTTTCCTTCCATTGCCAGATTCGTTCAAGAAATTTCTCCCTGCCCAAGTCGTTTTTTGTGAATCCTTCGGAGGCAAGGTTTTTTTCAACCATCATCTGGGTGGCAATACCCGCGTGATCAGTGCCCGGAACCCAGAGAACATCGAAATCATTCATTCTCTTGTACCTGACGAGAATGTCCTGAATGGTGTTGTTAAGAGCGTGACCTATGTGCAGTGATCCGGTCACGTTGGGCGGCGGAATAACAATTGAGAAAACCTCGGCCGAACTTTTTATTTCGGATTTATGAAGTCCTGACGAGATCCAGAAATCATAAACTCTCCGTTCAACCTCAGCAGGGTTGTAGCTTTTCTCCATGGCTACTGATCAGAAAGAATAGACTGCGGGGGAATATCAGCTTTCCAGCAATACGTCTTCGCCCTTCTCTTCGACTTCCGGCACAGGTACAGGTATTTCCGGTGCCTCAATCTCTATGCTTATGTCTCTGTACATGGGAAGGCCTGTGCCAGCCGGAATCAGTCTGCCCACGATAACATTCTCCTTAAGCCCTCGCAGATCGTCTTCCCTGCCTTCGCAGGAAGCCTCGGTAAGAATCTTGGTCGTTTCCTGAAAAGACGCGGCGGACAGCCAGCTGCGCGTGCTGAGAGAAGCGCGGGTGATGCCCAGAAGAAGCGGCTCGGCCGCCGCAGGGGTTCCGCCTTCGTTAACGACTCTTTCGTTTTCCTCAAAGAAAACATTTTTCTCTATAGCTTCGCCGACAAGCATCGTGGTATCGCCCGGGTCCTTTATTTTCACCCTCTTCAACATCTGCTTAACTATAACCTCAATATGCTTGTCATTAATCTTCACACCCTGAAGTCTGTAGACTTCCTGAATTTCGTTAACCATGTAGTTGGCAAGGGCTTTCTCTCCCATAATATTCAGAATGTCATGAGGGTTAACTGCGCCGTCGACAAGCTGGTCACCTGAAGAAACAAATTCCCCTTCCCTGACTAGGATATGTTTTCCCCTGGGAACGGTATATTCTTTAGGCTCTCCCATCTCCGGAGTTACAACAACCCTTTTCTTGCCCTTTACATCTTTTCCGTAAGATATAATTCCGTCAATTTCGCTTACGACAGCCGGATCCTTGGGAACTCTGGCTTCAAAAAGCTCAGCAACCCTGGGCAGACCTCCTGTAATATCTTTTGTCTTCGAGGTCGCTCTCGGAATCTTGGCAAGTACATCTCCCGCTTCTATGTTGTCTTTGTCGGCAACTTCTATTATAGCGCCAACCGGAAGTGAGTAAGGCACTTTCTTGTCCTTCGGCAAAGAGTCGATCTGCAGAGATTCCAGATCCTCTGTTTTCACCTCGATATCCAAAGTGGGATGCATTTCCAAGTCTTTGGTCTCAACCACTACCCTCATAAGAACGCCCGTGACTTCATCCACCTGTTCTTTGTAAGTAACTCCGGTTTCAAGGTCCCTGAGCTTTACAACACCCGGAACCTCCGAAATTATAGGGGTCGTGTAAGGATCCCACTCAGCGAGCACTTTTCCTTTTTTAACCTTCTCCCCTTCCTTCACATTAAGTCTGGCTCCAAGCACAACAGGACATTTTTCCCTTTCATATCCCTTGCTATCCTCAATCGAGAGCACACCGCTTCTGCTGATAACAATCAACTTGTTATCACGCCCCTTTACGGCCTTTATGTTCTTGAATTTTATTACTCCCTCATGCTGACTCTCAAGGGTGCTTTCAGCCGCTCTCTGGCTTGCGGCGCCACCTATATGAAACGTTCTCATGGTAAGCTGAGTCCCGGGTTCCCCGATTGACTGGGCCGCGACAATACCTATGGCTTCTCCCATGTTCACAAGCTTTCCGATAGAGAGATTCCTTCCGTAGCAGAATCTGCAGACGCCGTTTTTGGTTTCACAGGTAAGAACGGAGCGGATACTCACCTCGCTTATGCCCGCTTCATCTATCTTAGCAACTGCAGCCTCGTCAACTTCCTCGTTTGCATTAACAATTATCTCTCCGGTCTGGGGGTCTTCTATATCTTCAAGCACCACCCTTCCCAGCACTCTCTCTCCCACTTTTTCGATTATTTCTCCGCCTTCCACAAAGTCACTGAGTTTGATTCCCTCTATGGTGCCGCAGTCAAGTTCGGTAATCATTACGTCCTGGGCGGCATCAATCAGCCTTCGCGTCAGATAACCGGCATTTGCCGTTTTCAGAGCCGTATCCGCAAGCCCTTTTCTCGCACCGTGGGTAGAAATAAAATACTGAAGCACTGACAGTCCCTCACGGAAATTAGACGTGATGGGGGTTTCTATTATCTCTCCCGAAGGCTTTGCCATAAGCCCTCTCATGCCCGCAAGCTGTCTTACCTGGGTCTGGCTTCCTCTCGCCCCGGAATCAATCATCATGTATATGGGGTTTGAGCTCGGCCCTGAAACTTTGGCGTTTTTACCCGTCTCAACCTGCTCTGAAGAGATTTTCCTCATCATTGCCTGAGCAACTTCATCACTTGTCTTTGCCCAGATGTCTATTACCTTGTTGTATCTTTCTCCTTCAGTTATCAGTCCCTGGGAATACTGACCCTGCACTTTCAATACTTCTTCCTGAGCATTTTCCAGCAGATCCTTTTTTGATTCAGGAATAATCATGTCCGTGATTGAAATGGAAGCTCCGGACTTTGTCGAGTACTTGAATCCGAGAGTCCGCAGGCTGTCGGCAAGCAGAACCGTGCTTTTGCCGCCGGTTTTCCTGAAACACTCATCCACAAGGGCCTCTATGGCTCTTTTAGTCATCGGCTTGTTGATAAGTTCAAAGGAAACACCTTCCGGAACAACTTCGTACATCAATACTCTTCCGACGGTGGTCAGGTAGTTCTTCCCGTCAACTCTCGCAGTTACGCTGTCATGCAGACTGATTTTTCCCAGTTCATACGCAAAAGCCACCTCACGGACTGAAAGAACACTGCCCGGCTCAGAAGTTTTGTCTGAAGCACTATCCCTTGTCAGATAGTACAGCCCCAGAACTATATCCTGAGTGGGGAGTATTATAGGCTTTCCGTGCGCGGGAGAAAGAATATTGTTGGTCGACATAACAAGCGAACGGCATTCTGTCTGTGCCTCTATTGAGAGCGGAACATGAACCGCCATCTGGTCGCCGTCAAAATCCGCGTTGTATGCAGGGCACACAAGAGGATGAAGCTGAATGGCTTTATCTTCGATAAGCACAGGTTCGAAAGCCTGTATGCTCAGACGATGAAGGGTCGGTGCTCTGTTAAGAAGCACAGGGTGCTCTTTTATAACTTCGTCAAGGGCATCCCATACCACCGGAGCTTCACTGTCAAGCAGCTTCTTGGCTATCTTTATAGTTGCCGCCTCGCCCCATTTTTCAAGTTTCTGGTAGATGAAGGGCCTGAAAAGCTCAAGCGCCATCTGCTTGGGAATTCCGCACTGGTGAAGACGGAGATCAGGACCTACGGTAATTACCGAACGACCTGAGTAATCGACTCTTTTTCCCAGAAGATTCTGCCTGAATCTGCCTTGTTTGCCTTTTATTATATCGCTCAAACTCTTAAGCGGTCTGTGGTTGTGACCCAGCACGGGCCTTCCCCTTCTCCCGTTTTCCAAAAGTGCGTCGACGGATTCCTGCAGCATCCTTTTTTCATTCCTGACTATTATGTCCGGAGCACCCAGTTCAAGGAGTTTTTTCAGCCTGTTGTTTCTGTTGATCACCCTTCTGTAAAGGTCGTTAAGATCAGAGGCCGCAAACCGTCCTCCATCAAGAGGAACAAGCGGTCTGAGATCAGGCGGAAGAACAGGAATAGTGGTCAGAATCATCCATTCCGGGCGGTTTTTGGACTTGCGAAACGCTTCACATATTCTAAGCCTCTTTGCAATACGGGCTTTTTTGATCGGAGACTTGGTCTCTCTCATGCTTACTCTCAGTTCCTGAGAAAGCTCGTTTAAATCTATATTTTTCAGCATTTCCCGTACAGACTCCGCCCCCATGCCAACATCAAATTCAGAACCGAAGTGATCTCTTTGCTCTCTGCACTCATCCTCGGTTATCACCTGGGCAAATTTAAGATCGGAGGCTCCCGGATCCTTAACTATGTAAGCCTCAAAGTAAAGCACTCTTTCCAGATCCTTAAGAGTCATGTCAAGGAGCATTCCTATCCTGCTGGGGATACTGCGAAGAAGCCATATGTGTGCAACGGGAGAAGCGAGTTCTATATGACCCATTCTCTCCCTTCTCACTTTAGAGGAAATTACTTCCACACCGCATTTCTCACACGTGATTCCCCTGTGCTTAAGTCTTTTGTATTTTCCGCAAGTGCATTCGTAGTCTTTTACAGGTCCGAATATTTTGGCGCAGAAAAGACCGTTTCTCTCGGGTTTGAAAGTTCTGTAGTTTATGGTTTCAGGTTTTTTTATTTCTCCGTTTGACCATGACCTGATTTTTTCCGGAGAAGCTATGGAAATTTTTATGGCCGAGTAATCAGAAGGGTTTTTAGGCTTTTCAAAAAGCGTGTCTATATCCATGGTGTGATTCCCTCCAAATTAATATTTTGGAAGCGGTTCAATTTCCGCTTCCTGCTCAATTAAATCCACATCAAGCCCCAGCGCCTGCAGTTCCTTGCGCAGCACTTTGAAAGATTCGGGAAGGCCTGGTTCAAAATTCATATCACCTCTTACGATCGAGTCGAATATTCTCGTTCGTCCCGCCACATCGTCCGATTTTATGGTGACAAATTCCTGAAGAGTGTAAGCGGCCCCGTAGGCCTCAAGTGCCCAGACCTCCATTTCTCCAAGTCTCTGTCCACCGAAGTGGGCTTTTCCACCAAGAGGCTGCTGCGTTACCAGGGAATAAGGTCCAATCGCCCTTGCATGAATTTTCTCTTCAACAAGGTGGTGGAGCTTTAACATATACATTATCCCAACGCACACTTTCTGATCAAAAGTTTCGCCAGTCTGACCATCAAAAAGGATAGTCTTTCCATCTTCGTCTATGCCGGCAAGCTTCTGAATCCGGGCAATTTCAGTTTCGTGGGCACCGTCAAAGACCGGGGACTTTACCGGCACTCCGTCTTTAAACTCTTTTACCAACTCAACAAGACCCTCTCTGTCCAGCGACTCAATAAGCTTGCATGTCTGCGCAGAACCCGAATATATTTCCAAAAGACTATCTCTCAGTTTCTCGTCGTTAAATTCGTGTTCAATATACTCATTGAGCTGTCTTCCAAGCTCTCTGCCGCCCCATCCCAGATGGGTCTCCAGTATCTGGCCAACGTTCATCCTTGAAGGCACGCCGAGTGGGTTAAGCACCATATCAACCGGCCTCCCGTCAGAAAGATAAGGCATATCTTCCCGCGGAAGTATTTTCGATACAACACCCTTGTTGCCATGCCGTCCCGCCATTTTGTCACCGACCTGAAGCTCTCTTTTAACAGCAATACGGACCTTGACAACTCTCAAAACCCCGGGAGGCAGCTCATCGGGTTTTTTGAGCTTCTCTATACTTTGTTCATAGATGGTGGTCACGTAATCAATACGTTTGATAACCTTCCCAACTATTCCATTCAGTTCCTCACCCGCTTCGGGGAAGTCCTTTATTCTGACATCAACAAGCTTTTCCAAAGGAATAGCGTCAACAATCTCTTCGGTAATCTGCTGTCCGCTTTTAAGAATGGTTTTTCTGTTAACAGTTATTTTGGAAAGAGAAGTTTTGCCGAGAACAACAGGTTTCACTCTGTCAACTGCATCCCGCCTGAGAATATTTATCTCATTTTCTCTCTCTTCCATCAATTTTGAGATTTCCTGATTTTCAATGTCTTTACTCCTCTCATCCTTGTCTACGGAACGGGAAACGAGAGTTTCAACATCTATTACGGTACCGTACACACCGGAAGAAACCTTGAGGGAGGAATCCTTTACATCCCCGGCCTTGTCTCCGAAAATTGCCCTTAAGAGTCTCTCTTCCGGAGAAAGCTGAGTTTCGGCTTTTGGAGAAATCTTTCCAACAAGTATGTCTCCAGGCTCAACCTCGGCACCTATCATTATTATTCCGCTTTCATTCAGATTCCTCAGCGACTCTTCGGACACATTAGGTATATCCCGGGTTATGTCTTCTCTTCCAAGTTTCGTTTCTCTTGCCGTACACTCAAACTCTTCAATATGAATTGAAGTAAATGCATCGTCCTTTACGACCCTTTCGGATATGAGAATTGCGTCTTCAAAGTTGTATCCTCCCCATGGCATAAAAGCGACAACCATATTCTGTCCGAGAGCGAGTTCGCCACGGTCCGTCGAACATCCATCCGCTATTACCTGGCCTTTCTTCACCTTCTGGCCCCGGGAAACTATAGGATTCTGATTCCAGCAGGAACTCTGGTTTGAGCGGTGAAACTTTATGAGGTTGTAGATATCCACTCCCCCTTCACGGGTTCTTTCCGTAGACTTAACTACAATCCTGACGGCATCTACAGACTCCACAACGCCATCTCTGCGTGCGACAACAGTAACCCCGGAGTCCTCGGCCACTTTGCTTTCAAAACCCGTACCCACGAGGGGCGAGACACTTTTTATAAGCGGCACGGCCTGACGCTGCATATTGGACCCCATAAGCGCCCTGTTGGCATCATCATGCTCAAGGAAGGGAATGAGAGAAGCCGAAACCGACACGAGCTGCGAAGGGGACACGTCCATATACTCGACCTTTTCTTTCTCAACCATCATAAATTCGCCACTTCCCCTTGCGGAGACAAAAGGCAGTCTGAAAGACCCGTCCTCTTCAAGGGGGGCATTTGCCTGGGCTACAATGTAGTCCTCTTCCATAAGCGCATTCATATAGACTATTTCGTCCGTAACACGCCCGTCCTTAACTTTTCTGTAGGGGGTCCTGATAAATCCGGATTGGTCTACCTTCGCATAAGTACTCAAGCTGGATATAAGCCCGATATTAGGACCTTCCGGAGTTTCTATAGGGCAGATTCTTCCATAATGAGAAGAGTGAACATCCCTTACCTCAAATCCCGCTCTTTCTCTGGTAAGACCACCCGGACCAAGAGCGCTAAGCCTTCTTTTATGGGTTATCTCCGAGAGAGGATTGGTCTGGTCCATGAACTGGGAAAGCTGACCAGTGGTGAAAAACTCCTTAAGAACTGATGTAACGGTTTTCGGGACAAGAACTTCGTTAGGCATGAGGTTCTCTATAGTCTGGTACCCCATTTTTTCCTGTACGAATCTAGCAAGTCTCTCAAGGCCGTGATAAAAACGATCCTCTATCAGTTCCCCGACAGTTCTTACCCTTCGGTTGCCAAGATGATCTATGTCGTCAGTAGACCCCCTGCCACCTTTCAAATCAAGCAGGTATTTCACAGTGAGAAGAATGTCTTCTCGATCTAAAGCAAGATGATCATCGCTAACACCCTTTCTTTTGAGCTTGTAGTTGATTTTGCTCCGGCCAACCCTAGAGAGTCTGTATGCATCCTGGGCGAAGAACATGTTTTCAAAAAAAGTCCGCGCGACTTCATCGGAAGGAGGTTCCGTAGGCCTAAATTTCTTATATATCTCCGTTATGGCTTCTTCACATGAATCCACCTTATCAGAACGAAGTGTGGTCCGAAGAGAACTCACGAACAGGGTCTTATCTATGTAGTAGACTCTGAGGGTTGTCTTGCCGATTCTGCGCAGTTCCTTGAGTTTTTCTTCCGTTATATCTTCGTTGAAATCTAGTATTACTTCCCCGGTTTCAGGGTCGGAGACAATTTCGGCCGAAGGTTTCTCCATTATCTCTTCATCTGAAACAGGTATGGAATCTATTCCGGCTTCTTCCAATTTTGAAAGGAGGTTTTTCAGCCTTCTTCCCTTTCTACCCACAAGTTCCCCTGTTTCCGGGTGATTTATGTCCACAGTCACCTTCTGGTGAGAAATTATCTCGGTTGTAGTTTCCTTCTTAAAACCTTCTTCCCCAATATCAAAAACTTCCGCAATTATCTCTTTTCGAAGTTCCTGCGGTCCTATATGGAAAGTTTCAACCGGATAAAAGAAATTCATTATCTGATACTCATCATAGCCCATAGCTTTTACAAGAACGGTGACATGGAATTTTTTCTTTCTGTCTATGCGCACATGAAGCATGTCTTTGAGATCATACTCAAAATCAAGCCAGCGACCGTTTTGGGGAACGATTCTCGCTATAAAAGATCCTTCCTTTCCGGACAACTGGCTTTTGCTTTTATCCCGGTCGAAAAACACTCCGGGAGATCTGTGGAGCTGGTTTACTATTACTCTTTCAGTCCCGTTCACTATAAAGGAACCGCTGGGGGTCATAAGCTGCACTTCCCCAAAGTATATTTCCTGCTCCTTAATGTCGCGGAACTGCCTTTCGGTATCTTTCTGTCCTTTTTCGCCCTCAGGAATGTCCCATATGATAAGACGGAAAGTTACATAAAGAGGAGCAGTGTAGGTATAGCCTTTAAGTCTGCATTCGGCGAAATCGTACTTGGGTTCGTCCAGCCTGTAGCTGAGGTATTCCAAAGAAGCCTTTCCATTATAGTCCTCAAGAGGAAAAACATCCTTAAAGGCTCCGTGAAGTCCGGTGTCTGAACGCTCATCCGGAGGAATATTGGCCTGCAGAAAATCTTCGTACGATTTTATCTGTACATCAAGCAGGTGGGGGATATCCAGAATTTGGGGGATCTTCGAAAAATTCTTCCTTAATTCCTGATACTCCATATCTTCTATGCTCAACGCGCACCCCCTCCTGGTTTTCTGATTTGAGTAAAAACAATCGAAGAAAGTTATGATCAGTTAACTTCAACGGTTGCCCCGGCGTCTTCAAGCTTTTTCTTGATATCTTCAGCCTCGTCCTTGCTAACTCCCTCTTTCACAGGTTTGGGAGCTCCTTCAACAAGTTCTTTGGACTCCTTGAGTCCAAGACCCGCAATTTCCCTTACCGCCTTTATAACCTGTATTTTCTTGTCTCCGAAAGCACTGAGAATTACATCAAACTCAGTTTTCTCTTCGACCGCAGGAGCGGATTCGGCACCGCCGGCAGCGGCAACAGCCACTTGCGGCACAGCTGCCTGAACACCAAACTTTTCCTTTATTTCCTCTATAAGTTCAGATATCTCAAGCATGGTGGCTTGTTCAAGATAGTTGACAACATCTGTTCTACTGATATCGGGCATGTCTATTCCTCCTTGATAAAACAGTTCTCAGTTTTTTATTCAGTCTTCTTTTCTTTTAAACCTTCAAGTACGTTCACAATATTTGAGCGTGTCTGCTCCAGGACTCCCACTAAGTTGCCCATCGGAGCACTAAGCAGCCCCACAAACTCGGAGATAAGCTCCTGTTTTGACGGAAGTTTCGCTATCTGCTCTATTCTGGATATGTCGACTACTTCTCCTTCGAATATTCCGCCTTTTATCCTGATTTCCGGAAAATCTTTGCTGTAATCAACAAAAACCTTAGCCACTGCAGAAGATTCTCCTTCACAAATGGCTATCGCCGTGGGACCTGAAAAGAGATCCTTAACTTTTTCTATATTCGTTCCCAGTGAAGCTTTTTCCAGAAGAGTGTTCTTTACAACCCTAAACTCCGTATCGGTCTGTTTAAGTTTTTTTCTCAGAACATCCATCTCCTTTACCTTAAGTCCCTGGTATTCGACAACGAATACAGAAGAAACGGAATGAAATCTGGATGACAAGTCGTCAATTACTTTCTGCTTTTCGGCTTTACTGAGCATAGTCTCTCTCTTTTTTCGTATCTAATCTCGCGTCAAGTTCACGCTGCAATTCCCATATTTTTAAGTTCGTTTCTAATGTCCTGCACACTCACTCCGATCCCGGGACCCATGGTCGCCGATACCGAGACTCTCCTCATGAAAACGCCTTTGGAAGCGGCAGGTTTTTCCTTGATCAGAAAACTCATAAAGGCGAGTAAGTTTTCTTTCAGATTCTGTTTTCCGAAAGAAACCTTTCCGACAGGAGCGTGTATAACCCCGTTTTTGTCATTTCTGATTTCAACACGACCGGCCTTCGATTCTTTTACCATCTTAGCAACGTCCGAAGTTACAGTACCTACCTTTGGACTCGGCATCAGTCCTCTAGGCCCCAGGACTTTTCCCAGTCTGCCGACTTTCGACATCGCATCAGGAGTTGCTATAGCTACGTCAAAATTAAGCCAGTTCTCCTTAGAAATTCTCTCCACTATATCGTCAAGACCCACGTAATCGGCTCCGGCATCTTTTGCTTCGATTGCCTTGTCGTCCGCTGCAAACACAAGGACTGTCATTTTTTTTCCGAGACCGTGAGGAAGCACGATTGCGGAACGAATCTGCTGGTTTGCATGTCTTGGGTCTATGCCGAGATTTACTGCTACATCCACCGTTTCATCAAATTTGGCGTAATGAGCCTGAGCCACAAGTTCCATAGCCTCATCAACCGTATATTCCTTGCGGAAATCCACTTTGGTGCTTGCATCAATATATTTTTTCCCTCTGGTGGTCATGAAGTCTCTCCAAACTTTATCCTTCTATATCAATTCCCATGCTTCTCGCTGTACCACGCACAACCATCAAGGCTGCATCAATTTCATCAGTGTTAAGATCTTCAAGCTTCGTTTTGGCTATTTCTCTTGCCTGCTGCTCCGTAATCCTGCCGGCCTTGGTTCTGGGAGTGGACCCCGAGCCTTTCTCCACGCCTGCAGCTTTTTTCAACAGATAAGAAGTAGGAGGAGTCTTTATCTGAAGATCGAAGGACCTGTCCGAGTAAACGGTCACCGTAACAGGAAGAAGCCCTTCGGAAGAAGATGTTTGGGCGTTAAAGGCCTTGCAGAATTCCATTATGTTCACGCCTCTTTGTCCGAGCGCAGGACCCACCGGAGGCGAGGGGGAGGCCTTTCCCGCTTCGATTAGCAATTTTATGTAACCGCTTATTTTTCTCATCTAGATTTTCTCCACCTGATTAAAATCAAGCTCTATCGGCGTGGTTCTGCCAAAAATGCTGACCAGCACCTGAACCCTAGCTTTTTCGGGTTTTACATCTTCTATAATTCCAGAGAAATTGGCAAAAGGACCTTCTATAACTCTTATGGATTCTCCTTTTTCAAAAGCGACACTCGGCTTGGGCTTGAGCGTGCCCTCTTTTGCCCTTGTTTTTATCTCCTTAACTTTTTCCTCGTCAACTTCGGGAATGGAATCAATATTTATTTTTCCATCAACCGGGCGGCCTCCGACAAAGCTTATGACCTTCGGTATTTCCCTTACAAAATCCAAGGTTTCCTTGTTAAGTTCCATTTTAAGCATGATATATCCAGGGAAAAATTTCCTGATTGACGTTCTCTTCCTGCCGCCTTTCTGCGTTTCAACCACTGTTTCAGTAGGAATAAAAACCTCGTCAATTGCAAGGTTCTTATCGCTCATGCTCTCTATCCCGTTTTCTATCTGGGTTTTAACCCTTTCCTCAAAACCAGTATTTACGTGTACTATGTACCACTTGCTTGGCATCCGAAAACTGCTCCCGATTCGCTTCTTTAACTCAGTATAAGACCAAACAGAAAAGAGAACACATAATCGGCCAGCATAAAAAAGAGTGCGAAAAACGCGGTAATAACAACAACAACTAAGGTTGATTTAACCGTATCTTTACGCTCGGGCCAGGTTATTCTTTTCAGTTCTGTAGCAACACCGCTGAGGTACCTGGTTGTATCAACTTTGATTTTGTCAAATTTTTCCATAATCCGGCTTTTCTGCAGGGCAGGAGGGTCTCGAACCCCCAACCTGCGGTTTTGGAGACCGCTGCTCTACCAATTGAGCTACTGCCCTGTAGAGTCCTTTATTGTTAGTCACTCAATGATCTCTGTTACAACGCCTGCCCCAACTGTTCTTCCACCCTCTCTTATCGCAAAACGCAGCTGCTCTTCCATCGCTACAGGCGCTATCAACTCAACTTCCATACTCACATTGTCCCCAGGCATCACCATCTCCACCCCTTCAGGCAAGATCACTGACCCCGTAACATCAGTCGTCCTTAAATAAAACTGCGGCCTGTACCCAGGAAAAAACGGCGTGTGCCTTCCCCCCTCCTCCTTCTTTAACACATACACCTCAGCCTTGAACTTCCTGTGCGGCTTTATGCTCCCAGGCGCACTCAACACCTGCCCCCTCTCAACCTCATCCTTGCCTATGCCCCTCAGCAATACACCCACATTGTCTCCAGCCTGCGCATCGTCCAGTATCTTGCGGAACATCTCCAAACTAGTCGCCACCGTGCTAGTCGTATCCTTAAACCCCACTATCTCTATCTCCTTGCCTGCCACTATCTTCCCCCTCTCCACCCTGCCCGTCACCACTGTCCCCCTCCCCGATATCGTGAACACATCCTCTATTGCCATCAAAAACGGCTTGTCCATGTCCCTTTGCGGCTCAGGCACATACCCGTCTACCTGATTCATTAACTCCAACACCTGCTCCCCTGCTCCACTGTCCCCCTCTATTGCCTTAAGCGCGCTTACCTGCACCACCGGTATGTCGTCCCCAGGAAACCCGTACTCGCTTAACAGCTCCCTTATCTCCAGCTCCACAAGCTCAAGCAGCTCCTCGTCATCCAGCATGTCCACCTTGTTCAAAGCCACCACTATGTACGGCACTCCCACCTGCCTTGCCAGCAGTATGTGCTCCCTCGTCTGCGGCATCGGACCGTCAGGCGCACTTACAACCAGCACCGCCCCGTCCATCTGCGCCGCTCCCGTTATCATGTTCTTTACATAGTCAGCATGCCCCGGACAGTCAACATGTGCGTAATGCCTCCCTTCCGTTTCGTACTCCACGTGAGCTATGTTTATCGTTATCCCCCTCTCCCTCTCCTCCGGCGCCTTGTCTATGTTGTCAAACTCCACATACTCCGCCTGCCCCTGCTTTGACAGTATGTTCGTTATCGCCGCCGTTAACGTCGTCTTGCCGTGATCCACATGCCCTATCGTACCTATGTTTAAATGCGGCTTCCCCCTCTCAAATCTCTGCTTTGACATCGCTTGACCTCCGATCTTTTCTAATGTTTTGCATGTTTTGCAAATCGCTAAGTATCAAGCCCACGAGCGGACTTGAACCGCTGACCTCGTCCTTACCAAGGACGTGCTCTACCGACTGAGCTACGTGGGCGCTTCTGAAAATGAGCGGGAGACGGGGCTCGAACCCGCGACCCTCAGCTTGGAAGGCTGATGCTCTAGCCAACTGAGCTACTCCCGCGCAAAATTTTTGGGGAGGGCAGGATTCGAACCTACGTAGGCTTTCGCCGGCAGATTTACAGTCTGCTGCTTTTATCCACTCAGCCACCTCCCCGGTGTATTCATTAGACAGAGAGCTGGCGAAGGGATTCGAACCCCCGACCGGCTGATTACAAATCAGCTGCTCTACCCCTGAGCTACGCCAGCTTTTTATTTTTATGAATTCTGGATTCACTTGCCTGACCAACTTAGAATTGGGTAAAACAACCCTTTTTACAGTAAACGGTGTATGATATTGCTATAAACGGAAATGTCAATAATCAACAAGGAAAAACATATTAAAACTAGCCAAAAGTTGATGGTTTTCAGGTTAATCTTTCTCCACATTGCGACAAAATTCTGGTCGTAACCCTCAGAAATTGAACCGTAAAAGCATTTTTTCTTTCTGCCGCGATGCTCGCCTAAAGTTTTTGATTGCAGGAAAGAGTACGGTTCCCCGTTTCGTTGTCAAGAATAACAGCCAAGTCATCTGCAATACATTAGGATCAGAAGTCAGAGGTGGTTCCCTTTTTTAGACAGCATTTTTGTTTTCTTAAGTGTATTCCCACCAACGCATAACCATCTTTAAGACTCCCAAAACCATAAACTCTCTGCTCTGTTTGTCTCATTGCTTCAAGCCACATTCTTCTGTGCTGTCCCAAGACCATAGTAAACCTCATCCGGTGTTTTCATTCCAAGCCCCTGATGTGGTCTTTTTTCATTGTAAAAATCTATCCACTTCCCTATACCTGCCTTTGCCGAGGCAACGGATTCATATGCCATCAGATACACTTCCTCGTACTTAACACTTCTCCAAAGCCTCTCCACAAAAACATTGTCTCTCCAGCTTCCCTTGCCGTCCATGCTTATCTTTATATCTCTGTCTTTAAGAACTCCCGTAAACTCTTCACTTGTGAACTGGCTTCCTTGATCGGTGTTGAATATCTCGGGCTTATCATACTTGTAAAGCGCTTCTTCCAGAGCCTCCACGCAAAAACTGCTGTCCATTGTGTTAGACACTCTCCAGCTAAGAACCTTGCACGAGTGCCAGTCCATTACCGCACACAGATACACAAAACCCCTGCTCATCTCTATATACGTTATGTCTGCCGCCCATACCTGCCCGGGAAGCTCTACAGTCTTCCCCCGCAGCAGATACGGGTATATCCTGTGCTCTGCTCCCCCTTTCTTTGTGGTCTGGGGGCCGGGAGCAAGCCCTCGTATCCCCATAAGCCTCATAACACGCTTTCTGCCCACCTGTACGCCCTGTGCCTTAAGGGCGTACACCATCCTTCTGTATACTCTTTTAGAATACCAAGGAAATACACTTAAGGTGCTGTCTGATTTTTGGGGTCCACTTCTTATTCCCATAATGGCCCATAATTAGGAAACGAAGGTTTCTGTGCAAGAGCCTCGATAAACAACTACGCCGCTTGTCGGCAGATCAGGAGTTTTGAAAAGTTTAGGAGTCAAAGGTGAGAAAACCGACCGGAAATCATACCAGACAAGCGGATATTTCCGCCTGCGCCACTTTTTTCCCTTTCACCGAAGCCTCAGCGGAAAAAAATATTATTCTCGATCTTCTTCTGACGAGTTCCACCTCAAGAAGCACCGTATCACCCGGAACTACCGGCTCTCTGAACCGGCAGCGGTCAAGGCTCATAAGATAGGCGTTTTCAAAACCTTCTTTTTTCAGTTCATCTCTAAAGGAATAATTGAAAAGAACTCCTCCGGCCTGGGCCAGTGCTTCAGTGATTATCACTCCAGGAACTATCGGGTTGCCCGGGAAATGTCCCCTGAAAAAAAATTCTTGCGGAGAAAACAGCTTTTCGGCAGCGATCCTCCTGCCCTTCTCAATTTCCAAAACAGAGTCGACAAACAGGAAAGGCTCTCTGTGAGGGATAAGTTCCTTTACTTCCTCCATTCCTAATTTCATTTACCTGGAGGCATCGTAAGCCGATATGATTTTCTGCGTTATGTCTGAAGATGAACTGCCGTAGAGAAGACCTCCTTCGGTTTTTTCAACAATCATATCGAAGCCTTCCTCAGTGCCTATCTTGTTGACTATGGCTTCTATATCCCTAAGAACATTCTGGGTCAACTCAAGGTCTTTCCTTTGAAGTTCAACACGTATATCTTCTCTTGTCCTGTCAAGATCCTTCTGTTGTTTCTCTATGCTTTCTGCGAGTTCTCGTCTTTTGCTATCGCTCATCACGGCTCCGTTCTGTACGAGGTCCTGCCTCATATTCTCAAGCGCTTTCCCTTTCTGTTCTATTATAAGCCTCCTGGCTTCAACTTCTTTTTGGAATGAAGCATTGGCGGCTTTGCCGGCTTTTGAGTCCTTGATAACCAATTTGATATCTACGTAAGCTATTTTCTGCTGAGCGTAAGCAGAAAAAGAAAGCGAAAACAAAACGAAAAATCCGGCAGCAAACAACAAACATCTTTTCATTTAATCCAATGCCTCCTTGAAAAAACAAATTGCCTGATTAGAACAAATTGCCAACGGTAAACTGTATTTCATACGTTTTTTCATCCTCAAGCCTGTCGCCTATCGGGAAACCGATATCAAGCTTCATTGGCCCTAGAGGAGATATCCACCTGAGACCGAAACCGGCGTCCTTCCTGAGTTTTGAGGGATCAAGGCTGAATTCATCCTCGTCAAAAGAGTTGCCTATATCGAAAAAGCCGACGGCCTTGAGCCCGATAGTCTTGCTTAGAGGAACAACAAAGTCAAGGGATGCCAGAATCTGCTCAACACCACCAATCAGAACGTAACCTCCCGTGTCAGTAGGTCTTCTGGGACCTACCCTCCTGTAGCGAAAACCTCTCAGAGAGTTAGGACCGCCGAGAAAGAATCTCTCCTCCACGACAAGATCATCTCCAGCATTTATTAGATGCAGGAGCCCGTAATTGGCTTTTGCAGCGAAATATGTGCTTTTCCAGAACGGAATCCAGGACTTGGCCGTGGCATTGTACTTTACGAACTCTGTGTTGCCCGCAAAGAGTCCTGCGTATTCAACCGCCGTGCTCAGAAGGAAACCCTTCGTAGGATCAAGATAATTGTTTCTCTTGTCCCAAGACAATCCCACTCCGGTGGAAACTACCGTTCTTTTCCCTTCGGAGATGATAAACTGTGCATCCCCCTGCACATTGTGAACATCCTGCCTTGAAAATTCCTGGAAGACCCGCACCTGGAAATATTTTTTTATCCTTCTTCCCACACCTACGGAAACACCCCTGGCGCCTCTTTCAAAATCCCTGTAATCCCTGTCGTGAGTATACATACTGACATCCAGAAGCCAGTTGGTCCCGAAAAGATAGGGATCCTGATAATTAAGGCTTAGAACCTTGGTTACTCCGCCGATCTGGGCATCAAGAGAAAGCGTCTTTCCGTACCCGAAGAGATTGGACTCCTGTATCTGGCCCGAAAAAAGGAAATTCTCCACGGAACTTACCCCACCACCGAAGCTGAAAAATCCGGTAGGACGCTCCTCCACTTTTATGTCGACATCCATAAGATCTTCAGATCCCTCAACCCTGTGCGTCACAACCTCAATGTTATCCTCAAAGTAGCCAAGGCGAGTAGCCTCATAACGGGCGGCTCTCACTTTGGAAGTGCTGTACAGGCTTTGTTCCTCAAGCGAGAGCTCCCTTCTTATGACATGTCCTCTCGTTCTGTTGTTATCCAGTATGTTTATGTTTCTTATGTAGACCTCTTTGCCTTTTTCAATTGAATAATCAACGCTGACAAGGTTGTTCTGCCTGTCAAGCCGCACATCGGGACTCACGTTAGCAAACGCGTATCCCTTGTCCCCGTAGAAATCGGTTATTTTTCCTATGTCCGCCTGAAGCGTAAAACTGCTGAAAACGGAATCCGGCGAGAGTCCAAGTTCCGGGCGAATCTTATCCTGATCCTCGGTCAACTCCCCGGAGAAAGTTATTTTGGATACCTTGTACTGAAGCCCCTCTTCTATCGAGAAACTCACCACGTAGCCGTCTTTTTCCTCATCGTAGCGGATTCCGGGCTCGGAAACCCTTACGTCAAGATATCCGTTATCAATGTAGACCGCTTTTATCCTGTCCGAATCTCTTTTTATCTCTTCAATTTTGAAAAGCCCTCTTTTCGTTATGAAAGACAGAAAATACTTGGGCTTTGAATACATATTTTTTGTGATCTTCTTTGTTTCGATCTTGGAGTTTCCGGCAAACTCGACTTTTTTTATGTACTTCCTGTCTCCTTCGTCGATTCTGTAAACAACATCGGCGACGCCATCTCCTCTGGGTTCAATCTCGTATTCAACCTCGGTTCCGACAAGGCCTTTCTCAGAAGCAAGAGCCCGTATTATTTCCCTGCCTTCAGTAATTTTTCTCAGGCTCACGATACGTCCTTCTCTCAGCGCAAGGGCTTCTTTTATGTCATCTTCCTTCAGCTTGTCGTTTCCAGAAAGCTTAAGATCGGCAAGCACCGGGTTTTCCTCAACGATGAATTCGACCCTGAGACCACCTTCAACATGCGTTACATCAGCAAGAACCTGCTGGAAAAACTCAAGTTCGTATATTCTCTTAATGTCCTGTTTTACTGCATTCGGGGAATATTTGTCGCCTTGCTTTGTCTCTATATTGAGATCTATAAGGGAGGTCTCGGTTCTCCGGTTGCCGGAGATTACCACTTCGGCGACACTGCCTTTTAAGGTTCGGGATTCCCGAACCTCAGTTGCGGCAGGCAGTTCCTGCGCCATGGGAGCTTCGGTTAAAAACGTCGCGACAGCAAGAAAAGCGGCCAAACAAAGTACAAAACTTTTAATTTGCATGAACAACTACCCCGTCCGATATTCTAACAGTTTTTTTCATTCTCTTCGCAAATTCGTCGTTGTGAGTCACCATAACAATCGTAACCCCATAGTCCTCGTTAAGCCCACAGAACAGATCAAGAACCGAAAATCCGGTTTTCTTGTCAAGATTCCCTGTAGGCTCGTCAGCCAGTATTACCTTTGGTCCTCTGACCATGGACCTGGCGATTGCCACTCTTTGCTGCTCTCCTCCGGAAAGTTCTCCCGGAAGGTGATTGAGACGCTCTGAAAGACCCACTCTTTTAAGCACATCACAAGCCTTTTGTTTTGCTGAGGCAAGGCCCTGTCTGCCTACAAGACACGGCATCATGACATTTTCAAGCGCCGTGAATTCCATAAGAAGGTAATGAAATTGAAAAATAAATCCAATTTCCGAGTTCCTAAAAATCGAAAGTTCTTTTTCATCCTGCCTGAAAAGATCCCTTCCCCGATAGGAAACCGACCCTTCTGTCGGCGACTCAAGAGTGCCGAGTATGTGAAGAAGGGTGCTTTTCCCGGAACCCGACACCCCCACAATTCCCAGGGTTTCTCCCGCAGAAATATCAATATCCACTCCACCAAGAGCGCACACCCTGCTGCCCGACTTGCTGAAAACCTTCTCAAGTCCCCTGACCTTATACAGCAGCTCATTCATATCTTAATGACTCCACGGGGTTTTCTCTCGAAGCCCTGTAAGACGGGTAGAGAGTTGCAAGAAAGCATATAAGCAGGCTTGATGCCGCCACGACGAGAAAATAAACCGGCTCTATTCTGACAGGGAATTCGGAAATAGGATATACGTTATCATCAAACGGAATGGCTTTTTTTATAAAATTGCTGGTTTCAAGAAAACGACAGATCAGGTATCCGAACAGTGTGCCCAGAAGTGTTCCTGCGGTTCCTATTATCATTCCGTCGTAGACAAATATTTTTCTGATGCCACTTCTGCGAGCTCCCATGGATACGAGCACGGCTATGTCCTTTTTTTTCTCCATAACCAGCATTGTAAGAGTGCTGACTATGTTCAGTGCAGCGACAAGAACTATAAACCCGAGAAATATTCCTATTGCCATTCTCTCAAGGCGAAGCGCCCTGAAAAGGCTTCTGTTTGAATCCTCCCAGTTCTTTGCGTAAAAAGGAAAGCCGAGAGTTTCGGCTATTTCATTCCCCGTTTCGCGCGCCTGATATATATCATCCACCCTGACCTCTATGCCTGTTATACCGTTTCGGGTTTCGAAAAAACTCATGGCATCTCCGATAGACACGTAAGCCGTGGATGAATCATATTCAATCATTCCGTAATCAAACACGCCTATCACGCCGAACTTTCTTATCTTGGCAGTGGGGCCGAAGGGACCTATCTTTCCGTAAGGAGAAACAAGGTTGACCGTATCCCCGACCGAAGCGCCGATCAGATTGGAAAGCTCTCTGCCTATAATAATTGGAGGATGCCCGGAATCCGTTTTGCGCAGAAGCCCTGAGACAATCTGGGCACCCTGCTGCGAGAGCTCGCTGCGGCTGTTGCTTCCTCCCGGCAGACTTCCCTTTCCCACCGCTTCAGACACTGCGAGGACCGAGGCGGAATTGTTCGGGTCTATTCCCCTTATGACGGAACCGGAAGCGGCATATTCGGTAACCAGCATCCCCTGATTGTAGATAAAGGGGCTTGTGGAGGTTACGCCGGGAAAGTTTTCCAGTTTTTTTTCTACATCGGCAAAATCCCCGAAATTTCCCTCATAGCTCATTACAACCACATGGGAGCTTGCACCGATTATTTTGTCTCTGAGTTCATCCTCAAACCCCTTCATTACTGAAAGCACCACGTCAAGCGAAGCCACTCCCAGAAAAACACCTAGAATTGAGATAAGACCGATTGCGGAGAGAAAACCCCGTCCAGTCCCCGATTTGAGGTACCTAAAAGAAATTAGTGATTCGTAACTCATACTAAGGTCTGAGATGGGGAAAGAAAATCACTTCTCTTATGGAAGAGGAGTTTGTAAGCAGCATTACAAGACGGTCTACTCCTATGCCGGCTCCGGCTGTGGGAGGCATCCCGTACTCAAGGGCCGAAACGTAATCATTATCCATTTCGTGATATTCATCCTCGCCCTTTTTCTTCATCTCGACCTGGTCCGTGAATCTTTTTTTCTGATCAATCGGGTCGTTAAGCTCAGAAAAGGCGTTGGCTATCTCCCTTCCGTAGATATAAAGCTCAAACCTGTCTACCACTTCAGGGTCATCGTCGTTTTTTCTGGCAAGCGGGGAAATATCAAGCGGGAAACCGTAAACAAAAGTCGGGTTAACGAAAGTGTCTTCGAAAAGCGTCTCAAAAATCTCCGCCAGAGCTTTTCCCTTAATTCCGTTATGGCTTATTCCCATGGAATCCGCTTTTGCAAAAAGAAGCTGGTCATCTTCGGTTATTTCGGAACCGAATTTCTCCCGCAGTGCCTGGTATATGTTGATTCTCTTCCAAGGTCTTTGGAAATCTATCTTTTTATCTTCGTACTCAAACAGCATGTCTCCGACCGTATTTTCCACCACATAGCAGACAAGCTCCTCTATGAGATTCATAAGATCCTCGTGAGTTGCGTAAGCCTGATAGAACTCAATCATGGTGAATTCCGGGTTGTGCTTGGTGGACACCCCCTCGTTTCTGAACGTCCTTCCAAGTTCATAGACTCTTTCAAGCCCTCCGACGACAAGCCGTTTCAGGTAAAGTTCGGGCGCTATCCTCAGATAAAGATCCATGTCGAGGGCGTTGTGATGAGTGATAAAGGGTTTTGCAGTTGCGCCTCCGGCAATTGGGTGAAGCACCGGGGTTTCCACTTCAAGGAAATCCCTTTGGTCAAGAAATCTTCTGATGAGATTTATAACTTTTGACCTTGTCTTGAAAATCTCCCTGGTTTTGTGATTAGCAACAAGGTCCAGGTAGCGCTGGCGGTATCTTGTCTCCACATCCTGAAGGCCATGCCATTTTTCAGGAAGCGGTCTCAGGGCTTTTGTGAGGAAAAAAAGGTCCCTGACCTTCACTGTGAGCTCGCCGGTCCTGGTTTTAAAAAGCTCTCCGCGAATGCCGGCAAAATCTCCTACGTCAAGCAGTTTGCGAAACAGCGTAAAGGTTTTCTCGTCAATGGAGTTTTTCTGTATAAAGCCCTGTATCCGTCCTGTACGGTCCGAGAGATGAAAAAAAGCGCTTTTCCCGAAGTCCCTTTTTGAGACGATTCTCCCGGCCAGGCTGAAAGACTGTTCGATCCGCTCAAGTTCTTCAGAAGATTTTGAAGCGTGCAGGGAGAGCAGATCTGCGGCTGTATGCTCCGGTGTGAAACCGTTTGCATAGGGGTCAATATCCATTTTCCTCAGCTCTTCGAGCTTTGATTTTCTTAGTTCAAACTGTTTTTCTTCCATTGCGTAAGAATTTCTTTTCCGTTGATTGCTCTTAAGAAGGCAAAACCTAGCTGCCAGTGAAAACAACCTCTCCCGAAACTATCGTACTGCTCACCACCCCTTTTAGTTCCCACCCGGAAAACGGAGTGTTTTTTCCCTTTGAGAAAAACTCTCCGGGGGTTACCGTGCGGCTCATGCCCGCATCGAACACCACGAGATCGGCGATTGATCCGGGAACAAGGGTTCCTCTTTCTATGCCCACTATCTGCGAAGGAACAACAGTAAGTTTCTTTATCATCTCATCAAGAGTTATGATTCCTTTTTCCACCAGTTCAAGCGAAAGCGAAAGAGCAGTTTCAAGACCGACTATGCCGAAAGGCGCCAAGTCGAATTCAACGTTTTTCTCATCCTGACTGTGAGGAGCATGATCCGTTGCTATCACATCAATTGTTCCATCGGCAATACCTTCCAGTACAGCATCCACGTCCTGGCGGGTCCTAAGCGGCGGATTCATCTTGGCATTGGTGTTGTAACCGTAAACTTCCCTGTCCGTAAGAATGAAATGGTGAGGAGTCGCCTCCGCAGTAACCTTTGCACCTCTTTTCTTCGCTTCCCTCACAAGTCTTACAGAACCCTCGGTGGAAACATGGCAGATGTGAAGAGGAGTGCCAGTGAGTTCGCACAGAATTATGTCCCTGCCCACCATAACCTCCTCAGAAGCATTGGGAATTCCCCGAAGACCAAGTTCGGTTGAAACAAAGCCCTCGTTCATGACACCGCCTGCAGAAAGCTCCGTATCTTCGGCGTGCGTGATAACCGGAATCCCGAAAGGCTTTACATACTCCATTGCTTTTCGCATAAGCCCCGAGTCCTTGACCGGCATCCCGTCGTCGGAAATGCCCACGCATCCGGCTTCACACATCTCACCTATGTCGGCAAGCTCTTTTCCCTTCTCCCCCCTGGTTATCGCACCTATAGGAAACACATTGACTATGCCTTCGGTCCTCGCTTTTAGGAGTATGTACTCAGTTACAGAAGCATTGTCGTTTATGGGATTTGTGTTGGGCATGCACACTATGGAAGTAAAACCGCCCGCGGCGGCTGCAAAACAACCTGTTTTTATCGTCTCTTTGTGTTCATAGCCCGGCTCCCGCAGGTGTACGTGAATGTCCACAAAACCCGGAGCCACAACCTGCCCGCTTGCGTCTATCACGGTATCCGAGTTGCGTGGGGGGTCTATGTGCTTCGATATTTTCTCTACTCTGTCTTCGTGAATATATATGTCCGAGACCATGTCGAAAGACTGCGAAGGATCGATGACGCGGCCGTTTTTAACAAGTATTCCCATTTAAAAATTCTCTCCCAAAGCAACAAGATATATCATGGCCATTCTCACGGCAATTCCGTTTGCCACCTGCTCAAGTATAACAGCCCGCGGGCCGTCAGCTATCTCAGAAGTAAGTTCAACCCCGCGGTTAATCGGACCCGGGTGCATTACCATAACATCTTTTTTCGCAAGTCTGAGTTTTTCTTTTGTAAGTCCGTAAAGCCCCGAGTATTCCCTAAGAGAAGGGAAGTATTCCAGAGTCTTCCGCTCACTCTGAACCCGCAGCATTATAACCACGTCCACGTTTTCAAGGGCATGTTCAAGAGAATAGAAAAGTTCCGCCCCCATATCCCTGAAATATTCTGGAACTATCGTTGCCGGTCCGACTATTCTCACTGTTGCCCCCAGTTTGCGGAGGCCGAATATATTGGATCTGGCCACCCTGCTGTTGAGAATATCCCCGACGATAAGCACATTAAGTCCCTCGATTTTTCCTTTTCTCTCTCTTATGGTGAAAATATCGATAAGGGCCTGACTGGGATGTTCGTGGGAGCCGTCTCCGGCATTTATCACCGAGGCGCCTATCTCGCGTGCCAGGACAAAAGGCGCACCGGAAATTCCATGCCTTATAACCATTATGCTCGCCCCCATAGCCTCAAAGTTTCTGGCAGTGTCCACAAGACTCTCCCCTTTTACGACGCTGCTTTGCGAAGAGGAAAAATTCAGAACATCGGCACTGAGTCTTTTCTCCGCGATCTCAAACGATGATCGGGTTCTGGTACTGGGTTCGAAAAAAAGATTCACAACCGTCCGTCCCTTAAGAGTCGGAACCTTCTTTACGTCTCTGGTGGAGATCTCTTTCATGGACTCGGCGGTGTCGAGAATGACTTTAATCTCCTCGGCCGAAAGTTCCCCAAGACCCAGTATATGTTTTTTGTTAAACGCCATTTTTTCTGATTATCTCGATTTCCTCCCTGCCGTCCACTTCTTCGAGGTAAACGTTTACGATTTCATCGTCCAGCGTTTCAATGCTGACTCCCGCATAGTCGGGCTGAACGGGCAGCTCTCTTCCTCCCCTGTCCACAAGCACGGCCAGTTTGACCGAGGAGGGCCTTCCGTAATCCATGATTGAATTTATTGCGGCCCGCACAGTGCGGCCAGTGTAGAGAACGTCGTCCACAAGTATTATGTTTTTTCCCTGTACGTCGTCGGGGATGCTTGTTCTGCGCAGCTGCGGCCAGTTCTTCCTGTTCTCGAAATCATCCCTGTAAAGGGTAATATCGATCGTTCCGAAGGTAACATCCTCTCCTGTCCGCTCTCTTATACGCTCAACGAGCCTCTTGCCCAGATATTCCCCTCTTGTCTTTATTCCTATGACGATGAGGCTGGTCAGCCTGTCGGGCGGTATGTCGTCTATAATCCCCGAGAAAAGATTTTCGGCTCTGTCCTCAATCGGCTGTATTTTTTTCTTGGCATCCATATTCCGCAAAGAGGATACACCGCAGAGCAGTTATTAAAAGGCAGGCTTTTCGCGCAGCGGGAATTGTCTGTAACGGCACCCGCTGAAAATTTCTAAAGCTGTTTTTCCGCAAACACAGTCGGCAGGCTCACTTTATTGCTGAAGTAATTCTTCCCCACCTTACCTTCTTTATGGGATCCGAGTGAGACGGATTCCACGACCAGTGAATCATAAACGCCTTGCCGTAAACATTCTCCACCGACACGAATCCCCAGAACCTGCTGTCATAACTGTTGTCCCTGTTATCGCCCATGACGAAAACCCTGCCCTTGGGAACAACTAGGGGAAAGTTCATTTTTCCGCTCGTGGTGGAACTGTTCCCTTTTTCATATATAACGCTGAACTCTTTGCCGGAGAGCGACTGCTTATACATGTCATTGGCAGGCCGCTTAAATCCGCCGTTGCCGGAAGGGGATTTTCGGTCCGGATACTCGTAATTTCCTGTGTAGTTCTGCTCAACCGCTCTGCCGTTTATAAAAACATCTCTGCCTCGTATGTCTATCTCATCCCCGGCAACACCCACGGTTCTTTTTATGTAAAAAGACCCTGCGGGGACGGAAGAACCTATTGTGCTGCCTTGATCAAGTTTGAAGACTATGATGTCGCCACGGTCAATTTTGGAGAAGGGAAAAAATATCTCGTCGGTAAAAGGAATTTTTGTTCCGTAAACGAACTTGTTTACAAGAATATGATCACCCACAAGAAGCGTCGGGAGCATAGAACCTGAAGGAATCTTGAAGGGCTGAACCGCAAAGGCTCTTATGAGCAGAGCGGCAAGCACCGCTATCACCAGGGTTTCTGCGTTTCTGCGCAGAGCAGATTTGCCGTAGGAGCTGAGATTGTCTTCAAAGAAAATCCACAGGGCTTTCCTCGATGCTCTTATTTCGTGGAGGGATCCCCGTTTTATTGCCTCCTCACAGGCAAGTATCCTTACTTGTGCGTTATCGGCTTCTCGGGGGGGCATCAGCCCGCCCCTTTTGCGGATGATCCACCTTACGGTCCGCACAAGTTTCCTTGAACTTCTTACGGCAAGCTTTTTTCTTATCCAGTTTATTATCATGGCAAAAATGTCCGAACGCACGCCAACGCTTTTCAGTTCATGTCATTCAGCTGTGCATGCGAGGTCTGCGCTAATCTCTTAACAGAGATTACTCCCCCAAGATTCTTAAGCGATTCAATGAGTTTTTCAAGTTGCCCGATGCTCTCCACCGCCACCTCAAACCTCGCGCCTCCCTGTCCAATCTCGTCTTCGCTCACATCGGCACGGACAATGTCAACATCAAGTGCCGAAACCGTACTTGTCAGTTTGGAGAGGATGCCCTTTTTGTTTTCACACTTTACCGAAAGAACAATTGGTATCCGTCCTGAATACTCGTCATTCCATGCAACCTCCATTCTCCTTTCGGGAGCAACTTCAAGCAACCTGGGACAATTGTAAACATGAACTGTTATCCCTCTGCCCCTGGTTATAAAACCTATTATCTTTTCCCCGGGAACCGGGTTGCAGCATTTTCCGAACTTTATGAGTATATTGTCATACTTTTTGACGAGCACGGCGTTTTTGCACTCGTCTTTGGAAATTCTGTTCATTATGTTTTTTATTCTTTTACTTTTCTCCGCACCTTCGGCGAATTTCCTGGGATGCATGGCCTTTAAAAGATCATTTACCGCAGCATTGCCGAACCCTACAGCTCTGTAAAAATCCTTTATTCCCGAGAATTGAAGTTTTTCCAAAGGTTTGTCAAGTTTTTTCTTCTCAAGAAGGCTGCTGAGCTTAAGCCCTTTCAAGGAGAATTTCCTCTGGGTTATCACCTCTCCAATCTGCTCGGCTTTGCGGTTCTCCTCCTGTCTGAGCCAGCTCCTTATTCTGTTTTTAGCTTTTGAAGTAACAACAAAATCAAGCCACTGCCTGTTAGGAACTTTGTTTTGGGAAGTTACAACCTCCACCATATCTCCAGTCTGAAGCCTGTAGCTAAGGGGAACAAGTTTATGGTTAACAAAGGCCTGGGAGCAGTGATTGCCTATGTCCGTGTGAATTGAATACGCAAAATCAACCGGAGTCGCACCCACGGGAAACTCAAGCAGATCCGCCTTGGGAGTGTAAACATAAACGATATCCAGTATGAGCTCCCCCTTTATGGCTTCTATGTACTCCGTTGAGTCCTTTATGTCTTTGAGCTCGACAAGATGCCGGAGGTTTGAGTAGATTTTGTCGTTTCCGTTCTCAAGCGAATCTCCTTGCTTATATCTCCAGTGGGAGGCAACTCCATATTCCGCAATCCGATGCATGAGCTCGGTTCGTATCTGTATTTCCATCTGTTCTCCTGAGGGCTCTATTACACAGGTATGAATGGACTGGTAGTTGTTGGCCTTGGGAAGTGCTATGTAGTCCTTTATTTTCCCCGGAATCGGCTTCCAAAGTGAATGCACCGCCCCCAGAACCTGGTAGCATTCGTTCTTGGTTCCAGTAACGATCCGAAAACCCAGTATGTCGTGAATGTTGCTCAGGTTTATATTGTTTTTTTTCATCTTGCTGTAGATGCCGTATAAATGCTTGAATCTCCACGAGACATCTCCGCGAATCTGCAACTCTTCCATCTTGGCGTTTATTAGCGAGACGATTTCATTTATGTGCTCTTCCCACTCTTTTTTCTTTGCGGAAACGGTTTTGCTGATACGTTCGTATTCACGCGGCTCAGAGAACTTAAACGCCAGGTCCTCCAGTTCAATCGATATCCAGTTCATCCCGAGACGGTGGGCAAGCGGAGCGTAAATTTCCATAGTTTCAACAGCAATCCTCTTCCGCTTCTCCTCGGGCAGATACTGAAGGGTTCTCATGTTGTGCAGTCTGTCGGCGAGCTTTATCAGTACAACCCTTATGTCCTCAGCTGTGGCGAGTATCAGCTTGCGAAAGCTCTCAGCCTGTTTCTCCACATCGGAAACGTAAGGAAGGCGGCTTATTTTCGTGGTAGCGTCGACAAGAAAAGCTATCTCGTTTCCGAAAATCCGTTCGATCTCATCGCGAGTAGCAAGGGTGTCCTCTATTGTGTCGTGAAGAAGTCCGGTAACTATGGAGGGAACGTCAAGTTTTAAGTTCGCGAGGATAGAAGAAACCTCCAGGGGATGACTCAGGTACGGTTCTCCGGAAACTCTTTTCTGGCCCGAGTGAACTTTGGCCGAATACACGTAGGCTTTTTTTATGAAGTCAAGGTCTTCGTTTCTGATATCCGAGTATAAAGAAACCTTATCGATGATATCGTTTAGCCTGATCACAGCAGTGCCAACACCTCACTTAAGGCCGAATTTTCTGAGAAAAGCGGGACCGTAAACATTTTCCGTCCTCGCATTCCGTGCAACTGCGGTCATCCGCTTGCGGGAATCTGCCCCGTCGTCCTTTCTCTGCGAGAGGATAACGGCTTGGATCATTGCAGCTGCAATGTCAGCCTCATCATTAAATATAATATAATCATAGCACTTAGAGCAGGACACCTCCTGCCTGGCAATCCCGAGACGAATGGATATCTGCCTTTCTTCTTCCGATTTTCTGCCTCTGAGCCTGTGCTCGAGAACCTCAAGGGACGGCGGGACAACGAATATAAAAACCGCATCGTCAAACACACGCCGAAGCCTTCTTGCTCCCTGAACATCTATGTCCAGAATGACGTCAACACCCGTTTTGATACATTTTTCTATCTGGGTCTTCGGGGTGCCGTAGAAGTTTCCGTGCACCTCCGCCCACTCGGCAAACAGATCCTGACTGATCATGCCCCGGAACTTTTCTTCGGAAACAAACTCGTAGTGCTCTCCGCGGACCTCTCCGGTGCGCATCGGCCTTGTTGTGCAGGAAATGGAAAAATGAAGGTTCTCAACCTTTGACAGAACATGTGCGACAAGCGTTGTTTTCCCACCTCCCGACGGACCGGAAATCACAAACAGCTTCCCACTCATAATATGAGATTATAAATGCAAAAACCTCGATGTTAAAACGGCACCTGCCAAATTGCGATTTGTGATTTTCCCCTATTCTCAATCAGGAAACGTCGAATCGATCAAGGTTCATAACCTTGGTCCAGACGGCAGTAAAATCCCGGACAAAAGTTTCTTCCGAATCATCACACGCATAAACTTCTGCAAGCGCGCGCAACTGTGAATTGGACCCGAATACGAGATCAACTTCGGTAGCGGTCCATCTGATCTCGCCGGTCGCTCTGTCGCGGCCTTCGTAAACTCCTTCAGAATCAGCGCTACGTCCCCATTGAATCGACATATCGAGCAGGTTGGTAAAGAAATCATTGCTGAGCGTTCCGATCCTGTCTGTAAGAACTCCGTGTCGCAGGTCCGCAGTGTTTGCTCCGAGTGACCGCATACCGCCGAGCAGCACAGTCATCTCAGGCGCGGTAAGCGTGAGCAAGTGCGCCTTGTCGATCAGAAGTTCAGCAGGCGACTGCTGCTGGCCGGCCGCGATATAATTGCGAAATCCGTCAGCTTTTGGTTCAAGCACATCAAAGGCGGCAGAATCTGTCTGCTCTTCAGTGGCATCTGTGCGTCCGGGTGTAAAGGGAAGATTTACAGAATAACCCCCGGCCTCCGCTGCTTTTTCGAGCGCAGCACAGCCGCCAAGAACTATCAGGTCCGCAAGCGAAACGCATTTCCCGTTAGTCTGCGCTACGTTAAAACGCTCCTTAACGGAAAGCAACGAAGACAGCACTTTTCCAAGTTCTTCAGGATTGTTGGCATCCCAGTCCTTCTGGGGAGAAAGACTTATACGCGCGCCGTTTGCGCCTCCTCTGCGGTCGGTCCCCCTGAAAGTGGAAGCCGAAGCCCATGCCGCCCGAACCAGTTCCTGTATGGAAAGCCCCTCGAGAAGAATCTCTTTTTTGAGAAACGCAATCTCCTCTGCCCCGATAAGTTCATGATCAACAGCCGGAACGGGGTCCTGCCAGATCTCAGGCTCATCCGGAACCAGTGATCCCAGGCAGCAGGCATAAGGACCCATGTCGCGATGTGTAAGCTTATACCACACCTTTGCAAACGCCTCGGCAAACTCATCCGGATTTTCGTGAAAACGGCGCGAGATCGGTTCATACACAGGGTCCATACGCAAAGATAGATCAGTTGTAGCCATTATCGTCGGAACTCGCCCTCCGGATCCGTCTGGTTCAGGAGCAAGATCTTTTTCACCCACATCCTTTGCCGTCCATTGCCAGGCACCCGCGGGGCTCTTGGTAAGTTCCCACTCATAACCGAAAAGCATGTCGAAAAAACCATTGTCCCATGCCGTCGGATTGGGCGTCCATGCACCCTCAAGCCCGCTTGTTATTGAATCGGGACCACGGCCGCTCGCATGTCTGCTCGTCCATCCAAGACCCTGCTCCTCAATGCCGGCAGCCTCCGGCTCGGGACCAACACAGTCCGCATCTCCGGCACCATGACACTTGCCAAAAGTGTGTCCACCCGCAATCAGGGCGACTGTTTCTTCATCGTTCATAGCCATGCGTCTGAAGGTTTCGCGTATGTCGTGCGCTGCGGCAAGCGGATCGGGCTTTGCGTTGGGTCCTTCGGGATTTACGTAGATAAGTCCCATCTGCACCGCTCCCAGAGGATTGTCAAGCTCCCGGTCGCCGCTGTAACGTTCATCGGCAAGCCATTCGGTCTCAGGACCCCAGTAGATATCTTCTTCAGGCTCCCATACGTCTTCGCGCCCGCCGGCAAAACCGAACGTTTCAAGTCCCATGGACTCAAGAGCGCAGTTGCCGGCAAGAATCATAAGGTCGGCCCAGGAAATCTTGCGGCCGTATTTTTTCTTTATCGGCCATAAAAGTCTGCGGGCCTTGTCAAGATTCGCATTGTCGGGCCAGCTGTTAAGGGGCGCAAAACGCTGCGTACCGGATCGTGCTCCGCCGCGCCCATCGTGAATTCGGTAGGTCCCCGCGCTGTGCCATGCCATACGGATAAAAAGCGGCCCGTAATGACCGTAGTCCGCAGGCCACCAGTCCTGACTGTCCGTCATAAGCGCGTAGAGATCCTGTCTCACCGCTTCAAGATCGAGAGTCTGAAATTCCGCCGCGTAATCAAATTTTTCGTCCATAGGATCCGACAGAGAAGAGTTTTGGTGAAGGATCCTCAAATTGAGCTGATTCGGCCACCAGTTCTGGTTAGCAATGCTGCCGGTTAACTTCAAACTGCCTGTGCCGTGGGCTACCGGGCACTTCGGGGTATCTTGTTTTTTATCCATGTTTTCTCTCCAGAATTAACAAACCGGGATGTATGTGAACGCATGGAGACGGAACTATCTAAGTAATCTGTGTGCGCCCCATGCACTCGGACAGAAAATATACCACTATCGACATATGGCCTCAAGTTAAGTGTCGGCAGTTAAAACAGGCTTCAGTTCAGAATATACCGAGTGTTTCCGGAAAACCGTCAATGATCTCACAAAAGCTTTCTATCACCCGATCCGCAAGTGCAAGTTCATCGCCGGAACATGAGTTTGTAATCGCTACGCACTTCATCCCGGCCCTTTTGGCCGCCATAACCCCGTGGGGAGAATCTTCAAACACAACACACTCGGCAGCCGTTACAGTACTGTCGTAATCTGTTTTTAATCTCTCAAGACACTTAAGGTAGACTTCGGGAGACGGTTTCGGGTTCTGCGTATTATCGGCTCCTATTATAAAACCGAAAAACCCGGAAAGATTTCTGCCTCTAAGTATGAGGTTGATTTCTTCTGTCAACGCGCCGGAACCTATCGCCACATGAAATTGTCCCTCGACAGCCTTAAGAAACTCTGCAACTCCGGGGAAAATTCTTATGTTCTCCCCTATCATTTCTTCAAAACAGATGCCCTTTTCTCTTATAAGCCGGTCAATTTCCGCTTCGGTGCACTGTTTTCCGTTATCCTCAAGAAACGTCCTGAAAAAGCTTTTGTCATCGCAGGCAAGGTAGCGTAAGTAATAGTCGGTGGTAGAAAGCTTAAGCCCCACAGTCTGCACCGTTTTCTGAAAGGCTCTTAGGTGCAGAGGCTCGCTGTCGACTATCACGCCGTCAAAATCGAATATGAGCGCTTTTATCATTCCGTTTCCCCAATTTGTGAGATATGGTATCTTACTGCCGCAAAAAGCCTATACAAAGAATATGCGTATAACGAAAACACGGGAGAAAAAAGATGGATTACTATAACCCAGAGGATCTTAAGAGATTTCCCGAAATCGGGGAATTCAGAGAAGATCTTATGGACAAGTTTTTCGAATATTACAACTCCGCAACCGGGGAGGAAGGAGCGCTCACGAAGCGGGAAAAAGCACTTATAGCTCTGGCCGTGGCTCATACCGAAAAATGTCCCTACTGCATAGACGCGTACACTACGCAGTGCCTTGAGGCAGGAGCGGATCCGGAACAGATGACTGAAGCTGTACATGTCGCTGCGTCAATGTCGGCCGGCATAAAGCTCATCCATGCAGTACAGATGCGAAACACACTGAAAAAGAACCTTGCCCTCTAGGGAATACAGAGTGGGGGAAAACCGCCATGGAGCCAGCCAGTGAAAATTCCCGAAATACACTATAATCTGAGAAAAAATGAACAGAACCAATCATAATTTTCCACGCAAACTGATCGAGCAGGGTCGCGATATAAGCCCCTTCACGGTCGAGACCCTTCAGGTAAACATAACGAAGCTTTGCAACCAGGCCTGCACTCACTGTCACGTCGATGCCTCGCCCTGGAGAACCGAGCAGATGAGCCTTGAGTGCGTGCAAAGATGTCTTGAGATACTGAGCGAAAACGACTGCATAAAAAACCTCGATCTTACCGGAGGAGCCCCGGAGCTAAACCCTCATTTTGACTACTTCGTGAAAAAAGCCCGGGATCTTGGCAAACACGTGATGGTAAGACACAACCTGACTGTTACTCTTGACGGAAACCCTCGGACAAAAGAGGCGAAAACGTACATACCGGAGTTTTTCGCCGAAAACCGCGTGGAGGTCATATCCTCGCTCCCATACTACAGCAGCTACTTCACAGACAAACAGAGGGGTAAGGGAGTTTTTGAAAAAAGCATAGAATCCCTAAAAGTGCTTAACAGAAAAGGCTACGGAGACGGGGAACTCAAACTCAATCTGGTGTACAACCCGGTCGGCACCTTTCTTCCCACAGATCAGAAAAGCCTTGAAGAGGATTTCAAGGCAAAGCTCAGGAAAAACTACGGCATAAGGTTTGACAACCTATACACTCTGACCAATATGCCGATCAACAGGTTCGAAAAAGAACTGAGAAAACAAAACGCCTACGAACAGTACATTGAAAAGCTTGTAAACGCCTTCAACCCCGAAGCCGCAGACGCCATAATGTGCCGGAATCTGATCAGCGTAAGTCACGACGGAAAAATTTACGACTGCGACTTTAACCAGATGCTTGATATGCAGGCCCGGAACGGAAACGGGGGACTGACCATATTCAATTTTGACCTTCGCCAGGCGATCGGCAGAAAGATAAGATTCGGCGTTCACTGTTTCGGCTGCACGGCCGGGGCCGGAAGCAGCTGCGGCGGCCAGACGGTATCCTGATTCCGAGGCTTTACTGAATGTCCCGAAAAGACGATAACGCCCTGATCGTTTTTCTTAAGTACCCGGAAGCAAAAAAAGTAAAAACCCGCCTGGGAAAAGACATAGGGGAGCGCAAGGCCATGGAACTGTACCGTGAGACTGCATATTTCATTGCCGATTCCTTTTCAGGTTCTAACAGCTGGACGACTTTTTTCTTCTACACTCCCGGGGAGAAAAAAAAAGAAATACTTGATTGGCTTGGAGACAAAGAAGCTTTTTTTTTCACGCAAGGCAAAGGTTCTCTAGGACAGAGAATGTCCGGCGCATTCGGAAAATGTTTTTCGCTGGGATTCAGAAATGTCGTCATAATAGGGACAGACTGCGTGATGATAACCGAAAAGGACTTGGAAGCCGCGTTTTCTACGCTCTCGGGAGGAGAATTTGAAGCAGTTTTGGGTCCGGCAACAGACGGGGGATATTATCTGCTCGGTCTATGCAGAAAAACCGACATGGTTTTCCAGGATATACAATGGAGCACTTCCAGCGTATTTAAAAAAACCCAAAAACGCATCAGGCAAAGCGGTATGCGCCACAAGGTCATAAGGGAGCTTGCCGATATTGACAGGCAAGAAGACATAAACATAAAAGATATAATGACAAGGGATGCGGAACTTGCACACAGACTGGAGCAAGTTCTTTTGAAAGACTGAAAAATCCGTACAGGAAAAACGACCAGGGCAAGCCGCAATGAATTCTGAAATCACAGATGTGGGAATAGCCGCTTCTTTTCTTGCCGGAGTAATTGCATTTCTCTCTCCCTGCATTCTTCCGCTTATGCCGGGCTATCTCTCGGTAGTAACGCGCCTTTCATACGAAGATCTTTCAGACTCCAAGAACCTGCCCAGATTCTCAAGGATTATGGTGCCAAGTCTGGTTTTCATACTGGGATTCTCAACTGTCTTTGTTTCCCTGGGCGCATTTTCCTCCCAGCTTGGGGGAATGATCTCCGGCAACAAGACTTTTCTGCTGAGAATAGCCGGAATATTCATAATCCTTTTCGGAATATTCGTAATGGAGATAGTTAAGGTCCCGTTTCTTGAAAGAGAACACAAAATCTCCCTTCCGAAGCAAAGAGGAAATCTGCTCGGAACCTATATTCTTGGCCTGGCGTTCGGTCTTGGCTGGACACCATGCGTAGGGCCCATTCTCGGATCCATCCTGCTTTACGCAGGCACGGTCGAGGGAACGCTAAACGCTGTGGGGCTTCTTTGTGTTTACTCTCTCGGAATCGGAATACCTTTTATGCTGGTTGGTGTTGCGTTTAACAGCGCAATGAGATCTTTTAGAAGCGTCAGAAAGTATTATCCGTATTATAAGTACGCGATAGGTTCTGGACTTGTGATCATAGGAATAATGATGTTTTCAAACGAGATTTATCACTTAAATATCTACGGCCAGAAAATATTTGACGCGCTGGGAATAGATTTCTGGAAAAACTTCTAACCGGAATAAAAACAGCTGACACCCGAGAGTGACACACATCTCGGATTATGCATCCCCGTAACTCAGGATTCCGTAGCTGTACACACCTGCAACAGAGGAAATGGAGTCTGCGGTTTCCGGGGAAACTCGTTTTCCGACTTCAAGCAGTTCCTTTGATTCCTCCACCCGCATGCCGTGACGCCCTGCAAAATCACTGAGATCATCAAACCCGGTCACCCAGGTCACTTTGAAAGTTTGCTGAAACTTACTGATTGCCTTAATAACGTCAGGATTTTCATGGGTCTTGTTAATGATACTCAACGGGTAGTAGTCAAAAGCGATTTTAAACGAAGGAATTTCGGCACACAGACTATCAAAAAAACTGTGGATAAGCTCAATGGGAAGATACATACTGTTTCCTTCCCATAAAAAAAATATCGGTGAATTAATGTCAAAACCCGCTTTGGTGAGTTCTTCCGGGAGATCAACTTCAAGATAGTTGCAAGGTATGCTCGCACATGGCGTAACGCCGTGATTTTCAAGAACCCTGTGTTTAAACTCGATAATAGCCGGCTGATCAATATCGCAGAAATCCACTCCCTTGGTCTCAAAAACCAGGGAGCGCATGTCAAACCCGCAGCCGAGTATAACAATCTGTTTTATGCCGGACTGAATCTGGCGTTTTGTGATTTCATCCAGTATGCAGAAGCGATAACGTAGAATTTCAAACGATTCCGGAAGAATTTTCGTTATCTCGTCTATCTTTTCTCTTACATCATCCGTAGTAAAGAAGTGGGCGTACGGATCACTGAACAGGGGGTCTTCACGATCCCTTTCCATTTCCCTGTAACAGGCTACGGCAAACGCTGTTGTTCCAACTTCATTTATGTCCGGCATGACAGATCCATATAAAGTTACTGCTGTACGCACATTCAGCAGAATACAAGGTTCCTGCTATTAAAATACCTATTACAGCATTAGCAAGAAAAGATTTTTCTGAGCTAAAGCGACAGGATACCCGAAGCAGGCATTGAGCGAAACCAGAAGATACAAAAAGCTCTAAAGTCAGTTTGTGCTGTGGACATTTTTATACCGGCACACTGCCTAGAAAAATCTGTAAACACCTGCAACCCTGTTACGGAAAAAACAGTACGGGAATGGAAAATTCGGAAAAAATTTTTAAAAATAAAATTGTTATAAGAGGTGGTCCCCTTTTTTAGACAGCATTTTTGTTTTCTTAAGTGTATTCCCACCAACGCATAAACATCTTTAAGACTCCCAAAACCATAAACTCTCTGCTCTGTTTGTCTCATTGCTTCAAGCCACATTCTTCTGTGCTGTCCCAAGACCACAGTAAACCTCATCCGGTGTTTTCATTCCAAGCCCCTGATGTGGTCTTTTTTCATTGTAAAAATCTATCCACTTCCCTATACCTGCCTTTGCCGAGGCAACGGATTCATATGCCATCAGATACACTTCCTCGTACTTAACACTTCTCCAAAGCCTCTCCACAAAAACATTGTCTCTCCAGCTTCCCTTGCCGTCCATGCTTATCTTTATATCTCTGTCTTTAAGAACTCCCGTAAACTCTTCACTTGTGAACTGACTTCCTTGATCGGTGTTGAATATCTCGGGCTTATCATACTTGTAAAGCGCTTCTTCCAGAGCCTCCACGCAAAAACTGCTGTCCATTGTGTTAGACACTCTCCAGCTAAGAACCTTGCACGAGTGCCAGTCCATTACCGCACACAGATACACAAAACCCCTGCTCATCTCTATATACGTTATGTCTGCCGCCCATACCTGCCCGGGAAGCTCTACAGTCTTCCCCCGCAGCAGATACGGGTATATCCTGTGCTCTGCTCCCCCTTTCTTTGTAGTCTGGGGGCCGGGAGCGAGCCCTCGTATCCCCATAAGCCTCATAACACGCTTTCTGCCCACCTGTACGCCCTGTGCCTTAAGGGCGTACACCATCCTTCTTGAACCCTTAAACGGATACTTAATGTAGATCCTGTCAATCTTCTTCATAATCTCTTCGTCCTGCGGGGATACCCCCACAGGTTTGTAGTAAATATTTGAGCGATTTATATCCAGCAGTTTGCACTGCCTTACCAAAGAAAGTGCCCGGCCGCGCACTACCAACTTCTTGCGCCGCTGCCGACCGAGCGCCTTTGATAAAAAATCGTTCTCCAGCGTCAGCTGGCCCACCTTGGATTCAAGCTGGTTTACGTACTTGCTCTCGCCCGCCGCCTTGCTGCCCGCCCCCTGGCCGAACACTTTGTCCGCGGCGTTGCCGAGCTGCTTCTTCTTCCACATGCTTATCTGATTGGGATGAACCTCAAACTGCCGGGCAAGCTCCGCTACTGTCTTGTCTCCTTTTACCGCCAAAAACGCTACCTTTGCCTTGAACTGCGGTGAATGATTACGTCTTTTACTCTTCATTATGTACCTCCTGTATACTCTTTTAGAATACCAAGGAAATACACTTAAGGTGCTGTCTGATTTTTGGGGTCCACTTCTATATAGATTTATTTTCTAATGGAAGCGATGGATTTTCCTGCTTTTTTATATTTGTTACAACCAAACTGGAGGTAAAAATGCCGTTATACGAATATGAATGCTGTGATTGCGGAGAAGAATTCGAAGTGCTGGTGCTTGAATCGGGCGAAATCATAAAGTGTGTGAGATGCGATTCAGGGAATATTGGAAAGCGGTTTTCGAGTTTCGGGCTCGGAAGCAGCGACGGGAGTCTTGAAGCTTCTGCCGGTGACGATTCGGGGCACTGTTCGCAATCGTCGTGCTGCTGATTTCCAAGCATAATTGCACAAAATTTATCTCTGTATATAATTAACCTTCCATTTTAAAACATCCCTACGGAGGATCGGTTAACAAATGTGCGAAGGCGATAAAAACATGAAGGAAGCCGCCCTTGAATATCATAGAAGCGGGAGGAAAGGAAAACTTGAAGTCGTACCAACAAAACCGTGTGACACGGCTTGGGAACTGTCACTTGCATATTCCCCCGGGGTTGCTGAACCCTGCAGGGAAATAGACAAAAATGAAGACCTCTCTTACGAATACACCAACAGAGGAAACCTAGTCGCGGTAGCTTCAAACGGCACTGCAATACTGGGACTTGGAAATCTTGGTGCCCTTGCTGGGAAACCCGTAATGGAAGGAAAAGGGGTGCTTTTCAAAAAGTTCGCAGATGTGGACGCTTACGATATTGAAATAGATACCGATGATCCGGACGAATTCATAAAGACCGTAAAATACCTTGAACCCACTTTCGGCGGCATAAATCTCGAAGATATAAAAGCCCCGGAATGCTTCTATATTGAAGACAAGCTGAAAGAGGAAATAGACATACCCGTTTTTCACGACGACCAGCACGGAACCGCAATAATATCGGGTGCCGGGCTCCTTAACGCCTGTGAAATTACCGGGAAAAAGATGAGTGAACTCAAAATGGCGTTTAACGGCGCCGGAGCATCCGCAATTGCATGCGCCGAGTTTTTCATATCACTTGGGGCGAAAAGGGAAAACATGATAATGTGCGACAGCAGGGGTGTAATTTACAAGGGAAGAAATGCGGGACTTAATCCCCAGAAAGAAAGATTCCTTGTGGAGACGGATAAAAGAACTATAGGGGACGCGCTGGTTGGAGCCGATGTGTTTGTCGGGCTTTCAAACGGCGGAGCCGTTAATCAGGATGACGTAAAGGCTATGGCGAAAAATCCCATTATATTCGCCATGGCAAATCCCGATCCCGAAATACTTCCCGCAGAAGCTAAAGAAGCCCGAAGCGACGTAATAACGGCCACGGGCCGCTCCGATTTTGCAAACCAGGTAAATAACGTTCTGGGATTCCCCTTTATCTTCAGGGGAGCTCTTGACGTAAGAGCTACAAAAATAAACGATGAAATGAAAATTGCGGCCTCATACTCTCTTGCGGCACTCGCAAAGGAACCCGTACCGGACAAAGTGGCCAGAGCCTACGGAGATCAGAAATTTGAGTTCGGTCCGGATTACATAGTGCCGAAGCCGTTTGATCCCAGAGTTCTGGTATGGGAATCGGCCGCTGTCGCTCAAGCCGCGATGGAAACCGGCGTTTCCAGAATCAAGATCGATCTTGATTCATACAAAAAGTCCCTGGAAGACAAGATAAAAGATCTGCTTTAGGGAAAAACCGGTTAAGAAAAAGCGTTTCGCAAATCTGCCTTGAAGACACAGACAACTTTGCTTAAGAAGGTCTCGGTCCGGGAGCCATGAATTCCGGGCCTATGGGGTTGGGGATAAAAGAATCGATTATTGCGTCTATTTCACTCATTGAGTCATCGTCTATAGTCCACCCCAAAGGTGCCCGAAAGATCATTGAGCTGCCCGGGGCGTCGCGCTCCCCACAGGGTAATATCGTTTTTACATTTATCAAGAACCCACCTTACCGAAAGCTCAAGTATGTTCTTCGCGAAACGTTCGGAGGCAAGTTCTCTAAGCTTTTCAACAGTGCCGAGATAATCATCATAGACGGGTTTTTGAAACTTGGGATCAAAATTTCTTATGTCGTCTCCTGTAAACTCCGAGTCAGTCTTCAGTTTGCCGCCCAGAAGTCAGAGGTGGTCCCCTTTTTTAGACAGCATTTTTGTTTTCTTAAGTGTATTCCCACCAACGCATAAACATCTTTAAGAATCCCAAAACCATAAACTCTCTGCTCTGTTTGTCTCATTGCTTCAAGCCACATTCTTCTGTGCTGTCCCAAGACCATAGTAAACCTCATCCGGTGTTTTCATTCCAAGCCCCTGATGTGGTCTTTTTTCATTGTAAAAATCTATCCACTTCCCTATACCTGCCTTTGCCGAGGCAACGGATTCATATGCCATCAGATACACTTCCTCGTACTTAACACTTCTCCAAAGCCTCTCCACAAAAACATTGTCTCTCCAGCTTCCCTTGCCGTCCATGCTTATCTTTATATCTCTGTCTTTAAGAACTCCCGTAAACTCTTCACTTGTGAACTGACTTCCTTGATCGGTGTTGAATATCTCGGGCTTATCATACTTGTAAAGCGCTTCTTCCAGAGCCTCCACGCAAAAACTGCTGTCCATTGTGTTAGACACTCTCCAGCTAAGAACCTTGCACGAGTGCCAGTCCATTACCGCACACAGATACACAAAACCCCTGCTCATCTCTATATACGTTATGTCTGCCGCCCATACCTGCCCGGGAAGCTCTACAGTCTTCCCCCGCAGCAGATACGGGTATATCCTGTGCTCTGCTCCCCCTTTCTTTGTAGTCTGGGGGCCGGGAGCAAGCCCTCGTATCCCCATAAGCCTCATAACACGCTTTCTGCCCACCTGTACGCCCTGTGCCTTAAGGGCGTACACCATCCTTCTTGAACCCTTAAACGGATACTTAATGTAGATCCTGTCAATCTTCTTCATAATCTCTTCGTCCTGCGGGGATACCCCCACAGGTTTGTAGTAAATATTTGAGCGATTTATATCCAGCAGTTTGCACTGCCTTACCAAAGAAAGTGCCCGGCCGCGCACTACCAACTTCTTGCGCCGCTGCCGACCGAGCGCCTTTGATAAAAAATCGTTCTCCAGCGTCAGCTGGCCCACCTTGGATTCAAGCTGGTTTACGTACTTGCTCTCGCCCGCCGCCTTGCTGCCCGCCCCCTGGCCGAACACTTTGTCCGCGGCGTTGCCGAGCTGCTTCTTCTTCCACATGCTTATCTGATTGGGATGAACCTCAAACTGCCGGGCAAGCTCCGCTACTGTCTTGTCTCCTTTTACCGCCAAAAACGCTACCTTTGCCTTGAACTGCGGTGAATGATTACGTCTTTTACTCTTCATTATGTACCTCCTGTATACTCTTTTAGAATACCAAGGAAATACACTTAAGATGCTGTCTGATTTTTGGGGTCCACTTCTGTCCTCGACACAGAGCTCCGTACAGAAGCATTGTAACCCCCTGCTCCTCGCACCAGGGAAGCACGTCATTCTCAATTCCCCTCTCAAAAAGATTGTAAGGAGGCTGACTTGAGTTAAGCGGACAAACGGAACGGAAAATCTCCATCTGCTCAACGGAATAGTTGCTTACTCCTAAAGCCCTTACCTTTCCGCTTTTAATAAGTTCGGCCATGCATTGCGCCGTTTCCTCAACGGGCGTGAGCGGATCCGGCCAGTGAATCTGGTAAAGATCTATACGGTCGGTGCGAAGTCTTCTTAGGGAATCGTCAACCTCTTTGCTTATCCTCTCCGGGAGGGAATTTCTGAATATTCCTCCCCTCTCCCACTCAAGCCCCGCTTTGGTCGCTATCACAAGTTCATTTCTCATCCCGCTCTGGGAAACCGCTTCCCCCACAATTTCCTCTGAGAGACCGAAACCGTAGATAGGAGCCGTGTCAATGAGATTCACCCCGTTATCAAACGCCTTGTATATCGTTCTCACGCATTCTTTTCTGTCGCTTCCTCCCCAGAGCCATCCTCCCATCGCCCAGGTCCCAAGACCTATTCTCGACGAATTTATTTCCGTACCGGCAATCTTTACAAATTCCATTATTTCCGCCTCCTGCTCTTAGCGGCCTGAGAAGGTAAATCCTTCATCTCTCGGGTTGCTTCCACAAGAGAGAACAGAAGTTCTCTTGCCTGTTCGGTTGAGCGAACTCTGTATTTGGCCTTTGACGGTCCGAAGCCCACTTTTATTGAATAGGCATCTTCGGGAAGCTGCTCAAAGGTATCCTCATCCGTCCAGTCATCTCCTATTGATATGATAAGGTCCCATTTTTTCGCTTTTATCCACTGAGCAGCCGCTTTGCCCTTGTTTATAAAAGAACCTTTTATTTCCACAACCTTGTTTCCTTCCAGAACACCGACCTCAAGATTCGCGGTTATATGCGACAGCATATCCTTAAGCTCCCCTACTCTTACTATTGAGAGTGCGGGGTCAACTTTCCTGTAGTGCCACGCAAGAGAAAAGTTTTTCTCTTCGATAAGCGACCCCGGAGTCCTGTCGACAAACACTTCCAGTATGGGTTTTATTTCTTCCTTCCATCCCTCAGGAGCAGTATGGGACATCTTCCACTTTCCTTGTTTTACCCAAAGACCGTGTTCGGCCGCAAGACCGTTTGTCACATCTCCAAGCCATTCGGTAAGAGTTTTTCTGTCTCTGCCGCTTATGATGACAAGCTCATTTTTCTCCCTGAGGGAAAGTTCTCTGAGAGCGGAGTAGATTTCCGGGTCAGGTTTCGCATCCTGCGGATTATTCTTAAACGAGACAAGAGAACCGTCGTAATCAAGCAGAAGAAGACAGTTTCTGCTCGCCCTGTATTTTTCAATCAACTCATCTGTCATTTCCGGACTGAATCTTCGTGCAAACATCTTAAGCTGCCTTTGCTTTGTTTCATCAAGTCTCTCCATGAAATCCGCCGTCCATGTTCTGATATCGTATCTGCTGAGACGACGCTGCATTGCCTTCATACGTCTTTTCTGCTCAGTTTTGGTCATGCCTAGGGCGGTTTCCAAAGCCCTCGAAGTGGATTCCAGATCATTGGGGTTTATGCTTATGGCTTCGCTCAGTTCCTGTGCGGTCCCCGCCATCTCACCCAGTATGATCACACCCGCCTTGTTCTGCCTTGCTGCAATATACTCCTTGGCAATAAGATTCATGCCGTCGCGAAGAGGAGTTATGAAAAGGATGTCTGCCGCCAGGTACAGGGAAATCAGATCTTCGAAACCGAAAGATTTGTACATGTAGTGAATCGGATTCCAGCCGATCGTCCCGTAGCGACCGTTTATCGCGCCAACCAGATTGTCGACCTCGTTTTTCAGTATTTTGTAGTGGATCACTTCTGTTCTCGAAGGCACAGCGACAAGCAGAAGAACCACTTTGCCTCTTATTTTCGGGTTTTTCTCAAGGAAAAGGTCAAACGCCCTGAGTCTTTCGGGAATTCCCTTTGAGTAATCAAGACGGTCTATTGAGAGAATTATTTTCCGATTGGTCCCAAGAAGGTCCGCAAACTCGTCTTTTCTTTTCTGAACGCTTCGTTTCTTCGGAGCGGAGGAGAATTTCTCATAATCGATTCCCATGGGAAAAGTATCGGTTCTTATCTCCCTTTCGCCGATTATAAACCTTCCCAGGGAGTGCTCATGTCCAAGTATCCTTCTTACGCTTTCGGCAAAATGCCTTACGTAGTCAAAAGTGTGAAACCCTATAAGGTCAGCGCCTGTAAGTCCCTGTATTATTTCCCGGCACCACGGAATAAGTCTGAAAATTTCTGAAGACGGAAAAGGTATGTGCAGAAAAAAGCCAATGCTTGATCTGGGCAGCTGCTTTTTTACAAGCTCCGGGACAAGCATAAGATGATAGTCGTGAATCCAGATATAATCCCCTTCGTCGGCCACATCCAGTATGGCACTGGCAAACTTTGCGTTCACGCTTATGTACGATTCCCAGAACTCTTTTTTATAGGTTCCGTACTGGACGAAATAATGGAAAATAGGCCATATCACCTCATTGCAGAAACCCTGATAATAGTCTTTTACCTCTTCGGCATTGAGGTTTACGGGATAGAAGTTTTCCTCTCTAAGGCGCAGCTCCATTTCTGCAATCTGCCCCTCAGACAGACTGCCGTAATCTATTCCCGGCCATCCTATCCAGCATTTTTCGTAGTCGGTATCCAAAGAGCTCAGCCCCGTAGCCACACCCCCAACGCTCGGCTCAAAACAAAGCTTCCCGTTTTCTTCCCGCACGGTCGTCGTCAATCTGTTGGATACAATTACGAGTTTTTTCATGAAAACCTATTATAATAGATGGTGTAACCGCAGGAATAATAACCAAAAGAAAACTTAATAAAATTGAAAAAACTTATTCGATTCTTGAAGATAAAAAATTCATTGTCAATTTTAAAACGGCCAAGAAAATGAAACAATGATCTTTGCTGTGGTTTTGCAGATCCCGATATCTTAAGGTGAAGCAGCTTTAATTCCGGATAGCAACCCGGAACCTGAAATTTTGGGTAAAGATTACAGGTTTGGAAACAACAAGATTCTCAGTATGAAAATATCAAACTCAATCACGAAAATTCTTACCGTCCTTATCATAGCACTGCTTGCCTATACACTTTGGAACGGACTCTCGGAAAAAAAAGATTTTGACACTCCTTCACAGCTTGTGGGAAAACTTGCACCCGAGTTCGCGCTGAAATCGTTTAGCGGCGAGGAGGTAAGACTTTCTGATTTCCGGGGAAAAACAGTACTTGTGAATTTCTGGGCATCCTGGTGCCACCCTTGCAGAGAAGAGGCTCCTGTGCTTGAGAAAACCTACATGTCTCTTTCAGGCAATCAGGTTGAGTTTATAGGAATAAACGTAATGGACGACGCAAAAAACGCTGAGGAATACATAAAGTCTTTTGGGGGAAGCTTCGTTAACATTTATGACCCGAAAAACAGAGTTCATCTGGACTACGGAGTAGGAGGGGTTCCGGAAACCTTTTTTATTAATTCTGAAGGCATCATAACTGCCAAGCACAGAGGCTCTCTTACGGAGCAAATGATTATTAGCTATATCGAAGCTGCGGCTTCCTACAAAAATCAGGACAGAACAGTTAAAAGCCCGTAGACTCTGAAATGCTAACAGAAAAAAAGAAAGAAGAGGGAGAAAACCGCACTGAGCGGCAAACCCGGCCGGGGGTTGTTTTTCTGGTTGGCCTTGATTCATTACGGGCATATATCAGGGGCTCAACAAGAAATCGAGAAATGGCGACGGACAGAGTTTTGACAGCAATTTCCCCGAAAGTTCTAAGTGCGGGACTTTTTCTTCTACTGTCTGTGTTTATCGTTTTCCGTGCTGATGCGGATACCCTTGAAGACCAGATTGCCGACATTTCAGGAGAACTTATGTGTCCCGTGTGCGAGGGACAGAGCGTCGCAGAGTCTAACGCACAGCTTGCCCGCGACATGAGAGTCGTTATAAGAGCAAAACTTCTTGAAGGAAAAACGAAGGAGGAGATAATAGACTATTTTATCTCAAGCTACGGAGAAACAATCCTCGCATCCCCACCCCCGAGAGGATTCAGCGCCATATTATGGCTTCTGCCCATACTCTCCGTACTAATCGGTGCGGCAATAATCCTCAGAACAATTCGTGCATACAAGGTTGAGGAAAAAAACAATTGAAGTCAGCATTAATTGCCCCTGTTTTCAAACTTGAAACACGATAGTGTCTTCAGTTTAAAATCCAAGAGGAGTACAGGCTGGCCAAGCGGTGTGACGAGTTGGTGTTGTTGTCGCTCGCCGCTGGCGGGCTTGGGATATTGTTTGATTTGCTTAGCCTCAAAAAATCGATTTTCTTCGTTGATGCATTTGCGTAGTAAAAAATAGTAAAAGAGGGCAGAAAACTCTTTACCCCGCAATATTTGGTAAAAACCCCTAAAGAACATCCGATTAACACTAAAAACAGAAATTTCACCCCAAGTTCGGAATTAAGAGTAATTCCCGTTGAAAAACTTATCCCGAAGATAAGTAACTTGCTGATATCACTTAGTCGCCATGGGTTGTAATTAAAGGCATAGCAATCTTAGAAAAGAAGTAATCTTATGGCGACACAATCCTTCAGCTGGCAGCAAGTCGATAAATTATCCGATCTTAACCGTCTGCGGCTGCACTTGCCGACTCTGATATCATTTCGGCTTTTGAGCACCTGCGCGAAAACAGCCGCAGCGAATACCCGGTTCTGCCTATATGAGGGAAAGCGCAGGCTGGGTATTTATTACAGGGAGGGGAAGCTTGTGCGGGGAGTTGAGGAGAAAAGCAGGGCGGCAAGGTAATAGGAGTTCGGTTTCAAATCATTCTCTCGAGAGAATGATTTGAAAAAAAAGAGAAAGAAAAATGAAAAAGCAGAACCGGACAATTCATTTGCTTCTTACATCCCTACATTTAGGGAATTATAGCGATAATTAGACAAACTTAGCAGGAAGTCATTTGCTAAGCTAAGGGACTGCTATTTCTTCACCTTGATTTTTCTTGAGGCTTGAAGGTCTCTGTCCGCATTGCGGAAGATTGCCTTTGCCAGTTCCTCCGGCGTTGTGTCTATGCGGGGTATCTTCCGGATCTCGGGTCTGCCTCGGGGATTTTTAATCCGGGATTTGTTCTTTTTCATGATTCTTACCCAAGGGTGTTTTTCATTCTCAGAGCAATGATAACAGCAATTCAAGATACAAGCTCTTTATAGGGAAGCTTCTTGCCAACCAACCCCTTGGCCAACAGCGCCATCTGCTCTATAGTGTCCATCTCTCTTGCATTATGCCTGCCCGCAAACTCCGTAACATAGCGGTCCAGATGTTTCTCGCTCATGTGATGGTAAGTTCCGTAGTACCCTCTGTTCAAAGCAGCCCAGAAGGATTCCACGCCGTTTACATGGGCTTTTTCTCTTACATACTCTCCCACACTGTGATTAACCGCTTCATGTCTGTAGTTCTTCTTCCCAAGACCCATATACCCCCTGTTCTGATCGGTGTATACCGTAGAACCTTCTTTCACAGCCTCCTCTACCATGCGTTGAAGTGTGATGCTCGATACCGGCCTAGTCACTTTTGCCCTGATCTTGCTGCCCCCACGCTCCTTAATGGCAACTACAGGTATCTTGTCTTGAGTCCCCGCCCCCATCATCCTGGGTTTTTTCGACCTGTGCATATTGCCATACTTCCCGCCCATATAGGTTTCGTCCACCTCCACCGCTCCGCCCAGCTTCTCATCCCTTATCCATCCCTGCCTTATCTTCTCCCTGCCTTATCTTCTGAGCTAAAGTCCATGCCGTTGACTGAGCTATCCCCAAATCCCTGTGAAGCTTCATGCTGGACACGCCTTTAAGATTTGTTGTCATCAAGTACAAAGCCACCACCCACTTGCGCAATGGCGTCTTGCTGCTTCTCATTACAGTTCCAGTCCTCACACTGAAATACTTTCGGCAATCCTTGCAGTGATAAGGCATTTTATGCTTCGCCCCGGCAGTACGAGTCCCTGCGCAGTGCGGACAATGCCTCTGCCCGTTCGGCCAGCGCTGATCCTCAAACCACTTTGTCGCAGATCCCTCATCGGGAAACATCTCAAGCAGTTCCATAACCCCTATTCCTTTTCTGTGAAACCTTCCAGGGGCCTTGTACTTCCTCTCAGACATTCCTAACACTCCTTAATTACTCTATTTACCTGTCTAATATATTAACTAAAATAGAGAAAATACCAAGGTTCTAGAAAAAGCTTTTAGGGCTTTGTCTAATTATCGCTATAATTCCCAAAGTGTTTAATAGTGCATACCAGTAGTGCATACCAGGCAGAAGCTTCCGCAAAGGCGTTTTCATCATTCAGACTGTTTCAGTTCAGAATCTTTAATTATTCTCCGTCCATAGCATGGTCCCCTATGTTGTTGTTTGTTTTGTGAAGTCAGATCAGCTGGATACGCAGCTTTTCTCAGGATTTCCGCATACCAGACTTGAATATAACCCTTGTAGTCAGTAAATTACCTAATATGTTTGAACTGATGTGCAAACATTCGGTTCTTTGGCATAGACCAATCACTCTGGAACCGCTGAATGAACACTGAGAGTAAACATCACCTGGTTAGTGCAGTTTGTCTGTTTTTTCTGAGCATCCTGTATCTGACTGGTGTTGTCCACGCAAAAACCATTGAAGAGGCGAGGGCGGCCTATGCACAGGGGCAATTTGCCGAGGCGGCACGGATCGCTGAAAGTCTCGGAAATTCACAGGGGTTTGCGTTTTCCGCAGAGTCGCTGTCAGTTTACGCACACTACATCGCCAAGGAAAGTGAGAAGAAGGAACTGCTTGAACGCGCCGTAACTCTTGCGAGAAAAGCGGTTGCCTCCGATCCCGCCAATGCGGATGCCCATATGCAGCTGGCGCGTGCTATCGGAAGGCGTGCGGAGACTGTTGGTGTATTTGAAGCAGCGGGTGAGGCGGAAAAAATACGCGAGTCCACGGAAAAGGCGCTTCAAATTAATCCCAAACTGGCATCAGCGCATATCAGCTTGGGACGGTGGCATTCCGAGCTGGTCGGTGCAATGGGTTCATTCATGGCCCGCACTGCTTACGGTGCACGTAAAGAGGATGCCCTTGCCTCCTTTGAAAAAGCACTTGCTCTTGCTCCCAACGCTAAATATGTGCCCCTCCAATATGCTCTCGGTCTGCTGGCACTGGATGACTTCAAGTACAGGGAGAAGGCGCGAAGCCTGCTGATGCAGTCTATCAGTCTGCCGGCAAAGGACGCTTACGAACGGATATTGCACATAAAAGCGGTCGAGGCCCTCAAAAACCTTGATGAATCAGCAGATGACGACGATGATGATTATCCTGACTTCAGCATGTTTTTTTAAGTCGGGCCTTTGAAGTTTCGTAAGTACCTGTAATTACTTGATATTGATTTTCAGCCTGCTTCAAATCGTTTTGTAGTGCTCAGTCTAATTTTGTGCTCGACATCGCCTCCGCTTTCCCTTATAATATTCAACATGTTCGTAAAACAGCTAAAACGCCAGACCACAGTCAACATATCGGTGCAGATAGTGCATTCCTACAGGAACTCAAAGGGTGAGCCACGCCAGAAGGTAGTGCGTCACATGGGCTCCGCTCCCCCGGGAGAACCTCTTGACGCTCTTGTGCGAGCTGCACATGTGGAGAAGAACCGTCTTGAACAGAGCGTACAGCCCACACTGTTCCCCGCTGAAGACACTGCTGAGAAGCTGATAAAGCTTAGAAGAACAAAGCAGAAGGACAAACCCCTGCCCATAGCTGATGCCCGATTGCTTGAAGAGGAGGCTCGTTACAATCTTGGGTTTCATGAAGTGTTTGGAGAACTGTACAGTCAGCTTGGGTTTGACAGGATATGGGGAGCGAGAAACAAGATGGCGGGCAGGCTGTTCCGCCAGGCAGTGCTTATTGCGTCTTGCAGAGGTGGTCCCCTTTTTTAGACAGCATTTTTGTTTTCTTAAGTGTATTCCCACCAACGCATAAACATCTTTAAGACTCCCAAAACCATAAATCTCTGCTCTGTCTGTCTCATTGCTTCAAGCCACATTCTTCTGTGCTGTCCCAAGACCATAGTAAACCTCATCCGGTGTTTTCATTCCAAGCCCCTGATGTGGTCTTTTTTCATTGTAAAAATCTATCCACTTCCCTATACCTGCCTTTGCCGAGGCAACGGATTCATATGCCATCAGATACACTTCCTCGTACTTAACACTTCTCCAAAGCCTCTCCACAAAAACATTGTCTCTCCAGCTTCCCTTGCCGTCCATGCTTATCTTTATATCTCTGTCTTTAAGAACTCCCGTAAACTCTTCACTTGTGAACTGACTTCCTTGATCGGTGTTGAATATCTCGGGCTTATCATACTTGTAAAGCGCTTCTTCCAGAGCCTCCACGCAAAAACTGCTGTCCATTGTGTTAGACACTCTCCAGCTAAGAACCTTGCACGAGTGCCAGTCCATTACCGCACACAGATACACAAAACCCCTGCTCATCTCTATATACGTTATGTCTGCCGCCCATACCTGCCCGGGAAGCTCTACAGTCTTCCCCCGCAGCAGATACGGGTATATCCTGTGCTCTGCTCCCCCTTTCTTTGTAGTCTGGGGGCCGGGAGCAAGCCCTCGTATCCCCATAAGCCTCATAACACGCTTTCTGCCCACCTGTACGCCCTGTGCCTTAAGGGCGTACACCATCCTTCTTGAACCCTTAAACGGATACTTAATGTAGATCCTGTCAATCTTCTTCATAATCTCTTCGTCCTGCGGGGATACCCCCACAGGTTTGTAGTAAATATTTGAGCGATTTATATCCAGCAGTTTGCACTGCCTTACCAAAGAAAGTGCCCGGCCGCGCACTACCAACTTCTTGCGCCGCTGCCGACCGAGCGCCTTTGATAAAAAATCGTTCTCCAGCGTCAGCTGGCCCACCTTGGATTCAAGCTGGTTTACGTACTTGCTCTCGCCCGCCGCCTTGCTGCCCGCCCCCTGGCCGAACACTTTGTCCGCGGCGTTGCCGAGCTGCTTCTTCTTCCACATGCTTATCTGATTGGGATGAACCTCAAACTGCCGGGCAAGCTCCGCTACTGTCTTGTCTCCTTTTACCGCCAAAAACGCTACCTTTGCCTTGAACTGCGGTGAATGATTACGTCTTTTACTCTTCATTATGTACCTCCTGTATACTCTTTTAGAATACCAAGGAAATACACTTAAGATGCTGTCTGATTTTTGGGGTCCACTTCTGAGAATGAAAAAACTTACGATTGAGCTGCCGGGGGAAATGGCCGCAATTGTTTCGGACCTGCTCTTGAGTCTTGAAGCCGGAGCGGTAAGCGAAGAGCAAAGAGAACACAGAGAACCATTGATCCATGCGTATTTTAAGGAAGAAACGGACATTGCGGGAATCATAACAGCCGTAGAGGAGTTCTCTGAGTTTTTTGGCGAAAATGCCGAGGCAATGCGGTTCACCACCCAATATATCAATCAAGCGGACTGGGAGGATTGGAAGTCTTATCTGAAGCCTGTAAGGGCGAGTCGTAGAATAGTCGTCAGGCCTCCATGGGAAAAACAATACAAGGCGGAACTGGGAACCAGTGTAGTTGAAATAAATCCGGGAACTGCTTTTGGGACGGGACATCACGAAACAACTAGAATATGCATAAGTTATCTGGATGAGATTATCGAAAGATTCCCCGGATGTTCTGTTTTCGACGTGGGGTGCGGAAGTGGCATCCTGGGTATCTGCTCAGTTAAACTCGGAGCAGACATTTCGTTTTGCACAGATACTGATTTCAAAGCCGCAAGAGAAACCATCTTGAATTCTGCAAGAAACGCTGCTTCCAATAAAGTAAAAGTCTGGTGTGGTTCTGCGGACTGCACGCGGAAAAAATTCGATGTGGTTGTTTCCAACACATCCAAGGATACCCTTATCTCAATGAAGCACGTCTTAAAAGAGAGACTTCTCCCGTTGGGACACCTCATAATGTCCGGAATACAGGAAACCGAGAGAAAAGAAGTGGCCGAAATTTACAGAAAATCGGGTTATGATATTGTCGGGAGAAAAGTTGATGGTGGATGGGCCGGACTGCTTGTTAAGTTAAAGGAAACCAAGAAACGGAAGTAATGAATTCATTTAAAACTATAGAATGGAAAGACAACAAGGTCTTAATGATTGACCAGAGAAAACTTCCCAGGGAGGAAACCTACGTTGAATGTGTCACTTTTGAGGAGGTGGCTGAATGTATAAGAGAACTGGTTATCAGGGGAGCGCCGGCAATAGGAATAGCAGCCTCCATGGGAATGGCTCTCGGGGCCAACAGTATCGGAAACGATTGCTCCTACGAAGATTTTGAAGATCGTATGAAAGCAATATCGCAGCACTTAGCGCGGACGCGGCCGACAGCCGTAAATCTGTTTTGGGCTATCAGAAGAATGAACAGACTGATTTCCAAGTGCAAAAGCAAGGAAGTTGAAGAGATAAAAAACCTTCTTATAACCGAGGCAGTCAATATACAGAAAGAAGACTTTAAAACATGTATGGAGATCGGGGAAAACGGATCCAGACTCATAGAACAAAACTCTGTTGTCCTCACGCACTGCAACGCCGGAGGACTGGCAACCGCCGGTTATGGAACAGCTCTGGGGGTAATAAGGTCAGCTTTTGGTCAAGGTAAAAATATAAGCGTAATATCATCAGAAACGAGGCCTGTTCTCCAGGGAGCAAGGCTGACTACGTGGGAACTTGAGCGGGATGGCATCCCGGTGAGTTTGATAACCGACAGCATGGCGGGGCATCTGATGAGCAAGGGGATCGTGAATTCGGTCGTGGTTGGAGCTGACAGGATAGCTTCAAATGGAGACACGGCAAACAAAATAGGAACCTATTCCCTGTCCGTTCTGGCTAAACATCACGGCATCCCCTTTTACGTAGCAGCCCCAACTTCAACTATAGACACCGGATGCTTAAGCGGAGAGGACATTATAATTGAGCAAAGGAGGCCAGAAGAAATAACACACTTAGACGGAAAACGAATAAGTGCCGAGGTAACTGCAATTAATCCCGCTTTTGACATTACGCCGGCTGAAAACATCGAATGTCTGATAACTGAAGTCGGACTGTTTGAAAAACCTTACACGAGATCTCTGAGCAGACTTAAAAAGGAAGGTTAGTAGTCTCCTCTTTCGATTTCTTCTTGGGCTTCGACACTCAGTTTCGTAAAAGGCATGACCTTAAGCCTCTCTTCCCCTATTTTTTCCCCGGTAACCTCGCAGAAGCCATATTCTCCGTTTTCGATCCTCTTCAGGGCATCATCTATCTGATGCAGTTTGCTGCGCTCCCTGTTCGAAAGAGTAAGGGCAAGCTCTCTTTGCCTGTCTTCGGATGCGTGATCATAAAAATCTCCGACATTGAAACGCAGATGATCCGATTCCTCTTTTATGGATCGGGTTACATCTTCAAGTAGTTCCTCTCTCATCGTTTTAAGCATTGCAGTCATCTGATTAAGAAACCTCTTGGTATATTTTCTGGGATTGGTTCTCCTTGACTTGGCTTTTGTATTGGTCGTCGTAGGAGAATTTTTTTTCAATGACTTTTTTTTAGGTTTTTCCTTTTTTTCTCTGGGCACGCTGACTCCTGTGGTGATCAAAGTCTGGATTCTTTAAAGGGTAAATTAAGATAAAATTATTATTCTTTTTGTCAATACTGGTTATTGCCGACAGTTAGGACTTGTTATCTGCTAACAGCAAACAGAACTGACTACTTCTATAGAAAACCGTCTGTGAAGTTTTGCTTTGTTCATATAAGCCTCGCAGGGTGTAGTCCGAAAAGGTTAATATGGCAATCGGAAGCCTTCCCGTTTTGAATTACTCTCTGTTTGTTTTTCAACCTGCCTTCACTTTGCTACATCTCGGTTAATACCCTGCGTCATCATCACTCCAAGTTCCTTAAAACCGTAAAGGTGTGACGTGTTGTTTATCTTGTCATATTCTCCGCCTCGGTTACATTATGAATCCCTTGATGTAACCCCTTCCGAAATGAAAAACCGTTCTGATAAGAGAGATGCTTGGGCTACCAAGACGGGACTTATATTAGCCATGGCAGGCAACGCCATAGGTCTCGGCAACTTTCTTAGATTTCCAACGCAGGCTGCAGAAAATGGCGGCGGCGCTTTTATGATTCCTTATTTTGTAGCATTTATCGTGATAGGAATTCCGATCATGTGGATGGAATGGGGAATGGGAAGGTATGGAGGGTCTCGCGGGCACGGAACAACCCCTGCGATATTCAATCTTTTCTGGAAAAGCCCCATCTCCAGAACCCTTGGCGTTATAGGTCTGTGGATACCACTTATCGTAACAGTTTACTACGTTTACATTGAATCCTGGACTTTGGGATACGCCTTGCATTTTCTTTTGGGAAGCAATCCCAGCCTTGATTCAGGATCAGCTTCAAATGCTGCTGAGTATGTAATACCCTACAGCAACTTTCTTGCCGACTATCTCGGTGCTGGAGACGGCGTGTTCCTTACCCCTTCCAAAATGGCTATTACCGCCTTTGTAATCACAATCGCTGCAAATTTCTATATCATGATGAAAGGGATATCGGGAGGCATAGAAATATTTGTCAAGTATGCACTCCCGGTGCTGTTTGTTCTGGCGATAATACTCGCAGTAAAAACCCTGACGCTCAAAACTGATTATGGAACCGCAATAGAGAGAAGTGGACCCCAAAAATCAGACAGCATCTTAAGTGTATTTCCTTGGTATTCTAAAAGAGTATACAGGAGGTACATAATGAAGAGTAAAAGACGTAATCATTCACCGCAGTTCAAGGCAAAGGTAGCGTTTTTGGCGGTAAAAGGAGACAAGACAGTAGCGGAGCTTGCCCGGCAGTTTGAGGTTCATCCCAATCAGATAAGCATGTGGAAGAAGAAGCAGCTCGGCAACGCCGCGGACAAAGTGTTCGGCCAGGGGGCGGGCAGCAAGGCGGCGGGCGAGAGCAAGTACGTAAACCAGCTTGAATCCAAGGTGGGCCAGCTGACGCTGGAGAACGATTTTTTATCAAAGGCGCTCGGTCGGCAGCGGCGCAAGAAGTTGGTAGTGCGCGGCCGGGCACTTTCTTTGGTAAGGCAGTGCAAACTGCTGGATATAAATCGCTCAAATATTTACTACAAACCTGTGGGGGTATCCCCGCAGGACGAAGAGATTATGAAGAAGATTGACAGGATCTACATTAAGTATCCGTTTAAGGGTTCAAGAAGGATGGTGTACGCCCTTAAGGCACAGGGCGTACAGGTGGGCAGAAAGCGTGTTATGAGGCTTATGGGGATACGAGGGCTTGCTCCCGGCCCCCAGACTACAAAGAAAGGGGGAGCAGAGCACAGGATATACCCGTATCTGCTGCGGGGGAAGACTGTAGAGCTTCCCGGGCAGGTATGGGCGGCAGACATAACGTATATAGAGATGAGCAGGGGTTTTGTGTATCTGTGTGCGGTAATGGACTGGCACTCGTGCAAGGTTCTTAGCTGGAGAGTGTCTAACACAATGGACAGCAGTTTTTGCGTGGAGGCTCTGGAAGAAGCGCTTTACAAGTATGATAAGCCCGAGATATTCAACACCGATCAAGGAAGTCAGTTCACAAGTGAAGAGTTTACGGGAGTTCTTAAAGACAGAGATATAAAGATAAGCATGGACGGCAAGGGAAGCTGGAGAGACAATGTTTTTGTGGAGAGGCTTTGGAGAAGTGTTAAGTACGAGGAAGTGTATCTGATGGCATATGAATCCGTTGCCTCGGCAAAGGCAGGTATAGGGAAGTGGATAGATTTTTACAATGAAAAAAGACCACATCAGGGGCTTGGAATGAAAACACCGGATGAGGTTTACTATGGTCTTGGGACAGCACAGAAGAATGTGGCTTGAAGCAATGAGACAAACAGAGCAGAGAGTTTATGGTTTTGGGATTCTTAAAGATGGTTATGCGTTGGTGGGAATACACTTAAGAAAACAAAAATGCTGTCTAAAAAAGGGGACCACCTCTTTCTTTCTTAGACGGTTCCTTCATTATCGACCTTGGCATATTTTCCGATGTGTCGGGAACAGACAGGTGGATAATCTCTGTCCTTCCATGCGACTTGCTGCCAGCTAAAGGGTAGATTTTTTGTCGCCATGGGTTTGTTTCTCCAAAGGATTGGGTTTGCTCCTTAAGGAGAGTGTATGTGCATACCTTCAATTACAATTCATGGCGACATTAAATCGAGTGATATCAATAGGTTGTTTACCCCCCCCCCTCAGGTTATTCAATGGAGATTCCCCGCAATCCACTCTTGGGGCAGAATTGTTTTTAATGTGAATCAGACGGTTTTACAGGGTTTTTATCAAAATTATGGGGTAATTTTGCTTCCTCTTAAACCCCTTGTCCTGTATGCCTATCCTTTGTATTGGTAAGCAAATGCCCCTTTTCTGCGAAACTCAAGAATGAGGCTGAAAACAGAAGGAATCATAAACAGGGTAAATGCCGTTGACAGAACAAGGCCGCCGACCACGACGCTTCCAAGTCCCTTGTAAAGTTCGGAGCCTTCCCCCGGAGCGAGTACGAGGGGAAGCATGCCGAACACGCTTGTGAGCGTGCTCATAAAGATCGGCCTTATCCTCACCCTTACAGATTCGCGTATGGCCGTCTGCTGATCCATGCCGGCCCGCATGTTGTTAAGCGCCTGGTGAACTATCAGTATGGCGTTGTTAATGACTATTCCTATGAGAATCACAAAACCCAGCATCGTCAGTATATCAAGGGGCTGATATGTGAACAGGTTAAGCGTGAAAAGCCCAAGGAACCCTCCCAGAGAAGCAAACGGAACCGTGACCAGGATAACCAGAGGATGGAGAAAACTCCCGAAAAGAGCGGCCATCAGCAGGAACGATATCACCAAGGCCAGCAGAAAGTTCCACTGAAGCGCGTCTTTTGCCGTTGCGAGCTTGTCAGCAGTTCCGGCAAGGACGAAACCAGTCCGCTCCCCCACCTGGCCGCTCTGCTCAAGCACAGAGATTACATTGTCGTTAATTGTCTGTATGGCTTCTTCAAGCGTAACTTCCTCGGGAGGAGTTATCCGTATCGTTATCATCCTTTGTCTTTCGTAGTGATTTATCTGCTCCGGGCCGTTTTCAAGACTCACCCTGGCTAAAGCTCCCACGGTAATCACCCTCCCGCTAGGAGAAGTGATCATTATATTCTCTATATCCTGGGTTCTCTCGGAAAAATCCTGCTGCGCTCTGAGGATTATGTCGACCTCCTGTCCCTCAAGGTTAAACTCGCCCGCCTCGACGCCGTCTATAAGGGACCTCACCGTAAACCCGAGTTCGCTGTTGGTAATCCCGACCCGGGAAGTTGCCTCCCGCTCTGTAACGATCCTAAGCTCCGGATTTCCGAGATCAAGGCTCGGAATCGGTCTTATCTGCGCCCCGGGAATGTTCTGCATGGACATGAAAAACACGCTCCTTGCAGTCTTCAGTATCTCATCCAGATCATCTCCCGTGACGTTAACGTCTATTGACCTTCCCTCCCCTATGTTGGAGTTAAAGATGCTGGGCTGGATTATCACGCCGAACGTTCCCGGAATTTTCGACACGCTTTGCTGGAGAACGGGAAACAGCTGCTTGATTTCCTTTCTGTTCTCGGCGATAGCGCCCATGAAAATCTGTTTTCCCCTGGCTACGTAGAAGAAATTCTCTATGCGGGGAAGATCTTCGCCGGTCGCGCTCTTTCCGCTTAAGTAGGGAGCAAGATCAGCCTCGATCTGTTTTCCGATGGCCGTATATTCATCGACATTGTATCCGGGAGGCGGGATAAGTATCCCGAAAAGCAGGTTTCTGTTTCCCGTGGGCAGGTATTCGGTCCTGGGAAACACGGCGATTATAAGCACTACGGATAAAAGAGTGAAGGGACCCACAAGAATGACCCTTTTCCTTATGCTTGTCAGTATCTGTTCGGTAAAGCTGTTTATAAACCCTGAAACTCTCCCCGCAAACCCAAGCAGCCGCGACATGACACTGAGGCGCTCAATGGATTCAACCCCCTTTGCGGAGAGGTACTTTGAAGACGCAGACGGTATGACGGTTATTGAAACAAGAAGACTCAATATGACGGAGACGCTGATCGCTACGGCTATGTCGCGAAACAGCTGTCCCGTCTGCTCCTGGATGAACATGATCGGAATGAACACGGCGGCCGTGGTGAGGGTGCTTGCAAGCACAGCGCCCCAGACCTCGGTTGTACCGTCATAGGAGGCGTTGAGTCTCGATTTACCCATCTGCATGTGGCGGTATATGTTTTCAAGAACCACTATCGAATTGTCTATAACCATGCCGACGGCAAAACTCATCCCGGCAAGACTGACCACATTTATAGTGCGCTCCAGAGCTTCGAAAACTATGAAAGTCCCTATCACGCTTGACGGTATGGCTATTGCCACAATCATCGTGCTGCTCGCGCTTCTAAGGAAAAGAAGAAGGACGGTTATGGCCAGCACGCCGCCTATAACAAGATTGCCCCTGACGAGCTTTATCGCATTTTTTATGTACCCGGTCTCTTCGTAGACATTGCGGAGGTGAAGTCCGTTGTCTTTGAGGACGCCCGAATTCAGTTCCTCAACGGCTGCAAAAAGAGCCTCCTTGACCTCTATTGAGTTCGCCCCGCTTTCGCGAAGCACGTTAATGGCAATCGAGGGCTCCGCATTCTGCCTTACGGTGTAGGCCGCATCCTCGTATCCGAGGCGGACAGTGGCAATGTCTCTTAAGTAAACCGGAAGGCCGCTTTGCGCGGTGGCGACCACTACCTTTTCTATATCCTGCGTGGTTCTGTATTCCCCGACGGTCCGAACGAGGTACTGCCTTTTACCTTCGTTAAAGGAGCCGGCGCTGAAATTTTCGTTCTCCCTGTCAATGGAGGCGGCAAGCTCCGCTATCGTGATGTTTCTTTTGGCAAGCGCTGCGGGATCGAAAAGAACCTCTATGCGCCGCTCTCTTCCGCCGAACACGTTTGAGGCCCCGACTCCGGGAACTCTCTCAAGCCTTGTGCGAATTATCTGGTCTGCAAAGTCGTAGTACAGATTTATATCGGCGGGATCGTCGGCAAGGGGTTTTAAAATGAACCACGCCATGGCGTTTGCTCTGGGATCGACTGTTGTTATCACCGGCCGTTCGACTTCGCCCGGATATTCCTTTACCTGATCAAGCCTGTTCGAAACCTTGACCACCTCGGAGTCAATATCAGCGCCGGTTTCAAACTCAAGTATCACCTCCGAGGAGTTCTCCGAACTCTCGCTGTCAAGCTTTGTGAGTCCCGTTATTCCCCGAAGTTCGTCTTCCTGCTCGTTTACCACCTCGCTTTCCATCTCAAAGGGGCTTGCCCCCCGCCAGAAAGTGCTCACGGTAACCCTGAGCGTCTCGACATCCGGGGTAAGCTGAACGGGAATTCTGAAAAGCGAAATAACCCCGAAAATAACGAGGAATATAACGCCGACGGCTACGGTTACGGGATTCTTTATAGAGGTCTCGATAAGATTCATTGCTGTGTTGTGTCAGTGATCCTGACTTTCTGCATGGGCATGAGTCTCTCGTTTCCTCTTACCACAACGCTCTCTCCCACGCTTATTGCCCCTTCGACGTGGGTGAGATTCTCATACCAGCCTTTTTCTTCTATCGGGACGAGGTGAGCAAGGTCTTCCCTTACGGCAAAAACCACAGTGCCCTGAGGAGACCTGGCTATGGAGTCTTTCGGCACGAGCTTTATTTTCTCGGTCTCGCCGACCCTTACCATAATTATGGCGGAAGCCGAAGACTTTATCTTATGATCGGGATTGTCAAGCAGTATCTTAAGCGGAAAGGATACTGTTCTGGGGTCCGCGTCCGGAATGACTGAAAAGACTTGCGCGGGAACGACGAGCTGATTGTGAGAGGGCAAAATGACATCGGCTTTCATGCCCGCTTCTATGTCATCTATGTACCTTTCCGGCACTCCGGCTATTACTTCTATCGTATCTATATCCACAAAGGAAACCACCTTGTCCCCAAGTCCCAGCCACTGTCCCGCTTCGGCGTGGTGCCTGGTTACGTAACCGTTAAAGGGAGCGGCTATTCTTGACGCCGCAAGATCGTACCGGGCAGTATCAATTCTGCTGTCAAGACTTAGAAGCCCGGCCTGATCGGATTCCTTCTGGGTTCTGGCTCTGTCAAAATCTCCGTCAGAGACAATTCCCTTGTCGTAAAGTTCCTTTATCCTCGCAAAATCTTTTTCCGAAAGCTCGGCCCTCGCAGAAGCTTCCTTTCTCTCGTTTTCAAGCCGCTCAAGAGCAAAGCGTATCCTGTCGTTTTTTATCTCGGCCACGGTTTCGCCTTTTTTTACGTACTGGCCCTCCTCGACATTTATTTTCCCGACCACTCCTTCCACCTCGCTTGATATGTCGGATTTTCTTGCAGGAAACGTAGCGCCGACAAGTCTGAGGGGTTTGTTCACCTCTTTTTGAACAACCTCAGATACCACAACCGGGGCGTCGGGGGGCTGAGCGAGCGAGAACCCGGGGAAAAGACAGGCAGATAAAAAGAGCAAAAGAATTTTTATTCGCATAATCAGTTTTCTCCCTGTATCGCAATATCGCGTTAGCAAAAACCGTGAAGAACCCGCACACATAGTGTTTAAAGGCGCGGGGCGGTGCCGAGGCGTTTTGGAATCCCGAGAATTATACATGACTAAACAACCAGTACCACGGATGAAAAACATCTTGAATCCTCTCCTTGTATTATTGCAAATTGGTATTAGCATATAGGCATAAAATTCCCTGTAAGGAGATAAAATGGCATCCTCAAACATAGTCGAAGTAGTAGATTCCGCGTTCGATAAGGAAGTAATGGAAAGCGAAGTCCCGGTTCTGGTTGACTTCTGGGCCCCCTGGTGCGGCCCCTGCAGGGCTTTATCACCCGTCATAGAGGAGATCTCCAATGAATATGAAGGAAACGTCAAGGTGGGAAAGGTGAATGTGGATGAAAATCCCCAGACGACCATGAAATTCAGCATAAGAAGCATTCCTACTCTGATAGTTTTTAAAAACGGCGAGGTCGCCGAGCAGATAATCGGCGCGGTGCCGAAAAGCGAAATAGAAAAGGTGCTTAACAAAACCCTGGGCTGACAAGCTCAGGGCGCGGGCGCAGAACATGGGCAAATACATCATGCTTAGCAACCTTACCGACGAGGGCAGAAGAACCATAAAAATGAGGCCCGAGAGGATAAAAGAGGTTAACAGGGAACTTGAGGAGATGGGAGCAAAGGTGCAAGCCCAGTACGCGGCGCTCGGCCCCTACGATTTTGTGAACATAGTTGAAGCCCCGGATAACGAGACAATCACGAAAATCGTAATAGAACTCGGCTCAAGAGGCACTATCCACATAGAAACCCTGGCCGCGATACCCATAGGCGAATTCGAAGAAAAACTTATAAACGAATAGACCTTCTTCTCCCCGGAACATTAAACAAATCCCCTCTTGCAGCGCACTTTAACAAGGGTGCTTTTCGCTGCGGGGAACTTTATTTTTGAGCAAAGAGCGTATAGCCTTAACTGACCCGCGGGGACAACTGCTCGCCCGGGAAACCATGCCATGAAAGCAGCCCGTCTTCACGGATTCAAAGACATATTTCACCCCGAAACGGAAAAACTGCGGCTTGTGCAGAGCAGAATCACAGAAGTGTTCGGGCGCTTCGGCTTTTCCGAAATAATCACTCCGGTTCTGGAACTCTCCGGGGTCTACTCAACCGGCCTCGGCGACACCACCGACATCGTCCAGAAAGAAATGTACTCCTTTGAAACCAAGGGCGGAGAGCGGGTATCAATGCGGCCCGAGGGAACTGCGGGAGTTGTAAGGGCTTTTATCGAGAATTCCCTTTACAGGAAATCGCCCGTCACGAAGCTTTACTATTCAGGAGAGATGTTCAGGCACGAAAAACCCCAGGAAGGGAGGCAGAGAAGCTTTAACCAGATAGGAGCAGAACTTTTCGGTTCAAAAGATCCTCTTGCCGATTCAGAAATAATCGCGATGCTGTGGCTTGCGCTTGCAGAGCTGGGAATCTCTGATCACACAGAACTTGAGCTTAACTCGATAGGAGCCCCCGCCGAGCGCGAGCTGTATAAAAAAGCCCTTATAGAATTTCTCTCCCCGAAAAAAGACTCTCTTTGCGATAACTGCCAAAACAGGCTCGGCACCAATCCTCTTCGCATACTTGACTGCAAAACCGGCGCGTGCCGCGAGGCAACTTCTGAGATACCGTTCTCGATCTTGGATCACCTCTCAGAGCAAAGCAGGGAGCATCTGCACGCCCTTACCCGCTCTCTTGAGCAGAAATCCATACCCTACAGACTCAATCCCAGGATAGTCAGAGGACTTGACTACTACACAGATACCGTCTTTGAGATAACCACCGACAAGCTCGGTTCCCAGAACGCCGTCGCCGCCGGAGGAAGGTACGACCTTCTGGTGGAGCGGATGGGAGGACCGCAGACTCCCGCGGTGGGATTTGCCATAGGACTTGAGAGAATACTGCTTCTGCTTGAAAAAACCGAAACACAGAGAAATTCTCCGGGGGAAAAACAGCTCATATGCATTATCCATATCGGTGACGAGGCAAGGAGCGAAGCGGCGAGGATGGCCGACGAACTGAGAAGGAAGGGCATGCGGGTCGAGACCGAATACGAAAACAAAAGCTTAAAAAGCCAGATGAGAAAAGCGAACAGAACCGGAGCGTCTTACTCCGTGATTATCGGAGAGGACGAGCTTTCAAAAAAAGTCTTCTCGCTTCGCAACATGGCAAGCGGAGAGGAAAAGACATTTCCCCTAGAAAAACTCGCCGGCCTCGGGGGACACGGCGATTTCCGGAAACTTCTGTGATTCGCCCGCGGCGGCGCAATGCCGTTTCCGCACAAAGGACCTATGTTTAGAAACATTTTCTACGGATGGATCATAGTATTAGCGGGACACCTGCTTATAACGCTTGACGGACTGGTTCTGTACTCGTTCGGGATATTTCTTCCTTACCTGAACGAGGCTTTCGGTTTTTCCACCACCGTCGGGTCGTCATTTTTTTCTTTGAGATGCGTGTGCATGGCCTTTTCGTTCGTGTTCGCGGGAAGACTTATAGACACCCATGACGCCAGGCATCTTACCTTCTTCGGAGGACTTACGGCGGCATTCGGCTTCCTTCTCTCCGCATTTGCCGAAAACACCTGGCAGCTCTACATAACCTACAGCGTGATGGTGGGAATAGGAGACGGATTCCTGTACATACTGCCCGTCACCATTATCAGCAGGTGGTTCGTCAAGAAAAGAGCGCTGGCCATAGGGATCGCCACTGCGGGAGTTCCGGTAAGCGGGTTTGTGGTAAACCCTCTTACCACCTGGCTTATAGAATCATTTGGCTATGAGCGCGCCCTTGTTTATATCTCTGTGATTTTTACCGTGATACTCTGTTCTGCGTTTCTGGTGAAAAGCCGCCCCGAGGACATGAATCTCAGGCCGTACGGAGAAAGTCCGGAGGATGCGGCAAAAAATACCGGAGCATCTGACTGGAGTGCGAGGGAAGCATTTTCACATCCGAGTTTCTGGCTTATGTACGCCGCATTTTTCTTCGGGTTCAACACTTTTCTCATCATAATCGTGAACCTCTTTAAATTCTCGGTATTATCCGGAATAACGCCGCTCGTAGCAGCCGGGGCACCCGCTTTAATAGGGGTCGGAAGCATTATCGGGCGGATATTCTTTTCGGGAATTGCAACTAACATGCTCAAGGACGTACGCATACTGTTTGTATGCTATTTCTTTCAGGCGGCTTCAATAATTCTGATTCTGTCGGTTGTGGAGATATGGTCGCTTTATCTGTTCGGCTTTTTGTTCGGCTTTTTTTACAGCGGGTGGGTGCCGATGTTTCCGACCATACTTGGAAGATTCTACGGCCTTAAGTCGCTTGGAAGCATCTTCGGTGTTTTCGGCACCGGCTTCTCCCTTGCGGCGATAAGCGGTCCTCTTGTTTCGGGATTTCTCTTCGACATGACCCAAAGCTATCAGAACTCTCTCATCGTGGCGATGGCGGCGTCTTTCATAACGGCCCTGCTCACGCTCCTTATAAAAACTCCTGTAAAAAAAACTGAGAAATTCGGTACTTAGTTCCCCGGTTTTGGTTATATTAAATCCTGGGAGAAAAAAACCATGTTCGGGCTTGGCACAGCTGAGTTAATGATAGTACTGTTTATCGCCCTGGTAGTTTTGGGGCCCAAAGAGCTTCCCAAAGTCGCAAGGACTCTGGGCAGGGGGATAAGAGAACTCCAAAGAACCAAGGATGATCTTAAAAAGACCATAGAGTTTGAAGATGACCCGGACGAAAAGACCAAGTCCTAGAGTCGTGCGAGAAAAGCCAAAATCCTACCGTAGAGAGCAAGTTATATTGCCGGACTTAAGCACATGAACTGACCAGTTCGGAGAGAGGGGCTGGCAGTCTTTATCTTCTCTGCAAAAAGCGGATATAGATGGGCCGATCAGGATACCTTCAGACAATCAGGACAATCCAACCAGTTTCCTGACTTCCATACATTTCCAACGTAAGTGCCTGAAATCATAATGGGTGGGCATATGTCTGCACACTGCAAGATATATTCTCTCGGCTTTGCACAGTGTGAAGTCAGGATACAAAGATTCCCGACTTGCCTGCATGGTTACTGCAATACATTCAAACCGGGAACCCAACTGCTGTTCTAACTAGTCAACCTCAAAACTTCCAAGCCTTAATTCTTCCGTCCGAAGCGCCTCTCCCCAAAAACCCCAAAAAACATAACCCCGGCCATCAGAATAAAGCCAAGCCCTGCGGCTTTTAAATTGCCCCCGTCCGAAGAAGCAATTGCACATCCCCCATCATCTTCCTGCTGGGGTGATTCCTCCGGCTGCTCCGGTTCTTCTGGCTGCTCCGGTTCTATGAAATCCGTAAAATCCGGAAATTCGTCAAGTCTGGCACGGGCCGCTTCGGACAGGTCGTCAGGTATGTCCTGACACATCTCGCTGTCGGGAACATAGTATTCCTCGTCCAGATATATGCCCGAGCCGAGAACGAAATTGCCACCAAAAATACGGAAGTTTGTCTCCAGAAAGTAACCAAGCTTAACCGATGTGCCGGGAGATAAACCCCGTATAGAATTTCCGCTATCGTCAATCACCAGATCATCGTTTCTGCGAGGGTCAGACCAGTAGTATTTCAAGAAACCGTCAGTTACGCCTTCTTGATCCAGTATATCAAAGATTGTCTACCCTACATCAATGCAGCCGTCATATAAATGCAATGTCACATCCTCAAATTCAGCATTAAGCCCGTTAAAAATCCCATACTGTTTATCCGTGTACCTGGTCAGATAAAAATATATCTCCCCAGATTTCCAAGGACCGTCCTTTTCTCTCCAGCACGGCCTTAACCGAAGCAAGTCCTGTGCTACATATCCTATCTGTGCCCCTAGCGGGAGCCCCGGGGGAAGACTGTCTTGAATCCTCTTAGTCTCCGCAGTAATGTGCTCGTCTACAGTTTTGAGATAATCAACCAGACTTTCCCTGTCAGTCACCATGTCGGCACTTGTACGCGTAAACTCCTCTCCATTGGAGTCTGTTGATGTCTGGCCAAACCATCCCTCCTCAATTCCGCACGGGGCCTTGCTATAGTCAACCTGTTCCGGTTCATGATCAAAACCCGCAACTAAGTACTGATCAAATGTGGACTGTCTTTCGCTAAGAGTAACTCCAACCGCACAGATATGTCTGCCTTCTCTTGTGGCTCTTGTGTCTACAAGACATACAGGATTCCCATCTGCCTGCTCTACCTCAGTCATGAGCTGCTCAAAAATCCGAATGTGCCTTAAAGATCCATCTGTGGAACCATGGTGTCCTCCATGGAAAAGTATGCTTTCACCCGGTTCTAATATCTGAGGTAAGAAGATTTTCTGATTAACTGAAATAATGTATATGTCGCCGTCCTTCCACACCCCGTCGTCAGTTCTCATAGCAACTCGAAACTCCGAATGCCCGTCGGGATCCGTGATCCGTTCCCACCGCTGTTTTGTGCTCACCACAAAAGCTCTCATGGCTTCCTCTGTCCCCTCATCACGCGCATCAGCGGCCGTGACGGAGACATCCGTCGCCACCGTTATGCTGAATGTATCGCTCACAGCGCCGCCATTGCCGTCACTTGCCGTCACTTTAACCTCAAGCGTTCCTAGGTCTTCTGTCCCCGGAGTGCCCGAGAAAGTGCGGGTATCTGCAGTAAAGCCAAGCCACGGGGGCAGACTGCCGTCGTCTCCCCTCTCTGCGCTGTAGGCAAGCGTGTCGTTGTCCGCATCGCTGAAGGTGTTGTCCGGAAATGTGTAGACAAACTCCAAACCTTCCACAGCAGTCTGATCCGGTATCTCCTCTGCTACCGTCGGAGAACTGTTCCCTGCCGGAGCGGCCGGCGGAACCGCAGGGGGAGTTGAGGTCCGCACAGCCGATACAGTGATATTAAACGTGTCGCTCACAGTGCCGCCTCTGCTGTCGTCGTCGGTTACCGTTACCGAAACTGTTCCCACATCTGATGCCACCGGATTTCCCCGAAAAGTCCGGGTGCCGACATTGAAACCAAGCCACGAGGGCAGAACTGTGCCGTCCATCTGGGTCGCTGTGTATATCAGGGGGTCGCCGTCCGGATCTCTGAAGGTATCGGCGGGGAACTTATATCTGAATACCGACCCGGCTCTCGCCCTCTGATCCGGTATCGGGTTCAACACCGTCGGGGCCCTGTTGTTGGGAACCCCAGTGTTGTTAGTTACCACCTGGTTGGTAAAACCCGCGACGTCGTTGCCGTCTTTGTCCTGAATCCGTTTACTATCGTCGGCGGGCACATTATAGGACACCGTTACTATCTGACCGACGGTGACCGTGCTTGCAAGCCTGAGCGCCACCACCCTGCCCCTGATATCGACAGGACTGGTGCCGGCAAGACTGACAACTCTGCCATCCGCTTTCACTGTGAAGTACCGGTAAGGCGGCACGGAATCTTCATTCAGTTTCTCGTTGTACGTGAACGTAATTACCGCGCCGTTTACCACCCCCCCCCGTCAGCTTCGGACCGGTGGTTCTGTTGATCACTTCCCCGTTGGTCAGGTTGGCAGCCCGGTTCGGAGGTTCGGCCCTGTCCAGAATCGGGTTAGTGCCGGGTGGTGTATTAGGACACCGTTACTATCTGACCACTCGTGACCACGCTTTTAAGCGTAAGCGTCACTACAGCTCCGCTTATCGCAACCGCAACGGGATTGCTGACTTCTACCTCTCTGCTGTACGCCTTAACCGTAAAGGCCGACGGTGCGGGCACCGAGTCCTCATCCAGACCCTCACTGTACGTGAGGGTCAGTGTTTTGCCATTTACCATTGCCGTGACAAACATCGGAGCAATTTTGTCCGGGGTTTGGTTCATTACTAGCCTGTCGCCAAAACCCGCGGCGTCGTTGCGGTCTTTGTCCTGAATCGGGTTAGTGCCGGGTGGTGTATAGGCCACCGTTACTATCTGACCGCCGGGGTGACCGCGCTTGCAAGCGTAAGCGTCACCACAGCTCCGCTTATCGCAACCGGTCTCGGTTCCCTGGGCAGCGGCGTTATTAGTCTTACCTCTCTTTCATCCACCTTAACCGTAAAGGCCGACGGTGCGGGCACCGAGTCCTCATCCAGATCCTCATCGTACGTAAGCGTAAGTGTTGCGCCCTTTACCTTGGCCCCGATGAACTCCGGATTAGTAAGATGGAAATCGGCAAAAGCGGAATGCGTACCGCCCAAAACAGCAGTAAAAACAAGTACAAGACACCAAAACAGTGTTACAACACCGACTTTTTTCATTATTTTACCCCTCCCCCGTAGCGTAGATAGTTTGGGTAGTTAAAAGCGAGATCTACTAGTTTGTTTTTTCTGTTAAGCCATAAAACAATTTTAGAATAACAAAATTTCTACAGGAAATCAATATCCTATGCTTCTTACATTCCTGATCTTTTTCTTGCAGTTTTTATCGGTATCAAATAGGATTTTTTTGTAGAAGAGGGGGGGTGCAATGGATGTTAAATCTGCTGTGCTTACTGCAAAGAGATATGTTGCAGACCTTTACGATGGCGAAGATATTTGAAATCTTGGACTGGAAGAGGTTAAATACGATTCCGGCGTAAAGCAGTGGCTTATAACCCTTGGATTTTCCAGACCTTGGGATTATCCTGTAGGCCTATTAGGGCCTCCGTGGCAAAGCAGGCAAACTAAGCGTTCTTTCAAGGTGGTAGTAGTTGATGATAACAGCGGTGCTGTATTGTCAATGGAAAATCGGGACCTTACAGACGCATGATTGCCGGGCGGCCAACCCGGTTTTTCCTTCATTCCAACATTCTTAAATTGTAGAACTGAAAGCACCATCAAAAATGGTATAAGCACGACAATAGCATACATAAAGCTTGAAAAAGACCCTGATTTCAAGATTGACTATTGCAGCGCGCAATGAAAAACTTAAAAAAGGGGTTCAGCAATACTTCATCTTTGAATAGAATAAGCTCTGCAGAAGGAATTGATAGGCTTGTGAAAAGAAGTGGACCCCAAAAATCAGACAGCACCTTAAGTGTATTTCCTTGGTATTCTAAAAGAGTATACAGGAGGTACATAATGAAGAGTAAAAGACGTAATCATTCACCGCAGTTCAAGGCAAAGGTAGCGTTTTTGGCGGTAAAAGGAGACAAGACAGTAGCGGAGCTTGCCCGGCAGTTTGAGGTTCATCCCAATCAGATAAGCATGTGGAAGAAGAAGCAGCTCGGCAACGCCGCGGACAAAGTGTTCGGCCAGGGGGCGGGCAGCAAGGCGGCGGGCAGCAAGGCGGCGGGCGAGAGCAAGTACGTAAACCAGCTTGAATCCAAGGTGGGCCAGCTGACGCTGGAGAACGATTTTTTATCAAAGGCGCTCGGTCGGCAGCGGCGCAAGAAGTTGGTAGTGCGCGGCCGGGCACTTTCTTTGGTAAGGCAGTGCAAACTGCTGGATATAAATCGCTCAAATATTTACTACAAACCTGTGGGGGTATCCCCGCAGGACGAAGAGATTATGAAGAAGATTGACAGGATCTACATTAAGTATCCGTTTAAGGGTTCAAGAAGGATGGTGTACGCCCTTAAGGCACAGGGCGTACAGGTGGGCAGAAAGCGTGTTATTAGGCTTATGGGGATACGAGGGCTTGCTCCCGGCCCCCAGACTACAAAGAAAGGGGGAGCAGAGCACAGGATATACCCGTATCTGCTGCGGGGGAAGACTGTAGAGCTTCCCGGGCAGGTATGGGCGGCAGACATAACGTATATAGAGATGAGCAGGGGTTTTGTGTATCTGTGTGCGGTAATGGACTGGCACTCGCGCAAGGTTCTTAGCTGGAGAGTGTCTAACACAATGGACAGCAGTTTTTGCGTGGAGGCTCTGGAAGAAGCGCTTTACAAGTATGATAAGCCCGAGATATTCAACACCGATCAAGGAAGTCAGTTCACAAGTGAAGAGTTTACGGGAGTTCTTAAAGACAGAGATATAAAGATAAGCATGGACGGCAAGGGAAGCTGGAGAGACAATGTTTTTGTGGAGAGGCTTTGGAGAAGTGTTAAGTACGAGGAAGTGTATCTGATGGCCTATGAATCTGTTGCCTCGGCAGAGGCAGGTATAGGGAAGTGGATAGATTTTTACAATGAAAAAAGACCACATCAGGGGCTTGGAATGAAAACACCGGATGAGGTTTACTATGGTCTTGGGACAGCACAGAAGAATGTGGCTTGAAGCAATGAGACAAACAGAGCAGAGAGTTTATGGTTTTGGGAGTCTTAAAGATGGTTATGCGTTGGTGGGAATACACTTAAGAAAACAAAAATGCTGTCTAAAAAAGGGGACCACCTCTAAACAAGCTGGAAGAGGCTAACCAAAGAAGTTCTCCTGCAGACAGGAAAGCACTCCAAGACTTTTCTATTCTGATTGCAAAACACAAAACCGGTCAACCTCGTGTGCTTAAAATCCGGTCAATTAACTTACTCTCTACAGAGCGGAGATCCTACTTGTCAAAAACACTTTGTCTGATAGTATTTACCCTAATCGATTTTTCCCTTGAGTCCCCTCTATGCCCAAGATAACCATCGACGGAATCGAACTTGATGTGGACAGCGGACTGAATATAATCCAGGCCGCAGCCGCAGCCGGGATAGAGATTCCTCATTTCTGCTATCACCCATCACTAAGCGTAGTTGCCCAGTGCAGGCAGTGCCTCGTGGAAGTGGAAGGCGTTCCCAAGGTGCTTCCCGCCTGCAACACGACGGTAAGAGACGGCCTTGTGGTCAAAACGGATACAGAAAAAGCCTTTGAAGCCAGAAAGGCCGCAGTCGAGTTCACTCTGATAAACCACCCGCTTGACTGTCCCATATGCGACAAGGGCGGGGAATGTCCCCTCCAGATGACCACTTTTGATCACGGTCCGGGCTACAGCAGGGTCGGCGGTCCTGAAAACAAGAAGGTAAGGCAGAAAAGCTATCTTAGCGACCGCATAATGTACGACGCCAACAGGTGCATTATGTGCACCAGGTGCGTGCGTTTCACTGATGAAGTGACAAAAACACACGAACTTGGAACCACCGGAAGAGGATTCCGGAAAAAAATCTCCGTTTTCCCAGGCAAGACGCTTGATAACGAACTTGCCGGAAACGTGATTGACATCTGCCCTGTCGGAGCCCTGCTCCCCAAAGACACTCTTCACGAAGAGAGGGTCTGGTACATGAAGTTCACAGACTCGGTGTGTTCTCTTTGCAGCACGGGGTGCAATATTACGGTGGGCGTTGATCCGAGAAAGGGAAAGGTCACCCGAATTCGCCCCAGAATAAATCAGGAAGTAAACGGTCACTGGATATGCGACAGGGGAAGGTTCGACTACAAGGAGATTCAGGAATCGCCCAGGCTTAAGGACCCTATAATAAAAAACGACAAGGACTACGAGACAGCCTCCTGGGAGAATGCCGTAAACGGCGTCGGCGCCAGGCTTTCGGAAATAAAGTCGGCCGGGTCGGGCGCCTGTGCGATTGCGGGATCTGCAAGACTCACAAACGAGGAGATGTTTCTTGCGGCAAGACTCTCGTCTGTTCTCGGGGACTGCCCCGCAGTCTGCGCACAGGGAGCGGAGAAAGTGGAGAAAAAATTTGACCTTGTAAGCAATGATCCGTATCCGAACAGCGCCGGAGTAAGAAATCTCATGATGCAGGCAGACGGAGCCGACACGAAGACTGTGATAGACTCTTTGATTGCCGGCAGGATCGACACACTGATAGTCATCGAAGCGGACCTGTTTGAGATGGTTTCGAGCTACGAGAAGTACGCACTTTCCCGCGCACTTGAGAAAATCGGCTTTCTTGCGGTTATCGACTACAGACTGACCGAGACGGCAAGATACGCCCATGCAATACTTCCAGCGGCAAGCCCCTATGAAAAAAACGGAACTTTCACAAACGACGCCGGACGGGTTCAGAAAACAGGAAAGGCCATCCCTCCTCCCGGAGATGCCAGACCCGGATGGGAAATACTGTGCATGATCGGGCAGCGGCTTGACAAAGCCCTGTTCAGTTACGGCTCAGCGTCGGACGTGATGGATGAAATAAGCCTTAAGATCCCCGGATACGGGGGGATCAGCCACGACAGGATAGGAACCGTCGGAAAAGTTCTTGAACACGGCACGAGCAGATGACCCCATTTCTGATATCAATAGCGGCTGCAAAGATAGCGCTTGTCTTTTTTGTGGTTCTTACGGTTGTAGCCTATCTTACTTTCGCAGAAAGAAGGTTAAGCGCCTTCATACAGGACCGCTACGGACCCAACAGGGTCGGACCCTCCGGACTGCTCCAGCCCCTTGCAGACGGAATCAAATTCATCTTCAAAGAAGACATAATTCCGAAAAATGCGAACAAGACCATGTATATAATGGCCCCTGCGTTCGCACTCGTAACAGCACTTGCGGCCCTTGCCGTGATTCCCATAGGGAAGGGATTTCACACGGATCTGTTCGGACTCCTGCAGGACCCCGTATTCATAAAATTCCAGATAGCCGACATAAACATCGGCCTTCTCTACGTGCTCGGAATAAGTTCGCTCAGCGTATACGGCGTGGTGCTCGGCGGGTGGGGTTCTAACAGCAAGTACTCTCTTCTGGGAGGCCTGCGGGCGGCGGCGCAGATGATAAGCTACGAGCTGGCTTTGGGCCTGTCCATACTGGGAGTAATCGCCATAACGGGCTCGCTCAGCTTGGGGGAGATAATCGAAGCTCAGGAGAAGATGTGGTTTATAATCCCGTCCTTTATAGGCTTTGTGGTTTTCACAGTCTCTGCATTTGCCGAGACCAGCAGACTTCCGTTTGACATGCCGGAAGCCGAGCCCGAAATAGTTGCCGGCTACCATACAGAATACAGCAGCATGAAATTTGCAATGTTCTTTATGGCTGAATATACTCATATGATAGTTGCTTCGTGCATGATAACTTGTTTATTTTTGGGTGGTTGGTATCCCTTACCGTTCGGAGGGTGGTTCGGCGTAGATATCAACACGCACTGGTATCTTCCGCCGGCTGTATTTATCGGCAAAGTCCTTTTCTTACTCTTTCTGTTCATCTGGGTAAGATGGACTTTGCCCAGATTCAGGTGCGATCAGGTAATGAGTCTCGGATGGAAGAGGCTTTTCCCCTTGGCTGCAGCCAATCTTCTCCTCATAAGTTTTCTTATCGTTTCAGGAGTTCTTTAGCCTGAACTTCACCATATTAGAGACAGCAGGGCAGATGGCGGGGTGGTTTCTGCACAAGGCAGGGGGAACCATGTCTCATCTCAAGCTGATGAAACTGCTCTACATTGCCGAGAGAACTTCTGTAAAAGACAACTGCTACCACCCAGTCCTCGGAGACGATCTTTACTCAACGGACAATGGTCCAATCCTTGGTCACACTTACGACTACATGAAAAAAAGAGGAACCAAGAAAAATGGATGGAGCAAATGGGTGTCGCAAATAAGGGAAGGAACAGTCTCACTGGTAAGACCGTACAATCCGAAAGACTTAGACCTTCTGAGTGAAGCGACTTTACAAGTTCTTGCGAAAGTGTGGAGTGAATGCGGTCACATGGGCAGTCAGGAAGTTGTTAAGTATACACTCGATTTTCCCGAATGTGGGAAACACCAGCCTCGTTCCTCTGAAAAGATCAAGTACGAAGACCTTCTTTACGCATTAGGATATGGGGAGAAATCCAAAGAGATTGCAGAAGAATTTGAGTCTCAGCAATATGCCGCCAAAACTCTTCATTGTATAATCTAACCTGCGTCTGAAAACTATATACGCAGGTTGCGAGACATGAATTATCGGTTTTCCGTAATTGGAACTATTCTTCATCGGCAAACGGTTCTGGAAGCTCATTGACTATGCGGGCTGTTTCAACGCTCACATGCACAATCCGTCGAAGTGCCGTGATAAAATCCTCAGGCTTTGAGAACCAGCCGTTTGGATCGTTTACAATCCCGCTATGCTTGTCCTTCTTGATCTTGTAGCGGTCGATGAACCACTCAGGCGGTGTCCTTCCGTTGACCACATAGTTGTGCGCCTCGGGCGGTATACCTGCTAGCTTAATGTGGTCGTTAACGATCAGCACAGTCCTGTCATCGTCGGCGAAACGCATAGCCTTTTGGCCAATTCGAAAATGGTGCGATTGCAGAGCGTCGTGGCGATGATCTCCAAGTCGTATTCACTACATGTATCGTAGTCTAGATGAAGCGTTGCTAAGTTCGCACCAGCTTCCGCGAAGGCATGGAAATCGGGTGCCAACGGAATTCGCGGCAATTCCTTGGATAAGTCATTGGCAAACCGCTCCCGGTATGACGGTGCGTGGAGTACGCCGTACACGTAGTTGAATATTGCGTCCTTCGTGATCTCCTCGTCTCCGTAGTGCCCTCGGAAAGTACTTAAGGCAGTGTCTGTGATGTTGTCGATACGTTCCAGTTCGGTTTCAAATAATTCCTCATCGTCAAAGATACCGCCTAGGAGTCTGTCGGACTTTAGCGGTCATTTAATGTTAAAACAACGGTATCAAGATGTCTGAGAAGGAGAAGACAATGAGACGGAGGTTTGTATCAGCAGACCGCAAGACGCCGCAGATGTTTCCGCCTACAATAGAAGAGTATCTGCCCGAAGACCATCTTGCCCGGTTTGTGGTGGAGATAGTTGAGCAGCTGGATCTGAGAAGGCTGACGGAAGCGTATTCGGGCAGGGGGTCGGCAGCGTATCATCCGGGAATGAAGGTGGCTCTTCTGTTCTACGGATACGCGACGGGGACATTCTCTTCCCGGAAGCTTGAGAAGGCAACATATGACAGTGTGGCGTACAGGTATATATGCGCTAACAGCAATCCGGATCATGACAGCATAAACAGGTTCCGCAAGAGGTTTGGCAAGGAGCTTGGGGTATTGTTTGTACAGATACTGCAGATAGCGGGACAGATAGGGATGGGCACGGTGAGTGTGGATGGCACGAAGATAAAGGCTAATGCGAGCAGGCACAAGGCACTGAGCTGGAAGAGGGCAAGGAAGATAGAAAAGCAGCTGAACAAAGAAGTGAAGGAACTGATGAGACTTGCACGGGAGGCTGACAACTCTAAACTGCCAGAGGATATGAATGTTCCCGAAGAACTTCAGAGACGGGAAGCGAAGCGTGAGATACAGGAGCGGGCAAAGCACAGGTATGAGCGGGAGTCAGAAGTGTACGGGGAGAAGGTAGAGAAGCGGGAACAGTATGAGAAGCAAAGCGGGAAGAAGGCAGGAGGGAGCAGACCGAGGGATAAGGATCAGGTGAATCTTGTGGACGGAGATTCGCGGATAATGCCTTCGGGAGGGGGATTTGAGCAGGCATACAACGCTCAGGGTGCAGTGGATGTGGAGAGCAGACTTATAGTGACCAGGCATGTAACGCAGAACACAAACGACAAGCGTGAGATAGAGCCCGTGCTTGAGCAGTTAAAGGAGAATGAGCAGAGGCTTGGCAAGGCTGAGAATCTGCTTGCCGACAGCGGATATTACAGTGCAAGCAACGTTAACTTATGTGACAGGGCGGGGATAAAGCCTTATATATCCAAACGCAGGGAGAAGCACAACAGACCGTTTTGGAGAGATTCGCACAGTGCAATGAGGAGGAGAAAGAGCCGGCAACACCGGTTGAAGACATGCAGAGGAGGCTTGGAACATCCGCAGGCAAAAAGATGTACTCAAAACGCAAGTCAACGATAGAGCCTGTGTTCGGAATAATAAAGCAGGTGATGGGATTCCGGCAGTTTATGGTGCGGGGGCTTGAAGCTGTGCGCGGAGAGTGGAATCTTGTGTGCATAGGGTACAACCTGAAGAGAATGTATGCGTTGAAGGGCTGACAAAGAGGTGAGAGAGCAGAGAATATTGGGGATTTGAGGTAAAAACAGCTCCCCGAAGCTTAGCTGAACCTCCAAAATCAAGGATTTTTGCCGATATGACTTTCACCAGCTCTGAATCAGTTGGATTTCCCCTCAATTGTTCGCTAAGAGCGACAGACTCCTAGAACGTGGGTAGGTCCATCGGGGGAAGCACTGGCCGTTGAACATGAACTGAATGTCTGGCATTCGGTTTGTAATGAGTACACAGAACGGCTTCGTCGCACCGATGCCGGGGACACATATGACGCAGTTCTCCACTTGCACCTGTAGCGCGGGAAACACTGGCCCTTGGAGATGAGCTCCAGATCCGGCATTTGGGCCGTGATGAGAACTGAGAACGGTTTCGTTGAGCCGGTGCCCGGCACGCAGATGGCGCGGTTCTTTGCTTGCTCGCAATATTCGTGCCAAACATAGGTGGCGGGAAGATGCTGTCTTGTTGTCCCTTGCGATTGGCAAGCACGTACTCGACTCATAGCAGTATTGCTTGACGAATGGCCGGTATTGCGTCGCCCAGATCTTTTCCGCCGAAAACTCTACTGCCCTGCGCCCCCGTAGCCTGTTTTTAAGGGCTTCGTCCCATCGGATGTGAGCGGAGTGACTGCTCACTACCTTATTGACGGAGTACTCGCGTCGTTGTTCCAGTACCTGCATGGCGCCTTGGTAGTCAGCGACCATTCTGCGTGCGTTCTCCGCACAGGCTTCATGCGAGAAGTTATAGATGTATGCGTCCCGTGCAGTCTCGTAGCCTCTGCTGAACAATGCAAAGATTGCTTTGTCCAATTTCCCTGCCTTGGCCGCCTTTGAGCCGAGCGGATAGAGTTTTTGGAACGTCTCGTTCCTCTGGCCGATCCAGTCGTGATGGCTATCCGGCGTAATCGCCTTCCAGTCAGTGATGCCTGCAATCGATTCCGCGTCCCGCAGGATCGCAAGTTTTTCCTCCCGTTTAAGATAGTCACCGACATCATGGTAGTAGATGCGGCAGCCGTCGTGCCTAGCATTCGAGTTACGCACGAGGAGAGTGATGCCGACGCAGTTTCGTGTGCTTGGTTTGGAACCACTCCAGAAGATGTTCTGTCCTTCCCGTCTACCCCGTTCGCCCGAAGTACGTGTATTACCGCGCATGTTCACGACATGGACAGACGTAAATTCCTTTACTAGACATGCCCGCACTCCAGAATCGACGTTACCGTCAATCCACGAACCGTTGGTGACTAATGCGACGACACCCTGCTCGCCGATCCGGTCCGAAGCCCAGCGGATCGCCATCTTGTACGAATCGTACAGACTGTTCTTGTTTGTCCCTGTTGAGTAGGCAGCATAGGTATCTTTCACCCGCCGCTCTAGTTCTGGATAGTTGACATTCGGATTGTTATCGGCCGAGCTTCGCTGTCTCGCCGACCACGGCGGGTTGCCGACAATCACTTGGATGGGTAACCCTTGTTGAAGTTTGACCCGTGCGTTATTGTCCGACAGCCAAGTGTTGCGAAAGCCAGCTCTTCCTGTATGCAGATTAAAAGTGTCAGTAAGCACGATGCCGCTGAACGGCTCATAGTTGCTATCCAATCCACATCGGCCGTGGAAAGCTTCCTCAATGTGAATCGCCGCTATGTAGTATGCAAGCAAAACGATCTCGTTGGCGTGCAATTCCTCGCGGTATTTCCTCTCGAGGTCTGCATCGGGGATTAGCCCCGATTGCAACAAGCGTACCAAGAAGATACCAGTACCGGTGAATGGGTCCAGCACGTGAACCCCCTCGTCCCCGAGCGATCGCCCGAATTCTTGTCGAAGCACATGGTCGGTGCTGTAGAGGATGAAGTCCACCACCTCGACTGGCGTGTAGACGATACCAAGCCGGTCAGCCTCCTTCTTCAGCGCGGTGGCAAAGAATTTCTCGTAAAGCTCCATCAGCACACGCTGACGCGCCGAGCTGTTGTCGAGACCCTGCGCCCTCAGTCGGACACTTTCATAGAAACCCTGTAGGTCACGCGTTTCGTTCTCGAGTCCGAATTCGCCAAAGTCCCGGCGTAGTCCATCTAGCGCCTTGCCCACCGGGTTGGTTTTGGCAAAATCGTATCCTTCAAACAATGCATCAAAGACCGGCTGCGTCAGAATGTGTTGCGCCATCATATCGATGGCCCCGTTACGAGTAATCGATTTATTGATCGAGAGCTTCAACTCCTCGTAAAAGGCTTTAAACCACTCATTAAGATCTGCATTGCCCGGGTTTTCTAGAAGTCCATTGATACGCTGGACCAGCCGGGAGAAAATATGAGCAACATCCTTGGCCCAAGTTTCCCAGTATTTACGGTCGCCGCACTTGTCAACAACTTTCGCATAGAACGCACCGGGTGGCACGTTAAGCGGTGGAAAAGGAATGTCGAGCTGGCCATCGGAGCCATCTCCGTCTACATCACAGAGAATGATAACTCGATTGGTCGGCGATTTGTTAAGGTCTATCTGATTGATCTCGGCATTGAACCGATCGTCATGCGAGCGCAACGCTCTTAAAACACCCCAGACGGCTGCGAATCCCTCATTGTTATCCAGAGCTGTTGCCGGGTCGATGTCCGCCGCCACAGCGATCGGGATTACGATGTAACCGTAGGTTTTGGCAGGCGCTTTACGCATCACTCTACCGACTGCCTGCACAATATCCACTTGGCTCTTACGGGGACTCATAAATAGGATGGCATCAAGAGCAGGCACATCAATCCCCTCGGACAGGCAACGGGCATTCGACAGGATACGGCAGGCATCCCCTGAAGAACCCTTCAGCCATTCGATGCGTGCCTTGCGGTCTAATGCGTGGTGCTTACCATCTACATGCTTTGTCTCACATTCGAAGGCAGTGGCCCGTTCCGATTCCGGCAGACATGTAACCGCCTGCTCGACAATTCCAGTCCAGTGCTTTTCCAACCGTTTGGAAGAGCGGATAGTGTTTGTAAACGCAATCGCGCGACTCAGCGGCCGAATCGGCTCCTCCCCGACGGGTTGGTTCTCCGGGTTCTGCAGCGCCTTCCAACAGCCAACGATCTTTGCTGCGTCGTCCAATTTGATTTCGCCGCCGGCCGACGCCAGATGCGCCTGCAGGGCTCCCTCGATGTGTTTCTCCGACATTGCAAGCACCACGACCTTGTAGTCCGAGAGCAGGTCTTGCTCAACTGCCTGCGAGAACGGAAGCCTGTGGAACTCCGGTCCGTACGTATCTGTATCATCCATCGAGAAAACTTCGACTTTATGGTTCGCCGCCTTAGCTTTGGCACTCTCGGTATACAGGCGTGGAGTTGCGGTCATGTAGAGGCGCTTTAAACCGCGTATCCGCTCATCATCATGTACCAGAACAAATGGGGATGTGCAATCATCAGGGCGTTCAATTCCGGTTGTCCGGTGCGCCTCGTCACAGATGATGAGGTCAAACGGTGGCACACCGTCGTCCTGTACCTTTTTGATAAGCTCAAGCGAGTGCTAAGTGCAAAATACAACAGTCATTGCAGTCGGCACGGCATTCTTCAAAGCCTGGCCAATCGCTACGACATTGGTTGTCACCGGAATCTCTAATTCCTGAAGCGAGGCATCCTCATCATCTCGTCCGGCACGAGTGTCCGAGCAGATGCCGACATAATTGTGATCAACCTGCTTCTGTTCAGCCCACACTCTCATCGACTGCTGGAACAGAGAAATTGATGGCACCAGATAGAGAACGCGTTTGCCGGATCCGGCAATCTTTTCGGCAATTCTAAGCGCGGTGAACGTCTTCCCCGTGCCGCAGGCCATAATCAGCTTGCCCCGATCGTTCCCGGCAAAACCGGTTACCACATTTTTGATAGCATCAATCTGGTGGGGACGAGGCTCAAAGACTTCGGTCTGCCACTTAAGCGTTTCCGGGCTCTCACGCCGCAGGTCGGGCCAGTTGACGGGCCGCGTGGCGAGGTCGTTAAATCGCAACACCCCACAGGCCGGGGTCAATCCGTCAAGCGTATCGCGGGCGTGGGGTCCCCATTCATCGCCGGTATCGACGATCAGGCGACTCGTAAAGGGGTCACGGGCCGATGCAGCGATGAAGGAATCAATGGAAGGCTTTGAAATCCGGGTTCCGGGTGCATAGAACTTGCACTGAATAGCGCATACCCCCCCCCGCGCGCTCCTCCGCGACTATGTCTACACCTGTATCCTGGCGTGTGAAGTTTGGCTGTGTATCTGCCCACTCCGACCAGAGATAGACATTGGAAAACCTGTTTGAGTATAAAGGATCTTGGAGGAAATACCGCTTCATCAGGCGCTCAAAGAACGTGCCCATCTGTGTGGACGAACTACTCTCGGCCCGGATCTGATCAAGTGTTTGCTGAAATCCCGTGTTCATCACTCAAACCATTTTCGTCTCTAATATGTCTTAAGACCTCGTAGGATGTGCGGAAATCCTATGAGAGGTTATCAGATATCCAGATTGCTTACCCTAAGAGCGTTTAACTCAATAAACTCCTTTCTAGGTTCTACCTGATCACCCATGAGTTTTGAGAATATCTCGTCGGCCTCGTAAGCATCTTCAACCTGAACCTGCTTCAGCACCCTGTTCTCGGGATTCATGGTCGTTGACCAGAGCTGCTCAGGGTTCATTTCCCCAAGACCTTTATACCTCTGGATAAACTGGCCTTTTTTTCCTCTCTCCATTATGAATTCAACGAATCCATCAAGACTTCCGACCTCTTTTTCCTCTTCATCAATAACTATGTGGCAGGCAGAGTCCCAGAGCGGACTGAGCGACTCGGCAAGCTTCCTGAGTTCCCTGAAGTCGGGAGATGCAATAAAGTTAAAATCAATCACGCAGGAACTTACCCTTCCGTTTTCCCTGAAGTTGTATTCAATGCTGTTTGAATTGTGTTCCATATCCTCTCCAAACGTCCAGTCAAGATCCACTATGTCGGGACAACTCTCTGCGAGCCACTGCTTTATCGCGACAAGATGAGTATCCAAAGAGGCTTCATTACCAATGCGGAGGTCGGTTTTTCGCAGGTCGGCTCTTCTGGCAAAACCGTCAACTATTCCCCTGTTCCTTCCCCACCTGCTGATTCGGTCAAGAAGTTTTCCGTATCTGATCGCTTTCTGCACAAGATCGAAAAGTCTCGTTCCCCTGATCTGTTTTGAGTGGCCGTTTGTGATTTCAAGTCCTTCGACTCCGAGCTTTACCAGAAGCTGTTCATATTCCTGATCGTCTTTCAGATAAGTCTCCTTTCTTCCCTTTCTCACCAGGTAGAGAGGGGGCTGCGCAACGTAGAGATATCCCTTTTCTATCACTTCCCTGAAATAGCGGTAAAACAGCGTGAGAAGAAGGGTTCGTATGTGCGATCCGTCAACGTCCGCGTCGGTCATGAGTATTATCTTGTGATAGCGTATCTTCGATATGTCAAACTCTCCCTCACCCTCCCCTATTCCGGTACCCAGAACGGTGATAGTGGTTCGGATTTCTTCGTTGCCAAGCATCTTGTCAAGCCTTGCCTTCTCTACGTTCAGGATCTTTCCTTTAAGCGGCAAAATGGCCTGGTTGAGACGGTCCCTTGCCTGCTTGGCGGACCCGCCCGCCGATTCTCCCTCGACTATGTAGAGTTCGCTTTTTTCGGGATCGCGCTCCTGGCAGTCGGCAAGCTTTCCGGGAAGCGAGCCGGACTCAAGGGCGCTTTTTCTCCGGGTAAGGTCTTTTGCCTTTTTGGCGGCGTCCCTGGCTCTGGCGGCCTCTATGGTTTTTTCCACGATGCGTTTTGCCACAGCGGGATTTTCCTCGAAAAACACCTGCAGCTTTTCGTTAAGCAGAGTCTCCACTATGCCCCTGACCGAAGTGTTTCCGAGTTTGGTTTTGGTCTGTCCCTCAAATTTAGGATCCGGGATTTTAACGCTCACAACGGCCACCAGACCCTCTCTTGCGTCTTCTCCGGAAATCGGAATCTTGAGGTTCTTCAGAAGGTTTCCCTTCTCGGCGTACTTGTTTATGGTTCTCGTAAGGGAGGTGCGAAAACCCGAAAGATGGGTTCCGCCTTCTATGTTGTTTATGTTGTTCGCATAGCAGAATATGGTTTCCCGGTATGTGTCGTTATACTGCAATGCGACCTCAACGGTAGCTGAGTCCTTTTCTCCCGAAACATAAATCACCTCGGGGTGAAGCGCTTTTCTGTTCTGATTAAGTTCCTCGACAAAAGCGATTATTCCTCCTTCGTAGAGAAACTCCTGCGATCTTTCAACCCTCTCGTCGTTAAGGGTGATCCGAAGCCCTTTGTTCAGAAAGGCAAGTTCCCTTATCCTGTGAGCCAGTATGTCGTAGTTAAACTCGGTGACTTCAAATATCGTGGAGTCGGGCTTGAAATGTATTTTTGTTCCGCTTTTTTTCGTCTTGCCGGTGTTCTTAAGATCCTTTAACGCCTCTCCTTTTTCATATTCCTGGTACCAGACATCCCCTTCCCTTTTTATTTCTATCGAAAGGCTCTCTGAGAGTGCGTTTACCACTGTGACGCCCACACCGTGCAGTCCTCCTGAAACCTGATAGACTTTGCTGTCGAATTTTCCGCCGGCGTGGAGCATGGTCATCACGACCTCGACGGCCGGTTTTCCCGTCTCTTCGTGGATGTCGACCGGAATTCCCCTTCCGTCGTCCTCAACCGTAACGCTCTCGTCTACATGCACTGTAACGGAGATATTGCTGCAGAATCCAGCCAGAGATTCGTCCACGCTGTTGTCCAGCACTTCAAATACAAGGTGGTGGAATCCCCGGGAATTGGTATCCCCTATGTACATGTCAGGGCGTTTTCTTACGGCTTCAAGGCCTGGAAGAACCTTTATCTGCTCCGCGGTATAATCATCCACAGAGCCGTTATCTTGCCGCAATTCACCAATTGTTTCGGATTCTTGAGACTCGCTCAAAACAAGTACCTCCCGGTTAGAGAGAATCTGTTCATTATGATACCTTAAGAAAAGAAAAATGCTGTCTAAAAAAGGGGACCACCTCTGACCCCAAAAACTGAACAGACCCTTAAGTTTATTTCCTTGGTATTGTAAATGAGGAGGTACGAAGAGCAAGAGACGTAATCATTCGCCGCAGTTCAAGGCGAAGGCATTGCTATTGGCGGTAATGAGGAGACAAGACAGTAGCGGAGCTTGCCCGGTAGTTTGAAGTTCATCCCAATCAGATAAGCATGTGGAAGAAGCAGCTGATCGACAACGCTGCGGACAAGGGGAAACAGAGGTGGTCCCCTTTTTTAGACAGCATTTTTCTTTTCTTAAGTGTATTCCTACCAACGCATAAACATCTTTAAGAATCCCAAAACCATAAACTCTCTGCTCTGTTTGTCTCATTGCTTCAAGCCACATTCTTCTGTGCTGTCCCAAGACCATAGTAAACCTCATCCGGTGTTTTCATTCCAAGCCCCTGATGTGGTCTTTTTTCATTGTAAAAATCTATCCACTTCCCTATACCTGCCTTTGCCGAGGCAACAGATTCATAGGCCATCAGATACACTTCCTCGTACTTAACACTTCTCCAAAGCCTCTCCACAAAAACATTGTCTCTCCAGCTTCCCTTGCCGTCCATGCTTATCTTTATATCTCTGTCTTTAAGAACTCCCGTAAACTCTTCACTTGTGAACTGACTTCCTTGATCGGTGTTGAATATCTCGGGCTTATCATACTTGTAAAGCGCTTCTTCCAGAGCCTCCACGCAAAAACTGCTGTCCATTGTGTTAGACACTCTCCAGCTAAGAACCTTGCGCGAGTGCCAGTCCATTACCGCACACAGATACACAAAACCCCTGCTCATCTCTATATACGTTATGTCTGCCGCCCATACCTGCCCGGGAAGCTCTACAGTCTTCCCCCGCAGCAGATACGGGTATATCCTGTGCTCTGCTCCCCCTTTCTTTGTAGTCTGGGGGCCGGGAGCAAGCCCTCGTATCCCCATAAGCCTCATAACACGCTTTCTGCCCACCTGTACGCCCTGTGCCTTAAGGGCGTACACCATCCTTCTTGAACCCTTAAACGGATACTTAATGTAGATCCTGTCAATCTTCTTCATAATCTCTTCGTCCTGCGGGGATACCCCCACAGGTTTGTAGTAAATATTTGAGCGATTTATATCCAGCAGTTTGCACTGCCTTACCAAAGAAAGTGCCCGGCCGCGCACTACCAACTTCTTGCGCCGCTGCCGACCGAGCGCCTTTGATAAAAAATCGTTCTCCAGCGTCAGCTGGCCCACCTTGGATTCAAGCTGGTTTACGTACTTGCTCTCGCCCGCCGCCTTGCTGCCCGCCCCCTGGCCGAACACTTTGTCCGCGGCGTTGCCGAGCTGCTTCTTCTTCCACATGCTTATCTGATTGGGATGAACCTCAAACTGCCGGGCAAGCTCCGCTACTGTCTTGTCTCCTTTTACCGCCAAAAACGCTACCTTTGCCTTGAACTGCGGTGAATGATTACGTCTTTTACTCTTCATTATGTACCTCCTGTATACTCTTTTAGAATACCAAGGAAATACACTTAAGGTGCTGTCTGATTTTTGGGGTCCACTTCTTTTCACTTCTCTATGGCCTAAGCCTTTGAAATCATCGGGTGCGTGATGCCGGTCTGCTTCTGGTATTTCCCCTTCTTATCCGCATAGGAAACCTCGCATTCCTCGTCACCTTCAAAAAACAGCACCTGGGCAATTCCCTCGTTTGAATATATCTTCGCGGGAATAGGAGTAGTGTTCGATATCTCAAGCGTCACGTATCCTTCCCATTCAGGCTCAAAGGGAGTGACGTTAACGATTATCCCGCACCTTGCGTAGGTGGATTTTCCGACGCACACGGTAACGGTACTTCTGGGTATCCTGAAATACTCAACGGTTTTGGCAAGCGCAAAGGAGTTGGGAGGGATTATGCAGCAATCTTCTTTTATCTCTACAAAGGAGTTGGGATCAAAACTCTTCGGGTCCACTACGGTGCTGTGCAGATTGGTAAACACCTTGAACTCATCGCTTACCCTTATATCGTAACCATAAGAGGAAAGTCCGTACGATATAACGCCCTTGCTTACCTGTCCTTCCACAAAGGGGTCTATCATCTTGTGTTCAAGCGCCATCTTTCTTATCCAGTGATCAGGTTTGATTCCCATAGATCTCCTCCTTTACGGTCTTTTGAATATTGTTTAATCTGCTGGCTTCATAAACCAAGATGAAACGAACTGTAAAAAACGGTTCCGCATAACAGCCGCATCTTAAAAACTAAACGAACTGCCGTAAAAACCTCACGTCGTTCTCAAAGAAAAGCCTTATGTCGTTTATGCCGTATTTAAGCATGGCGATTCTCTCAACCCCCATGCCGAAGGCAAAACCCGAATAAATGTCGGTGTTGTAGTTAACGCTTGAAAAAACCGCGGGGTCCACCATTCCGCATCCCATTATCTCAAGCCAGCCTGTACCCTTGCACACCCTGCATCCGTTGCCCGAGCATATCTTGCACTCTATGTCCACCTCGGCGCTGGGCTCGGTGAAGGGAAAAAAGCTCGGGCGGAACCTCACGTTCGTATCGTCGCCGAAAGTGAGTTTCACGAACTGAATGATAACGGATTTCAGATTTCCGAAAGTTATGCCCCTGTCAACCAGAAGACCCTCTATCTGGTGGAACATCGGGGTGTGGGAAACGTCGCTGTCGCAGCGGTAAACCTTTCCGGGAGCTATTATTTTCACGGGAGGCTGCTGGGTCTGCATAATCCGTATCTGCACCGGCGATGTATGGGTTCTTAAGACCATGTCGTCGGTTATGTAGAAAGTGTCCTGCATGTCCCTTGCGGGGTGGTTTTTCGGTATGTTAAGTGCTTCGAAATTGTAGTAGTCAAGCTCAACCTCGGGACCCTCGGCGACTTCAAACCCCGTCCTCTCGAAGTCATAGACAATGCGCTCCATCACCTGGGTTATGGGGTGTTTGGCTCCGACCGGCATTCCGCGTCCCGGAAGAGTGAAGTCGGTTGCCTCCTCAAGGAGTTTTTCATCCATCACCCTGCGCTTTATCTCGTCTGATTTTTTCTCGATCAGCTCCTCGATTTCCTTTTTTGTTCCGTTTATTAAAATGCCCGCCTCACGGCGCTCGGAGGGGGGAAGGTCTTTCATGGATTTTAAAAGCTGCGTCAGGGATCCTTTCTTGCCGACATAGCCTGCCTTAACCCTTAGGAGATCGGCCTCGGTCAGGACCGATTCAAGGTCAGAATCTATCTGGTTTCTTATCTGCTGAAGCGCTTCCTGCATAATATGAGCAACCTGCGTGTTTTAAGAAACAAAACACAGGGAATATTTAACCGTTATTTTGACCTGTTATCAAAGCGGCGGAACAGGCTTTTTGCGGGGCGTCCGCAAAAGCGCGGTTTTATATGGTCCCCTTTCTTTTTCTCCAGTAGACCACAAAAGCGCTTGCAACGAAAACCGACGAGTAGGTTCCTATAACGACCCCGATCATGAGTGTAAACGCAAAGTCGTGTATCACCGAACCGCCGAGGAAAAACAGCGGGACGAGCACTATGAACACCGTTATGGCCGTGAGCAGAGTACGCGAAAGCGTCTGGCTTATTCCGTCGTTAACAAGCTCCCTGAACCCTTTTTCGGGGAAATTCCCCATGTTCTCCCTTATCCTGTCAAATATGACAATTGTGTCGTTAACCGAATAACCTATCACAGTGAGAAGCGCGGCCACGATCGCAAGGGTGAATTCCTTGTCGGCAAGCGATATTGCCCCGACAGTTATCAGGGTATCGTGAATAAGGGCGATTACCGCTCCAACGGCAAAACCGAATTCAAACCTGAACACCAGGTAGGCGAGTATTCCGAAGCATGCGATCAGTATGGACAAAAGGGCCTTGGTTATAAGCTCCTTTCCCACCCTGGGACCTATGTAGTCTATTCTCTGTATGGAGGCTCCCTCGAAATTCTCCGACGTGGCAAAGAGGTCTTCAAGTTTTTTCTGGAAATCACCTATCTGGTCAAACGTGGCAAGTTCCGGGGCGAACTGTATCAGGTGCTCGTTGTCTCCCGGAAGACCGAAACGCTGAACCGACTCTGAGGGAAAACCGTTCTCTGCAAGCGCATCCTTAAGAACGTTGGTCTCAAGGGTTTTTGCAAGCTTTATATGTATCTCCGTTCCGCCCGTGAACTCAACCCCCCAGTTAGGCCCCTGGTGATACAGCAGGGATGCGATGGAAATAACGGCAAGCGCAATGGAAATACGCATCGCGCCGCCCATCTTCTCCACAAAATCGTAATTCAGTTTTCCTATAAGTCGCACTAGTGCACCCTCAGATACTTACCTCGGTAATTTTTTTGTCTCTGTAAAGCATGTTTGTGAAGACTCTTGCCACTATGAGATTGCTAAAAACAGTCGACACTATTCCGATTGAAAGCGTTGCCGCAAAGCCCTTTACCGGGCCCGTGCCGAGCCAGAAAAGTATAAGCGCCGTAAGAAGCGTCGTCACGTTCGCGTCAAGTATGGTCCACACGGACCTTGCGTATCCGGTTTCAATTGAGTGAACCGCGGTTTTGCCCGCCATGAGTTCTTCTTTTATCCTCTCGAATATTATGATGTTTCCGTCAACCGCCATACCGAGCGTAAGCACAAGGCCCGCTATGCCGGGAAGCGTAAGCGTAACGCCGAAAGCGGAGAGAAAACCCATTATGAAGAGTATGTTGAGGATCAAAGCGGCGTTTGCCACAGCCCCCTGAACCCTGTAGAAAAAGACCATGAACACCAAAACGAGTATGCCGCCGACGATCATGGAAAATCTTCCCTTCTCTATCGAATCCTGACCCAGTGAAGGACCCACTGTTCTTTCCTGCTCAACCCTTACGGGAACCGGAAGGGAACCTGATCTGAGGATAAGCGCAAGATCTTTTGTTTCATCCGTGGTGAAAGTGCCGGTTATCGTGCCCTGATAGGTTATCTTGTCCTGGATTGTGGGAGCCGACTTGATCACGCCGTCAAGAACTATCGCCAGACGCTCGCCGATATTAGACTCGGTAAGTTCTCCGAACTTGCTCGCCCCTTCTCCCCTGAAAGTGAATCCGACCGCCGGATTTCCGTAATTGTCAAAAGTTATCCGCGCATCGGAGATATATTCCCCCGTGACGCTTGCAAGCCTCTCGGTTAAGAAAAACTTTTCGTTTTCGTTTCCGGTGTCTCCTTCGTGGATGGCAAGTCCTTTTTCGGTGACCTGTTCTTCGCTATCAGCTTCGGCGGCGGCAACGATGTTCTCCCGCGACGCGCCGACGGCTCTAACGATCTTGAATTCCAAAACGGCCGTCTTTTTTATGAGGTTAACTATTCTCTGTCTGTCTTTTTTCGATGCCCCGGGCACCTGCACCAGGATCCTGTCGCTGCCTGATTTCTGTATGCTCGGCTCGACAAGGCCGAAATCCTTTACGCGGTTCTCTATTATGTTCTGGACCCGCTCTATCGAGTTCTGCTCAAGCTTGGACACGTAGGACGGTTTTATCGAGAGCCTGACCAGAAAGCCTTCGGAACTTACATCCGCCACCTCTTCAAACTCATCGCCCGCTATCTCAACGGCCTTGTTCATGTCCGCGCCCGGGAAAAGACCGATCGTGAGGGTTCCGTCGGAAACAGAGGAGTTTTTAACGAGAATCCTGTTCTCCTTGAATTTCGAGACAAGCGCTTCTTCTACTATGAGCATTTCCTGCTCCACGCCCTCATCGGTTTCCACTCCCAGAAGAAGAAATATCCCGCCCTCAAGATCAAGCCCGAGGCTTATCCCCTTGCTTGAAAAGACTTTTCCCCACCACGGGGGGAGCCTGTCGCCCATGAATGTGGGCGCAAGGAGTATTACGCAGAGAAAAGAAACAAGAGCTATAACGGTAATCCAAAGACGGGACACGCCTTTCATCGATCAGCCGCCCCCTTTGGATTTGCCTTCAGCGGATGCGGGATTAATCTTCTCCGAAACCCCGGAACGGACCATTTTTATGTTGATGCCCTTGGCTATCTCGACCGTGACGTCTTCTCCCTGCTCGTCGACGTTTATCACCCTGCCGTATATGCCCCCGGTGGTAACAATTTCGTCGCCTCTTTTTATCTCTGCGAGCATCTTTTTGCGCTCACGGCTCTGGCGCTGCTGGGGTCTTATGATAAGAAAGTAAAAAAGGGCGAATATGGCAACGAACGGAAGTATTGCCGAGAACGTACTCCCTCCGGCTCCTCCCTGCCCGGTCCCGGGAGGCATGCATGATGCAAGAAAAAGGGCTGAAACAGCGAGATAAGCTAGTTTTTTCAATTACTCATCCTCCTGAGCATTGCCGAGTTCCCGGCACAGCTGCCTGAATGTGCCAGTTTTTATCGATTCTCTTATTCTTCTCATAAGTTCGGAGTAATAACAGAGGTTATGAAGGGTCAGCAGCTGAAGAGAGAGAATCTCCCCGGCCATGAATATATGCCTCAGATACGACCTTGAAAAATTTTTGCACGTGTAGCAGCCGCAGTTCTCATCAAGAGGCATGCTGTCGTACGCGTAACGGGAGTTTTTTATAACCACTTTTCCCCGGCTTGTAAAGAGAGTTCCGTTGCGGGCGTTTCGGGTCGGGATTACGCAGTCAAAAAGATCAACCCCCAAAGCCACCGCCCCCACTATGTCGTCCGGATTACCGATGCCCATAAGATACCTGAGCCTGTCTTCAGGCAGAAGCCCGGTGCAAAGCTCTGTAATCTCAAAAGTCGCATCTTTTGACTCGCCGATCCCAAGCCCCCCTATCGAGTAGCCGTCAAACCCTATATCTACAAGTTCTGCCGCCGAACGCGCCCGAAGATCCTCGTACACCCCTCCCTGCACGATGCCGAAAAGCGCTCTTGAAGGATTCCGCCTGGCTTCCTTGCAAAGCCCCGCCCAGCGTGTTGTAAGGGAAACTGATTTTTCCATGTATTCGTAGGATGAATCATGGGGCGGGCATTCGTCAAAGCACATCATCACGTCAGAGCCCAGATCTTCCTGGACGGCCACTGATACCTGCGGGGAGAAAAAATGCTCGCTTCCGTCTATGTGGGAGCGAAAAGATACCCCGTCTTCGGTTATTTTCCTGCTTTTTGCAAGACTCAGGACCTGATAGCCGCCGCTGTCGGTAACAATCGCACCGTCCCAGGACATGTATCGGTGAAGCCCTCCAAGGGAGCTTACTATGTCGGTGCCGGGTCTGAGATAGAGATGATAGGCGTTTGCGATAAGGACTTTAAAACCAAGACGGCGAAGATCAATGGGCGTTACGGCTTTGCCCGCTCCCTGGGTCGCCACTGGCATGAATGCCGGAGTCTCAATCGTCTGTCGGGAAGTGCGGATTTCTCCCAGTCTGGCAGAACCCCCTTTTTCTGTTTCTATAAGCCTGAACTGGTACATGGCGAAAAAACGCGGCGGGATCAGAATCCCAGCACGTCACTCATCGTGTAGATCCCGGGAGGTTTTCCCGAAAGGTATTTGGCAGCGCAAACCGCTCCCGCCGAGAAGGTCTCCCGGCTGGTCGCCCTGTGGGTAAGTTCCACTCTCTCTCCGTCGGCAAGAAACATGACGGTGTGGTCTCCGAATACGTCTCCTCCCCGAAGCGTCTGAACACCTATCTCCCCCTCCCCTCTCGGCCCTATCCGCCCGTGCCTTTCGTATCGGGCCACATCTTTTAGTTCCGATCCGAGGCCGGAAGCTACCGCTTCTGCAAGCGCGATTGCCGTTCCGCTGGGAGAATCGGCTTTCCCCCTGTGGTGGATCTCGAAAATTTCGGCGTCATAGCTGCTTCCCAGACGAGATGCCGCCTGTTTTGATATCTCGAAAAGAACATTCACCCCGACACTCATGTTGGCAGAGAAAACGCACGGTATCCGCTCAAGCAGCCCGATGAGCTGTTCTCTCTGCTCAGGGGTAAAGCCCGTCGTCCCTATAACCATCGATTTTTCGTTTCGGACCGAATATTCGGCGTGGCAGAGGGTCGCTTCGGGAACGGTAAAGTCGATTATCACGTCCGCGTACCGGGCCGCCGCTTCAATGGTGTCGCTCACATATACCTCGGGGTTCGCACCCTCGATAAGATCTGCCAGATCACAACCGACCGAAGCGTGTCCGGGAGTTTCCGTAACTCCCACAATCTCTGTTTGCGCATCGTTAACAAGAAGCGACGCTATGCTCATTCCCATGCGCCCGGATACCCCGGCTATCGCGATTTTTATCACCCCTCATCTCCTTTGTCTTTATTCTCCGATTCGTAGCTGCAGTTCTCAATGCACTCGTCTTTTACTATCTTCCATTCCTTTTCAGGCAAAGAGAGATCGTAGCGGTTTGTGTATCTGGCACTTTTCAGCTCGTCTTCGCCCGGTTCTCTGTAGTTAACCTCCACTTCCGCAACCACTATGGCCGTATCCTTAAAAAGCTGAGTTGCCAGGACCCTGTAGTCAATTATCCTGATGTCGTAGCGCTCGTAGAGAAGCTCGAATCTGCTTATGTAACCCTCACGGTCTGAGCTGAATATATGGATCTTTTCATAAGCGGACTTAAAGTCCCTTTCCTTAAGAGCATCGAGAAAAGATTGCACTACACTTGTGGCAGAAACCTTCGGCTGGGGCCTCATCGTGTCGGGATTTGGCACGGGAACAGCGCAGGAGATAAAAAAAAGCAGCAAAGGCAAAACGAAAAGATAAGCTTTTTTCATGGAGCGGGAACTGAAAATCCTCTGAATAAGATAACAAGTTAAATGAGAAAAAAGGCACAGGCAAGTTCCGCAGATATGCTTGCAAGAAGCAAATCGAGTTGCCAGTCGTTTTTTTCTTTCTTTTTCAAATCATTTTTTTGAGAATGATTTGAAAACAAGTGTTTACGCAAACGCCGTCTTGCTTATCCCCCACCCCATCTCCAGACCGGTCAAATCACGTGTTACAAGTCCGTTCACACAGCTTGCTTTTTAAAGTTCCGCAGATATGCGGCGCGGTTTCTTTGCGCACCCCTGGGCGCTTGCGAAACAAAACCCGTTGCAGGTACCCTGCTTGAAAAAAAGGAAACCGGATACAGAAAGCTATCATGAAGAGCATGACAGGTTTTGCGGAGTCATCCGTAAACACGCAAATCGGAAAAATCATGGTGGACATGCGGTCCGAAAACCACAGGTTCCTTGACGTCAAGGCCAACCTGCCCGAATCGCTGCTCCATATGGAAACCGCCATTGAAGGCAAGCTGAAAAAATCGATTCAGAGAGGAAAGCTCCGTCTGAGGCTTTCTGTGCAGACAAATAAAAGGGAAAGACAGCGGTTATCCGAAAAAGTTTTGCGGGAAAATCACGATTCCTTAAAAAGAATCAATTCCGCCCTGGGGCTTAAAACAGAGATAGGAATCGAGCATCTGCTAATGATGGAAAACTCCTTTGAAAGCAAAACCGGACCAGAGATCTCAAAAGAAACGGAATCCAGAATCAAAGAAGCAGTCGCAAAAGCTCTGGTAAAGTTCAACAAGAGTCGGGAAATCGAGGGACAGAAGCTTGAAAAAGCCATTCTCAGACACCTGGAGAGCATAAAAAAGACGGTTGACGGCGTAAAGAAGAAAAGAAAGGAATTCGTAAGGAAATCCGAGAAGAAAACAAAGGAAAGAATTGAGAAAATCTTTTCCTCAAGACACAAAAACGACCCCGTTATCTCGCAGGAAGCCGCGGCAATAATAACGGAGAAAAGCGAAATTGACGAGGAAGTCGTAAGGCTTGAAGCCCATATATCAAAATTCAGGAAAACCGCCAGGAAAAAGAGTCCCTTGGGCAAGGAGCTTGACTTTCTGGTACAGGAAATGAACAGGGAGGCGGGGACTGTATCGGCAAAATGCAAGGACGCGGGAATCTCGCATCTTACCATAAGCATACGTCTCGAACTGGAAAAAATACGGGAGCAGATTCAGAATATAGAATAGCCCTAAAGTCCCGCTCCCAATAAAACCCGCTTCGCGCAATTTTAGACACGCAGGGAAATACACTTTTCTTTTCAGCAATGCCGGGAAAATCAGATGGATAACAAAGCAGTGCCATCAATCCTAGGAGTCTGTCGCTCTTAGCGAACAATTGAGGGGAAATCCAACTGATTCAGAGCTGGTGAAAGTCATATCGGCAAAAATCCTTGATTTTGGAGGTTCAGCTAAGCTTCGGGGAGCTGTTTTTACCTCAAATCCCCAATATTCTCTGCTCTCTCACCTCTTTGTCAGCCCTTCAACGCATACATTCTCTTCAGGTTGTACCCTATGCACACAAGATTCCACTCTCCGCGCACAGCTTCAAGCCCCCGCACCATAAACTGCCGGAATCCCATCACCTGCTTTATTATTCCGAACACAGGCTCTATCGTTGACTTGCGTTTTGAGTACATCTTTTTGCCTGCGGATGTTCCAAGCCTCCTCTGCATGTCTTCAACCGGTGTTGCCGGCTCTTTCTCCTCCTCATTGCACTGTGCGAATCTCTCCCAAAACGGTCTGTTGTGCTTCTCCCTGCGTTTGGATATATAAGGCTTTATCCCCGCCCTGTCACATAAGTTAACGTTGCTTGCACTGTAATATCCGCTGTCGGCAAGCAGATTCTCAGCCTTGCCAAGCCTCTGCTCATTCTCCTTTAACTGCTCAAGCACGGGCTCTATCTCACGCTTGTCGTTTGTGTTCTGCGTTACATGCCTGGTCACTATAAGTCTGCTCTCCACATCCACTGCACCCTGAGCGTTGTATGCCTGCTCAAATCCCCCTCCCGAAGGCATTATCCGCGAATCTCCGTCCACAAGATTCACCTGATCCTTATCCCTCGGTCTGCTCCCTCCTGCCTTCTTCCCGCTTTGCTTCTCATACTGTTCCCGCTTCTCTACCTTCTCCCCGTACACTTCTGACTCCCGCTCATACCTGTGCTTTGCCCGCTCCTGTATCTCACGCTTCGCTTCCCGTCTCTGAAGTTCTTCGGGAACATTCATATCCTCTGGCAGTTTAGAGTTGTCAGCCTCCCGTGCAAGTCTCATCAGTTCCTTCACTTCTTTGTTCAGCTGCTTTTCTATCTTCCTTGCCCTCTTCCAGCTCAGTGCCTTGTGCCTGCTCGCATTAGCCTTTATCTTCGTGCCATCCACACTCACCGTGCCCATCCCTATCTGTCCCGCTATCTGCAGTATCTGTACAAACAATACCCCAAGCTCCTTGCCAAACCTCTTGCGGAACCTGTTTATGCTGTCATGATCCGGATTGCTGTTAGCGCATATATACCTGTACGCCACACTGTCATATGTTGCCTTCTCAAGCTTCCGGGAAGAGAATGTCCCCGTCGCGTATCCGTAGAACAGAAGAGCCACCTTCATTCCCGGATGATACGCTGCCGACCCCCTGCCCGAATACGCTTCCGTCAGCCTTCTCAGATCCAGCTGCTCAACTATCTCCACCACAAACCGGGCAAGATGGTCTTCGGGCAGATACTCTTCTATTGTAGGCGGAAACATCTGCGGCGTCTTGCGGTCTGCTGATACAAACCTCCGTCTCATTGTCTTCTCCTTCTCAGACATCTTGATACCGTTGTTTTAACATTAAATGACCGCTAAAGTCCGACAGACTCCTAGTCACTTTTGCCCTGATCTTGCTGCCCCCACGCTCCTTAATGGCAACTACAGGTATCTTGTCTTGAGTCCCCGCCCCCATCATCCTGGGTTTTTTCGACCTGTGCATATTGCCATACTTCCCGCCCATATAGGTTTCGTCCACCTCCACCGCTCCGCCCAGCTTCTCATCCCTTATCCATCCCTGCCTTATCTTCTCCCTGCCTTATCTTCTGAGCTAAAGTCCATGCCGTTGACTGAGCTATCCCCAAATCCCTGTGAAGCTTCATGCTGGACACGCCTTTAAGATTTGTTGTCATCAAGTACAAAGCCACCACCCACTTGCGCAATGGCGTCTTGCTGCTTCTCATTACAGTTCCAGTCCTCACACTGAAATACTTTCGGCAATCCTTGCAGTGATAAGGCATTTTATGCTTCGCCCCGGCAGTACGAGTCCCTGCGCAGTGCGGACAATGCCTCTGCCCGTTCGGCCAGCGCTGATCCTCAAACCACTTTGTCGCAGATCCCTCATCGGGAAACATCTCAAGCAGTTCCATAACCCCTATTCCTTTTCTGTGAAACCTTCCAGGGGCCTTGTACTTCCTCTCAGACATTCCCTAACACTCCTTAATTACTCTATTTACCTGTCTAATATATTAACTAAAATAGAGAAAATACCAAGGTTCTAGAAAAAGCTTTTAGGGCTTTGTCTAATTATCGCTATAATTCCCATTTTTTACTCTTGAAATTTCGACTGAAACTCAATAGCTTATAGATCGAGGATATGCGTTCTATGAAGACAGCATTATTACTGGCAACATGCATCGCATTGTTTTTTACAGGCGGGGTGGCAAACGCCTTCTCCACATGCCCGATGAATATGGACAAGGCTTCCGTCGAGATGCAGATGAATGCCGGCACGGACATGCCCTGCCACGAAACAAAAGAGTCGGAAGATCAAAGTTCCGAGCAGTGCGATGGCTGCGATTGTCAGCACTGTGTCCAGATAAACGCACTGCCGGTTCAGGAATTGAAAAATTATAATGAGGAAATTTCTATCGGAATTCTTTCCGGTCAGATTGCTTTCTCCCGCGAGATAAAAACCCTTCTCCGACCTCCCAAACACCTCTCCTGAGAAGACTTGTGCACATCTGTGCGCTATAAAAGTCTTCGCTTCGGCATCGCTAGGGTGTAATCGATACTAGGGAGGAACCATGAAATTAACAGTTTTCACTCTATGCTGCGTGATCATGATGGGGTACGCACCTGAGTCGCTGTCCCGTCCGGTCTCGTATACAGGCGGCTGGACAGCAATGCAGAAAAATGAAAGGAGAGCGCATTCTCTTCACGTTCATTATTCGCCAACGGCCAGGTATTCAATAGGATACAGAGCCGAGTACTGGCGCGGGGAGGACTGGCAGTTCCACGGCGCACAGCTTAACTATCTTGTTAAGCGTCGCAACGCACCGTACTCGCAGGCGAATTTCTATCTTAAAGGCGGTCTCGGCACTGCATATGATGATCTTGGGATTCCCGAAAGCCGACCCAAGCCCGCAGCCTTTGCCGATATCGCCCTTGACTGGGAAACCCGGCGGTATTTTACGAGTTATGAAAACCGCGTCTACTACTCAGAAGACATAACGAAGTTTTTCAGGCAGAAAGCGCGAGTGGGAATCGCCCCTTATATAGGGAACTACGGCGATCTTCACACCTGGCTCATGCTGCAGGTCAACCATATCACGGGACACAGAGACAATGTCTCGTTTACGCCTTTTGTGCGCTTTTTTAAGAACCAGTATCTGGCTGAGGTAGGAGTCAGCGACAGAGGCAAGATTCTGTTTAATCTAACTATAAGATTTTAAGGAGAAAACCATGAAAATATCAGTAACCGCAATTGTTTTTATGACACTTTTCTTTGCTTTTCAAAGTCATGCGCAGCACGGAGAGCACGAACATAACCATGAAGGTGAGGTTGTAGAGCCATCCGCCGCCTCAAACAATATGGGAAACACCACCAAATGTGAAGACACCATCAATATCAGGGCAAACGGGCTTGTATGTGATTTCTGCGCTCGTGCCCTAGAAAAAGTGTTTCTGGAACGCGGCGACGTTGCGGGAATCAAGATTGATCTTGGCAAAGGCTCGATAGCGATTGCTATGAAACCCGGAATGACCATTGACGATGCAACTCTTGCAAAGCTGATAGCGGACTCCGGCTACAATATGACTGCCATTCACAGGGGGTGCGAACATGGATAACACAGATTCGGGCTATGGAGTGAGGCAAACCCTTCTCCCCTCGCTTAGCCTGCTTACGTCCGCCGGAACACTGGTGTGCTGCGCCCTTCCCGCATTATTGGTGACGATCGGCGCCGGCGCGGTTCTGGCGGGAATCGTAGGAACCGCACCCTGGCTTGTTGCGCTGTCAAAATACAAGATCTGGACATTTGGAATCTCAGGCGCGATGCTTCTTGTTGCCGGAGTTGCACTCTGGAGGGCAAGGAACGCGCCCTGCCCGATCGACCCGGCGCAGGCAATGGCATGTGGAAGATTACGAAGGGCAAGCAACTGGATATATCTTTTATCAGTGCTTTTGTGGTGTGTGGGGTTTTTCTTTGCTTTTATCGCCGCAAAAATTTTCTACTGATTTGCGGTTTGGATCCTGAGAGTGAGGGAAATGTCCGGGAGACCAGTGTTTCCTCACTCTTTAGGTTATCTGGGAATCTTGTTCAGGAGTTTTTCTGCTGATCTTCGAAAGACTGCGTGACCATCCCGGCGAACTCGCCTGCAAATTCTCTCATTCTCTTCGATATGCGCCCATCGGAGGTAGCTCTTTCATATGTGTCGGCCATTCTCATCATGGTATAGTAGAAATGATAGTTCATCTCTCCCACCTCCATTTTTTTGGTCCAAAGATCTATTACAAGAGATTCTTTCTTCTCGGCATCCCACATGGAGAGAAAAGCCGCCTCGCAACGCTTCTCCCCCGGTTCTTCGGACTGGGAAGCCTCCCAGAAAAGCTCCTCGGGAACATTGTCGTCCCCCAGCATAATTTTAAGCTTGATTTCAGCATCTTTTGACATAAAAACTCCTTAAACAGATATTTTTAAGAAGAACGGGAAAACCGCTCGAAAATTATATCAGGTTTCATTAAAATGGGTTTATAATTCCTACGGCTTCGGGGACCTGCGTTACTAATCTGCCCTTTTTTAAAACATACTTTGACCAAGTTTTCAGTTCACCAATCCTTTCCATTGTAAATTTCTCTGTAAAGTCCGCAACACGTTTGTAGTTTCTGTCCTGCATGCCTACTTCAAGCAGAACACCAATCGCAGCCGCAGCTGTTGTTTGCAGCAAAAACGTCGCGGGAAGCAAAACAAACACCCCAGAAATAATTGAGGTTTTCACAACCCCTTCGACTACGGCTTGTGTGCTAATATCGGTTTCAGTCGCAATTACGTATGCAACAGAAGAGATCATGACCAAAGCCATAAGCGGGTTTGCTGAAACAATGCTTGTAATTCCCATTGCACCAAGCGCTTCAGACAGTTGTTCAATCTGTCCTTCTTTTAGGAAATACACAACCGCCGCAGCCGCTATCCCGGCCCCGATTATCTCCATAGCATCATAGGACAAAGCGTCATAGGTCCAGTCCTTGTCGATTCCATATTCCTTTAACTTATTGGCAAGCGAATCATAGGTCTGCTTTTCCATGCCCATCAAAGGCAGACCTTTCGGTGTGACAGCATCTTTCCACAGAGCCCCGAAATAACCGTTTACCTGCTCATGGGTGGAGCATTCGGTCTTGTCACACATCTCGGCAATATTCCGCCAGGCTCCCGTGAGGGTATGCCCCCCGTCAAACAGTCTGTGATTGCCTCCGCCTAAGTAAGTTTGCAGATATCTCATATCCATTGCTTTGTCGAATTTCGTGGCTGTAGATGAGGATGTCATTAATCTTTCAAGATAGTTAAGCACATCTTTCTGAGCAAAAACAGGCAGGACAGTCGAGAGACCTGGAACGTATTCCATGTATTTTGGTTCTAAACACATTCTGACAGCGAATTCTTTGGCTGTAGAAACCGCATCCCCGAGAATTGCTTTCTCAAGAGAAATGCCCAGAGACTTCAATTCTTTTGCTGCGGAAACCGTTAATCCTTCAAGATAGTCATCAATCCGCTGAGTCTGAGCAACAATAGGTAAAACAGTTGGGAGATCAGCAGCCTTTCCTGCGTAATCTTTTGCAACGCCAAGAGAGTGGATCACATATTTCTCTGCAGTCTCTACATAATATAAATCGTCTTTTTTCTTGTAAGTATATTTGATCCCGGACAAAGAATAGCCGTAACCTTTCTTTGCGAGTTTTTTACTTTTTTTCAGTCCCGATTCTGCGTATTTAAGATACCCAGATACTTCTACAACATCTTCAGCGACTTCTGACGTAAGCGAGGACACACCCTTAACCCCTTTTTTGATGTGTTTTTTCTTTGGGAGCGGTACGTCGCTTACTGTTTTCACCGTAAATTTCGCACCTTTTTTGAAATGCTTTTTTTCCGGAAGCGGCAAGCCGTATGCCTGGGAGTACGGAGCCGAAATCAGCATCATTGCCAGTAAAAAGGAACTGACAGCGCTTCGTAGAATCTTCTTCACGCGAAACTGGAAGAAAGCGGGAATTACCAGGGAAGTTTGCCCATCAATGGAGCTATCTTGGTGCCGAAAAGCGCTACGGTTGCCACTATGCCTATAAAAGCCGCGACACCGACAGCAACTTTTACAGTGAAAAGCAGAACTATTTTGTCCAGCTGTTCAGGAGTAAGCTTCATCTCAATGCCCTCCTCCCTTCGATTTGCCGTCAAAATACGGGTCGCCGAAAGGTATTACCGGGAACCTGTTTACAAACAGAAGAAAAGTCGCCACAAACCCCGCAAGAAAACCGAGAGTGATCAGAAAGTGATTGATGCCGAAAACCAGCTCGTCTGTAAGCGAAGGGATGATCAGCAGGAACTTGTCCATCCAGAGTCCTGAAAAAGAAACCGTAGCGATAAAGACGGCTATCGGGGTGACTATCTTGTGCGTCCGGGGCAGAAAAGAGATAAAAGGAAATATGAAGCAGCACGTGAGGATAGCCCACGCAAACGAGCGGAAAGGCTCATCCACCACCCTTTTTATCACAAACCCCGTCTCTTCAGGCATGTTCGCGTACCAGATCGTAAGAAGCTGGGAAAACATGAGGTAAACCCAGAAAAGAGAAAAACCCTGAAGTATCTTTCCCATGTCCCAGTAATGATGAAGGGACAGATAGTCGTCAAGTCCGAGATAACGCTTGATGGGAACCGACAGTATTATCGTCGCCCCTATGGCGGCTATCAGGCTTCCCATAAAATAGTAGGGTCCGAAAAGCGTGCTGAACCAGTGAGGATCAAGCGACATCATGAAATCCCATGCGAAAAGAGAAAAAACAAGGGCGTAGACCCCGATTACTGCGGGGGCAAGCTTCTTTAGCTTTACAATGCTCTGCGTGCCTTTTAGATCCTGTTCAATCGAGGTTCTGAGGTAAAAGTAGTTAAGAACCAAAAGAATCGCAAAACCCGCCACGTTTCTTGCCATTACAAAATTCATATTAAGCCACACATCCTTGGGACTGTGGTAGTGGTGATGCGCATAGGGAAGGATGAATTCCTTGCCGATGAAAAGAACCAGCAGCAAAACAAAAGACACTATGGTGAAACTCGCAAACCCCTCGCTTATTCTAAGAAGACCCCTGCCCCACCTGGCGTTTGTTATTCTGAGTATGCAGGAAAACACAAGCCCGCCCTGGGCCACTCCCGTCCAGAAAAGAAAGTTCACCAGGTAAAGCTGCCAGACTTCCTCGGCTCTCTCCCCTCTGGCGTTAACGACGAAAGCTGCCGCACCCACAACCGCGATGGCGACAAGAACCATGAATACCCATCTGGGTATCTGGTTTCTTTTCGCTAATATCTCCTGGCTTACAGACTGATCCATCGTTTTACTGACTCTCCTTTACAGAATCCGGATTCTGAAGCGCTCTTACGTAATTGACCACATGCCATGAGTCCTGCTCCGAGATGTTCTCGCTGTAAGAAGGCATCATCACCTTGCCTCCGTAGCGTATATAGGCGTAGATGTAGCCGTCGGTTCTCTGGGCTACGGCCGCAGTGGTAAGGTTTACCGGGTAAAAACCGAGCCCTTTTTTTATTATGATTCCGTCCCCAAGCCCTTCGGGACCGTGGCACACTGCACACTGCTCTTTGAAAACCTTGGCTCCCCTCGCTACCGACTCGCTTGTCTGGGGAACGGGACCCTTTTTTATCTGTTCGACTGCGGTTCTGTCTTCAAGTTTTGTCTGCATTCCATCTGTGGAAACCGACTCGCGCGGAAAAAGCACGGGCTCTTCGTAAGGCTTGATCGAATCCTGAGACCACATGTCCCATGACCAGGGAAGCGAATGGGCGGAAGAAAGCGAAAGTGTCGCCGCAACAAAGACAGCCGGCACGCACACCCCAAGCTTCAAAAACAGATTTAGAATCCGGGCTCTGCCCGGAACTGTCCTAGAAAACTTTTTATGCTCCATCAAACTTAATTTCTTCAGCTCCCGCAGAATTTAATATCGCTTCAACTGCACCTATTTTTTCCTTCTCGCATATGACGGCAACACCGAACTTGTCGTCCGAGAAACGCTCGTCATAAAGCCTCACCGGGGTTCTCTCCCTTATAAGAGAGTTTATTATCAGCCCTAAAAAGGTTGAAAGCGCGCCGAAAAGCACCGTAAGTTCAAAAACAATGACCATGTAGGGAATTATCGAAACTATAGGTTTGGCGCTCACCGCTATCGGCCAGGCGCTTGAAGTAAGAACCGTAAAACCGATTCCGCATGTCGCACCCAGCAGACCCCCGAAGAGAGTGAAAAACCGCACAGGGCTCTCGGGCAGATCAACTGCCGCTTCAATTTCATGATCCGGATACGGGGAGAACACCCTCATGTTGCTGTGACCCGCCTCCTTGAGCTTCTCTATGGCCGAGAGGACCGAATCCTGATATGAGTAAATTCCGACTACGCCCTGATCCATTTCCTGCTAACCTCCCTTCTTCGGCACCGGAAGTATTTCCTTCATCTCCGCTATGGAAATTGACGGAAGAGTCTTCACGAACAGCAAGAAGAACATGAAGAACCACGCGAAACTTCCGATCGTTATGCCGGCCTCGACAAACGATATTTTGTATATGCCCCATGCCCCGGGCTCGAAATCTCTTGAAAGCGATATCACGATTATGTTGAATCGCTCAAACCACATTCCTATGTTTATCAGTATGGAAATGACGAAAAGCGCCTTTATGTTCTTTCTTACCTTCTCCCACCAAAGAGCTATGGGAACAGCGCAGTTGCATATCACCATGGTCCAGTAGAAAAACGCATACTCCCCGGTCGCCCTGTACACGAACTGTCCCCACTCGTAAGGACTTCCGCTGTACCACGCCATGAAAAATTCAGCCGCGTAAGCGTAGCCGACTATGCAGGAAGTAAGAATTATGAGCTTCGCCATGCCGTCATAGTTATCAAGCGTTATGTAGTCTTCGAGATGGAAGATCTTCCTTATCGGTATGGTAAGGGTGATGACCATCGCGAGTCCCGAGAAAATGGCTCCCGCAACGAAGTACGGAGGGAATATGGTGGTGTGCCATCCGGGAACGTTGCCCATCGCAAAGTCCCAGGACACGACGCTGTGAACCGAAAGAACAAGCGGCGTGGCCAAGGCCGCGAAATACAGATACGCCCTCGTGTAGTGAAGCCACTCTCTGTTTGAGTTTTTCCATCCGAAAGAAAGAATCGAGTATATGATCTTTCTCGGAGTTTCTTTTACCTTGTCTCTTATGGCCGCTATGTCGGGAATCATTCCGATCAGGAAAAACAGCGAACTGACCGTAAGATAGGTGCTCACCGCAAACACGTCCCACACAAGCGGGGATTTGAAGTTTATCCACAGTTCCCTTGAATTTGGATAAGGTATGAGCCACAGGAAGTTCCACGGCCTTCCCAAGTGAATTATTGGGAAAAGTCCCGCCGTGAGAACCGCAAAGACCGTCATGGCTTCGGCGATTCTGTATATGGACATCCTGAACCTTGCGCGGAACAGATAAAGTATGGCCGAGATAAGCGTTCCGGAGTGCGCTATTCCGACCCAGAAAACGAAATCGGTTATGTAGACTCCCCAGAAAACCGGGTGACGGTAGCCGGCAACTCCAAGTCCCGTGGCCACCTGATACATAAAACATACGGCGCCGAGTCCGACCAGCATCACAGTGGGAAGAAAAAGCGCCCACCACTTGGCAGACGGCTTGTCAAGCATCCTGACCACATCTTCAGTTATTCTCGCGTAAGTTAAAGGTGTCTGCTGCGTCTGGCTCATTACACTGTTTCCTGTTTGACTTTCTTAAGATAGGTAATCGCAGGCTTGGTGTTTACCACTTCCAAAACCTTGTAGCCCCTGTCGTCATGAGAGAGAACTGACGCCCGGCTTTTGTCGTCAAGCAGGTTGCCGAACACTATGGCGTCGCTCGGGCAGGCCTGCTCGCAGGCCGTGAGAACCTCTCTGTCGCGAAGGAGTCTTCCTTCATCCTTGGCGAGGTCCTTACCGTGATTTATTCTCTGAACGCAGAAAGAGCATTTTTCCATTATACCCTTGGACCTTACGGTCACGTCGGGGTTTAACTGCCAGTTAAGCGGCTCGGGGAACTTGTATGTATACCAGTTGAATCTTCTTACCTTGTAAGTGCAGTTGTTTGCACAGTACCTTGTTCCCACGCAGCGGTTGTATATCATGCCGTTTAGACCTTCGTGATTGTGGTAAGTCGCAAAGACGGGACATACGGGCTCGCAGGGGGCGTTTCCGCACTGCTGACACAGCATGGGCAGAAATCTTACGTCAAGGCTTCCGTCACTGTTTTTCTCAAAAAACCTCTCTATGCGGATCCAGTTCATCTCGCGGCGCTTGGCCATCTGCTTTTTCCCCACGAAGGGAATGTTGTTCTCCGCAGAACAGGCGGTCACGCAGGCTCCGCAGCCCGTGCACTTGTTTAAGTCTATTGCCATTCCCCATCTGTATTTGGAGTATTCTTTTTCCGGATAAAAGTCAGGGTGCTCAGAGTGGTCCGCTCCGTGGGCGCCGTTATGATGACCGATCTGGTCAAGAGCGACGGTCTTGGCGACATGTCTGTCTCCCTGGCTTTTTGTGTACTGTGTTCTCACAAGCAGCTCTCTTTTCCTGAGGGATGAAACATTCGCTTTTACTGAAAGCAGTGAGGGTCCCCCCGAGAGCGCATCTGTAGCCGCCGGCAGCAGAGCAAACGGATTCACCCCTCTTCCTTTCGCGTACCTTCCGTAGGAAGTGTGTCCCTGCCCGATCGGAACGGCAATTGTGTCCGGTCTTATTCCCTCATAGACAAAAACCTGCAGCTCGAAGCTTCCCCCGGGAATATCAACCTTCACGTAGGAACCGTCCTCAAGACCCATCTTCGCCGCGACCGCAGGATTTATCTCAAGCCATGAATCCCATACCGAAGTTGTAAGAGCGTCGGGAAGTTCCTGAAGCCAGGGCTTGTTCGCCCCTCTTCCGTCAAGAAATCTGTGGGAAGGATAAGCGACCAGGTGAAAATTTCCCTCTCCGCCAAACTTCGGATCCTGGAAAGAAACGGAACTTACCCCAGAAGAAAGAGCAACTCTCACGCGTGCGGGAGTTGTCGTCAATGAACCTTCCACAAGAAGTTTTTTCCAGAATTTCTCAAAACCCGTACCCGGAGAGAGCCTCGCAGCCTTTTTCTTCCAGGCGCTTCTCAGGTAGTCGTAGTATTTTTTCTCCGCAAACGTGTTTTTAAGCGCATCCACATTCTTTGAAACGGAAATCAGCGTATCTCCGGCGGATTTGGTATTGAAAACCGGCCGCATGACAGGCTGAGTAATGCCGGTCACGCTCTTTTTCGGGCTGTAGTCTCCCCAGCTCTCAAAAGAAGTGCTTTCGGGAAGCACCAGATGCGATCTCTCGGAAGTCTCGTCAAGAAATGAAGAGAGATTTACAACAAACGGCACTTTATCAAATGCCTCGCCAACTTTGAGTTCCCCCGGAAGCGTGAAAAGTGGATTCACGTTATGGACAATTAGAATCTCCACCTTGCCCGATCTCATTTCCTCAACCAGCTCTTTCATGTCGCCGAAGGTGCTGGCATCGGAGATTGAAAGAGGATCGGAAAAATCAACGGTCTTTCCGATGTTGCCTGCAAGATAGTTCAGTATGTTCACGGCAACCATGGTCTCGGTGGCGTTCGATCCGGTGTTGGCCGCTCCGCCTCCTATAGCGAGGCTGTTCTTTGAAGCCGCAAAGTCCCGGGCGATTTTCCCGATTGTGTCTGCGGACACGTCGGTGAGCGCCGCGACTTTTTCGGGGGCGTAGCCTGAAACCATTTTGGCTATAGGTCCCGGGGAGACCCTGTTAAGGCCTTTTGAGATCATAAGGTTGGCAATCCCCAAAGCGAGGTACTGCTCGGTGCCCGGTTTTGCCGCAACCCAGGTGTCGGCGTTTGAAGCAGTCATTCCGGAGCGCGGTTCTATATGAACCACCTTGCCGGTTTTGCCGTGATCAACGTCTCTTAGCTTTGAATATCCTATGGAGTTTGAAACCGCTGAGAGCCATGTTTCAAGATAGTCTGCTCCAAACGAGAGAAGGTAGTCCGCCTTGTCTATTCTGTAGGAAGGAATTTCATCTCTTCCGAAAACAATTGAATTCGCTTTTCTTATGGGCTCGTGGGAGAAAGTCTCATATACGTAATGCTTTCCTCCGAGAGATTTTAGGAACTGCGCAACGAACTGCGAGTAAGTTCCTGAAACGTTGTTGCTGAGATAAACGATCTTGCCCTTGCCGAGAGAATTTAATTTTTCTGCTAGTATCTGTTCGCCAAGCTCCCAGCCTATGGGTTCGAGTCTGTGCGTTTCAGTGTTGCATCTAAGAGGGGAACGGACCCTGTCGGGGTTGTAAAGCCCCTGCAGCGAAGCCTGGCCCATGGCGCATGTCTTTCCCCTGTTTATCGGGTTTTCGGGGTTGCCTTCAACTTTTATCGCACGTCCCTCGCGGTTTTTAACCAAAAAACCGCAGCCTGCCGAGCACTCCCTGCAGGTAGTCGCGTAGAACTTGGGCACTCCGGGAATAACGTTTTCGGGAGGAATAACGTAAGGAATTATCTGCTCCACGGGCTCTGAACAGCTTCCGGCAACGGCCGCAGTACCGCCGGCTACCCCGAGCACCTTGAGAAAATCCCTTCTTTTCATGCCGTTTTTTTCTTTATTCTCTTTCCGAGACATATATCCCTCCGGCCTAGTAATGGCAGGTCAGACAATCCTTGAGTTCGGTTTTATGTTCCTCGTTGTCGGCATTTTCCTCATGACACGATATGCAGAATCCCATCGTCAGATCCTCTGCTTTGTGCACCACATCCATTTTCTCGACTTCTCCGTGGCAGGTGCTGCACTCAAATCCGCGTTTTATGTGCCTTTTATGGTTAAACTGCACAAACTCCGGCATTCCCGAGGAGTTCGTGCCGTACATTCCGGTAACCTTTACCCAAGGTATAGGTTCCTGTCTTTGCCAGTAACCCTTCACCTTGTTTATCTCCTCTCTTATGTTGATCGTCTGCCCCCCCTGAGTTGTGTACTCAACATCCCTTCCGGCAACATAGGAATGGCATCCCATGCACTTCTGCATCGAGGGCATACCCGGATGCGGGGAAACCTCCGTGTAGCTGTGGCAGGTCTGGCATTGTATCTCGTTGTCTCCAGCGTGTATTTTGTGGCTGAAAAGAACGGGCTGCGCAGGACCTTTGTCCGTGCCCGCGGCGGTTTCTGTATACATATAAAAATCCGCAACGACAAACAAAATAATTACAGCGATAGGCAGGAACCTGTTTGTGTCTCTCTTCATCACTATAAACTTGCTGAAAAACGGGTTGTTTGATCAGGAAGCAAAGTCGATCGGCCACTATTATTAGCGAGTTCTTCTGATCTGTCAAGAACAGAAAACGCATCCGGAAAACCTTGAGAACTCAAGATACGGATAAAGTTTCCGGCAACCAGCTGCAGCTTGAAAAAACCGCCTCATCCCCATTTTTTCTCCGAGAGTCTCTCAAGGAAGGCATCCGGGGAGAACTCCCCTCCGAAAAACGGGGAAAAACATTCTTTTCCCGCGTCTTTGAGCCCTGAAAAGGAGCCGCCTTCGACATCAACACCCTGAAAGTGGGGCAAAACACCGAGTATATTCACAGAGAAAACATCTGTTAAGACGGCCGGGTTGGTCGCAGAAGCCAGATCCGCAGGTTGCGGAAACCCGTTTATCACCACCCCGAGCACCTGCCCGCCCCTGCGTGTGGCGTACTCAACCGAAAGGACTGTATGGTTAAGAGTGCCGAGCCCCGGACGCGCAACTATAATCATCGGAGCATCAAGATCAACGGCAAGGTCCGCCATCATGTAGGTTTTGTTAACCGGCACGCAAAGACCTCCCGCGCCTTCAATCAGGGTCACGTCGTTTCGGGATATATAATCCCGCGTATGCTGTATTATTTCCTCAACAGGAATATCAGCGCCTTCAATCTCGGCGGCGCGATATGGAGAGAGAGGGGCTTTTAGGCGGCAGGGAGAAACCTCGGACAGTGAGCAGTCGCTTCCAAGAAATGCGTAGATAAACTCAGCGTCGCTCAGCCCCTCAAGTTCCGTTCCGGTCTGAAACGGCTTTATTACTCCGGTGACAAGCCCTTTTCCCCTGAGCAGAGCCGCAAGCGCCGCGGTAACCGCGGTTTTGCCGACTCCCGTGTCTGTACCGGTTATGAAAACGGCTTTGGGAAGGTCTTTCATTAAATTCGCGGCAGGAAAACTACAGCCCCAGTTCTTTTACCTTGTCAGTTATTTCTTCGGCGTGAGAGGAGGTATTCACCTTGTTCCAGATATGGGCTATTCTGCCGCCTTTTTCTATAAGGAAAGTGACTCTGCGGGCGCTGTTGAACTTGCTCTTTACTCCGTACAGATTCACTATCTCCCTGCTTTTGTCGCTGAGAAGAGGGAAGTTCAGTGAAAACTTGTTTCTGAAATTCTCGTGGGATTTCACTCCGTCTGTGCTTACCCCGAGAACCTGCACTCCAAGGGAGGTGAGTTCCTCCTGCGCGTCGCGAAGCGAGCAGGCCTCCTTGGTGCAGCCCGGAGTGTTGTCTCTGGGATAGAAGTAAAGCGCCACTGTCCCCTCAGAGTAAAAGTCGCTGAGCCTTACCTTCGTGGCTTCGTAGGTTTCGGCTTCAAAATCAGGAGCCTGGCTCCCTGTTTTGAGATTCTCTGCCATCTCCAATCTCCTTGTTCGCAGCAGCAAAGCGCGGGGAATCAGAACATTCCCAGACTTTCTTTTGCCGCCTCGCTCATTTTTCCCGGGTCCCAGGGCGGGTCCCACACAATTTCGACATTCACCTCGGAGATTCCATCAAGCTCCTCGACAAGATACTTTGCCTCGGCAACTATCTGTGTTGCGGCGGGACATCCGGGAGATGTCATCGTCATATCGATATTCACACGGGAACCTTCCACGGCAACGCCATAGACAAGACCAAGATTGACTATATCTATCGGTATCTCGGGATCGTATATGTCGCCGAGAACCTCCATAACATCATCTTCGGTAACTTCGGATTTTTCAGTAGTCTCGCTCATCGAAAAAAGCCCTTCCATTAAAAAATATCATTCCTATGCTTCTAGCTCAACACCGCACTTCGGACAAAAGCGTTCAGACTCTGCGTATTCGTAGTGTTCGCCGCAGTTGGGACAAAGCTTTGCCCTGGGCCTAGTAATGAGCCACAGAGGCAGAAACACTACGAGAACAAAGAATACGCCGAGGAACCAGAAAAACGCCTTCTGCGTGGTTTTGCCCCTGTTTTTCGCATCCGAATAAACCCAGAAAGCCACTATAAACGCTATTACCAGCCCGATAAATTCCATGTTAATCCCTCTTTATTGATTTTATCGCCTCAAGCGCCGCACCGTAATCCGGTTCTTCTGCTATTTCGCCCACGTACTCAACATGCTCAAGAGTGTTGTCACCGCCTGCGACGAAAATCGCACGGCAAAGAAGCCTGTTTTCCTTTATGAGGACCCCGTAGGCCTCGCCGAAAGAGGCATACTGATAGTCTGACACAGTGCTTACACTCTGCACTTCGGCTGCCGTACAGTAGCGGCTCTGGGCAAACGGAAGATCCATGCTCACCGTTATTATCCGGACCGAGTCGGAAAGCGCCGCGGCTTCCTCGTTAAATCTCCTGATCTGAACATCGCAGACCGGCGTATCGACTGAAACCACCACGTTAAAAACCTTTATGTCATCGCCGAAGCTCTCAAGGCTTACCTCGCTTCCCAGGCTCTGCACGCAATTAAAATCCGGAGCCTGGTCGCCTTTTTTAAGCTCGGGACCGACAAGGGTAAGCGGATTGCCTCCGAGTGTCACAGCATTTTCTCTTTCCATCTGGTTTCTCCTCCTCACTAAGGCTGGTTTTGTTCAGCATTAAGATTATGATTTATTCTCGCTGCCGTTTTGTATGCGTCGTATATTGATATCCCAAGTATGAAAATTATCGCAACAGAATACCCCAGGATGATAACAAGTGTAGAGCCAGGCACACCCTCAAAGGTCGGAGGGCTTTCAGACTCTATGAAAGCATTAAAAGGTTCGTACGAGGACGACAGGAAGTTCACCACGATCCAAAGAACAGCGAGAGGGACGGCCTTGGAAGGCTGCCCGTTGTAGAACTGTCCCGGTCCCGGCAAAACCAGGGAGAGCACAACCGCAAGCCACGGTCTTTTTCTTCCTTGTCTGTTCATGATCGACAAATGCGCGTCAGCAGAGAAAACCGCGCAGGACCTCCCCGGGTTTTTGGGCTTTCATAAATGTTTCTCCTATAAGAAAAGTGTCTATGCCGCAGTCCATAAGTCCCTGCATATCCTCCACCGACGATATACCGCTTTCGCTTATTACAATTTTACCTTCGGGAATCATGCCGAAAAGTCTTTTTGACACCTCAAGCGAAACGTCGAATGTACGAAGGTCCCTATTGTTTATCCCGATTATTTCGCTTCCCGCCAAAAGAGCGGTCTCAAGTTCCTCCTCGCCGTGCACCTCCACGATACAGTTCATGCCGAGGGAACGGGCAAGACCAAGATATTCCTCTATCTGCGTCCGGTCCAGCACGGCAGCTATGAGAAGCGCAAGGTCGGCCCCGTGGCACCTTGCCTCGTATAGCTGATAGGGATCTATTGTGAAATCCTTTCTCAGAATCGGAAGCGCCGAGTGAGCTCTTATATCCGACAGATAGGAAATATCGCCTCCGAAGAACTTACGGTCGGTAAGAACAGAAAGCGCAAAAGCCCCCGAGGCTTCATATTCCCGGGCAATGGAGAAATGATCGAAATCATCCCTTATGACGCCTCTGGAAGGAGAAGCGCGTTTTATTTCCGATATTATTTTCACTCCCCGGGTCTTTGCGTGAAGAGCCGCAAAGTCAATGGCCGGCAGACGCTGCGCGGCGGTGGACACAAGTTCTGCTTGCGGCCGCTTTTTTTTCGCCTCATCAAGTTCCTGCCTTTTATAAGCGACTATCTCGTCAAGAATCATTCGGCTGGTTCCGGCTAGTAATTTCGATCAGCATCTCAAGCTTTCCAAGCGCAGCCCCACTTAAAAGAGAATCTCTGGCCAGATCAAGCGCTTCTGCAAGACTCGCCGCCCTGCCCGAAACGTATATGGCCGCCATCGCGTTTAGCAGACTCGCGTCTGTCCTCGCGCCGCTGTCCCCTCCCCTGAGCACGGAGAGGGTTATCTGTGCGTTCTCAGCCGCGTTCACACCACCTCCGAGTTCTTCGCGCGAGCGGGTTTTTAAAGCAAAATCCCGGGGGTGAAGATCGTATTCGCCTACTTTTCCATCGCGAAGTTCGGCCACTTTCGTAGTCCCCGTAACAGTTATCTCGTCCATGCATCCTCCACCGTGAACCAGCATTACGTTTTGCGAACCCAGGTTCTTGAGCACCTGCGCAACAGAAACAAGCAGATGCGGTGAGTAGACTCCCATAACCTGATTTCTCACTCCCGCGGGATTTACCACCGGGCCTATCAGGTTAAAAACGGTCCTTATTCCGAGGTCCTTTCTGCACTTGGCCACATTTCTCATGGCGGGATGGTATACGGGAGCGAAAAGAAAAGCTATTCCGGCTTCCGAAAGACATTTCTGCGCCACAGCCGGGGATATATCTATTTTCACTCCGAGCGCCTCGAGCACATCCGCGCTTCCGACCGGACTTGAAACCGACCTGTTGCCGTGTTTGGCAACCGTGACTCCCGCTCCCGAGACTATAAAGGCGGCAGTCGTGGATATGTTAAACGTCCCACTTCCGTCGCCGCCGGTTCCGCAAAGATCCACTGCTTTTTCGCGGTCGCACTCTATCTTGCGGGCCTTGCTCAGAAGGGCCTTAGCCACGCCGGTTATCTCGGAAACCGTTTCCCCCTTCATGCGAAGCGCCGTAAGAAAGGCTGCCATCTGGCTTTCGGGAAGCTCCCCCTCCATCATAAGATCAAAGACCTCCGTCACTTCCCTTTCAGAAAGGTCCTCACCTTCCACAAGCTTTGAGATCACTTCAGTTATCATCGCCGAACTCCCCTCTTTCCATACTTTTCCCAATCTTATCAAGAATGCCGTTTATAAACGAGGCGGAGGTCTCCGACCCGAACTCCTTGGCCACTTCAATCGCCTCGTTTATAGTAACAGGCACAGGTATATCGCTCAAGAAGACGATCTCGCAGACCGAAAGTCGCAGAATGTTCCTGTCCACCCTGGACATTCTCGACACTTTCCAGTTCTCAGAACAGCTGTTCAGGATGCCGTCTATGGCGTCGATATTCTCCACAACACTGCGACAGAGCAGAAACGCAAATTCAAGCATTTCACCGTCCTGCGCCTCGTGATGAAGTGAACAGAAAGATTTAAAATCGGAACGCAGACGGGATAACTGCGGATAGGCGTGCCCGGCTGAGGCCGAATCAACCTGATAGAGAAACTGAAGGGCGGTCTTTCTTGATAACCTTCTCTTCCCCATCTGGAAAATATCAGGAAAGCGCTTTTACGAGGTTAACCATTTCAAGCGCGCTGAGCGCGGCCTCGCTGCCCCTGTTGCCGGCCTTTACCCCCGCCCTTTCAATGGCCTGCTCGGTGGTTTCTGTGGTTATTATGCCGCAGCAGACAGGCACTCCGGTCTCAAGAGCCACAGCCGAAAGATCCTTTGTCACCTGAGAAGCGAGAAAATCAAAATGGGAGGTCTGTCCCCTGATTATGGCTCCGACCGCCACGACGGCGTCGTATTTTCCCGACATCGCCGCCTTTCTCACCGCCAAAGGCACCTCAAAAGAGCCCGGAACCTTTATCACGTCTATTGATCTCTCGCCCGCTCCGTGGCGAACGAGGGTGTCGACCGCTCCCTCCGTCAGGGGATTGGTAACAAAACTGTTTACCCTGCTTGACACTATTGCGAAGCGGAATTTCCCGGCGCTCAGTTTTCCTTCTATCGTTTGAGGCATCTGCTTCCCTCTTAGTTTGATACTGAAACAATATTACCGAAATCTGCGCTTTTTCCCATTTCGGCTTCTTTTTCCGTGTAATCGGAGATGTCTATGGGAACGCTGCCGACCATTCTGAGTCCGAATCCCTCAAGCCCCTTTACCTTTATCGGATTGTTGGTGAGAAGCCTTATGTCGCGCACCCCGAGATCCCTGAGTATCTGGGCTCCCACTCCGTAATGCCTGAGTTCCGCTTTAAGTTCCTGACGCTCCGGGACAGGTGCGGGCATTTCCTTTATTTTTCCGTCTGAGTAGCGTTTTATCTTCTTTGCAAATCCTCCGTTGCTCGACTCCTGGTTTATGTAGACCAAAACCCCGGAGCCGGCCGCCTCTATCATACTGAGGGACCGGGTGAGCTTCGCCCGGCTGTGGCAGTAAAGCGAACCGAAAATATCGCTTATGGCACAGTCAGAATGCACCCTTACCAGCGTCCCGTCCTCGGGGCTGAGCTTCCCCTTTACAAAGGCCATATGCTGAAGACCGTCTATTTCATTTTCAAAAGCTATGGCACGGAAAACCCCGTATTCGGTAGGCACCTCCGCCTCGGCCACCCTGCGCACGAAGCTCTCCTTTTCTATCCTGTACCTTATGAGATCGGCAATGGTAGCGATTTTTATTCCGTGCTTTTTCGAAAAAGCCATCAGATCCTCAAGACGCGCCATGTCTCCGTTCTCCTTCATTATCTCGCAGATAACCGACGCCGGATGAAAACCCGCAAGACGCGATATGTCGACTGAGCCTTCTGTGTGACCCGCGCGGACAAGCACCCCGCCCTTTTTCGCCACAAGCGGAAAAATGTGTCCGGGACGCACAAAATCCTCAGGCCTTGAATCCTGAGATATCGCCTGCCTTATCGTCGAGGCCCTGTCGTGGGTCGATATGCCGGTCGTAACCCCTATTTTCGCATCTATGGGAACGGTGAAAGCCGTGTGTTCGGGAGCTTCGTTGTACTCGGGCTTTATGGGTTGAAGAGCAAGGCGGTTGGCGTCTTCCTGGGTAAGGGAGAGACAGATAAGACCACGGCCGTTAGTAGCCATGAAATTGATCATTTCCGCTGTAGCGTTCTCGGCGGGTATTACGAAATCTCCCTCGTTCTCCCTGTCTTCGTCATCGACCAGTATCACAAGGTTGCCCCGCTTTACGTCGTCAATAATTTCTTCAATTGAGTTCATCTTGCTTTGTCCATTTGGGTTGCGAAAAACATCTTAGAATACAAACAATTTATCTGAGCAGGACATAGAATAGAGCGCGTCTCTGTCAAAAAAACGCGGGGACTCTAAGTGCGAAAAAGACCAACCTTCTCCTTTATTTCCTCCATGTTCTGTTCAGCCACCCGCTTTGCCTTGACAGTTCCCTCGCGCAGTATGTCCCTTACCTCGTCCGTCCTCGCTTCATATTGGGCTCTTTTCTCCCTGACGGGCTCAAGAAGAAGGTTTATGGCGGCGGCGAGTTTTTTCTTTACCTCGACATCCCCGACGTTTCCGGTTCTGTAGCGGTCCTTAAGGTCCTCAACCTCATCGGTATTGCCGTTGAAAAGATCGTGGTAGATAAAAACCGGGTTCCCTTCCACAGTGCCCGGTATGTCGGCCCTTATTCTCTTCGGATCGGTATACATGCTCCTTACCTTGCGCTCGACTTCCTTTTCACTGTCGCTTAGGTATATGCAGTTGTTAAGACTTTTGCTCATCTTCCTGTTCCCGTCGGTTCCAACGAGGCGAGAGGCCTTGCTGATTAGAGGCTCAGGCTCCCCGAAGTAATCGCCGTAGAGAAAATTAAACCTCCTGGCAAGCTCCCTGGTGAGCTCGACGTGACTTAGCTGGTCTTCTCCCACCGGGACTTTGGTCGCCCGGAACATAAGTATGTCTGCAGCCATGAGCACGGGGTATCCCAAAAGTCCGGCCGAGTAGTTGTCCCCCACTCCCATATCCTGAATTTTCTCCTTAAGGGTCGGTATTCTCTGGAGTCTCGGCACCGGGCAGAGCATTGAGAGTATGGTCGACAGTTCCGTTATCTGCGGCACCTGGGACTGTACGTAGAAAACCGAACTGTCCGGGTCCATCCCCACAGAAAGCCAGTCGCATACCATTTCAATAGTATTCTCTTCAACTTCAACGGCCCTGTCGTAATGAGTGGTCAGCATGTGGAGGTTGGCAACCAGAAAAAAACAGTCGTATTCACTCTGAAACCTGATGCGGTTGTGAAGCGAACCCACAAGGTGACCCAGATGAAGTTTTCCCGTCGGTCTGTCCCCGGTAACCAGAATGGGTCTTGAACTCACTTTAACCTCCGAAGATCGATGCGTGGCGGTAATGTTACTCAAACAGCAAGGATACTCAATATAGAGGCGTTTGCGTAGTAGTGGGTTTTGAGATTTTTGGAATCACAAAGCGGGGGTATTCCAGCAATCTAAAGACCGGATAAGCCTGATTCAGGCCGATTCAGACACAGCTCAGCACCAATTTCACCCAGGAATCGCTTTCTGCCCGGGTGCGGACGCAGCAGTCCACACAAAGCTGAATTCCGTTTAAATTTTCTGGTGAAGAATTTAAAGAAAGACTATCCGGTATCGGCATAAAACCCCGACACAAGGAATCTGATACGCTCCGTTCTGCCAGCCTTTGCGTGACCCACCGCAAGAGCCATTATCACTGCAATCTCCATGCCCGCTCTGAAGGCCATCTTCGCCTTGCCCCTGATATAGTGTTTTTCAAACTTGCCCCCTATGCGTGAGTTTAAACGCTCAATGGCACTTCGCTTTCTGTAAGCCCGGTTCCATGACAGACTGCCGTGCCGCGCGGGAGTAAAAATACGCCGGTCACGATCAACAGACACCCGCACCACCCTGCCGTAACCATTGGTGCCAGCGTCACTGTGACACTTCTTCCAGCCATTGCAGTCAAGATTGTACGCAGCCGCCGGACAGCGGAACTTCAAAGTGCCTCTTTTCTTCTCAAGCCCGTAAGAAGCCATCCTGCGGTCCTTGACCAGAATCAGTCGTTTTTTAGGGGTTTTTACCAAGATTCTGGGGTGAAAAGTTTTTTCACCCCTCCTTATACCCCTGCCCCGTATGGCTATCCTTTACTACGCAAATGCCTCATATCCTCATATATGGATGCGGTACTGCAAAAGACAAACAAGTTGTTTTTTACAGCTGATCCCCGATATTTTGGGGAATGAAGAATTTGTAATTTTCGGTATAGTTTCACTCCATGAACACTGCCATGCAAGTACGAATTGAAACGCTGGACCCTATAAAAGTTGCCAAAATCCGTTATGTCGGTCCATACAATGAAATTGGACCTTGTTTCCAGCGTCTGTTTCAGTGGGCTGTGTCTGTTGGTGCGCAACCTCGCCGGGCCTTTACGCTATCTTACGACAACCCGGAAGTTGTACCGGCAGAAAAACTTCGTTCAGATGCCTGCCTTGAACTTGAAACGAATGCCGAGCCCCCGGCCGAAATCACCATTGAAACGGTGGAGCCGGGCCGGTGTGCTATTTACACTCATAAAGGCAGCTACGAAGGACTTGAAGAAGCCTACCGAAGATTTTTTTATGAGTGGCTGCCCGGCAGTGGTGAAGAAATGGATGACCGTCCCTGTATGGACATTTATCTAAATACACCTTTTGATACAGCACCGGAATATCTGCTAACCGATATCCATCTACCGATAAAATAGGCTTTATTCGATGATAAATCATTAAATGGGATAAGAAGTGATTGCCATTAATATTTATATGTCTTCTGGAAGGCGCCCTTCGTGATTACATATCCGATACTTTAAATATGACCAAAACCCGCTAATTGACTGCCACCACCACAGGGCAAGAATGTGGTGAGAAACACACCCTGCCAGAAAAAGACCCGGTCGCAAGATGAGGATGGAGATTGATGTCTAATGGCAACCCTAAAATTATTGAAATCAAGTTGATTTGACCGTTTTTCCTGCAACATTTCGTGCACAGTTCTCTTTATTACCATTAAGACACCGTACTTTCTCCTATCTGCAGGCTAAATGAGAAATGTTTTCATTTGCTATATTGACACCATGGTTTTTCATATGCTAGGTTAAATGAGAAATGTTTTCATTTGCTATATTGACACCATGGTTTTTCATATGCTAGGTTAAATGAGAAATGTTTTCATTTAGCAAGAAAATAAAGCAGTTTTTAAGATTCCCGAGAATATAAGCATAAAAAGTATTTTTTACCTACATTTAAGGAGTAAACAATGAATATACTGCGTTTTGCGGTCATGACCGCGGTTTTTGCCGTTTTGTCTTTTTCTCATATCTCCGCTCTTGCCGCTTCGGATCAGGACATAGAAGCTTTGAAAAAAGAGATACAGGAGATGAGGTCCGCATATGAGGACCGGATTTTAAAGATGGAAGAAAAACTCTCCAAGATGGAGTCAGAAGCTTCTCAGACTAAAACAGTTTCTTCAAAGACCAAAGATAGAGGAGCTAGCAGAGCCAGTTACAACAGGGCCATTTACAACAGGGACCTTAATCCTTCAATCGGAGCGGTGCTGAACGGACGATTCGCCGCTTTCTCCTCAGATGAGGGTGAAATTCCCGGCTTCACCCTGGGGCATGAGGCAGAACGGGGAACGGAAGGAATTTCCCTTGGAGAAACCGAATTAAATGTTTCTACAAGTGTTGACAATAAATTTTACGGTCATATAACATCAGCTCTTGCCGACCACGGAGACGGGGTTGAAATAGAACTTGAAGAAGCATACGTGGAAACCCTGCCCGGATTCGGTCTTCCATCCGGAGCAACCATAAAAATGGGCCGTGCATTCTGGACTCTGGGGTATATGAACGAGCATCACGCCCACGCTGACGATTTTGCCGATCGTCCGCTTCCATACAGGGTGTTTTTAGATAAGGGCTTCAATGATACCGGGGCGCAGATTTCATACGTGCTCCCGACCGATCTGTATATGGAGGCGGGAGGCGGTATTTTCCGCGGAGACGATTTCCCGTTCTCCGGAGCTGAGGGTAGTGACATAAACTCATTCAGTGCCTTTTTACGGGTAGGCGGCGACATCGGAAGAAATTCTTCCTGGAGAATTGGAGGCTCTTTTCTTGACGGAGAGGCGAACGGCCGTGGCGGCGGGCCCGGACACGAAGGGGAAGATGCCCATGGTGCGCATGAAGAAGACCATGATGACGAACATGTACACGAAGAAGATCATGGGGAACATGAAAATGGCCATGAAGAAGATCATGGGGAGAATTACGAGGAGTTTTTCACCGCCGGCACATTCACGGGAGACACAAGGCTCTACGCGATTGACCTGCGCTACGTGTGGGCACCGACCGGAAACAACCGCGAAATGGAACTGCTTTTGCAGGGCGAGTACTTCTGGCGTGATGAGCAAGGTGTCTATACTCTTATGGAAGGAGACGAAGTTCACGAAGAACGCCTCGACGGAGGAAGTCATGGCTGGTATGGGCAGGGGGTTTTCAAATTCTCTCCAAAATGGAGGATAGGCGGGCGCTATTCCCAGATATACTCTCCTGAGGATTCACAGATAAATCACGACCCCTACGCGATAGCAGTCATGGGCGACTGGTCAAACAGCGAGTTTTCCCGTATACGCCTTCAGTACAACCATGAGAAAACAAGAGATGACCAAAGTGACAATCAGTTTATAATCCAGTACATAATGGCCATGGGTGCTCACGCTGCGCATAAATACTAGGAGAAACCGTTATTATGAAACGTTACCTTACCTTCATTTTAATCTTCCTGCCGGGGCTCCTTTTTATGGCTCCGGCATCTTCTTTCGCAAAAGTAAAAGTGTTTGCCTGCGAACCGGAATGGGCGGCACTGGCCGAAGAGATCGGCGGGGACAAAGTGGAAGCCTTTTCAGCCACTTCGGCATTACAGAATCCCCATTACATAAGGGCGCGTCCGAGTCTTATGTCCAAGGTGCGTAAAGCCGACTTGCTGCTATGCTCCGGTGGGGGTCTTGAATTAGGATGGCTTCCTATTCTGCTTCAGAAAGCAAGTTCCGATCTGCAGCCCGGCTCCGTTGGCTACCTTATGGCGGCGGATTTCGTTACGATGCTTGAAATCCCGACAGTGGTTGACCGCAGCATGGGAGATGTGCACCCTGAAGGCAACCCTCACCTGCACCTCAATCCCTACAATCTGATGAAAGTGGGCTGGGTGGTTGCGGAACGGCTTTCCGGAATCGACGCTGAAAACGCCTCTTTTTATAAGGACAGTTACCAGGATTTTTCATCGCGCCTGCAAAAGGCAATTTCCCGATGGGAATCCGAGGCTTCCTTTTTTAAAGGAAAAAAAATTGTGGTTCATCATAAATCGTTTACTTATCTTATGGACTGGCTTGGAATGAAACAAGTGGGGACGCTTGAACCGAAACCCGGCATTCCGCCGACAACTTCTCATCTGAAAAATTTACTGAAAGAGCTGAGAGCCGATCAGGCGGATGCAATTATCCGCACCCCTTACGATCCTGATGACGCCAGCAAATGGCTGTCAGAAAAAACCGGGATAAAGGCAGTCATACTTCCTTACACTGTCGGAGGCGACGAAAAAAGCGGCGATCTGTTTGCTCTGTTTGACAGAACTATAGATCTGTTAAGAAAAGCATTTGATGCTCAGCAGTGAACTTTTAGAAATCATCGGACCTGCGGTGGCGGCCGGACTCATGATAGCTCTCACGCACGCTCCTCTGGGCACCGAGGTGCTCCGCCGCGGGATCATTTTTATTGACCTTGGGGTGGCGCAGATTGCAGGGCTTGGGCTTGTGGTCGGCAACATGTTCATCCATGATCCGTCTCCATGGCTGATTCAGCTAATAGCTCTTGCCTGTGCCGTCGCAGCAGGGCTGTTTTTCCGCAAAGTGGAAACGGAAATGCCTGAGCGGCAAGAAGCAATCATAGGGTGCGCTTTCGTACTTGCAGCATCACTGGCACTTTTATTGCTTATTGATCATCCGCACGGCGGAGATGAGATAAAACATCTGCTTTCGGGACAGATGCTGTTTGTGACATGGACAGACATAGCTAAACACGCACCTGTTTATGCATTAATAATTCTGGCTTGGTTTGCAAAGCCTGAGGTGCGAAACAACGTAGGATTTTACCTGCTCTTTGCTCTTGCCATCACTTCATCAGTTCAGCTAGCCGGCGTCTATGTAGTCTTTGCAAGTCTTATACTCCCGGCTCTGGCCGCGGTAAAAGTCAAACGGCCGTATCTTGTCGCTTGGCTTTGTGGCGTGGTAGCGGTTCTGTCCGGCATAGCCTTTGCCGTAGCGTCCGACATGCCCGCCGGACCGATTATCATCCTGTCATATACCGTAACAGCCCTGATTATACGAGGAATCAGAATAGCGGGCAGAAAAAAAAGATTGCCCATTTAGGCTTCCAAGCATCAGGTCGGACAGAAGCGATTGCGGATGTTAAATGGGAGACGAATGCAAAGATGGCGCGCCCGGAGGGATTCGAACCCCCAACCTCTTGATCCGTAGTCAAGCGCTCTGTCCAGTTGGGCTACGGGCGCGGGAAAAACAGTGCCTCCTAATGGTTCCTGAGCCGAATGACGCAGTCAACTTGGAAAGCGTCGGGATTTGTAAAAACGGTCAGTCTTATTTTCCGCTAACAGCGGATTAACAATACGGATTTCTATGTTACAATAGTCGGTCTGAATTTTATTCCGGGAAAAACAAAATGGAAAAGCTTGAATCGCTTCTTGACACTGAAGTCAAAACCTATCTTCGCAGGGTAAAAGAAAAAAAAGAGGTAAAGGATCTTGTTTCGGGGAACATCTCGCGGGAAATCTATGCAAGATTCCTGCGCACTTTTTATATAATCGAATTTCTGAGTCAAAGAGCGGTCAACATGGCAAGCATAAACACCAAAGACTCCGATCCCTACCTGAGCAAAAGATTTCATTCCTGCACACAGGGAGAACTCGGACATGCCGAGATTGCCCTTCGTGATCTTAAGGATCTCGGAGAAGAGGAGATCCACCCTTTCTGTCTTGAAATTGTAAGGGAGTACGACGAGTTTCTCCAAAACGCCGCCGAGCAGTTTCCCTTGGCGATACTTGGACATTCCTATCTGTTTGAAAACGTGTCAGGGCTTCTTTTCCCCGAACTGCACACAGTTCCCGATCCCGCAACATTCATAGAGGTTCACGCCAAAGAAGATCCCGCACATTCCCTGGCGATAAAAAAAACGGTAAGAAGAATCGAAAAAGATCTGGGCGAAAAGAAGATCGAGAGAATAGTCAGTTTCAGCAGGCAAAGCGGAGATTACTTCATGCGGCTATTTGACTCCCTTGATTAAATCCAGGATCTGTCCGTAGCGAAAACACGACACCAGATGATCGTTCACCACCCCTGCCGCCTGAAGATGCGCATACACAATGGTCGGGCCCATGAAACGGAACCCCCGTTTCTTAAGGTCGCGGCTTACAGTAACTGAAAGTTCCGTAGAAGCCGGTATTTCCGAGGTGTGCTCCCAGGCGTTTACAATCGGGGTTCCTCCGACAAACCCCCACAGGTAATCGCAGAAGCTTCCGAACTCATTTTGTATCTCAAGGAACCGCACCGCGTTGTTTATCGAAGCCTCTATTTTCTTTCTGTTGCGTATTATTCCGCTGTCCGACATAAGCTCCTGTATTTTTTCTTCTCCGTATCCGGAAACTTTTTGCGGATCAAACCCTTCGTAAAGACGCCTGTAGTTCTCCCTTTTGCGAAGAACCGTAAGCCAGCTGAGCCCGGCCTGGGCAGACTCAAGGACCAGGAATTCAAACTGCTTTTCGTCGGAAAAAACCGGCACTCCCCACTCATTGTCATGGTAGTCCCTCTCAATATCGGTTTTCTCACACCAGGGACATCTTCGCATTTTATTTCTCCTTGCGGTTCAAAGAAAGGCGTTGTACACAAACCCGAAGAAAACTACCTGAGGGACAGCCACTACGGGAAGAAGCAGAGCCGTCTTTCTGCCTATATTAGTCCACAGAAGACCAATCTCCGTATAGTCGGTCACAACCCCCGCCATAAGGAAAACAAACGGATTTCCAAACGCCCCCACCTTGTCATAGATCTCAAAAGCAATAACTGAACTTCCCTCGCTGCAGACTTCAATCACAGAAGCTCCCGCAAGGGTGAGCAAAAGACCGCCCATGTCCGGACCCAGATATCGCATAAAAAATTCCCTGGGCACGTATACATCTATAAAAACCGCCGCTATAAGTCCGATTATAAGCCACCACAGAACCATATTGGAAAGACTGAGGCTTCCCCTCAAAACTCCCGGAACACTTTGCTTCAGAGAAAAATTCTTTATTTTCTCCCACTCGTATTCCTCTCCCAGACCGGCGACGTCGTTTTTTTCGATGTAGCCGCCGCGCTCAAGCGCCTCAAATACAATGCCCGTAACAACGGCTATAAATCCGGCCGTGACTATAAACAGAACCCCCCTCCACCCGAAAAAGCTTACGAGAAGAATGGTTACGGGAAAATTCGCCCAGGGAGAAGCAAGCAGAAATGTTATAACGGCCGGGACGCTTGCCCCTTTTTTGTAGATCTGAATGGCTATGGCTAGTATTCCGTGGGAACACGAAGACATCGCAAAACCTCCCGCCAGCGCGTAAAGAAGCGGTGAGCGGCCCTTTTTTCCAAGGTATCTGTATATAAACCCCTGGGGAACGAAGTAGTCTATGGCACCGCCGAGCAGAAAGCCCACAGAGAGGGGAATGGCAAGCAGTTTGATGTAACCCAGCAAAGAGGCGTTTAGGAGTGAGAGAGGCGGCAGGAAAGAAACAGCAATAAGGCACAGAAGCAAAACAAGGGAAATTTTCAGGTTGCGTCCTACACGCAGAGGTTCTCCGGGCGGCGGAGTGTGGCAGCATGAAGCCTCGTTCATTTTGTCAATTCTAACATATGGGAATTATAGCGATAATTAGACAAACTTAGCAGGAAGTCATTTGCTAAGCTAAGTGACTGCTATTTCTTCACAGAGGTGGTCCCCTTTTTTAGACAGCATTTTTGTTTTCTTAAGTGTATTCCCACCAACGCATAACCATCTTTAAGACTCCCAAAACCATAAACTCTCTGCTCTGTTTGTCTCATTGCTTCAAGCCACATTCTTCTGTGCTGTCCCAAGACCATAGTAAACCTCATCCGGTGTTTTCATTCCAAGCCCCTGATGTGGTCTTTTTTCATTGTAAAAATCTATCCACTTCCCTATACCTGCCTTTGCCGAGGCAACGGATTCATATGCCATCAGATACACTTCCTCGTACTTAACACTTCTCCAAAGCCTCTCCACAAAAACATTGTCTCTCCAGCTTCCCTTGCCGTCCATGCTTATCTTTATATCTCTGTCTTTAAGAACTCCCGTAAACTCTTCACTTGTGAACTGACTTCCTTGATCGGTGTTGAATATCTCGGGCTTATCATACTTGTAAAGCGCTTCTTCCAGAGCCTCCACGCAAAAACTGCTGTCCATTGTGTTAGACACTCTCCAGCTAAGAACCTTGCACGAGTGCCAGTCCATTACCGCACACAGATACACAAAACCCCTGCTCATCTCTATATACGTTATGTCTGCCGCCCATACCTGCCCGGGAAGCTCTACAGTCTTCCCCCGCAGCAGATACGGGTATATCCTGTGCTCTGCTCCCCCTTTCTTTGTAGTCTGGGGGCCGGGAGCAAGCCCTCGTATCCCCATAAGCCTCATAACACGCTTTCTGCCCACCTGTACGCCCTGTGCCTTAAGGGCGTACACCATCCTTCTTGAACCCTTAAACGGATACTTAATGTAGATCCTGTCAATCTTCTTCATAATCTCTTCGTCCTGCGGGGATACCCCCACAGGTTTGTAGTAAATATTTGAGCGATTTATATCCAGCAGTTTGCACTGCCTTACCAAAGAAAGTGCCCGGCCGCGCACTACCAACTTCTTGCGCCGCTGCCGACCGAGCGCCTTTGATAAAAAATCGTTCTCCAGCGTCAGCTGGCCCACCTTGGATTCAAGCTGGTTTACGTACTTGCTCTCGCCCGCCGCCTTGCTGCCCGCCCCCTGGCCGAACACTTTGTCCGCGGCGTTGCCGAGCTGCTTCTTCTTCCACATGCTTATCTGATTGGGATGAACCTCAAACTGCCGGGCAAGCTCCGCTACTGTCTTGTCTCCTTTTACCGCCAAAAACGCTACCTTTGCCTTGAACTGCGGTGAATGATTACGTCTTTTACTCTTCATTATGTACCTCCTGTATACTCTTTTAGAATACCAAGGAAATACACTTAAGGTGCTGTCTGATTTTTGGGGTCCACTTCTTGGAGCATGCAGCAGCTGATACAACGCATTCTGAAAAGCAATCAACACCCAGCCCATCTGGTGGATAAAGTCTGCTGGCGGTTTGCTGGAAGACTCCTCTATGGTTTTTAGCAATTCAGACTCGACTGCCATGTCGACCGCCCACTTTTGAATATGCTGATATAGCTCCCTGTTAGCACAACCGGACTCAATGGCGCAAGCAATGCCCATGGCAAAAAGCGCGTTTGCCTGCTGGCAGACCAAGTTGGGATGTGTAATCTCCGCATCCTGCATTGCCCACTTGGCCACCTGATCAAGTGAAAACCTGGCTCCGAAAATCCCAAGCGGGCTTACGCGCATCATAGCTCCATTTGCCTGACTTTCCAGGTTTGGATTCCCCGTCAACCCGACGAAAATAGTCCTCCCGCAGTCAAAAGGACTGGAGCTAAGCCAGTACCGGTATTCTTTTTGTGCCGCCTGAGGTTTATAAGTTCCGGTCCTTACAAGCATCCGAGCAAGGAGCAGAGCCATCTCGGAATCATCAGTAGGCTGGCCCGCAATAGTGTCATATGTGCCGCCATCTGCCGGACACCATCAGGGTAACTGCACCGGATCTCTTCCGGGGACTGAAACTCAACCAGACTTCCAAGCGCATCACCTGCAAGCTGCCCCAGAAGACATCCCTGTGCTCTTGATAGTTTATCTGTGCTCATGCAACAACATCCTCATTTATTCAGAAAAACAGACTGAAGGCTCTGTCTGGAATTCTGTTGAAACTGCCGTGCAGTATCAAGCCTAGGAGTTAAATGCGGTCACATCTGCAGAAACCACTGCTCAAAAAACAGATTGATCAAATCTCCCTGATCAGCTGCTCTGACAACTCCAGTACATCAACCGGCCAGAAACACTCCGGGCGGGGTTGATGCACTCCAGGATCTCCGGCATCCGGACGGCAGTTCTGAAGGGAATAAAGCCACTGGTCAGGAACAGCCTCCCGTCCATGCACCGCACCCAGCAGCGCCCCGCAAATGGCTGCGTTTGTATCGGTGTCGCCTCCCTGCATAACACTGTCGATAACAGCATCTTCAAGGCTTGGAGCATGCAGCAGCTGATACAACGCATTCTGAAAAGCAATCAACACCCAGCCCATCTGGTGGATAAAGTCTGCTGGCGGCCTGTCGGCGGACTTGTCCACGGTATTCATCAAAGCGGGTTCAACTTCCATGCCGACCGCCCACTTCCGGATATGGCGGTACAGCTCTTTGTTGGTGCAGCCGTATTTAACGGCGTAAGCAATGCCCATGGCAAAAAGCGCGTTTGCCTGCTGGCAGACCAAGTTGGGATGTGTAATCTCCGCATCCTGCATTGCCCACTTGGCCACCTGATCAAGTGAAAACCTGGCTCCGAAAATCCCAAGCGGACTTACGCGCATCATAGCTCCATTTGCCTGACTTTGCGGGTTTGGATTCCCCGTCAACCCGACATAAGTAGTCCTGCCGCAGCTAAAAGGGCCGGAGCTCAGCCAGTACTGGTATTCTCTGCGTGCCGCCTGAGGTTCGTAAGTCTTTGTCTCTGCAAGCATCCGGGCAAGGAGCAGAGCCATCTCGGAGTCATCAGTAGGCTGGCCAGAAATGATGTTATGTACGCCGCCGGACTTCAGTTCACGCAGACCGTCAGGGTAATTGTCCGTGATTTCCTCGGGGGACTGAGACTCAACCACAGCTCCGAGTGCATCACCGGCAAGCTGGCCCAGAAAACATCCCTGTGCTCTTGATAGTTTATCTATGTCCATGCAACAACCTCATTCTTTGTTCGGAATGGAAATTATATACGTGGGTTCAAGTTTGAACAGACCTGATGGGACTTCCAGATCGTGCCAGTATTACTCTCGGATTGCCACAATATCTTCCCAAAATCATATCGATCCTACTCTCGTTACGGAAATCTCTGCCGGTAAAATTATTACAGCTCAAATTCCTCAGGACGAATACTTATTGCAATTAAAATAGTAATCAGGAAGGTTAGAAATACTTATGCAGGAACCAAAAAGAAATACAACTAGAATCCCGAGTTCAAGTCTTAAAGTAATCAGTAGGAAAAACGAATCCTTGGTTCGTCCAATCAGTCAAGTTGTACTGAAGATTATTCCAGAAGAAGATAACATTTCCGCATTTACAACTACGTGCAAAATTATATTAGATTGGATTCAAGCCCGCTTGGGCAACAGGCTAAAACTGCCTACAAAAGCATGGGAAGGAGAATCTTTTACACCTCACGATATCGGTCCAAGTACACCACCCGTTGAGGCAATTAGTATTGATGGTTAGAAGTGGAGAGAAGTGGACCCCAAAAATCAGACAGCACCTTAAGTGTATTTCCTTGGTATTCTAAAAGAGTATACAGGAGGTACATAATGAAGAGTAAAAGACGTAATCATTCACCGCAGTTCAAGGCAAAGGTAGCGTTTTTGGCGGTAAAAGGAGACAAGACAGTAGCGGAGCTTGCCCGGCAGTTTGAGGTTCATCCCAATCAGATAAGCATGTGGAAGAAGAAGCAGCTCGGCAACGCCGCGGACAAAGTGTTCGGCCAGGGGGCGGGCAGCAAGGCGGCGGGCGAGAGCAAGTACGTAAACCAGCTTGAATCCAAGGTGGGCCAGCTGACGCTGGAGAACGATTTTTTATCAAAGGCGCTCGGTCGGCAGCGGCGCAAGAAGTTGGTAGTGCGCGGCCGGGCACTTTCTTTGGTAAGGCAGTGCAAACTGCTGGATATAAATCGCTCAAATATTTACTACAAACCTGTGGGGGTATCCCCGCAGGACGAAGAGATTATGAAGAAGATTGACAGGATCTACATTAAGTATCCGTTTAAGGGTTCAAGAAGGATGGTGTACGCCCTTAAGGCACAGGGCGTACAGGTGGGCAGAAAGCGTGTTATGAGGCTTATGGGGATACGAGGGCTTGCTCCCGGCCCCCAGACCACAAAGAAAGGGGGAGCAGAGCACAGGATATACCCGTATCTGCTGCGGGGGAAGACTGTAGAGCTTCCCGGGCAGGTATGGGCGGCAGACATAACGTATATAGAGATGAGCAGGGGTTTTGTGTATCTGTGTGCGGTAATGGACTGGCACTCGTGCAAGGTTCTTAGCTGGAGAGTGTCTAACACAATGGACAGCAGTTTTTGCGTGGAGGCTCTGGAAGAAGCGCTTTACAAGTATGATAAGCCCGAGATATTCAACACCGATCAAGGAAGCCAGTTCACAAGTGAAGAGTTTACGGGAGTTCTTAAAGACAGAGATATAAAGATAAGCATGGACGGCAAGGGAAGCTGGAGAGACAATGTTTTTGTGGAGAGGCTTTGGAGAAGTGTTAAGTACGAGGAAGTGTATCTGATGGCATATGAATCCGTTGCCTCGGCAAAGGCAGGTATAGGGAAGTGGATAGATTTTTACAATGAAAAAAGACCACATCAGGGGCTTGGAATGAAAACACCGGATGAGGTTTACTATGGTCTTGGGACAGCACAGAAGAATGTGGCTTGAAGCAATGAGACAAACAGAGCAGAGAGTTTATGGTTTTGGGAGTCTTAAAGATGGTTATGCGTTGGTGGGAATACACTTAAGAAAACAAAAATGCTGTCTAAAAAAGGGGACCACCTCTAACAGAGTGCGTACCCACCCCCACTACAATAACGGCAAAAACAATCATAAAGCACGAAAATAATGTGACCTGCTCAAATTTTTCCATCATTCACCTCTCTAGTTTTTGACCTGTTATAAATACCTTAAAACATACGTGGTTTCAAGTTCGAAACGCAACTTTGAAGTAAGTGATGCATTTGCGTAGTAAGGGTTGGAAGGGCTAAGGGTTCACTGGTGTATGACAAAGGGGACGGAAAAAGGTATCTGATACCTGCTCAGGGTACAGAGAGACAAAAATCTGTTTCTCTTGGGAGCAGCTCATTCGGCAGACCATGCTTGTGGATTCTTGGTAAAAGCAGTCTGGGGATTCCCGGCTGCACAGAAAAAGTTTAAAAAATATATCTTGTAGGGTACAAAACAAACCTGCCCGTGTGATTTCAGGTGCTTATGTTACGAATGTGCTGAAATCAAAATCTTCCGGCAATGATCAAGGCGCCGCTTTATATCTCTTTTCTGTCCCGAAGTGCCTTGCCGAGCGTGAGTTCGTCTATGAATTCTATGTCTCCGCCGACCGGTATTCCGTAGGCTATTCTCGAGGTTCTGATCCCGAGTGGTTTGATTGTTTTTGAAAGATAAATCGCAGTGGCTTCCCCTTCGACATTTGTGCCGGTCGCGATTACTATTTCCCTTATATCCTCGCGTCCCGCTCTTGATATGAGTTCTTTTATGCGAAGATCTTCCGGTCCCATGCCTTCAAGAGGGGAAATTACCCCGTGGAGGACATGATATCTTCCCCCGAATTCACCGCTTCTCTCTATGGCCAGCAGGTCAAGTGGTTCTTCAACGACACAGAGAATCTGCGGATCTCTTGAAGGATCCGAGCAGATTGCGCATGGGTCTTTTTCCGTGAAATTAAAGCATGTGCCGCATGTGCTGACGTCGGATTTGGTTCTGATTATTGCACTTGAGAGACTGCGTGCATAGTCTTCGGATGATCGAAATATGTGAAACGCAAGGCGGGTCGCGTTTTTCTCGCCGATTCCCGGAAGCTTTGAAAGTTCTTCTATGAGTCTTGATATCGGCTCGGGAAGGCCGGTTCTTTGCATTTCAGATAAGTCCCGGCGGAAGTCCCATGCCGGATGTAATACGCGAGACTTCTTCCTTCATAAGCTCCTGTCCCTTGTAAAGAGCCTCGTTTACGGCGGCGGTCACAAGGTCCTGGAGCATCTCAACGTCAGTGTCGTTTATTATTTCCGGTTCTATGACTATTGATGATATCTCCCCCTTGGCTTTTGCCGTAACCGTGACCATTCCACCGCCGGAAGAAGCTTCCACGGTCTTTTCCCCTGCCTCATTCTGAAGGCGCTCCATCTGCTCCTTCATTTTTCCCATCTGCTTCATGATGTTCTTCATGTTTCCGCCCAATTTCATGTTATCACTCCTGAGTTATATTTTTTCTTTCAATCACCATGGCGTCAAACTGCCTGATTGCATAGTTAACTATCTCGTCTTCTGCTGGACCGGGTTTTTTTGAGGCTACGCCGGTTGCATTAATCTGCTCGTCTTTTATGGTGCCTATATCGAGCCTTATTTTTTCAACGCCGAGCATTTCACTCAGCATTTCTCTTAGTTCTGTTGATTTTTTAAACTCTTTTTCATGGTTTATGCCTTGTTCTAGAAATTTTATGGTTACCCTGTTCCCCCTTACCTCAAGCAGGTGGGCCTGGTCCAGTTTTTTTGCTAGGAAGAACTGGTCTTTACTGTGCACAAATTTGATGACATCCTGCTTGGTCGGATCACCGCCTGAAGGTTGCGCCACAACTGGAGGTTCAGATGTCTTTTTTGCCTGTTTTTCGCTTCTGCCCGTGTCTTGTTCAGCATGTTTGCTGTTTTTCTCCACTGGTTTGTCTTTGCGTTTCTCAGTGCTGCGCTCTGCGGTTTTTCTCTGTGTTCTGCGGGAATCCGGTGTTTTCTCCGTACCGGAGGACTGCGGCGAGATCTTCTCGAGCCTTTTTAGAATGTCGTCTATTTTTTCGACTTTTCCGACGGTGCTCATCTTTACAATAGCAAGTTCAAGCACAATTTCCGGGTAAAAGGAACTGCGTATTTTCTCGCCCGCGTCGATTATCAGGTTAAAAAGCAGCTCCACGGTTTCTGCGGATTCGTTTCGCACCAGTTCGGAGAGTTCGTCTTTTTCATCCGCAGAGAGGTCAGAAATAAAATCCTTGCCGCAGATTTTAAGATAGAGCAGGTTTCTGAATGTGTAGATGATGTCCTGGACCATTCTCCTCGGGCTTATACCCTTCGACGCCGCGTTTCGCACAAGCTCCACACATTTTGCAGGCTCCTTGGCGAAAACAGCTCTCAGGATGCTCCTAAGCGACTCGTTATCCGGTATGCCGAGCAGGTTTATCACGTCCTTGTGGGTTATTGTGTCTTCAAATGACACGGTCAGCTGGTCAAGCAGACTGAGCGAATCCCTCATGCTTCCCTCAGATTCCCGCGCGATCAGGTAGAGGGTTTCCGTGTCGATTTTTATTTCCTCTGCCGTCGTTATCTTCTCCAAAGCCTTCTTTATTTTTTCAACCGGTATTTTTTTGAAGTCGTATCTCTGGCAGCGAGACATTATGGTCGGGGGAACCTTGTGGGCTTCGGTGGTCGCCAGTATAAAAATCGCATGCTCCGGGGGCTCTTCCATTATTTTCAGCAGAGCGTTAAAAGCCGATTGGGAGAGCATGTGCACTTCATCGATTATGTAGACTTTTTTCATCGAGGAAGCCGGGGAGTATTTAACGCTCTCTATGATCTCGCGAACATCGGCTACGCCCGTGTGAGATGCGGCGTCAATTTCCTGCACATCAAGGGATCTGCCCTCGGATATCCCCTCGCAGCTTGAGCAATGATCGGTTGAGCAGGGGTATTTCCCACCGTCTTTTTTCTCGCAGTTTACGGCCTTGGCGACTATTCTTGCCGTGGATGTCTTGCCAGTGCCTCTTGGGCCGGCGAAAAGCAGCGCGTGGGCTATCTTGCCTGACTCAATTGAGTTTCTTAGTGTGACGGCGGGGAATTCCTGACCTATTAGGTCTTCGAAAGTCTGGGGACGCCACTTACGAGCTAGTACTCTGTAAGCCATATTTTTTATAACCAGCGACCAGGTATCCGTAACGCACGGAGGTTGTTGCTACCGTTGCTCCCTTCCGGGCCTGGCGGGGTTCGCAAGCTCCAGTCGTACGGGCCCGGCCACTGGATTTCATTCTCAAAACATACAAACTGCCGCAACTTGGTAGCTAATCAATGGGGATTATATACATTGCTTGAAAATTTTTGTAAAGAAAAAATGAGATGGTCTTTGGAAAGCAGCTCCTAAAAAAAGCACTGAGTAATGTTACGATCTTGTCCGGGCGGTTTGGAACTGAGTTAGCATTCCTAACTGTACGGTTCTCTGCCTGACAAGGAGTTTCTTTGTGCGAAACCGGCAATTTCCCGCACAACCATTGCGGGAAAAGAGCAATTGATTACGTCAGCACCTAGAACAGATAGCGGAGTCTTCCATAGTAAAAACCCCCGCCTAGGCCCATCGGCGACGATTCCGGATACTTTGCCCCTGTTTCCCCCGCGTAGGCGTTTCTGTCGGGGAAGTTGTTAAAGACATTCTCCGCACCGACAGTCAGTTCAACACTGTTCATAAGCAGGTAGCTTATCTCGGCATCAAAAGTGATTTCATCTTCCGGATGGATAAGAAACTCTATACTGCCGGCGTGGACTTCAGAATAGGAACCGAAGTAATTAAGGCGAACAAGTCCGCTCCATGCGTTGCGGCTGTGATGAAGCGTAGCGTTGAATCTGTAGTCAGGAAGGCTTTTTTCAATTTGCAGGATACGCTCTTCGTCAATGAAATTCGGATCGTGCCTGATTACCTCAGTATCAGTCCAGTTGCCTGCTAATACAAGTCTTGTCTCACCGTTTCCAAGCAGCGAAGAGACATCAACCGTTGCTACGATATCAACACCTTCAGTGCGCGTATCGAACCCGTTTCCATAGTAGCTGAACACAAGTATGTCCTGAGCTTCAAGGCAACTGTCCTGAACTCGCTGGTTGATTGTAATGTCCTTTGATTTACCCAGGCGGTCATCTACCCTGATGTTGAAGTAGTCCGCTGTAAGCGAGACAAGTCCTGCCTCTGCCACGAGGCCCGTAGTGAACGTAAGCGATTCCTCCGGCTCGAGAGGTTCTACGCCGATCAGTCTTGCTTCCGGGCAGGTGGCGGGAATGGTTCCCAGCTGCCTTAACATTCCGTCAAACTCAGTTGTAACGTTTTGAACATTCTCCTGGCCCACCGTGGGTACCCTGAAGCCCGTGCTCACGGACCCGCGCAGGCTCAGTCCGGGTATCACCCGTAGCAAAGCGGCAACCTTGCCGTCTGCTGTTGAACCGAAATCGTCGAAGTTCTCCCATCGTCCCATTGCCCCGAGGGTCAGATTCGCAAATACATCCGCTTCAAGATCGAGGTAGACGGCAATATTTGACCGGTCCCACTCACCTACTACCCGGTCGGAAAAACCGGAAAAGCCGTTGGCGCCGATACCGAAGCCGGCCTCCGCCAATGGACCTGTGACCCATGAGTCCCTCTCGCCCGCGAGAATCTCGAAGTTCTCCCTGCGCCACTCAACCCCGGTAGCGATGTAAAGCGGGGAGTGAAAGATCGGAACGCCGAGTTTGTAAGTCAGATCTGCGTTTGCCGTCTGATCGGTCTGTATATAGGAACCGAGTTCGAACTGCGTAGGCGAGTCCGGTCCCAGACTGGAGTTTATTGTGTCTCTTATGAAAAAATCCACCCGACTTTGTCCAATTGTGTAGCTTGTGTCATATGTCAGATCTGAAGTCACAGAGCCGCGAAAACCAACTGTTGCGGCCTTGTCTTTTATTTCTCCTTTGAACTGAGGTGTAAAACCTCCCGGAAATCTCTGGTCCCAGCGGAAAACCTCGCCTGAGGGCAGGGTGTATTCCAGAGTGTTGCCGTCTCCGTCTACATTCACTCCCTCGCGGGTCTGGGGATTTCTGAAAAAGAAACCGCCTTCTGTTTCCCGTCTGGCTATGTTTCCAAAGGCGTAGAGCTTCAAGTGTTCGCTTATCTCGATGCCTGAGTTAAGAAAAATTTTGATGTCTCCGTCTACATCGGGGTCTCCCCATATCTGAGCGTAGGGCTGGCGGACATTGGTGTTTCCTGCGGCTATCAGCGCGGCCGCGTCATCTCTTTGCACGCTTCGAACCGTGGGTCCGGATTCGCGCCATTCGGCGCTGAGGTTGGCAAAACCGCTCTCAGTAACAGGCAGGCCGATGTTGAAAGCACCTCTGTATTCAGTTCCGTCCCCCTCGTATGTTTGTCCCCACTGGGTTTCTACAGTTCCGCCGTCCGGACTGTCTTTTAGCACGAAATTGATTACGCCGGCGATGGCGTCGGAGCCGTACTGGGCAGAGGCGCTGTCACGAAGAACCTCGACGCGGTCAATCGCAATCGCCGGAATGACACTTAGATCCGCGCCCTGCGCTCCATCTGAAAGGCCGTTTCCCAGAAAGCTGATGACAGCTGCCCTGTGGCGGCGCTTTCCGTTTACAAAAACGAGAGACTGGTCAGGAGCAAGGCCCCGCAGGTTGGCGGGACGAATGAACGTGGCGGCGTCGCTTATAGGATTAGGTGCGACGTTGTACGAGGGAACAAGGGTGCGAAGGAGGTTGGACATGTCTCCGCTTCCCTGATTCGTAAAATCTTCGCCTGCAATGACATCTACCGGAGAAGCGGTGTCAGTGGTTGAGCGAACAGGCCGCCGCGAGCCTATCACGTACATGTAAGGAAGCAGAACTGCTTCCGATTCACTTTGCGCCTGTGCGTTGTCAGGCAGTACGCAAAGAAACAATAGGGCGATTAACGCGCCGAATAAAGCAATAATCCTGTTATGACTGGTGTTTTCCTTCTGGCTCATGGTCTAATCCTCCTTTTTTTTCGATTATAACACAGAACCTGTAAGAATAGGTCCCCCAAAAATTAGACAGGATCTTAAATGTACTTGTGCAGGATACGACAGAAACAATTACAGGAAGTCCTCTGCTGCAAAAACAATTCCTGCTGGGAACCCCTCTCCTATGGACGTTTATCGGCGGGGTATCGAAGTTCGGGTATTTTCCCGACCGGTCACAATTAAGAATAGAGAAATTGAAGAGTTGATCGATCGGGTTAGTCAGTCATTTAAGTGCTCTTCGCTATACTTAAGAGGAAGTATGAAACTAAAAGTTGAACCCAGTCTATTTCCAAGGTCAGGGGCGGAATGAAAAAAAAGGGGGGTAATCCCGTTTTATTTTCGGAAAAAACCTTTCCTTAAATCCGTGGGTTAAAAATTAAGGCTGGCGGAGAGAGTGGGATTCGAACCCACGAGGGAGCGTAAACCCCCTACACGCTTTCCAGGCGTGCACCTTCGGCCACTCGGTCATCTCTCCACGCAACTGTTGTTGTAATTACACTCCTGCGGATTATTCTTCTGGCAGTTGTACAGAAAAATTCCCGCAGTTTATTAAAAACTCTTTGTATTTTAACAAGAGAATCGGGTTTATTAAAATACAGAAATGCCGAAAAAATGGAAGCTAAAGAAAACCGCTGCGCTTAACGACTACAAAATTTTTTCGACTAAAAAGAAAAGTGCCTTTTCTCCCAAAGACGGTGCCGTCCACGACTTTTACGTAATGGACGCTCCCGACTGGGTTAACATTATCCCCGTTACGCCTTCCGGTGAAATCGTTCTTATAAAACAGTTTCGCCACGGCACCGGGGAAGTTACGCTTGAGATTCCGGGAGGAATGATCGATCCGGGAGAAAGTCCGGTTGAATGCGCGCGCAGGGAACTTGCTGAGGAAACAGGATTTACCTCCGCTCGGTGGGAGCAGATAGGGTGCGTTAGGCCGAACCCGGCTTTTATGTCAAATTCCTGCTATACCTTTCTGGCATCCGGGTGCGAGCGGACATCTGAACCGTCTTTTGACACTACCGAAGACATAGAAGTTGTGCTTGCCTCTGCGCGGGAAATAAAACGGCATATAAGGGAAGGCACCATAGATCACTGCATAGTGTTAGCAGCGTTCGGGTTTTACTTTCTCGGGGAGTGAATCTGTTGATTTCTCCGGATTTAGCGAGAATAATAGTCCCCTGTCTTAAAGGGCGGGTGGCGGAATAGGTAGACGCGACGGCCTCAAAAGCCGTTGGGCTTGCGCCCGTGAGGGTTCGATTCCCTCTCCGCCCAGGAAAAAATTTTTTCTTCCCTTCTTCCGAACTTCCCGATTCTCAGTACCTGGCCATTTCCGAGTCGTATTTTTCGGCCCACTCGTCTATGCCGCCCTTTAAGTTCTTAACCCTGCCAAAACCCTGCTCGACAAGAAAAGTCGCGGCTTTCATGCTTCTTCCGCCGTGGTGGCAGTGAACGACTATGTTGTCGCTGGGATCAAGCTCGTCCGTTCTGTCCTTGAGCTCGCCCAGGGGAATGAGCTTCGAGCCCTCAATGCTGCATATTTCATACTCATGGGGCTCCCTAACGTCGATCAGAACAAAGTCGGTCTTGTTCTCCTTAATGGAGCTGAATTCCTCAACGGTTATCTCCTCAACCTTGGGTTTCTCTTCCTGAGCTTCTTCACCCCGACCGATGCCGCAAAACTCCTGGTAATCTATGAGTTCTGTAACTGAGGGATTCTCGCCGCACACCGGGCAGTCGGGATCTTTCCTGAGCTTGAGTATCTTCGGTTCCATGTTCAGGACATCAAGGAAGAGAAGCCTTCCTATAAGCGGCGTTCCCTCGCCGATTATAAGCTTTACGACCTCGGACGCCTGCATGGTTCCCACGACTCCGGGCAGTATTCCTAGCACTCCGCCTTCGGCGCAGCTCGGCACAAGTCCCGGGGGAGGGGGTTCCGGATAGAGACACCTGTAGCAGGGGCCTCTTTTCGCGTCAAAAACGCTTACCTGGCCCTCGAACCTGAAGATGCTCCCGTAGACGTTCGGAATTCCGAGAAAAACGCAAGCGTCATTTGTAAGATACCTGGTCGCGAAATTGTCCGTTCCGTCAACAACAACGTCATAGTCTTTCATGATATCCATGGCGTTGTCCGAACTGAGCATCTCGTTATAGGTGACGATGTTTGTATCGGAGTTAAGCTCAACGAGACGGTCTCTTGCGGACTCCACCTTGGGAGTGCCGACAGTCTTCTCGCTGTGGATAACCTGCCTTTGCAGATTGCTGAAATCCACCACGTCAAAGTCAAGTATTCCTAGAGTGCCGACACCTGCGGCCGCCAGGTAGAGAGCCAGCGGAGACCCGAGCCCTCCGGCTCCGATACACAGAACCCTTGAGTTTTTGAGTTTCTTCTGTCCCTCAATGCCCACTTCGGGCATTATAAGGTGCCTGCTGTATCTGGTTATCTCCTGATTGCTCAAGTCCATTTTGAATACCTTCCTTGCGATCTAAAGTCTTCAGACAGTAAAGCTATACACGATTTGCGTATTTTCAAACCGCAGACGCAATTGCCCCGTCAGTCGGGAAAATGGAATTCCCCCCCCCCAGGAAGTGGAATAACCGGATTCTGAGTTTCCTAGGGATTAATTCTTTACTACTACGTTGGTTGCGGTGGGACCCTTCTTACCTTGAACTATCTCAAAGTTTACTTCGTCACCCTCATTGAGAGTTTTGTAACCCTCTCCCTCAATAGCGGTGTAATGAACAAAAACATCATCCTGCACTTCAGTGGAGGTTATAAATCCATAGCCCTTGGAGCCATTAAACCATTTTACAGTTCCCTGCATTACAATACCTACCTCTTAAAATTTAATATCTGCTGGAGTATTCCACAGCAACGCTGCTTTGTCAACGTATTTTTTGCGTCCCGGAATAAAACTTTATGCGTACGCAAAAAGAAATTTATGGTTCTCAAAATTTTTCGCAGTATAATTAAGCGCATCTCAAATCCACAAAAGGCAGGTTTTACGCAGGTACAGGTCCAATGGAAGACAGAAAAAAAAAGAGAATCTACATTTTCTGCATAGTGCTGTTTCTGCTCGGAGGGGGACTTTTCTTTTATAACGTAGTGAAAAGTTTCACCGGGCTCGGCGCGACGCTTAACGAATACGCTTTTCCCGGAAGTCACTCGATCCGGCTTGAGGAAAAAGGGCTTTATTCAATTTACCATCAGTATGAAAGCGCTTTTGATGAAAAGCGGACAAGCGGCGAGGTCGCCGAGCAGGACTCAATAGTCGTTTACCTGAAAAAAGCATCGGGTGCGGAAAACGTGGAGCTTAAGGTTCCGGATTCCAAGAAAAGATACAGTTACATGGGAAAAAGGGGAGTGAAGATATCTGAGTTTGAAAATCCCGGACCGACAGATTACATGATCGAATCTTTTAAAAACGCTGTCCCACAGGCATCTTCCTACACCCTGGTTGTTGAGTCCGGATTCGAGATGACAAGGCTTAAGGGGATACTTGTCTCCCAGGCGTTTTTGCTTGTCCCGACCCTTTTTGCGATAATACTTTTCATGCGCACCTACATAAGGAGCTGACCGCGACGGATGTTTAAAACAGTAAAATCCAGGGTTCTTGCTTTTGACATAGAATGGGTTCCGGACCCCGAGTCGGGAAAGGCCGCGTACGGACTTGACGAAGACATGTCCGATCGCGAGGTGATCGAGTTTATGTGGCAGAAGGGCGGGGCGACCGAAGAAGAGCCCATGCCGTTTATAAAGACGGTTCTCTCCAAAATAGTTTCCATCTCAATGGTGTTTAGGGAATCAGGCGGAGCGGTTTCAAAAAGACTTGAACTTCACTCATTTCCGTCGGTTCCGACCTCCGAAGAGGACTGCTCGGAGAGAAGAATCATAGAAGATTTTTTCAAGATTCTGGACAACTATCACCCGCAGCTTGTGGGATACAACTCCTCGGGTTCCGATATACCGATTCTGGCCCAGAGAATGATCAAGCACGGACTTAGTGGCGGCGTTTTCACGCAAAGACCCGACAAGCCCTGGGAAGGAGCCGATTACTTTGCCCGCGGAAGCGACTGGAACGTCGATCTGATGAGATGCATAAGCGCATGGGGGAAGGGCACCACGCCGTCTCTTCACGAAATATCGGTCATAAGCGGAATCCCCGGAAAGATGGGGGGAGTCGACGGAAAGCAGGTTGCTCCCATGTGGCTTGAAGGAAAACTTGACGATATAATCGCCTACAACGAGTGCGATGCTCTTACGACTTATCTTCTGTGGCTGAGGATGGCCCACTCGATCGGACACTTTGACTCAGATGAGTACACAGAAGAGCAGCGGCTGCTTCGCGAAATGATAGAAAAAAAATCCGAGAACCCTCACAGACGCCGGCATCTTACGGATTATCTGTCAGAGTGGGGAAGCCTGAGCGGGGCAGGACAGGATGAGTGAGCGGCCCGACAGCCGGGGCGTCGCCGTCCTTTCCTTCTACAGGTTCGTTGATCTTGACGGCCTTTTTGAAATAAAGGATTCCCTGCTTTTAATTTGCGGGGAAAACGGCATAAACGGCACTTTCATTCTAGCTTCTGAGGGAATAAACGCTACCGTTGCAGGCCCCGTTGCGGGCATAGACGGGCTTATCGCCTATCTTGAAGGCGATGAGAGGTTCTCGGACACGCATTACAAGCTAAGCTACAGTGAAAAAAGCCCCTTTCACCGGCTCAAGGTCAAATTCAAAAAAGAGCTGGTTCCCATGGGAGTAGAAGGCATAAGGCCGCAGCGCCTCTCTGGGCAGCGCATACAGCCCGAGCAGTGGAACGAACTTATAAGCCGTCCCGATGTGCTTGTTATAGACACGAGAAATGATTACGAAAACCGCGTCGGCACGTTCAGAGGCGCCGTGAACCCCAAAACGGATCACTTCAGGAACTTTCCCGAATACGTGAGGGAAAATCTCGACCCGCAAGAGCACAGGGAAGTTGCTATGTTCTGCACCGGCGGAATAAGGTGCGAGAAAGCCACATCCTATCTTCTTGAGAGGGGATTTGAGCGTGTGTATCAGCTTGAAGGAGGGGTGCTTTCCTACCTTGAGAAGGTTCCGCACGAGCAGAGCCTCTGGGAAGGGGAGTGTTTTGTGTTTGACGACCGCACCTCGGTCGGCCACGATCTTGCCAAGGGGAGCTGGAGTACGTGCAGGAACTGCAGGGCGCCCGTATCCGAACATGAAAGACAGTCAGAAGAATTTCGGGACGGGATATCCTGCCCCCGCTGTCATGCGAAGCTTACTCCTGAGGGGGTTTCATCGCTTGAGGAAAGACAGAAGCAGATGAGGCTTGCAAGGCAGAGAAATCAAAGACATCTCGGGGCTGTAATAAAAAGAGGGAGTGCGAAACAGGCGCAGGGCTAACCCCGGGCGTCCAGTTCGTCTTTTAGGATTTTGTAGTCTATGCTGTCGACAAGGGCTTTCCAGCTCGCTTCCACTATATTGTCGGAAACCCCGACCGTACTCCACCTCTTCTCCCCGTCGCCCGATTCCACAAGCACCCTCACCACGGAGTCTGTGCCGCCCGACCTTGACACCACCCTTACTCTGTAGTCAAGCAGACGCAAGGTTTTAAGTCCCGGGAAGAATTTCTCAAGCGACTTTCTCAGTGCCCCGTCTATTGCGTTTACGGGGCCGTTTCCCCTTGACACTGTATATTCCGTGACGCCGTCGTTTACCCTGACTTCCGCCGTGGCTTCTGAGACCGGCTCTTCGTCATCTTCGCGCTTTTCAACCAGAGTCCGGGTGTTTGTGAGGTAGAACCGCTTTTTATAAATGCCCAGAGTTTTTCTCACCAGAAGTTCAAAGGACGCGTCTGCCCCCTCAAATTCATAACCCTGGTTCTCAAGAACCTTAAGCTCGTTCAGCACTTCGAGAATTCTTTCATCCTTGGGGTCTATGTCCACTCCCAGTTCCTGAGCCTTGTAGGCTATGTTGGCCCGTCCGGACAGATCGGAGACCAGCACCCGCCTTCTGTTGCCGACACTGCGGGGTTCTATGTGCTCGTAGGTGTCAGAATTCTTCATTACGGCGCTTACGTGAATTCCCCCTTTGTGGGCAAAGGCGCTTTCGCCGACAAATGCCTGCTTTTTCAGAGGGGAAAGATTTGTGAGTTCATGAATGAAATGGGATACGGAATAGAGTTTTTTCAGGTTTTCTTCAGAAATAGAATTTATCCCGAGCTTTAACGCTATATTCGGTATTATGGAGCAGAGGTTGGCGTTTCCGCACCGCTCTCCGTAGCCGTTTATGGTTCCCTGCACCTGGGATGCTCCCTCCCTTACGGCGTAGAGCGTGTTGGCGACCCCGACTTCGCCGTCGTTATGGGTATGTATTCCCAGACTGGGCCTGTCGAACATGCTGTTAACTTCCCTTATGGCGCCCTCGATGTCCCAGGGCATGGATCCGCCGTTTGTGTCGCATAAAACAACCGTGTCAACCCCCGCTGAGTAGGCGGTCTGAAGAACCTTGGCCGAGTACTCGGAATTTCTTTTCCAGCCGTCAAAGAAATGCTCGGCGTCGAAAAACACCTTGTCAACGTGACGCTTCAGGTACTCGATCGAGTCATGAACCAGCTCAAGGTTCTCTTCAAGTTCTATTTTCAGGGCTTCTGTGACGTGAAAGTCCCAGCTTTTTCCGACAATTGTCACAACCGGGGTTTCGGCCTCCAAAAGCGCCTGTATGCTTGCGTCTTCATCGCAGGTCTTCCTTGCACGTCTTGTGCTTCCGAAAGCCGAGACGCTTGCGTTTTTAAGACCGAGCTTCTTTGCCTCCTCAAAATATCCCTTGTCCCTTTCGTTGGAGCCGGGCCATCCGCCCTCGATGTAATGCACCCCGAGATCATCCAGTCTCTGCGTTATCCGAATCTTGTCGTGTATGGAAAAGGATATGTTCTCCCCCTGGGTACCGTCGCGCAGGGTCACGTCGTATATTTCAACAGTTCTCGGCTCATTCATCTGTTTTTCCTAGATTAAAAGCGCTATGAAGAGTCCTTACGGCTGTCTCCGTATCTTTTTCCTCAAGCACGCATGAGATTTTTATTTCCGAAGTGCTTATCATCATAATGTTAATTCCCTCGTTAGCAAGCGCCCTGAACATGTTTGACGCCACTCCCGAGTGGGTCTTCATCCCCACTCCCACCAGGGAAACCTTGGAGATAAAGTTATCGGAGAGCACCTGGCTTGCTCCAAGCTCCCGGGCCATCTTCTCTGAGAGCTCTATTGATTTTTTAAAATCCGACTTGGGCACGGTGAACGTAAGGTCTGTAAGCCCTTCGGTGCTTATGTTCTGAACGATCATGTCGACCACTATGTTGTGGTCTGCAAGCGACGAGAAAATCCTTGCCGCTATGCCTGGCTGATCGGGCACCTGCGTCACGGTGATTTTTGCCTGGTCCCTGTCGTAGGATACTCCCGACACCATAACTTCTTCCATGGATTTCATAACTCTTTCCTCGTCCACAACCCAGGTTCCCTCGTCTGTGGGCCGCGGAGTCGACTTAACATGTATAGGCACTTTAAATTTTTTTGCAAATTCCACCGCGCGGGCCTGAAGCACCTTGGATCCCAAAGACGCCATCTCAAGCATCTCATCATAGGAAATGCGGCCGAGCTTCCTTGCGTCCGGACAGATCCCGGGATCCGTCGTGTAGACCCCGTCCACGTCATCTTTGTAGAGCTCGCACGCGTCGGCTCCCATAACGGCCGCAAGCGCCACAGCGGTGAGGTCAGAGCCTCCCCGCCCGAGCGTTGTCAGATTTCCGTTCTCATCGACTCCCTGGAATCCCGCTATGACAACTGCTTTTTTCTCCCCGAGAGCGGCACGAATGTTCCTGTCGTCGATCGATTTTATCTTTGCCCCGGAATAGATGTTGTCGGTGGTGATCCTTATCTGGTGTCCCTGAAAAGATACAGCGTCCTGTCCGAGCGATTTTATGGTCATCGCCAGAAGACCGGAGGAGACCTGCTCCCCGCTTGAGGTTATCACGTCAAACTCCCTCTCGTCGGGAGGATCCATCACCTTTTTTGCGAGACCGACCAGCCTGTCGGTTTCGCCTGCCATGGCGGAGACCACCGCTATCACGTCGTTTTTTTTCTTTTTCGTTGCTACTACATGCTCGGCTACGCGTCTTATTTTCTCGATGCTAGCAACGCTTGTTCCGCCGTATTTCTGAACGACAAGAGCCATTTTCCCTTACCTGCAACCTTTATTGTTCTCGATTCCTCGTCCCCCTGGGGCGGGAATCGGATATCAATTATAACAGCGTTTCCCGGCAGTACATCCCGAACTTTATCCGCCCATTCCACAACGGCGATTCCGTCTCCGTAGAAAAACTCTTCATAACCCGTATCCTCAAACTCGGCTCCGCTAGACAGTCTGTACACGTCAAAGTGGAAAAAAGGCACGCTTCCTTCATAGCAGTTCATTATGACGAATGTGGGGCTGTTCGGTTCCTCCTCTATTCCGAGGCCTCGGGCAAGACCCTTGGCGAAAACCGTTTTTCCGGCGCCGAGCTCTCCGGTGAGTCCCACGACGGAGCCCCTGGGTATGAGTTTCCCCATTATCTCGCCGCAAAGCATAGTCTGCTCGGGCCTGCTTACTTCTAGTAGGAATTCGGGTTCCATGGGAACTATCTTACCGTGATGAAATGCCTTTCTTGTTTGGATGAAATGACGGAGTTTCTGGAAGCGGGGATTTTACGCGATATTTCAGATGCGGTAAAGCCCGCAGTGCCGGTTTTCTCTAACAGAAGGTCGGCCGCGTGGCCGTGGAGGAAAACGCCGAGCATGCAGGACCAAAGAGGATCGTATCCCTGGGCCGCGAGTCCGCCGATTATCCCCGTAAGCACGTCTCCGGTCCCGGCCGTTGCCATGGCCGAATTTCCGGTCGGGTTTATAAACACTTCCCCGTCGGGGGTGGAGATGACTGTTCTCGCTCCTTTAAGAACGACATAGCAGCCGTATTTTTCGGAAAACCCGGTCGAGATCCCCACGCGGTCATCCTGCACCTGTTTTGTTGTTACGCCGCAGAGCCTTGCCATTTCTCCGGGGTGCGGAGTTATCACCGCGGGAACTTTGGTTTTTCTGAGCATTGCGGGGTCTTTTGAAATTATGTTAAGCGCGTCGGCATCAAGCGTGATCGGCACTTCGCACATGGTTATCACTTTTTTGAGAAACTCCCCCGTGCTTTCGGAGGTCGATATTCCGGGGCCTGCGGCAAGTGCTGTTCTTTTTCCTTCAAGTTCTCTTAACACCTCTTCGCACGCATCGGGATGTAGGGTTCCGTCCTTTGAGTCCTTAAGAGAAACGGACATTACCTCCGTTGTTTTTTCCTCGACAGCCGAGGATATGCTTTCTGGAACCCCAAGGGTCACGAGTCCGCTTCCCGTGCGAAGCGCCGCTTCGGCAGAGAGTATGGCGGCTCCGCTTTTTCCCGGAGAACCTGCAAGCACTAAAAGGTGTCCGTAGGTTCCTTTGTGCGAATCGGCGGCCCTTTTTTTTATGAGTCCGCGGCATCGCTCAAACGTGAGAAGTTCAAAAGGGAGATTTTCCCACAGCGGCCTGGGGATTGTTATGTCTGCTACGCACAGTTTTCCAGAATAATCCACTCCCGGGTGAATGCACATTCCAAGCTTTGCCGGGGCGAAGGTGACGGTAATATCGGCCTGCACGGCTGTCCCGAGAGGCCGCCCCGTGTCGGCGTCAAGTCCCGAGGGTATGTCCACGCTAACGCGTCGGGCGCTCTGGCGGTTTATGAATTTTATAAGTTTTTCGTAAAATCCTTTTACATCCCGGTCGAGTCCGGTGCCGAAAATGGCGTCGACTATGACTTCTGTATCTTTTTTTATCCTGGGAAGTTTTCCGTCAAGCTCCCTTACGTCGGCTCCCATTTTGAGCAGAGCATCGAGATTTGTCTTTGCGTCTTCCCTGTAGCGCTCTTTTTTTTCTGCGATATGGACGCTTACCTTCTTTCCGGAGGAAATAAGATGGCGTGCGATTACAAAACCGTCCCCGGCGTTGTTTCCGGCTCCGCAGACAACCGCCATCCTGCTTGCGGATGGATACTCGGCGAGGATGACCGACGCAACGGCTCTTCCGGCGTTTTCCATAAGCACGATGCCCGGAACTCCGAATTCCTCAATTGTACTTCGGTCAAGCTCCCTTGAGATCTGCTTGGTTGAGAGTTTCATGGTTCTTTGGGGATTGTCCCCCGGCCTGCCTATTTCCCCATACCGCCTGCTCCGGAGGGTCTTGTGTCTCCGAGGGTTTCTATATGCCCGCTGATGAATTCCTCAGCGTGATCAAAGCAGAAATAGTAGGAAAGAAGGGTGCTGCCGCTTCGGTTGACCGTGATCAGCTGGTAGTGGCGGCTGCAGATATCGATTCCGCATTTGATGCACTGCTTGATCTGGTTTCTTTCTCCGGAAAGTTCGCACCGTTCTCCTCCGGGATTTACGTGATCGCACTGGTATATTTCAACCTCTATTGTTTTTACCGACAAATGCTTCTACCTCCCCTTGGTTTGTTCATTAATTATACAGCTTTGCGGGGTGGTTTTGTAACTGGTTTGTTTTTCCCGACAGCCGGATGTCTGTTATGTTGGTGCGGGGCAGATGTGGGGCTATTGTTGTCGAGCAGACCCGGTCTTGCCAACATTCATCTGTCACTTGACAATGGTCAGTCCTCCCGGGGGGCCGCCGCGGCGCTTTTTCTCAGGGCTTTTGCCGCGATGCGGACCTCGGCCATTGCGTAGTCCGTATGCGTGCGTTTAGAGGTGGTCCCCTTTTTTAGACAGCATTTTTGTTTTCTTAAGTGTATTCCCACCAACGCATAACCATCTTTAAGACTCCCAAAACCATAAACTCTCTGCTCTGTTTGTCTCATTGCTTCAAGCCACATTCTTCTGTGCTGTCCCAAGACCATAGTAAACCTCATCCGGTGTTTTCATTCCAAGCCCCTGATGTGGTCTTTTTTTATTGTAAAAATCTATCCACTTCCCTATACCTGCCTTTGCCGAGGCAACGGATTCATATGCCATCAGATACACTTCCTCGTACTTAACACTTCTCCAAAGCCTCTCCACAAAAACATTGTCTCTCCAGCTTCCCTTGCCGTCCATGCTTATCTTTATATCTCTGTCTTTAAGAACTCCCGTAAACTCTTCACTTGTGAACTGACTTCCTTGATCGGTGTTGAATATCTCGGGCTTATCATACTTGTAAAGCGCTTCTTCCAGAGCCTCCACGCAAAAACTGCTGTCCATTGTGTTAGACACTCTCCAGCTAAGAACCTTGCACGAGTGCCAGTCCATTACCGCACACAGATACACAAAACCCCTGCTCATCTCTATATACGTTATGTCTGCCGCCCATACCTGCCCGGGAAGCTCTACAGTCTTCCCCCGCAGCAGATACGGGTATATCCTGTGCTCTGCTCCCCCTTTCTTTGTAGTCTGGGGGCCGGGAGCGAGCCCTCGTATCCCCATAAGCCTCATAACACGCTTTCTGCCCACCTGTACGCCCTGTGCCTTAAGGGCGTACACCATCCTTCTTGAACCCTTAAACGGATACTTAATGTAGATCCTGTCAATCTTCTTCATAATCTCTTCGTCCTGCGGGGATACCCCCACAGGTTTGTAGTAAATATTTGAGCGATTTATATCCAGCAGTTTGCACTGCCTTACCAAAGAAAGTGCCCGGCCGCGCACTACCAACTTCTTGCGCCGCTGCCGACCGAGCGCCTTTGATAAAAAATCGTTCTCCAGCGTCAGCTGGCCCACCTTGGATTCAAGCTGGTTTACGTACTTGCTCTCGCCCGCCGCCTTGCTGCCCGCCCCCTGGCCGAACACTTTGTCCGCGGCGTTGCCGAGCTGCTTCTTCTTCCACATGCTTATCTGATTGGGATGAACCTCAAACTGCCGGGCAAGCTCCGCTACTGTCTTGTCTCCTTTTACCGCCAAAAACGCTACCTTTGCCTTGAACTGCGGTGAATGATTACGTCTTTTACTCTTCATTATGTACCTCCTGTATACTCTTTTAGAATACCAAGGAAATACACTTAAGGTGCTGTCTGATTTTTGGGGTCCACTTCTTTTTGCCGTCAAGGTCCTTCTCGACCATGTAGACTTCCTCTTTTTCCAGATGCTCAAGGACTGCCGGATTATGTAATGAGCAGATCAGCTGGGCATTATGCGGATTGGTTTCTTCTCTTCGGAACAAGTTGAGAATTTCCACTACGAGTTCTGTGTGAAAGTGAGAGTCAAGCGAATCCATGACCGCTACGTTTCCTGCTTCGAGAGCCATGCTGATCATGGGGAATATGAGTGCCAGCTTGCGCACATCTTCTGACTCATAATCAAGTGCTACAGGGCTGTCCAGTCCCCGGTGGTAGAAAGCCATCTCGGCATCCGGAGTTTCTATTATATCGATGTTTTCAATTCCAGGGTCAAGGACTTGCAGTTTTTCGCAGAGCCTGTTCAGAATTTCAGGATTCTTTTGATATTCATGGATTGTTTCATCTAGGTCTAGGTGAGGCATTTACGTAGTAAAGGATAGCCATACGGGGCAGGGGTATAAGGAGGGGTGAAAAAACTTTTCACCCCAGAATCTTGGTAAAAACCCCTAAAAAACGACTGATTCTGGTCAAGGACCGCAAATTCCACCCCAAGCCGTAATCTGCGTTGAAAAACTTAAGGAAAATAGCAGGTAACTTACTGATATCACCTGATTAAGTGGTCGCCATGGGTTATAATTAAAGGCATACCAACCTTAAAAAAGGAGCAAACCCATGGCGACACAATTTAATCTACCTTTCAGCTGGGACCAAGTCGATAGAGCATCGGATTTTAACCGTCTTCAGATGGTTCTTGACAGCCTGCCCGACGCCCATATCATCCGGGCTCTTGAGTGTATGCGCAAAAACGGACGCAACCAGTACCCGGTATCTGCGATGTGGAGGGCCTTTGTGGCGGGGATAGTGTTCGGGCACGAATCCATAGAGTCTTTAATCCGGGAGCTTAACCGCAATTCATCTCTGCTTGCCGTCTGCGGATTCTCCACGGTGCCTATGCAGAGACGTGACAGGTATGAGGTTGAACCCGGCGGCGTGGTCAAGATTACAGATTTTGAGTCTCGCAGTTCTGCTCCCCGCAGTTATAACTTCTCCGGGTTCCTTGCAAACCTTGCAAAGCTCGACCTGCAGCAGGGTCTGGTATCGGAGATGATAAACAATCATCTGTGCAAAGAGCTTATGGAGGTGCTTCCCGAATTCGGCAAGCACCTCGGTTATGACGGCAAGGCGATAAAGAGTCATTCAACAGGCAGAACAAACCGCAGGGCAGGCAAAAAGTCTGATCCCGACGCGAACTGGGGCGTGCACAAGTACCGAGGAGTTGATTCTGACGGCAGGGAATGGAGCAAGGTAAAAAAATGGTTTGGCTACCGGCTTCATATCATTGCCGACACCGAGTATGAGATACCGGTTGCGTTCAGTCTGACCGAAGCCTCGACAAGCGAAATAAAACAGTGTGAACGGATGGCTGACAGTTTGTTCGGCAATAACTCCGAGCTTGCCGGGCGGTGCAAGTACTTCACTGCTGACAGGGGGCTTGACAGCGGTCCGCTCAAAGCCAAGCTGTGGGATGATTACAGGATCAGCCCGATTATAGACATCAGGCGGCTGTGGAGGGAGGAAAAGCAGGGGCAGAGCTATGTTCCGGGGCAGAGGATCATGAGACCTCTTAACAGTGTGCACGACAACATTCTTTATACTGAGACGGGACAGATATGGTGTCGCTGTCCGCTAAGCGGCAAGGAGCGCAGGATGGCTTCTTACGGGCTTGAGAAGAAAAGAGGCACTTTGAAGTTCCGCTGTCCGGCGGCCGCCGAGTACAATCTTGACTGCAAGGGCTGGAAGAAGTGTCACAGTGACGCGGGCAAAAAGACCAATGGTTACGGCAGGGTGGTGCGGGTGTCTCTTGAGCGTGACCGTCGTATTTTTACTCCCGCGCGGCACGGCAGTCCGTCATGGAACCGGGCTTACAGAAAGCGAACTGCCATTGAGCGTTTAAACTCACGCATAGGGGGCAGCTTCAGGTTTGAGAAGCACTATATCAGGGGCAAGGCGAAGATGGCCTTCAGAGCGGGTATGGCGATTGCAGTGATAATGGCTCTTGCGGTGGGTCACGCAAAGGCTGGCAGAACGGAGCGTATCAGATCCCTTGTGTCGGGGTTTTATACCGATACCGGATAGTCCTTCTTTAAATTATTCACCAGAAAATTTAAACGGAATTCAACCTTGTGTGGACTGCTGCGTCCGCACCCGGGCAGAACAGCGATTCCTGGGTGAAATTGGTGCTGAGTTGTGTCTGAATCAGCCTGAATCAGACAACTCGGCTTTGAAATTGCCGGAATACCCTCCCCTCCCTTCCGCTGTGTGCTTCCAAAAATCTCAAAACCCCCTACTACGCAAATGCCTCAAGACCGAAGAGTCCTCGAAATATTCCGCTGCCGCGAGTATAATTTTCTGGATGAAGCAATTACGAGCCGCTCTGTCTCAAATCAATCCGAGCGTCGGAGATATAACCGGAAACACGAAAAAAATAACCGAAGCAATCGAGGCGGCCCGAGGTCTCGATATAGATATTCTGTGTTTCCCCGAACTTGCCGTTACCGGCTACCCTCCAGAGGATCTTCTCCTGAAAACTGAATTCATTGACGACAACATCCGGGCGCTTGAGGAAATAAAGAAGCACTGCCGGGACAACATGGTCGTCATAGTGGGCTTTGTCGACAAAAAGGACGACATATTCAACTCAGCAGCGGTAATTCAAAGAGGCGAGGTGATCGACATATACCACAAACTTCGCCTTCCCAACTACGGAGTATTCGACGAGAACCGCTATTTTCAGTCAGAAAGACGGTTCCCCGTCTACTCCATGGGAAAAATGACTTTCGGGGTCACTATCTGCGAGGACATATGGTATCCGGGAGAACCTATAAGAAGCCAGGTTCTGCTCGGAAACGCCCAGATCATATTCAACATGTCGGCTTCACCCTACTACATGGGAAAACCGCGGGTGAGAGAGAGAATGCTCGCCACAAGGGCTGCTGACTACAACACAATAATAGCCTACTGCAACATGGTCGGGGGGCAGGACGAGCTTGTGTTTGACGGAAACAGCATGTTCATAGACGAAAAAGGCGAGATTGCTGCAATCGCCGCAAATTTCGAGGAAGACCTGCTGGTCTGTGACGTTAACACCGAGAGGGTCTACAAATCAAGGCTTACCACTCCGACCATAAGAAAAACGAGATATGAGCTTTCTTTTGAAGAAAATCAGATGCAGACGTTCACGCTTAAACCTGCAAAAACAAAACGGAAAGTAAAAATCCCCGCAAGACAAGCTGATTTCCCGCAAGATCCTTTAAAATGCGTTTTTTCGGCACTTGTTCTCGGCGTCGGGGATTACATAAGAAAAAACAGCTTTGAAAAAGTGGTGCTCGGATTAAGCGGCGGGATAGATTCTTCGCTTACAGCCGCTATTGCCGCAGAAGCCGTCGGACCCGCAAAAGTCCTCGGAGTTTCCATGCCTTCAAGATACAGCTCCGAGGGAAGTGTCACCGACGCGAAAAGACTCGCTCGCAATCTCGGAATCGAGCTTCTCAGCATTCCCATAGAAAACGCTTTTATGTGCTACGAAGAAATGTTCGCCGAGCTTTTCTCCGAAATGGAGTCAGACGCAACCGAAGAGAACATTCAGGCAAGAATAAGAGGAAATATCCTGATGGCGCTTTCAAACAAGTTCGGGTGGCTTGTGCTTGCCACATCGAATAAAAGTGAACTGGCGGTCGGCTATTCGACCCTGTACGGAGATATGTCCGGGGGACTGGCGGTGATAAAGGATGTGCCCAAGGCCATGGTTTATGAACTCTCTCATTACTACAACCGCCTTCGGGGAAAACATATAATACCGAAATCGGTGATTGAAAAACCCCCTTCAGCCGAGCTTCGCCCGGACCAGAAAGATACCGACTCGCTTCCGGAATACGACACGCTGGACAGAATACTGAAAGCTTACGTGGAAGACGGCCTCGGGGTCGACGACATAGTGAAACTGGGGGAGAAAAGAAGCACAGTGCGGAAAATAATCACGATGGTAAACAATAACGAGTATAAAAGAAGACAGAGCGCGCCGGGGGTAAAAATAACATCGCTTGCCTTCGGAAAGGACCGCCGCTTCCCGATAACCAACCTCTACAAAAAGTAGATAAACTCGTTCTTCCCGGATTTGCGCGTGGAAAATGGAACAGGAATGCCGGACTTTGCATCCTAAGGGTTTTATTTGTAACCATCAGGGAAGATACTGCATTTAGACATAATCAGCTCACGTGGGTCCGAGCGATATCAGAAACTCAGAGAGAGTATCGACGGTCTCAAAAATACCGGGGGAAACTTCTGACTCGTCAATTGAAACTCCAAACTCCTCTTCAAGCTCCATGATGAACTCAAGAGTTGAGACGGAATCGACGCCGACTCCGAGTTCGATCAGCGACTGTTCAGCCGATATATCACGGGGCATGATGTCGAGATTGAACCTTGAAACGACAAGACGCCTTATTTTTTCCCCAACAGCTTTCTTTTGGTCGGTCACTTAAGCTTCTCCCTAAGAATTTTGCCTACAGGGCTTCTCGGAAGCGCATCTACAAATTCTATCTTCGCCGGGATTTTGTAGTCGGAAATTCTTCCCCTGCAGAACTCAACAACTTCCCGCATGGTGAGCCCATCGGCGACGATAAAGGCTTTTACTTCTTCCCTGCTCCCGGCTCCTGAAATTCCTATCACGGCAGCTTCCGTTATTTTGCCGTGAGTCATAAGCAGGTTTTCGACTTCAAACGGGTCTACCTTGTTCCCGGAGATGTTGATGAAAAGCTTCTTTCTCCCGCGAATGAAAAGATACCCGTCGCCGTCGAACATTCCGAGATCCCCTGTGTGGTAAAAACCGTCAACAAAGACCCTTTCGGTCTCTTCCGGAGAATCAACGTAGCCGTCTGTCATGGAAGGACTCTTTATTATTATCTCGCCGATCCGCCCAACCGGAAGTTCCCTGCCGCTCTCCGAGACCACCTTTATGACGACGTTTTCAACGGGCACTCCGACTGAGAGACGCTTTGCCTCTATATTCTCCGCAATATTGATTGTCATCACTCCGGTCTCAGAAGAACCGTAGAGCTGGCGGGGATAAACGCCGAAAGTCCGATGGAAGGAAAAAAAAATTTCCTCGGGCAGGGAAGCTCCGGCAGAAACAACATGTCTCAGCCGCGGGAAATCATAATCCCCACAACTCGCGCTTCGAGCCAGAGTCTCCAGCATAAACGGAACGGCGGGAAAGACTGTTATCCGTTCTCTTTCCAGCACGCCGAGAACTTCTTTTCTGGTAAACCTCGGGAGAAAATAACAGCACGCCCCTACGCTTACGGCACTCACGAAGTTGCCGAGACCGTAAGTATGCGATATCGGAATGGAGAAAAGAATTCTGTCCCTTTCATCCCATTTTATTGTGGCCGTGTGGTTTCGGGCAAGGGCGATCATGTTGGCGTGGCTTCTCGCAACGCACTTGGGCTTTCCGGTTGAGCCCGTGGAAAAAAGATAGATGGCTTTGTCCGAAAGATGGTTTTCGGGCAGGTCCGCAGGAGCCTCACCCAAAAAGTTATCCCGGGTCACGCAAACTGTATTTATTCCTCCGGAAACGGCTTTTATGTTATGCGCAATAGATTTGTCCGTAACGATCAGGACCGGTTTTGAGAACTCAAGGCAGTGTTTTATCTCCTCGGTTCCGCAGGCGCTGTCGATGGGAACGCAGACGGCTCCAAGTCTTGCTATCGAGAAGACCGATACGGCAAGCGAAAGCGAATTGGGAAGGAAAACGCACACCTTGTCCCCCATTGACACTCCCCGTCTGGAGAGAAACGATGAAAAGCCGTCAACAAAGCCGCACAGCTCGGCGTAGCTGTAGATTTCTCCCTGGCACCAGACTGCAGCTTTTCGAGAATTTGCTCCCAGGTTCGAATAAAGTATTTCGCTGTAGTTGCTCATCTCGCCGTTACGGGAAAAGGGGGGCCTGTTCCAGTCCGGTGCCCTCAGGAAATCCGAAGACTATATTCATGTTCTGAACGGCCTGGCCCGCCGCCCCCTTCATGAGATTGTCAAGAACCGATACGACGACAAGATGCCCTTCACGCTCGCAAAAACCCAAAGATATGTAGTTGGAACCGGAAACGGACGCCAGCCCCGGCAGTCCGTCGCATACCCGGACAAAAGCATTATCCCTGTAGAATCCTGCGTAAAGCTCCTTTACCTCATCGGGAGAGGCCTCCGAGCGCAGTCTGAGATACGAAGTGGCCATTATCCCTCTTTTAACCGGAATGCGTGTGTTGAAAAAAAGGAGGTTTTTCTTCACGCCGCAAAAATCGCGGAACACCCGAAGAATCTCCTGTCTCTGATCACCTCCTCCCGTTGCTCCGGCGGACACATCCTCCTTTATCTCCGTGTAGTGACTCTGCGGCTTCGGAGCCCGCCCCAAAGTCGAAAGAGAAGATTTTATATCCACTATAATGTCGTCTTCCGCTTCATATTTTTTAAGAGCAGGAGCCAAGGCGAGCGAAACGCATGTAGAGTAGCAGCCCGCATTAGCAACTAACGCGGCATTTTTTAGCCTCTCGCGGTTAAGCTCGCTGAGTCCGTAGACAGCCTGCGAGAGAAGCTTGGGGAAACGCGGCGGCGCGCCGTGAGCCGCAAAGTAGTCATCAGAGTCAGAGAATCTTAAGTCGGAGCTAAGATCAATCACCTTTACTCCTTTTTCAAGGAATTTCCGCACAAAAACACAAGAAATTCCTGCGGGAAGGCAGGAGAACATAAGATCGAGAGGCTCTGAGTGGGAAATTTTTGATACGGGGATCAGAGCAAGATCCGAAAAGCCGGAGAGATGAGGAAATGCCTCATCCACCCTCTTGCCAGAGAACTTCTCGGAAGTAAGCATCCGCAGGTCTACGTTCGGGTGTCGTGCCAGAACGGAAACAAGCTGCTGGCCCACATAACCCGTAACTCCCAAGATTGCCGTTTTAAGTCTCTTCATAATTTTGGAGAAGCAGCCTGTCTGGTGCTAGCCCCTCCCGCTCAATACGGGACTCCCCGCAGATTAAATATAGCTTTAAAAGCGGTGGGAAAAAACGGTTTCCTCAAAATATAAAAAGGCTTGCCTGCCTTCCCTAAAGGTTTCGTGAAGTTGCGGTTCTGAACACTCTGTCGATCCACTGCTCCATGTTTTTGCGCGAGGTCTTTCCTATCAGCTTTCTCACCTCTTGCACGGGAATCACGACCTTGGCATAGGATCTGTGTCCTCCGGTACTTCCTATTTCGTCAAAAAGTTCGAAAAGCAGACGCCCCGCACTCTTGACAGACCCGCTGTTTCTCACAGATATGACCACATCGGAACCGGAAACAATCCCGAAGGCGACAGACCATTCGACTCCCTCAACCTTCATGCCCATATCAGCCACCTGGGGAATAATATGCTCTTTTTCTATCCTTCCCAGGTTCATGAAAATTATTCCATCGTTTATCCAGTGGTTTGACAGTGCCCTGCCGTAATGTTTTACCTCTTCTGAATAGAGGTTTTTGGACTCTATTTTCCTGAGCAGACCCAAGTCAGCCTGATTGTAGAGATATGTGAACGCTTCGAGGTCGTCAAGATTCGCTCCCCTGTTCAGAATCATGGTGTCGGTCTTTATTCCGTACACAAGAGCGGTTGAGAGTTTTTTGGAAATCTCAACCTGTGCGGCTCTCAGCAGTCGGGTCATGATCGTTGCGGTAGCTCCCTCTTCTGAACTTATCTCGGTGAATTTCGCGTCGCACTCGGGGGTTATTGGATGATGGTCGATCACAGAATCAATATTCGTGATTTCACCTCCGAAATAAGAAGGCTGAACATCAACAAGCGCTACGGAGTCGAAATTTTTTATGTCCTTGTGGGAAATCACCTGGAGGTCCACATCCATAAGCTCCACCATAGCCACATTTTCGGGTCTTGAAATTCTCTCCCCGAGATAGCCTATGGTCGCCGTTTTCTTGTTCCTTCCAAGAAGAGTACGAAGAGCCATGGCGCTTGCGATCGCATCCGGATCAGGCTGGTTGTGAACCAGTATGAGAAGCCTTTTCGCGGCACGGTGAACCTCTCTTATCATTCTTACGGAGATACCGGACCTTGCAAGCTTCTCTTCAAAAGGTATCTGGCTGGTTGCGACTTCTTCAAATCTCACGTATCTGGCTATACAGCCATGCTTGCGCTCCTCACCGTCGGCGGAAACGACTATCGGACTCGTGGGATAACTGGAAGCCAAGGAAGCAAGAAACTCCCCGGATGCAAACTCGTTGTCTACGACTATTAGCGTAAAGGCCCCTTTCTGATCAAACGCGTCATCTGGAGAATCAATCTCTGTTACCTGGCCCCTGTTGTTAAAAAGACTCATCAGGAGAATGTCGAATTCTCCGATGAACATATATTGTCGTCTTTCCCCGCTAGTACTCATTGCACTCGGAACGCGGAACGTCTACCTGTAGCAGGCGGCGCTAAGCTCCTCCGTGAAGCTTGAAATTCTATCCAGCACTTCCTGTCTTTGCTCTGCTCCGCTCTCAATTATTCTCACAAGGGCACTTCCTACGATAACGGCATCCGAAAAAGAGGCTATTGCGGCGGCCTGGCGCGCAGACGACACTCCGAAACCCACTCCGACGGGAAGTTCTGAGCGGCGCTTTATTCTTCCCACCAGATCTTCAAGATCATAGTCCATTTCAGGACGCGCTCCCGTAACCCCTGTGACAGAAACCATATAGATAAAACCCGAGGCGTTTTGCGACACCATTCCTATTCTTTCTTCGGTGCTTGTAGGAGCAAGCAGAAGGATGCGGTCAAGTCCCTCCCGTTCGGCATGGACGCTCAGTTCTCCAGCTTCTTCAGGTGGAAGATCAACAACCAGAACTCCGTCTGCTCCAGCCTCCCGGGCGTCACGGGCAAAACGCTCGACACCATAGGAAAAAAAAGGATTGTAGTAGCCGAAGAGTATTAAGGGGATATCCGAGCGGGACCTTATCCTTTTAACAAGCGAAAGAACATCTGACAGGGATGTCGAGTTGACAAGAGCCCGCTCCGAAGCCGCCTGAATCACCGGCCCGTCCGCCATTGGATCCGAGAAGGGGATGCCGATTTCCACCATGTCGACACCGCTTGTCTCCATACGGTCAATGATCTGCTCGGTCAAGCCGATATCAGGATCTCCGGCGGTAACATAGCAGATTAAAGCCGCTTTGTTTTTCCCGCAAAGTTCGCGGAATTTTTCCTTTATCCTTCCCATGCGCTTTTATTAAGAAGCAGGCAGTCTGGAAATGCAGAAACCGATTCGGGGAACAACGTACCCAAACTCCTTGAGGATTTGCTTTCAAATTTCTCCATTTATGCGCTGAAGAGAGTTTCTGTGGAATTTGGGGTTACGTTCAAACCCTATGAACTGCCTAGAAAGCCGTTTCGAGGCAATAGCTGTTGTTCCACTCCCCATAAAAGGATCCAAGACAGTGTGCCCTTCTTTGGTTGTGAGCTTAATAAGGAACTCCATCAGTTTCAATGGCTTTTGTGCTTCGTGGATTCTTCGTTCGTCTTTTTCATATCCGAAAGCAAGAAAATTCGTTGGAGTGGCACCATTTTCCTGACATGCCCTGACATTTATTGCCCCCAAATCATTCTCCAGGACATTTGAAGAAATTGTTCCCCCTACCTTGTAAGGTTTCATGAACCAAGCAATGGGTTCATATACAGGTGCAAGATTCCCTAGTCTCCATCCTTCCCATGCCATAGCCTCGGCTTCCAACCCGCGCCGTCTAAATACAACACTCACTCTTTGAGCTCTATGATGTGCAGATTCTTTTCTCCAAGCCAGAAGGTCTTTAACAAGAAATCCTGTATCTTCGAAAGCATTCACAACACGGTGCATCATGCGTCTTGCCCCAAACACAAACAGAGAAGCACCATTTTTCATTTTCGGTAGCACCATTTCAGCCCAGTTTCGACACCACTGCTGATACTCTATACCGATATTCCTATCAGCCCTAGACCATCCGTTGATCGGTTTCCCCCGCCTCTTGAAAGCGGATTTCCCGATTTGAGCAGGAGACCTTCCCAGCAACGCAGAGTTTGTATTCTTATGCAGAACATCCCATCCGTCAAGATTAATGCCATAAGGAATATCCGACAAGAATAAATGAATACTATTATCTGCTAAGAGTGGAATATGATCCCGACAATCTCCGCATGTAATCTTATTTAGGTATTCTGCATTTATATCAGTTGCCATTTCCTATATCTAAGAGTCTGTTTCCCGCAAAACTTTCAACCCGGTTTATCTTGTCTTTTAACTTACTTGCCTTAAGCACTTCCTTAATCGCGTGATCTCTTGATAGCCTCATAATGCGTTCTCGTTCCATGGCTAGAAAACTCAACGCTTCTTCCTTGGCCAAGTAAAAAGACTCGCTCAAAGCTCGTTTTTCATCCAGCCATATATCTCGTATTCTCCGGTCAAAGCCCAAAAGCCTTCTGTTTATCTCTCCCCAATAAGAAATTGCGTCTTTTGATGGATTCATAGCATCAACTGATTTAAAAATCTCATGGACTAGTTCCTTGGTGCTTATCTGCGTTATTTCCTCCGCACAACGAACCAAAACTGCCAAGTGTGTATATGTTGCAATACAGACAGATCTTGAAACTGCCTGTTGATAAATCTGACTTGAACTCTTTGGCAACTGGTAAACCGGACAGACAACCATTGCGTAAGGTTTTCCATACTTCCATTCATCCATTGCTTGGATTTTGAAATCTTTCTGGTTTTTTGCTGTCCTGCTTAATCGAAACGCCTTGGCATCAGCAACGAAACTATATTCTTGGCTTGTACATTCGACATCAGCTACACCTGCACGCTGTTTTATAACCATGCTGGTAAAACCCATTGAGGTGTATGCTTGATGAATTACAATGTCGGTGTACTTGGAATACAGTTTTTCCTCGGTGCTGTCGTACGCGTAACGTTCAGGGATGTTTCCACATAAACGTAAATGTCCTAGAAGCAAAGAAATTCCATGTTCCTTTGCTTCTTTCTCCAACAACTGCTCGATTCTGTCTGAATCAACATCAAAATCACTACTCAAATTTGATAGTTTGTTAATCCAGCGATCCCGGTTTTTTCTCTGTTCTTTACTAATATGGCTGGTTTCCATATCCGAGGCAATCTCCGCAACTCTTCTATATTTGCCAAGATTATAGACTGTTTCATTGGGTTAAGCAATGAGTCAGTCCACCCTGTAAGTTCCTTGTATTTAGGCCTTTCTCCGGTCATTTTGCTATCTTGCCTATTGTTTGGAAACCCACGCAGTGCATGGAATATCTCTGGAAAAAAGCATGTAATTCCCATAAGAAATGAACCCCCCCCCCTAGGAGTCTGTTGGACTTTAGCGGTCATTTAATGTTAAAACAACGGTATCAAGATGTCTGAGAAGGAGAAGACAATGAGACGGAGGTTTGTATCAGCAGACCGCAAGACGCCGCAGATGTTTCCGCCTACAATAGAAGAGTATCTGCCCGAAGACCATCTTGCCCGGTTTGTGGTGGAGATAGTTGAGCAGCTGGATCTGAGAAGGCTGACGGAAGCGTATTCGGGCAGGGGGTCGGCAGCGTATCATCCGGGAATGAAGGTGGCTCTTCTGTTCTACGGATACGCGACGGGGACATTCTCTTCCCGGAAGCTTGAGAAGGCAACATATGACAGTGTGGCGTACAGGTATATATGCGCTAACAGCAATCCGGATCATGACAGCATAAACAGGTTCCGCAAGAGGTTTGGCAAGGAGCTTGGGGTATTGTTTGTACAGATACTGCAGATAGCGGGACAGATAGGGATGGGCACGGTGAGTGTGGATGGCACGAAGATAAAGGCTAATGCGAGCAGGCACAAGGCACTGAGCTGGAAGAGGGCAAGGAAGATAGAAAAGCAGCTGAACAAAGAAGTGAAGGAACTGATGAGACTTGCACGGGAGGCTGACAACTCTAAACTGCCAGAGGATATGAATGTTCCCGAAGAACTTCAGAGACGGGAAGCGAAGCGTGAGATACAGGAGCGGGCAAAGCACAGGTATGAGCGGGAGTCAGAAGTGTACGGGGAGAAGGTAGAGAAGCGGGAACAGTATGAGAAGCAAAGCGGGAAGAAGGCAGGAGGGAGCAGACCGAGGGATAAGGATCAGGTGAATCTTGTGGACGGAGATTCGCGGATAATGCCTTCGGGAGGGGGATTTGAGCAGGCATACAACGCTCAGGGTGCAGTGGATGTGGAGAGCAGACTTATAGTGACCAGGCATGTAACGCAGAACACAAACGACAAGCGTGAGATGGAGCCCGTGCTTGAGCAGTTAAAGGAGAATGAGCAGAGGCTTGGCAAGGCTGAGAATCTGCTTGCCGACAGCGGATATTACAGTGCAAGCAACGTTAACTTATGTGACAGGGCGGGGATAAAGCCTTATATATCCAAACGCAGGGAGAAGCACAACAGACCGTTTTGGGAGAGATTCGCACAGTGCAATGAGGAGGAGAAAGAGCCGGCAACACCGGTTGAAGACATGCAGAGGAGGCTTGGAACATCCGCAGGCAAAAAGATGTACTCAAAACGCAAGTCAACGATAGAGCCTGTGTTCGGAATAATAAAGCAGGTGATGGGATTCCGGCAGTTTATGGTGCGGGGGCTTGAAGCTGTGCGCGGAGAGTGGAATCTTGTGTGCATAGGGTACAACCTGAAGAGAATGTATGCGTTGAAGGGCTGACAAAGAGGTGAGAGAGCAGAGAATATTGGGGATTTGAGATAAAAACAGCTCCCCGAAGCTTAGCTGAACCTCCAAAATCAAGGATTTTTGCCGATATGACTTTCACCAGCTCTGAATCAGTTGGATTTCCCCTCAATTGTTCGCTAAGAGCGACAGACTCCTAGGTCGGTTGTTTGTTGCGCTGTTAATTACAATACGCAGAATCCGCGCTCGACTGAAGCTTCGGGTGGCGGATGGATATCGAGGTACGCTTGGGGAGACGATTATCATGACGTGATGGGAAAAATGCTTGACGGACTTGCGGACTACATGACAGGTCTTCTCCCCGAGCAAACGGGTGTCAGGGCTTACGTGGATACAGGACCCGTTCTTGAAAAAGTGCACGCGAGTCGCTCGGGAATAGGTTGGGTTGGTAAAAACACCTGTCTGATAAACCAGAGAGCAGGTTCCTGGCTTTTTCTCGGAGAGGTAATAACGGATATCGAGCTTGAATACGACTCGGCGGTTGAGGACCGTTGCGGCACCTGCACTAGGTGCATAGATGCCTGTCCTACAGATGCAATAGTGGAACCTTATGTGCTTGATGCCAGGAAATGCATCTCCTACCTCACCATAGAGCTTAAAGGCAAAATGCCGCTTGAACTAAGGGAAGGGGTGGAAAACAATGTTTTCGGATGCGATGTATGTCAGGACTTATGTCCGTGGAATCGAGACGCACTTTTTACTCTTAAGAAAAGCTTCAAGCCGCGTGAAAAACTGCTGAGCCCTGATTTTAAATGGCTTCTTGAACTTGACGGGGAGGGTTTCCGGGAGGTTTTCAGAAATAGTCCGGTCAAAAGAGCCAAGCGCAGGGGTTTTATGAGAAATGTTCTTGTGGCTGTTGGAAATTCGGAAAATAAGGAGTATATAAAATACGCAAGGAGGCTTCTTGAAGATGATGAGCCTCTCGTAAGGGCTCACGCAGTCTGGGCGTTGTGGAAACTTGGAGGAGAGGATTGCCGAGAGGAACTTGAGTGCATGCTTGAGACGGAAACTGCGGGAGAAGTGCTTGAAGAAATTCACCATGCCGTTGGTTGCAAGCGGAACTGAGATTTGTTTTTCATGAGTTACGAAAAAGACGAAATAATAAAAGCGAACAGAAAGTTTTACGACGCTCGTAATCGCTACGATGTCGGACTGCTGGAAGAGGTCTGGCTTGCCGATGGCAGGGCCAAATGCGTTCATGCGGGCTGGCCGATAATTCTCGGATGGGAAGCGATAAAGGAGAGCTGGAAGACCATTTTCGAGACGGGTGGATTTGACCGCGTTGATATCCCGGATCTTTTCTCGGATTTCTTTGTTGAAGTGAAGGGGAATTCGGCTTGGCTTAACTGTGTTGAGAGGGCGACTTACTCAATAGACGATCGCAGGGTTGTGGTGCTGGCCCAGGCGACCAGCATATTCAAGCTTGCTGATGGAGAGTGGAAAATGGCACTTCATCACGCTTCCCTGATGCCTATTCCTCGCAAGGAGATTGATTATGAGAATCTTCAGTAAGAAGCATAAGTTTCTCTCCGATTAAGTAGACCAGCTGTTGACAACCCTGTCCTGTGACTGCGGATATGCTGAGGCTCTCGATACCCCTTTGCTTGAGGCGTTCAGCCGTTTCCATTTCTGTTTGTCTGGCTTCGACGATATCGATTTTGTTAAGAACGACCAGTTGAGGCTTTTCGGCAAGCTTAGCTGAGTACTTGCTCAGTTCCGAGTTGATCTTGTCAAAATCTTCTACGGCATTCCTCTCAGAAATCGGGTCAAGATCAAGCATATGAACCAGAAGACGGGTTCTCTCCACATGTTTTAGAAACTGAATGCCAAGCCCGAGTCCCCTGTGTGCTCCTTCGATGATTCCGGGTATGTCCGCTATTATGAAAGACTGATGGTCTCCGTAGCTTACTACGCCGAAATTGGGAACGAGGGTTGTGAAAGGGTAGTCGGAGATTTTTGGTTTCGCGGCTGAGATTTTCGATATGAGAGTTGATTTCCCCGCGTTTGGAAAACCTAGGATGCCGACGTCGGCAAGCACCTTAAGTTCAAGTTTTATTTCCCTGCGTATTCCGGCATGTCCGCTCTCCGTCTGTCTCGGTGCCCGGTTAACGGATGATACGAACCTTGAGTTTCCCCTGCCTCCTCGGCCTCCTTCGGCTATGGTAAAGGACTCGCCGTCCTCCGTCAGATCGGCAAGCATCTCCCCGTCTTCAAAGGATGTTATCACGGTTCCCGCGGGAACAGGGATTATCAGGTCCGAACCCGATTTCCCGTGCTGGTTCTTACCCCTTCCCGGCTGGCCGTTCTGAGCCCTGTATTCTTTTTTATATCTGTAGTCAAGAAGCGAGGACATGCTTGCGTCAGCCACCGCCACCACGTCTCCTCCCCTGCCGCCGTCACCACCGTTGGGGCCCCCTTTGGGAACGAATTTCTCCCTTCTAAAGCTCATACATCCGTTGCCGCCGTTACCTGATATAACGGTTATTTTCGCCTCGTCTATAAACTTCATTCTGATTTGGGCGGGTGAGAATCATCTCGCCGGGGCTTCGGTCTTGCAGACGGTCCGGAGATTTTTCGGACGACCCCCTGTTGGGTGAAGTCCTAGGAGTCTGTCGCTCTTAGCGAACAATTGAGGGGAAATCCAACTGATTCAGAGCTGGTGAAAGTCATATCGGCAAAAATCCTTGATTTTGGAGGTTCAGCTAAGCTTCGGGGAGCTGTTTTTACCTCAAATCCCCAATATTCTCTGCTCTCTCACCTCTTTGTCAGCCCTTCAACGCATACATTCTCTTCAGGTTGTACCCTATGCACACAAGATTCCACTCTCCGCGCACAGCTTCAAGCCCCCGCACCATAAACTGCCGGAATCCCATCACCTGCTTCATTATTCCGAACACAGGCTCTATCGTTGACTTGCGTTTTGAGTACATCTTTTTGCCTGCGGATGTTCCAAGCCTCCTCTGCATGTCTTCAACCGGTGTTGCCGGCTCTTTCTCCTCCTCATTGCACTGTGCGAATCTCTCCAAAACGGTCTGTTGTGCTTCTCCCTGCGTTTGGATATATAAGGCTTTATCCCCGCCCTGTCACATAAGTTAACGTTGCTTGCACTGTAATATCCGCTGTCGGCAAGCAGATTCTCAGCCTTGCCAAGCCTCTGCTCATTCTCCTTTAACTGCTCAAGCACGGGCTCTATCTCACGCTTGTCGTTTGTGTTCTGCGTTACATGCCTGGTCACTATAAGTCTGCTCTCCACATCCACTGCACCCTGAGCGTTGTATGCCTGCTCAAATCCCCCTCCCGAAGGCATTATCCGCGAATCTCCGTCCACAAGATTCACCTGATCCTTATCCCTCGGTCTGCTCCCTCCTGCCTTCTTCCCGCTTTGCTTCTCATACTGTTCCCGCTTCTCTACCTTCTCCCCGTACACTTCTGACTCCCGCTCATACCTGTGCTTTGCCCGCTCCTGTATCTCACGCTTCGCTTCCCGTCTCTGAAGTTCTTCGGGAACATTCATATCCTCTGGCAGTTTAGAGTTGTCAGCCTCCCGTGCAAGTCTCATCAGTTCCTTCACTTCTTTGTTCAGCTGCTTTTCTATCTTCCTTGCCCTCTTCCAGCTCAGTGCCTTGTGCCTGCTCGCATTAGCCTTTATCTTCGTGCCATCCACACTCACCGTGCCCATCCCTATCTGTCCCGCTATCTGCAGTATCTGTACAAACAATACCCCAAGCTCCTTGCCAAACCTCTTGCGGAACCTGTTTATGCTGTCATGATCCGGATTGCTGTTAGCGCATATATACCTGTACGCCACACTGTCATATGTTGCCTTCTCAAGCTTCCGGGAAGAGAATGTCCCCGTCGCGTATCCGTAGAACAGAAGAGCCACCTTCATTCCCGGATGATACGCTGCCGACCCCCTGCCCGAATACGCTTCCGTCAGCCTTCTCAGATCCAGCTGCTCAACTATCTCCACCACAAACCGGGCAAGATGGTCTTCGGGCAGATACTCTTCTATTGTAGGCGGAAACATCTGCGGCGTCTTGCGGTCTGCTGATACAAACCTCCGTCTCATTGTCTTCTCCTTCTCAGACATCTTGATACCGTTATTTTAACATTAAATGACCGCTAAAGTCCGACAGACTCCTAGGAAAAAGCCATGGAAAAAATCCACAGCTGAGAGTTTAACTGAATCAGCGCAGTTAATTAAGGTGATATGGACTGTCGAGGATTGAAAAAACAACACTTCGGCCCAAAAAGCGACCAAAGGTTTCTGAGTTCCCGTGCAGTGCCCGGAAAAGGTCTGCTGTTGGAGTTTTGCGGTTTATCCTGTTTCACTCAAAGTCCGTCTTGCGTTTTCCTTCCCGCAGTTCCAAGAGCTTTTCCAGTCTATTGTCAAGATCGTCAGGCGACTGTTCCCTGATAACGTCATATGCGGAGATGATCCTGGGAGCCAGAATGGAATTTTTTACGAAAGGAGCGTCTTCGTCCACGAGCTGACTGACTCCCATTACCGTTATGTAACAGAGCAGAAAACCGATTATAAAGCCAATTGCTCCGCCGAGGAGGTGGTTAAACCACCCCATCCTGATTTTCTCCAGCAGGTCCGTCAGGAGATGGGAGAGGTAATGTATGAGCATGTACGCAAGGCAGGCTACGACCACAAATCCCAGAATCTCGGCGATTCTCGGTTCGGCGATAATGTTTTTTTCAAGCAGAAAAGCCCCCAGCGGTCCATAGAAGAAAAAGCCCAGCGCTACTCCCCCTATTATGGCGGTCAGGGAGAAAAACTGCTTTATAAGACCGGATCTCAGCCCTCCCCCGAAACAGGCCAGGATTATTAATAAAAGTAAGATATCGAACAGGTTCAAATAGGTTTACCGTTACGCTTTTGCGGACCGTTTTGCAGAAATTTCATTTAAAGAGAGAAGCTTATATAAGGTTAACGATGGTGTCCAGTTATGGTTGACAGGAGGCATTTGCGTAGTAGGGGGTTTTGAGATTTTTGGAAGCACACAGCGGAAGGGAGGGGAGGGTATTCCGGCAATTTCAAAGCCGAGTTGTCTGATTCAGGCTGATTCAGACACAACTCAGCACCAATTTCACCCAGGAATCGCTGTTCTGCCCGGGTGCGGACGCAGCAGTCCACACAAGGTTGAATTCCGTTTAAATTTTCTGGTGAATAATTTAAAGAAGGACTATCCGGTATCGGTATAAAACCCCGACACAAGGGATCTGATACGCTCCGTTCTGCCAGCCTTTGCGTGACCCACCGCAAGAGCCATTATCACTGCAATCGCCATACCCGCTCTGAAGGCCATCTTCGCCTTGCCCCTGATATAGTGCTTCTCAAACCTGAAGCTGCCCCCTATGCGTGAGTTTAAACGCTCAATGGCAGTTCGCTTTCTGTAAGCCCGGTTCCATGACGGACTGCCGTGCCGCGCGGGAGTAAAAATACGACGGTCACGCTCAAGAGACACCCGCACCACCCTGCCGTAACCATTGGTCTTTTTGCCCGCGTCACTGTGACACTTCTTCCAGCCCTTGCAGTCAAGATTGTACTCGGCGGCCGCCGGACAGCGGAACTTCAAAGTGCCTCTTTTCTTCTCAAGCCCGTAAGAAGCCATCCTGCGCTCCTTGCCGCTTAGCGGACAGCGACACCATATCTGTCCCGTCTCAGTATAAAGAATGTTGTCGTGCACACTGTTAAGAGGTCTCATGATCCTCTGCCCCGGAACATAGCTCTGCCCCTGCTTTTCCTCCCTCCACAGCCGCCTGATGTCTATAATCGGGCTGATCCTGTAATCATCCCACAGCTTGGCTTTGAGCGGACCGCTGTCAAGCCCCCTGTCAGCAGTGAAGTACTTGCACCGCCCGGCAAGCTCGGAGTTATTGCCGAACAAACTGTCAGCCATCCGTTCACACTGTTTTATTTCGCTTGTCGAGGCTTCGGTCAGACTGAACGCAACCGGTATCTCATACTCGGTGTCGGCAATGATATGAAGCCGGTAGCCAAACCATTTTTTTACCTTGCTCCATTCCCTGCCGTCAGAATCAACTCCTCGGTACTTGTGCACGCCCCAGTTCGCGTCGGGATCAGACTTTTTGCCTGCCCTGCGGTTTGTTCTGCCTGTTGAATGACTCTTTATCGCCTTGCCGTCATAACCGAGGTGCTTGCCGAATTCGGGAAGCACCTCCATAAGCTCTTTGCACAGATGATTGTTTATCATCTCCGATACCAGACCCTGCTGCAGGTCGAGCTTTGCAAGGTTTGCAAGGAACCCGGAGAAGTTATAACTGCGGGGAGCAGAACTGCGAGACTCAAAATCTGTAATCTTGACCACGCCGCCGGGTTCAACCTCATACCTGTCACGTCTCTGCATAGGCACCGTGGAGAATCCGCAGACGGCAAGCAGAGATGAATTGCGGTTAAGCTCCCGGATTAAAGACTCTATGGATTCGTGCCCGAACACTATCCCCGCCACAAAGGCCCTCCACATCGCAGATACCGGGTACTGGTTGCGTCCGTTTTTGCGCATACACTCAAGAGCCCGGATGATATGGGCGTCGGGCAGGCTGTCAAGAACCATCTGAAGACGGTTAAAATCCGATGCTCTATCGACTTGGTCCCAGCTGAAAGGTAGATTAAATTGTGTCGCCATGGGTTTGCTCCTTTTTTAAGGTTGGTATGCCTTTAATTATAACCCATGGCGACCACTTAATCAGGTGATATCAGTAAGTTATCTGCTATTTTCCTTAAGTTTTTCAACGCAGATTACGGCTTGGGGTGGAATTTGCGGTCCTTGACCAGAATCAGTCGTTTTTTAGGGGTTTTTACCAAGATTCTGGGGTGAAAAGTTTTTTCACCCCTCCTTATACCCCTGCCCCGTATGGCTATCCTTTACTACGCAAATGCCTCGAAAAGGTGTCAAAGCCTGCCCGAGCGATCTACGGATGCAAAACAATAGGGGAAGCAAACGCAGAACTCAACAAAGCGGGAATCAGAACGGAACTTGATATTGAAACGGAACTTTACGAAAAGCTCAAATCAGGCTAATAGAGTTTTTCCTGAATAAGCTTGAGTATACGCCTAGATTCTTCCTCATCTCCCCAGATACCCACTCGGATACTCAGATCGGTTATCTCAGGCTTGTCATACTTGACAGTTACATAAGCGATTTTGCCCTGGTTGCGAAGCTTTGCTTCAACAAGGGCTTTACCCCTTTTACTTTCTTTTTTTGTGATCTCAAGCTCCTGCTGCTCCAATACCTCTAAAACCGCAAACCAGACTTTGTCAAAAGAGGCAGGTTCCTTGGTCTTGAGGACTCCCTTAAGGTAAGCGGCGGTACCGCCGCCGATTACGCCGCCGGCCAAAACCACACAACCTGAAGAAAAAACAGTCAATAACAACAGAAGAGAGAGAGTACGATATTTTTTCGGCAGGAAATACATTTTCACCCCCGCAGGCTTTACAAAAAGACCGTATACAGTCAGTTAACCTAACTTCAGGAAGAAGAAGAGTCAATATCAATTAAGTTCTTATATCAGAGAACAGACCCGGTTGTGGGAATAATCGCGGGCGTACAGAGAAACGGGAGTCAGATGAAAACACCAGATAAAAAGCAGTGCGGAAGTCCGAGAAGGACAATATCGCTTGATATAGGAACAAAGACCATAGGGGTTGCAGTAAGCGACGAACTGGGGATCACGGCAAACGGCATCTGCACCATAAGTCGTGAAAACGAGAAAAAAGACCTTGCGCGGCTTCGCGATATAATAGAGCGATACTCTGCTTGCGAAATCCTAGTTGGGATTCCCTACAGCCAAGACGGCTCTCTGGGAAGCCGGGCAAAAGGCATAAAGAAATTTTCCCAACGCATTAGAAATTCTCTGGGTCTTGCGGTGAAATACTGGGACGAAAGTTTTTCCACCAGAATTGCTGAGCGCACACTGATAGAAGCCGGAACAGGAAGAAAGAAGAGAAAAACTGTAATAGACAAGATGGCTGCTACGGTAATACTGAAAGAGTACCTTCTGAGCAGAACCTAAGTAAACCCTGAGCCAGTTCTGATATGCCGTACGCAAAGACAAACGGAATAAATATTTACTATAAGGAATACGGAAAGGGTGATCCGGTCGTGCTTGTCCACGGTCTTGGAAGCAGTCTTGACAGCTGGGAAACCCAGGTCCCTGTCTACTCGGAACATTTCCGCGTAATAGTGCCTGACAACAGGGGCTCAGGCCGTTCCGACAAACCCGATTATCCCTATAAAATGGAACAGATGGCGGATGACGCCGCAGGACTGCTGGATTTCCTCGAAATAGAAAAAGCCCACTTCGTTGGAAAATCAATGGGTGGAATGATATGCCAGTGGATGGGTATAAAATACCCCGAAAGGGTAGACAGACTTGTTATGGGATGCTCCTCCGCACACAGGGACGATGTGGGAAATCTGCTTATCAGAACCGCCAGGGACATAGTGGATAAAGTGGGCCCTGGGGCGGGATGGGTTTTTGCACTTTTTCTCGGATACAGAAGAAAGTACATTGAAGAGAATTACGATTCCTTAATAGGCAGAATCCGCAAAGTCCCCGTTGACCCCGATGCGGCCGCCGGATACAGAAACCAAAGCCACGCATGCGAAAACCACGACGTTCTAGACCAGCTCGGGAAAATCTCCGCGAAAACCCTGGTAATGTACGGGGAGCGGGACATCGTTACGCCTCCGGAGAGATCAAAAAAACTGGTGGAGCTTATACCGGACGCGGTTGAAAAGGCGTTTGCGGACGTCGGCCACGGATTCTGGAGAGAATGCCAGGCCGAGGCGGATAAGGCAGTGATTGATTTTCTCACAGAATACTAGCTCAGCGGGACTGCCCCCCCCCGACAACGGCCCGGTTTCCGCTCCATAGTCAGTTCAGATTGCGGGAACCTCTCCGGCGGCTTTAAAACCGATTCGGCTCCGTTATATGTATGCAGAGCTTTTTTCTATGAACCGTAACGGTAGGTCAGTTCCACGCCGAAAGTTCTGCCTTTGGACAGCGGTGCGAACGAACCTCCCACCGTAGTGCTCAGACTGAGAAATCCCATTGTTTCAGGAAGTTCGGTATAGCTTCCATGTTTCACTTCGTTAAGAAGGTTCTTTCCGTAGAATCCGATTGAGAAGCCGCTTCGCAACGGAGTGATGTCGACTCCGGCGTCAACAATGTTCTGCTCCGGAGTATATCCTTTGTTGTCATCTGTAAGGTATGACTTACTGCGATATGAGTAGCTTACCCTTGAAGCAATTTTCGCCCATTTCATAAGTCCAGCGTTATGGGTAGCACCGAGACTCCAAGTCCAGTTCGCGGCCCGGGGAAGCTTTAAGGTTTTATCCTTTTCGTCAACAGTGCCGTCTAAATTAAGGTCATCTTTCACCTTGGTATATTTGGGATTTACATATCCGACGGAGCCCAGAAAAAAAAGATTGTCGTTAACGGCGATCAGTCCGTCAACTTCAAAACCGAATGCTTCTACGTCTGCAGTGTTGCGAATCACCTGAGCTACACCTCCGTCGAAAGAAGGAAGAGTTATGACCCTCTGCACATTATCGATCAGATTGTAGAAAACCGCACCGTTTATAATTCCTATGTTTGTTGAAACCTTTAATCCCGCCTCAAAGGTATCGATTTTCTCTTCATCATACGGCCCGGGAAGCTCCACATTTGAGTCATATGTATTTCGCACATTATAGCCTCCGGAGCGGAATCCCCTGGTCCAGTGTCCATAAAAATTCGCTTCATAACTTTCCCCGCCTCCCAGATGGTAGGCGGCGCCGAGCTTGGGCGACCAGCTGTTCCAAGTCTCCTCGTCAGTAAAATCAAACGGACATTCGGGACCCTGCGCAACGTTGCACGGCTCATTACCTAACAAGCCGCTTGTATTGAGAACTCCGGAGGCAGTCTCAACCTTTCTTTTTTCATAGCTGTAACGGCTGCCCGCGGTAAGCGTTATCCGATCCGTAACAGCATAATCAACAGACAGAAACACACCCAGCGTATCGACATAGTAATTCCCTCCCACGTCCTGTGTAAGGTGGGTTCCTGCAGGCAGCACCCCCTCTGAAATAAGTTCGGCGAAGTAATCTCCAAGCAGATAACGGCGGTCATGATAATTTATCTCGTTTGTAAAGTAATAAAAACCTGTCGTCACGTAGAGCCTTTCAAAGAATTTTCCCGCGTAGCGCAGTTCGTTGCTCCACTGGCGGTAGGGAGTCCATCCGCCTATATTAAGAGCGTTTTTCGGCAACGAATCGACATCAAGCAGAGCAGAACCGTCCGAGTCGTAAAAACCGAACAGGTTGGTTATAGTGCCTTCTCCGAAATCCACATCCCAGTCCGCCCGAGCAGAGAAAAAATGATGTCTGTTTTCCTTAAAGCCTTCCTCGCCAATGCTGAAATCATGACTGTTGATATCGAAGTAGCGCTGGTTCTGTCCCGCGGGGCCATCGCCGTCTGAACTTTGGTACTGGTAGCGCAGGACAAGGTTTATGTCATCTGTCGGGTTCCACGTAATTACCGGCCGTATCATCCGAACGTCGTTGTCCCCTAAGGCTTCGCCTGTATGGAGGTTCTTAAACCAGCCGCCATCCTGATTTGTGTACGCGCTTATCTGCACGCTGACTGTCTCGCTGATCGGGCCTCCGATCGTGCCCATGTAATAGGAGTTGAGACTCTCTCCGCCTCCTTCAAACAAAGTGCGGACCGACATCTCAAGGGTATCTCCGGGTTTTTTCGTGTTAACAAGTATGGCGCCCCCCGTGACATTGCGCCCGAAAAGAGTTCCTTGTGGTCCCCTCAGAACCGCTATGCTCTCAATATCGAAGGTATCGAACAAAACCTCGGTTATATGTCCCATATACACCCCGTCGACAAACACTCCCACGGTCGGATCGACAGAAGCTATGGAACTGTTTACTCCGACACCGCGAATTGAAAAATTGGCTGTCCCCAAGACTGCATCATCAAGCGCCACATTGGGTATGCGTACCGCGAGACTTTCAAGGTCGTTTACCTTCAAAGCTTCAATATCTTCGGAACTGAAATGTGTGATCGACAGGGGAACATCCTGAATCAGCTCTTCTCGTTTCCTGGCAGTGACCGTGATTTTTTCAAGAACAGTATCGCTTATACCGAACAGATCCTGCGCATCTGCCTCAACGCCGCCGGGCGACGCCAGCAGCAAGCCTAAAACCAACAGACACAGAAATCCCCTGACCGTAGATTGAAATTTTTCTCTAATTGCTCTATTCCCCCTATATAGGGGGGGATTGTAACATAATTCCGCACGAAAAGTCCACATCTTATACATCAGTACGTAACGAAATTTACAGCACAACACTCAAACACCCGGTCGCGGCAGACGCACAGATGCCCTTCTCCATACAGATGATCAGGAAACGGGAATGGAATTTCCGATCAGCAGAATCGGTATGTTTTCCCTTACCGGATAAAGATATTTCCCGCCACGGCAGACAAGGCCTCCCTCGATTTTCTCAGAAACCTGATCTCCGGACCTGTCAACGAGAGTTCCGAGCTCAATAAGTTCGTTAAGCCGCTCAATGGTCTCCGGACCGGCCTCTTCAAGAGGTTTTCCGGTCTCAGGACACACCAAAATTTCAAACAGCTCCTTGTCAATCATCGGTTTCGGCATTAATGGGTTCCGGGGCAAACCAACCGGCATAAAGATGAGGATGGAGTGAAACCCCGGCTTGCAGGAAATCTTTTATGTTCCCAGCAGTTCCCGGGCTTGCTCATCGGATTTCTCAAAATAAAACTTCGGATCGCTGCGCCCGGCTATAACACTCTCGTCAATGACGCAGCGCGTCACCCCCTGCAGCGAAGGCACTTCATAGAAAACCTCAAGCATAATCGACTCCATGATGGCCCGAAGCCCCCTGGCCCCGGTATTTCTCAAGATGGCTTCTCTCGCAATGGCTCTTCTGGCATCTTCAGTTATCTCAAGCTGCACCTTTTCGGTTTCCATCATCTTTTCAAACTGCCTAACGATAGCGTTTTTGGGTTCGGTAAGAATTTCGACCAGCTGTTCTTCGCTGAGTTCGCTCAGACTGGCGATAACCGGCACTCTGCCGACGAACTCGGGAATCAGTCCGAACTGGATGAGATCCTCGGGCTGGACCTTGTTGAGAAGGTTGCTTTCGTCTTCTCCAGTCCTGTCTGACAATTTAGCACCAAATCCAATCGATTTTTCCCCGATTCCGGCACAGATGATATCCTCAAGGCCAAAAAAAGCACCGCCGCATATAAAAAGTATGTTCGTGGTATCCACCTGAGTAAATTCCTGCTGAGGGTGCTTCCTTCCCCCCTTGGGAGGAACATTTGCCAGAGTCCCTTCCATTATCTTGAGCAACGCCTGCTGAACACCTTCTCCCGAAACATCTCTCGTAATCGAGGGACTGTCGCTTGATTTGCGCGTGAGCTTGTCTATCTCATCTATATAGATAATGCCTCCGCGGGAAGCTTTTTCGACATCGTAGTTTGCCGCCTGAAGCAGGCTCACTATCATGTTTTCCACATCCTCGCCCACATAACCGGCTTCCGTATAGCAGGTAGCGTCAACTATGGTAAAAGGAACGTCGAGAATCTTGGCCAGCGTCTGGGCAAGAAGCGTCTTTCCGGAACCCGTCGGGCCTATGAGAAGTATGTTGCTTTTCTCAACCTCAACTTTATCGTTCCTTCTTCTGCCGGATTCATTAAAGTGCATGCGTTTGTAGTGATTGTAGACGGCGACGGAAAGCACTTTCTTGGCCTTTTCCTGACCTATTATGTATCCGTCAAGAAAAGACTTCATCTCCTGTGGGGTCGGAAAGGATTTCTTCGGTTTAGGGAAAGCTCTGTCCTTGGTCTTTTCTTCCGCTATGATCTGGTTGCAAAGATCTATGCACTCATCGCAGATATAGACCCCGTGGCCCGCTATGAGCTTTTTCACTTCTTCCTGATTTTTTCCGCAAAAAGAACAGTAGTGCTTCGTTTCCTGCTTGCCTTTCTTGGGACTCATCCGGCTGCTTCCTCCCTTTCGGTAATTATGGCATCCACTATACCGTAATCAATAGAATCCTGAGCAGTCATGAAAAAATCTCTGTCCGTATCGCTCACTACCTTCTCAAGGGTCTGCCCGGTGTGCTTCTCAAGTATGGAATTGAGCTGCTTTTTCACCCTGACAATCTCCCTTGCGTGTATCTCTATGTCGCTTGCCTGCCCGGAAACACCTCCGAGCACCTGATGAATCATTACCCGCGAGTGAGGCAGAGCATACCTTTTGCCAGGCGCGCCGCTTGCCAGGAGAACCGCGGCCATGCTTACCGCCTGCCCGATGCATATAGTGGAGACTTCAGGCTTCACGTACTGTATCGTGTCGTAGATTGCAAGCCCGGAAGTGACGTGCCCTCCGGGGGAATTTATGTAGAGGTAAATAGGCGTCTCAGGGTTTTCGGATTCAAGGAAAAGAAGCTGGGCGATAACGACATTGGCTACCGAATCGTTTATGTCGGAACCTATGAAGACAATCCTGTCTTTAAGGAGCCTTGAGAAAATATCATAGCCCTGATCCCCCCTGCTCGTGCGTTCAATAACGTAAGGTATGAAATCGGTTATCATCCGAACCGATTATAACTAAGCGGGTTGTTCATTGTCAATCTGTGCGGATTCGGGCTCTACTTCCTCAATCTGCGCCCGCTCCAGAAGGAGATCCAGGACGCCGCGCGTTCTGACCTGGGATTCCAGATGTTCCATAGTCCCAGGCTGTTCATAAGCCTTGTGCGCCTGATCCGGGGGGATATTGTAGGAGGCAGCAAGGCGGTCTATGTGCTCGTTTAACTGCTTGCGTGTGACTCTCACGTTCTCCTCCTGAGCGATGCGGCCGAGAATTATGGATGTTCTGACGCTCTCGGCAGCCTTCTCGGTGAACCTCGGCGCCACATCCTCCCCGATTTCCGGCTCCGCGACTCCGCCTTTGTGCATATCGGAAAGAAATCTTGCCTTGAGGTTCTCCTCCTCCTTTTCAAGCAGCGACGGAGGGATGTCGAACTGGTTTTTCGAGAGAAGACTGTCAACTATCTGCTCCCTCATTGATGAAAGTTGCTGGTCTTCATGAAGATGTTCAAGTTGCTCCTTTATGGCTTTTCGGAGCTCAGAAATACTTTCAACATTAAAATCCTTTGCGAAATCATCGTCAGCTTCGGGACAGATCCTGTCGTGAATCTCATTTATTTCGACGGTAAAGCTGACGGTCTTCCCTGCAGCCTCAGGTATCAGAAAATCCTGCGGGTAGGAAACCGAGAACTGAACTTCCTCGCCCGCTTTTTTCCCAAGCAGGTTCTCTTCAAACTCAAGGGCAGCCTTTTCTTCGCCGAGCAGGAATCTTACGTTCTGTCTGTTAAGATCGTCTATGGTCCCGCCGTCTTCAAACTCCCCGCTGTAGTCTACAAAAACGTAATCGCCTTCTCCGGCAGGACGTTGCTCTTCGACAAGCCTTGACTGCGCAGACCTCTCCCTGAGCTTCTGTATCTCAGCGTCTATATCTCCCTCAGTCACATTGCGAACGGTTTTTTTTACCGGAATTGAACTGTAGTCTGAAAGCTCAAAATCTGGAACAACCTCGAATTCAGCTGAATAGGCAAACTCTTCTCCGACCTTCACCTCGTCCACCTCCGTAATGTCGGGGCGCGTTACCGGCAGAAGCGACTGCTGGGAGAGGGCTTCGGACAAAGTCTCCGAGACAAGGTTAGATGCCGTTTCCTGATCTACTTCCTTCCCGTACATGGACTCAACCACATGGCGCGGGACCTTTCCCTTTCTAAATCCCTTGACGCTCACTCCCCCCATAATCTCGCGGAACACGGAATTTCTTTTTTCCGCAACCTGATCTGAGGAAAGTGAAACCCTCACCTTTTTTTTTGTGCTGTCAATATCCTCAACATCTATCTTCATTCTGTCTAAAACCCCTCGGCAAAGAATTCAGGTAACAATATATCATTATTCAAAAAATTCTAGTATGCCGCGCAACCCGCAGGCGGATTTTAAGATCTGAAGTCAGGAAGTTAAAAACCGGACTTCACACCTTTTGCGCTTCAAGTTCTAAATATCGCCCGCAGCTTACGAATGTTTTTCCCGGTATACGTAATTTCGTGCAAACAGCGAAAACGCAAGGAGCAGCAGCACAGCCTGAGGGACTGCGGTCTCATAAGAGGGGTATATCCCGAGGGTATCCACGTAAGGGATGAAATCCGCCGTAGTCGAGGAAATAATTCCCGCCTCCTGAAGTTCAAGTATTCCCTTGCCGAGCAGTATGAAACAGAGCAGGTAAAGGAAAACACTCGTGAAGGAAAAAAAGTATTTAAGAGGAATCCTGAGGGTAAACCTGTACATAAGAAATGCTATTATGAACACAACCGCTACTCCCGCAGCAAGCCCGTAGATAACATGGATAGCAGAAGAACCCGTCTGGTAGAAAAGCGCCTGGTAAAAAAGCATTGTCTCAAAAGCTTCCCTGTATACTGCCAGAAACGAAATGAATGCAAGTGTAAGTCCGCTTTTTCGGGTAAGTGCGCCCTGGGTTTTGGAGCGAACATATTCCTTCCACTTTTTCACGTCTGCCTTTGAGATAAGCCAGTAACTCACGTAAAAAAGAATCACTGCGGCCATAAGAGAAGTCACTCCTTCCACAATTTCCCTTCTGGCCCCCGATATATCTATTACGGTTCTTGCAGCAGCCCATGTAGCCAGTCCCGCAAAAATTGCGAATACCCACCCATAGTGAACGTACCTGATCATTGCTCTGTTACCTGAATGCGCTAAAGCGGCTATAATCGCCGCAATTATCAGCAAAGCTTCGAGCGCTTCTCTGAGAATTATTGCAAAAGAATTAACAAAACTCAGGTATTTGCCGAGTGAGGAGCCGCCTTGCAGTATGCGTTCCGATTCGCGAAGATCTTTCTCTATGCTGGATTTCAGATCACGAAGCTCCGAGGAGTCCTGGTCAGACACCACTAACGATCTGAAAGATCCCATCTTCTTCTCAACCTCTAAGACAAGCGATCTGTTCTTTGACACCAGTGCAGGTTCGATTCTCTGAAATCCTCCCAGATAGCCGTCAAGAGCTTCCTTGAAAGCTTCATCCTTTCTGCCGGCCTCGTAAAGATCCACGGCCTCTTCAAGCTTCCTAATGGTATGAGCTACAGCTTCTGATGCTCTCCCGGCAATTCCATCCCGAAGATAAGCGGTTCTCAGGTAAAAAAGAACCTCCTCGGCACTGCTTCTGCTTGCGGCATCAGCAAGAATTTCCGCATTGCTTGCCAGGGCAAGATTTTCAAGCTTTCTTACATCGCGGGGGATATCCCCGGCGGACAGCCCGGAAGTGCCGCCGCCTGACGGAATACCCGGATACCCGAGAGAGAGAACGTAGAATGCCACATCCCATTTCTGTTTTTCGTCAAGAACTTCCTCAAACGAGGCCATTGCGGTACCCTCGATCCCGAAAGTGGTGGTATTATAGACCTTAAAAGGTGAGAGTCCGAGATTTATATCGGGATCTGTGAAATCCGTGGGAGGGGGGTTAAGAGTCGTGGAGAAAGCTTCATCCGGCTTTCCGGAGAATCCGTGACAGGAAGAGCAGTTGCTTGCGTAAATCTCTTTTCCGTTTTTGTAATCCGGCATACTGGCCGGATAGGGTTTGATGTCATAGGCTGAAATGATCCGCCCCTTCAGCTCACCTGCAAGGCTTTCCACTTCGGAGACGGCTCCTTTGGATGCTATGATTGAGTGCAGACGTGCCAATTTTTCGGAAAAATCGGCTGTTTCTTCTCTCCTCTCATCCGTTTTCTCCCACAGGTCAACCGCTGCAGAAGAAAAGTCGAGCATCTCCTGATACTCAAATTCGTTGATGACTTTCCCTTTTTTTACAGCGTTTGCGTAATCTCCTCCGATGTAGTCCACAAGAGAGAGGATCCTGTCTATCTGCGCTGCGGAAGAAAGTGCGGGAAAAAGAAAAAATACAAGGAAATAGAAGAAACTTTTTTTCAACATAAGTCAGCGGACATCTCCCCATTTTCTGGGAAACGGAAGATTTTTTACCATTCTAGACCTTTATTGTCAACGATTTTTATCGTCATGTAAGAAGCAAATTAAGTTGTCCGGTTTTTGAACAAATGAATTGTCCGGTTTTATTTTTTCATTTTTCTTTCTCTTTTTTTCAGATCATTCTCTTGAGAGAATGATCTGAAACCGAACTTCTATTGCCTCGCCTTGCTTTTTCCCCACCTTTTTGCACAAGCTTCCCCTCTGTGTCATAAACACCCAGCATTCTTAGAAGTGGACCCCAAAAATCAGACAGCACCTTAAGTGTATTTCCTTGGTATTCTAAAAGAGTATACAGGAGGTACATAATGAAGAGTAAAAGACGTAATCATTCACCGCAGTTCAAGGCAAAGGTAGCGTTTTTGGCGGTAAAAGGAGACAAGACAGTAGCGGAGCTTGCCCGGCAGTTTGAGGTTCATCCCAATCAGATAAGCATGTGGAAGAAGAAGCAGCTCGGCAACGCCGCGGACAAAGTGTTCGGCCAGGGGGCGGGCAGCAAGGCGGCGGGCGAGAGCAAGTACGTAAACCAGCTTGAATCCAAGGTGGGCCAGCTGACGCTGGAGAACGATTTTTTATCAAAGGCGCTCGGTCGGCAGCGGCGCAAGAAGTTGGTAGTGCGCGGCCGGGCACTTTCTTTGGTAAGGCAGTGCAAACTGCTGGATATAAATCGCTCAAATATTTACTACAAACCTGTGGGGGTATCCCCGCAGGACGAAGAGATTATGAAGAAGATTGACAGGATCCACATTAAGTATCCGTTTGAGGGTTCAAGAAGGATGGTGTACGCCCTTAAGGCACAGGGCGTACAGGTGGGCAGAAAGCGTGTTATGAGGCTTATGGGGATACGAGGGCTTGCTCCCGGCCCCCAGACTACAAAGAAAGGGGGAGCAGAGCACAGGATATACCCGTATCTGCTGCGGGGGAAGACTGTAGAGCTTCCCGGGCAGGTATGGGCGGCAGACATAACGTATATAGAGATGAGCAGGGGTTTTGTGTATCTGTGTGCGGTAATGGACTGGCACTCGCGCAAGGTTCTTAGCTGGAGAGTGTCTAACACAATGGACAGCAGTTTTTGCGTGGAGGCTCTGGAAGAAGCGCTTTACAAGTATGATAAGCCCGAGATATTCAACACCGATCAAGGAAGTCAGTTCACAAGTGAAGAGTTTACGGGAGTTCTTAAAGACAGAGATATAAAGATAAGCATGGACGGCAAGGGAAGCTGGAGAGACAATGTTTTTGTGGAGAGGCTTTGGAGAAGTGTTAAGTACGAGGAAGTGTATCTGATGGCATATGAATCCGTTGCCTCGGCAAAGGCAGGTATAGGGAAGTGGATAGATTTTTACAATGAAAAAAGACCACATCAGGGGCTTGGAATGAAAACACCGGATGAGGTTTACTATGGTCTTGGGACAGCACAGAAGAATGTGGCTTGAAGCAATGAGACAAACAGAGCAGAGAGTTTATGGTTTTGGGATTCTTAAAGATGGTTATGCGTTGGTGGGAATACACTTAAGAAAACAAAAATGCTGTCTAAAAAAGGGGACCACCTCTGCCTGACCCATATCTACCTCCTCTTAAACATAAGAAGATAAATACTGCCAAACACCCCTCCCTTCAAAACCGGTCAACTCACGTGCTTATAATCCGGACAACTAACTTACTCCCTACACGATTTTTATCGTCATTACCTTTACATATGGTTCCGAAAAAAACCGGACCGGCAACTCCGCTGAATTTTTTGTTTGCATATACTTTTTAATTCTTGACATTCCTGCTCCACAATGTATTAATTTATATCCTGGATATCAAATATCCAGAATATCTACTAATCATACAGACCTGCCAGGTTACAAAAGCAGAGGAGGATATCAACAGATGACTAGCTATAAGGAACTGGAAAAAATACTTTTTCTCTTTTTTCTGATTTTTTCGCTCGGAGGGACTCAGATTTCCCTGGCGGCCCCGGCTTCGGAGGAAAAGATAAAAAAGCTTGAGGAACAGATAAAGATTCTAGCGGACGAGATAGAAGCCATAAAGTCCGCTTCAATAACGGAGCCTCCTGTTTATGAAACAGAGTTCGGGGTGGCCCCGGCGGCATCAAAAGTGTACAGGGTCGACCAGGGAGTATCGTTCGGGGGATACGGCGAGCTGCTTGTAGGAAATATCAAAGAGGATTCAAACGACATAGTAGATGCTCTGAGAGTTATTCTCTATAACGGCTACAAGTATAACGATCATATAGTTTTCAACTCGGAAATAGAATTCGAGCACGGTACAACAGGAAGCAATAAGGATGGAAAAGAAGGATCGGCGTCGGTTGAGTTTGCGCTGATTGATTTTCTTATAAGCGATCAGTTCAACCTGAGAGCGGGCCTTCTCCTGACTCCTTTCGGAATCGTAAACGAGATTCATGAGCCGACAACATTTTATGGAGTGGGTCGACCTGAGGTGGAAAGGCGGATAATTCCGAGCACATGGAGAGAGTCCGGGGCCGGGGCGCACGGAACGTTTGATCTGGGCAGCGCAGGGGAGCTTTCCTACAGGGCCTATGCAATGTCGGGTGCTGATGCTCGGGGGTTCAAAGCATCGGACAACAGGAGCCTTCGGATCAAGGGAAACAGGGCAAGGTTTGACGACATAGCTTTTGTCGGAAGGCTTGAATATGATCCCTTTCCAGGACTGAAAATCGGCGGATCCATGTTCTACGGCAATACGGGGCAGGACGAAGAAGTTAACGGCCAGACGATAGACGGCCTTTTCCAGATGTACGAAATTGATGCGCAGTTCCAGTACGCCGGGCTAGACCTCAGGGCTCTGTCAGTCTGGACTATGCTGGACGACGCCGCACTTATAAACCAGCTTAATGAGTACGAAGGCAATAAATCCGTCGGTGAGGAACAGTCCGGCTGGTACGTTCTTGGAGCATACAATATTTTTTCTGCACTTAACTCGGCAAGCAAATACTTTGAGTATCTGGCGCCATTTTTCCGGTACGAAAGATTTGATACCCAAAAGGAAGTTCCAACCGGGTTTGAAAGAAATCCTGCAAACGACAGAACCCAATATACTTTCGGCGTAAATTACAAGCCGATTCCAAACGTAGTCGTAAAAGCCGAATACCAGAATCTTGATAACGCCGCGGATGAGGCGGTAGATCAATTCAATTTCGGGGTGGGATATGTGTTTTAGGACATAGCACTTAAACCTGCGAAAACGGGCGCGGGCTTATGTTTGTTTTCTCTCTTCAAGAAGGGCAATATTCAGATAGAATGTTGCCCTTCTTTAAATGATGGGCATGAAAATTATTATCTTGATTACGTTTTTGTTTTTTCTGCATGGCGCAGAAGATGCCTCTGCTAAGATTTTTCTTACCAAGGGCAAGGCGCTTGAACTCGCTTTCCCTGAAGCAGAAAAAATAGAAAAAAGACACGTTTTCCTGACAAAGCCTCAAGCCGAGAGAGTGCGCGCAACTGCGAAAGTCGAGGTAGATTCAAGACTTTACACTTTCTACATAGCAAAATCCGGCGGGAAAGAGACGGGCTACGCAGTCATCGACACCCATCCCCTTCGGACGCTTACAGAAACCGTGCTGTTCGTAATAAACCCTGAAGGAACGCTTCGCCACGCCGAAACTCTCGCATTTTTCGAACCCACAGATTACATGCCGAGCGGAAAATGGATAAACTTGTTCCTGGAAAAAAAGAAAATGGACAGAATGAAAGTAGGAAGAGGAGTTCCCAACATTACCGGAGCCACGATAAGTGCGGTAGCTTTTTCGCAGACCGTAAGAAGGGTTCTTGCCGTCTACAGAGTCACTTTCGGCATTCCGGCTGACTTCTAATCATCCATAGCAAGAGAAAAAATGAAATTCTTCATTTCGGCTGACATAAGAAAAAACGATCTGCTAAAACTCGTCGTTCTGCTCACAACGATCTTCTTTCTCTTTTTGTGGCTGACCAACCTTCTGCTTTTCCTGAAGGTGGGATTCAGCTATGAGACCGTCGTCGAGTACTACAGGGGTTCTGAGGAAAGTTTCAGATCCCCGAGAAGCTACCTCGGACTGCTTGAAGAAGCTCATTTCCACCTCTTCTCAATGGCCATTCTGCTTGTAACGCTCAATCACCTCTTTCTTTTTACCAACAGAAGTTCCGCCGAAAAATTTCTTGTCATAATAGCATCTTACGGCTCGGCATTGCTTGATATAGCAGGCGGATGGCTAATAAAGTATGTAAGCGCCGAATTTGCCTATGTTAAAATCGGTTCTTTTGTTGTTCTCCAGATATCCCTTCTTTATCTGATCATTTTCGTAACGTTTTATCTCTACAGAAAAAAACCGGAGTATCCGAAACCGCAGCAGTAAGCACTCTGCAGCTCTACGGACACGAATAAGCCCCGAAACAGGATCTTTTCTCTCCGTTTTTTCCAATGAGCAGAAAACCCACTGATTTATCCTTCCCGGCAAAGGTCTCTGCGCCACGCGGGCCGAGAACTGAGACTGCAGTTGAGAAAACATCGGCTTGCGTGGCAGTTCCGGAAACGGCTACAACGGAAGTCAGATCCTCGACAGGCCAGCCCGCTCTGGGATCAATTATATGAGAGTACCTCTTCCCGTCGTGCTCAAAGTAGCGCTCATAATCTCCTGATGTAGCCACAGCTCTGTTCACAAGATCAAGTTTCGAGATGATTTCACTGCCGCTGCCGGGTTTTCTCACTCCAACATCCCAGAATTTTTTCCCTGCGGGAGGATTCATCGCGTATATGTTTCCCCCGAAATTAACAAGCCCCCTGGTGATTCCGCTTTCCCTCGCAATTCTTACCATTTCGTCAACAGCGTAGCCTTTTCCTATGGCTCCGAAATCGAGTCTGACGCAGTCGCCTTCAAGGAAAACCTGAGATTTGACTTCGTCTATCTTTATTTTCCGAAAGCCCGTACACTCAAGTGCATGAAGGATCTGTGACCGAGAGGGCAACCGTCCTGCCTTTGTCTCAGCCCGCCACAGTTCGAAAAGACTGCCGACGGTTATGTCAAAAGCCCCATCAGTGAGTTCCGAGTACTTGACCGAGGCCTGTGTGAGACGAAGAAACTCCCCGGGGACGGAAACGGGTCTTAGACCCGCGTTTCTGTTCACTTGCGCTAGGACGCTGTCATCCCTGTAGTTGCTGAAAAGGTGGTCTATTTCCCTGGTTCTCTGCACGCAGGCATCAACAACCTGGTGGAAAAGTTCCTCGTTCGGAGAATAAAACTTGAGCTCCACCGCCGACCCCATCGAGTAAAAGGATCTTTCGTAAAGGTTCTCAGCACCGTGGGAGCAGGAACAGAAGAGCAGAACTGAGAACGCGCATGTCTTAACAATCACGTAGAGCGTTTTTCTGCGAGAGGAGGGAGTCGAACCCTCACACCCTAAGGTACTAGATCCTAAATCTAGCGCGTCTGCCTGTTCCGCCACTCTCGCCATTTACTGCCAAAATCGGCAAGTACCCGGGGTATTTCCGGATAGTGCCTTTAGAAGCACAATGAAGTGGGCTGCGAGGGATTCGAACCCACGACCGACTGATTAAGAGTCAGCTGCTCTACCAGACTGAGCTAGCAGCCCGCAAACAGAATAACAGAAAAGAAAATAAATAAAAATCGAAATGCGCTGCGGTCCAAGCAGGTAAGATTCCGCAATTTTTTGAACTCTGCTTCAAGATCGTTTATTTTTCAAATCGTGGAAAATCTCACAAATTACTTCAATCAAGACCTAAACGCCTACAGCACACATATCGAGAAACTGCTGCTCTCTGTTGTGATAGTGGTAATTCTGTTTTTCTTCAGAAAGATCGTTGTCTCACTCATAACCAAAAACACAAAAGATCCAAAGACAGTCTATTACTCAAAACGCATTATAGGATATGTCTACGCCTTTCTTGCGATAATACTGGTCGGCAGTCTGTGGATAAGGGGTCTGGGCCCCATAGGAACCTACCTGGGCATCGCGAGTGCCGGTCTCGCTATAGCACTGCATGAAACCATAGCGAACGTTGCCGGCTGGTTCTTCATCCTGTGGAGAAAACCTTTTGTAATAGGGGACCGCATAGAGATAGGAGATACAAAAGGGGACGTAATAGACTTAAGACTGTTTCAGTTCAGCATCGTTGAGATTGGAAACTGGGTTGAAGCGGAACAGAGTACGGGCAGGATCATACATATTCCCAACAGTCATGTGCTGAAGGAGAGAACCGCGAACTACCAGGGCGCGTTTGACTACATATGGAATGAGATACAGGTTCTCATAACATATGAGAGCAACTGGAGAAAAACCCGCGAAATTCTTGAGAGGATAGCGAAAGAAAAAATCCAGTCTTCTTCACAACACGCTGAACAGCAGCTCCGAGAAGCCGCCAACAGATACATGATACACTTCTCAAGGCTTACACCGGCGATTTACATGTCAACAAGAGAAAGCGGAATTCTCTTCTCAATGAGGTACATAATAAACCCCAGACAGAGAAGAGGCTCCGAGCAGCATATCTGGGAAGCGATACTGACCGAGTTTGAAAAAAATCCCGACATCGATCTCGCTTATCCGACAACCCGTTTTTATTCCCCGCCCGAGAATCCTCAGGAAACAAAACCCGTTCCCTGAAACATAAAAAACAGACTCCCTACCTGCTGTTCTCAGCGGAATCTTCTTCGGGTCTTAGGATGGAAACCGCAGCCGCATCGGAATTTATATACTTTCTGGCCACCCTGGCTACATCATCAGAAGTAACCGAAAGAATCTTCTCCGGAAACTTCCTGTACTCATAAGTGCCGATTCCGTAGAGTTCGTCAAAGCCGACCACGGACGCCTGGGCGGAGTTTCTCTGAAGTCCTACCTCGAAACTGCCTACTATGTAGTTTTTCGCCCTTTCAAGCTCCTGCTCCCCGACACCCTCCAGGACAAGCTTAAGCTGCCGCTTTATCGCTTCAAGAGCCTCTTTTTCCTTCTGCGGAGCAGTTCCTATATAGACCCCGAAATAGCCACCCTCCATCCCGGGAACATAAAACGAAGTGACAGAATAGGCAAGACTTTTCTTGTCTCTAAGTTCGATAAAAAGCCTTCCTCCCTGGCCTGAGAGCACCGAATTCAGCACTTCAAACGCATAACGGTCCCGGCTTTTAAAACCCGGAGCGTGAAAACCCGCGATAATATGGGTCTGAGCCTTGTCTCTTTCAGACTCGACTGTTTGCCTCTCAGAAGAAAGCAAAGATTCGCGTGGGAGGCGTTTTTTCTCGAATCCCCCCTGCTCCATGCCGCCAAACAGCTTTTCAAGAAGGCCAAGAGTTCTCTGCGCATCAATGTCGCCCGCAACGGAGATGACCATGTTTTCGGGTCTTATGACTTTTCTGTAAAACTTCTGGATATCGGCCGAGGTAAACCTGGTTACATTTTCCTCGGTTCCCAGAACGTTGAATCTGTAGGGGTGCTTAAGAAAGAGGGTGTTCAGGAAATTCCTGACTGTCTTTCCCGTGAGATTGTCCTTCTGTTTTTCCAGGGCGGCCAGAATCTCCCTTCTTTCCCTCTCCATTTCCTCATCGGAAAAAGAGGGGTTAAGTATCACGTCTGAGAAAATATCCATCGACCCTTCAAAGTTCTCACTCAGAGAAGACAGAGTCACTCCGACGCTGTTTTTGCCGGAAAAACCGCCGACAGTCCCGCCGAGTCCTTCTATCTGAGCGGCTATATCCTCTGCAGAGCGGTTTGAGGTTCCGCGGGTAAACATTCCAGACATGAAGTTTGAAACTCCGTTTGTGTTCTCGTCCTCATATCTCAGGCCACCAAGAAAAGCCGCCTGAACGGAAAAAAGCGGAACGGCCGGATTGCGTTTTAAAAGAACCCGAATTCCGTTTGAAAGTTCGTGTTTTTTAAATTCCGCCTGGGCCTGCGAAATCTTTTTATTTTGTTCTGCTCGGGCCTGCTGAGGAAAAACAACGGCCTTTCTTAATTTCTGCTCAAGCCCCTTGATTTGATCATCGGGAACCAGAACTCCCGCGGTGAGATTTTTCTGCGTCAGGTATTTTTTTGCCACACGCAGTATGTCTTCCGGCGTAACGTTCATTAACTTGTCAAGGTAGAAGCGTTCGTAGCCGTAATCTCCGGTTTCAAGTTCAAAGTAACCAAGCTTTCTTGCCTGTCCCTGCATGGTCTCTTTGGTGCGTATGAAGTCCCTTTCTATCTTGGTTTTGGCGCGGGCAAGCTCCTCGGCTCCAACGGGTTCGTTTTTTATAAGCTCTATTTCCGCCACTATCTCCTCTGCAGCTTTTTGAACTTTGCCGGGATCAAGAACTCCGCCCACAAGGAAAAGACCGCTTTCCTTGAGGCTGTAAGCGTATGCGTATATGTCGTTTACGGTGGCCTTCTGCTCCTTTAGTTTTCTGTAGAGTCTGGAACTTTCCCCAGTGCCGAGTATGGCGCTTATAACATCAAGAACAGGAGTGTCAGCATGGCTCGTCGAGGGGGTGTGAAAGGCAAAGCTGAAGTAACCCGTGTTTACGTCGCGGCCGATAACAAAGGTTCTTGTCTGTTTCTGACCGGGCTCCGGGGGAAGTTCGCACTCAGGAGTTTTTCTTTTCTTTATTTTCCCGAAAGTCCGCTCCACCAGGTCTTTTATTCCCTCGGGATCGAAATCCCCGACCACAACAAGAATCATGTTGTCGGGGGAATACCACTTTCTGTAGAAATCCAGTATTCCGTCTCTGGTGAAGCTCTCAACGCTCTGCTTAGTTCCTATTATGGGTCTTCCGTAGGGATGAATGCTGTAGGCCGTGGAAAAAAGCTTCTGGCTGAGGACCCTTGAGGGAGAATCCTCTCCCCTTCTTATCTCTTCCTGGACAACTTCAAGCTCTTTTTCAAGCTCTGCGGGGTCAAAAGTCGAGTTCTCTATAACGTCTGAGAGCAGGTCAAGAGCCGTGGGCAGAAAGCGCCGCGCGCTCACAATGTAATAAACCGTCTCGTCAAAGGAGGTAAACGCGTTTATGTCTCCACCCCCCGCCTCAACCATCCCGGCCACCTCGCCGACCTGTCTTGTTTCTGTCCCCTTAAAAAGCATATGTTCGTGCACATGCGCAAGGCCGTACTCACCCTCCACTTCGCACGCGCTTCCGGTCTTTACCCACACGTTGACGGCGACAACCGGAGAAGAGTCGTTTCTCTCAAGAAGCACGGTCATGCCGTTAGAAAGACTGTATTTAGTTACTCCTTCGACACCCGCAGAGGTCTGCGCATTTAAACTCATAAGACTTGCTCCCACAAACAGAATGAACAAAAAAAGTAATTTGAAAAACCCTTTCATCGACTCCAGCCTCCAGAGGAAAAATCCCTAGGACCCGTCGCCGGCAAGGGCCTCTGATTCCTTGTCCCGCGATGAAGTTTTCGCGGCCAGCTTCCAGGCACAACGCCCGAGCTCAAGGAGAAAATAGCAGTAAGTTATAACAACCGCAACCACTCCGGGATTGGTAACAAGCGCTGTGATTATGATAGAGCCCGCAACAAGCGTGCTGAAAGGCCCGAATCTTGCGATTCGCGGAAACTTTCTGTATGGAACCTCGCTGACCATAACAAGTCCCACAACGGGAACGAAGAAAAGACAAAAAGATTCCATAATCGGCGAAGCAATGATCTGAAACTCGGAGAGAACAAGTACCGGAGAGAGGATAAGACCCGCCGCCATGGGACTGGGAAGACCCGTAAACACACGTTTTTCCTTGGTCGCGGACTGCACGTTAAAACGTGCAAGTCTGAGTGCCGCGCAAACCACGTAGAAAAGCATCGCCATAAGCCCCGGATTTGCGTATTCAGAAAGCCCCCAGACATAAAGAAGCACTGCAGGGGCAACACCGAACGATACAAGGTCGCAGAGAGAATCATAGGACGCCCCGAAGCGGCTCTCGGAATTGAGAGCTCTCGCTATTCTGCCGTCGAGCATGTCGACAAGCACAGCCATGCCTATAAAGGCCGCCGCCCACCAAAAACGATTGAAAAGCCACTGCTCGGAAACTGTGGCCGAGATATGATCCCCGTGAATGGAGATCGAAGTCACTATGGAAGCAAGCCCGAAAGTAAGTCCCACGGTCGTGAGCATGTTAGGCAGCAGGGGAATAAGTCTCCCCGGGCGGGAAGACTTTCTCTTTTTTTTCTTTCTCAGGTTAGCCACGCTATAACCGTCCTGCCGGCAACAACCTTCTGACCGGCCTCGACACCCAGTTTCACATCTCCGGGCAGATATACATCCACCCTTGAACCAAACTTTATAATCCCGAATTTTTCCCCGATTTCCAACACGTCGCCGAATTTGGCGCGCGATACGATTCTTCTTGCGGCAAAGCCGGCCACCTGGACTATAACCACATGGACTCCGTCATCACGCTCAATGAGGGTCACAAGCCGCTCGTTGGCCTCAGATGAATTCTTACTGAAAGCCATTTTGAATCTGCCGGGGCAATAAGTGGTTCCAACCACTTTGCCGGAAACAGGAGATCTGTTTATATGGCAGTCGAAAATGGACAGGAAAATACTTATTCTTGTAGCTTTACGTTTGAGATAATCACTTTCAAAGGTCTGTGAGATATCTATTATTTTCCCGTCTGCGGGACATATCACGGAGCCGGGTTCAAGCGCAGGAAGCTCTCTTTGCGGGTCCCTGAAAAAAAAGACGGAAAAAGCAGTAAGCAGGAAAAATACCAGGAATAAAGGAAAAGAACCCAGAAGTGCGAGGAGAACGCAAAGCGCGGCTGAAACGTAAATTATACCGAGCCCTTCGGTTGCGACTCTCACAAATCGAAGATCCATCAGTTCTTGTCTTTATCAACCAGTTTCTTCTGGAAAAGCGAGCTCATCATTCCCCTGAGCTCCGCACCGACTTTTTCAATTGGATGTTCTTCACCTTGCCTGAGAAGCGCATTGTAAGAAGGTCTCCCGGCCTGATTCTCAAGTATCCACTCCGAGGCGAACTGTCCAGACTTAATCTCCCCGATTATCTTTTTCATCTCCTGTTTTACGGAATCGTTTATAAGTCTCGGGCCTCGGGTGATATCTCCATATTTGGCCGTATCGCTCACCGAGTAACGCATGTTTGCTATCCCGCCCTCGTATATGAGGTCAACTATAAGCTTGACTTCATGGCAGCATTCAAAATAAGCCATCTCAGGCGGATAACCTGCCTCAACAAGAGTCTCGTACCCGGCCAGAATAAGGGCTGTGAGCCCTCCGCAGAGAACCGACTGCTCCCCGAAGAGATCAGTTTCAGTCTCGTCCTTAAAAGTCGTCTCTATAACTCCCGCCCTTGAGCATCCGATGGCTCTGGCGTAAGCAAGAGCGAGATCCTTGGCGCCGCCCGTCGGGTTTTGGTGAACGGCAACAAGTCCCGGCACGCCGGCACCTCCGACGTACTGGTCTCTTACCGTGTGTCCGGGGGCCTTGGGAGCGACCATAAACACATCCACCTCTGCAGGCGGTCGGATCTGTCCGTAGTGAATATTGAAGCCGTGACTGAACATGAGAGCGTTTCCGGCAGTAAGATTTTTTTCGACATGCTCATGATATATGGCCGGCTGGTAAGTATCCGGAGCCAGCATAACCACTATGTCCGCGGATTTGGAAGCGGCGGAAACCGACTTCACGTTAAAACCAGCTTCTTTTGCCTTCTTCCAGTTTGCGCTGTCCTTAATGTCCGCGACCGTGACCGCAGCAACTCCGCTGTCTCTTAGGTTCTGAGCGTGGGCATGCCCCTGGCTTCCGTAGCCTATGATCGCAATTTTCTTTTTCTTAAGCTTAGACGAATCAATATCCCCATCGTAGTAAACTTTCACCTGCTGTATCCTCCTTTACTTGCTCTTCTTGTTCGCCCTAGACATGGCGACGGTTCCCGTTCTCGCGATTTCCTTTATCCCGAAAGGTCTTTGAAGTTCAATGAACGCATGAATTTTCTGTTCATCTCCGGTAACCTCAAACGTGTAGGATCTCGGAGACACGTCGACAACCTTGGCCCGGAATATATCGGCAACCCGCAGAATCTCCGGCTTGGAATCGGCCTTCGCATCGACTTTGATGAGAATCATCTCTCTTTCCACGCGGTCAAGTTCGGTCATATCGACAACCTTGATCACATTGACCATGTTATTGAACCTTTTTATTATCTGCTGAATTATGGCCTCGTCGCCGGTTGTGACCAGTGTTATCCTGGATGTTCCCGGTTCCTGAGTTTCCGCGACGTTAAGACTCTCTATGTTAAAATCCCTCGCGCTGAAAAGACCTGCGATTCTTGAGAGCACTCCGGCTTCATTGTCTACCGTTATGGATATCGTGTGTCTCGATTTCATGGAACCTCCAAAAATGGTGAAAAATTATCGGGGAAACGCAATTATACCGAATCCCCGAAAAATGTTAATATCCCAAAGCCGCCGCAAAAGCTCCTCAGTTCCCGGCTTCTTCTTTTAGAATGTTCCCAAGCTCCCCGTTTACGTGCATTTCGGTACATATATCGCATCCGCCTATGAAATTGCCGTTAACGTAGAGTTGCGGAAGCGTCGGCCACTGCGAATAGTCCTTTATTCCCTGGCGAATATCCGGGTCCGAAAGAACGTCGACGGTTTGGTAATCCACCCCGTAGTAATTGAGAATGTTTACCAGCTGTGCCGAAAAACCGCACTGCGGCGCTTCTTTTGACCCCTTCATGTAGAGGATGACAGGATTTTCCCCAATCTGACTCCCTATTTTTTTCTGTATATCCGACATTGCTCCGCTCCTTTACTTTTTAAGTTTCTCCCACTGATCGTCCGTGTAGGTTTTTATTGAGATGGCATGAATTTCAGATTCCATAGTATCTCCAAGCGCCGTATAAACAAGTTTGTGACGCTCAACAGGAGACTTGCCCCTGAACTGTTCGGATACGACCACTGCCTGAAAATGCCTTCCGTCCCCTTCAACCTCGACAAATGAAGTCGACATGCCCTGCTCTATCATTTCGCGAATCCGCTGGATTTCCATTACAGCGGGGAATTATATACGCATATCAGTGCGTTTCCAAGAGAAGTGACCCGGCACAATCTGCCTTGCAAAACCCCCCGGCTGTCTTATGCTTACACCTGCTGGAAAAAAAGATCCATACAGATTAAAGACAGTAAGGATATTTCAGTGCGAAAATGAGCTTATTGATGAAATCAGTAAACTGCATCAGGAATTAAATGGACTCAGACAGGCATAATAATACTAGCAAGTCATTTGTAAAATTTCATACTGGCAATTCCAAGTACGTTGCCTTCGGATCTGACCCTTATTGCCTGACCGTGCATGAGATTACTGAAAGAAGCCCGAAAAAGCTTAAAATGAAGTATTACTCATCTGACAAGCTAACCGGCCCTGTGGAAGTTGAAGCTGAAAAAAGCGGTCCGAGTTATATCATGAACGCAAAAATTGAAGCCGAATTCGGAGAATTTCCTGCAATCGGCACGCGCTGATAAAACGCATGTTAACAAAAACCTGACCGGAGCAAGGATCCACAGTGCCCGCAGTGGTCAAGCCGGCAATAAAACGCCAGCTTGTCGAGTAAGCAAATGAAAAAAATCTCTGATTCAAAGTGCTGTGCCGGACTACTCTTTCAATTATTCTGCTTAACGTTTTTTCTGCTGTTTTGCCCGATTTCGGCAGAAACTGAAACCCTGACCGGCAAACCTTACGTAACTGATGGCGACACCGTTAAAATTTCCGGGGAAAAGATCAGGCTTTCCGGAATCGACGCACCGGAGCGAAACCAGCGGTGCAAAGAAGCTTCCGGAAAAATCTATGACTGCGGCATTGTTTCAACCGAGGCTCTCAGAACCAAAATAGGGAACAATTCAATCAAGTGCGAGGGAACGAAGCGCGACCGTTACGGACGTCTTATCGGGATCTGTTATTTAAAGGAGACTGACTTAAACGACTGGATGGTGAGGAACGGTTATGCTCTCGCATACAGGCACTACTCGCACCTTTATATTTCTGCTGAGCAGGAAGCCCAAGAAAACAGCCGCGGTTTGTGGACAGGGAAGTTCGTTGCGCCCTGGGAATGGCGGAGAGGAGTTTCTCTGGAAGGAGCAGAGAAAACAGTTCAGGGCGAAAAACAGATTAAGGAGCTTATCGAGGATATCAATCTCCTGCGGCAGGAATCAAAAGAACCTAAATAGGTATGATGACATATGAAGCAGATGGCAAATCCAACGATGGAATTCTGGATTTGTTGCTTCTGGATCTAACACCAACCGCTTAACCGTGCATAAGATTATTGAGGAAATTCATAGAAGACCCCAATGAAGTTCACTCTATTGCCAAACCCTTAAAGCAGAGTACCCTAATCCGACAGTTATTTAGAAGGAGTTCACAGGAAATGAAAGCTGTTATCTATCACGAATTCGGAGAAACCGATGTTCTTAAGTACGAGGAAGTAAGCAAACCGGAACTTGGGCCGGGAGAAGTCCTTATAGAGGTAAAATCTTCTTCTATAAACTTCATCGACCTCACTCTCAGAAGCGGGAAATCACCCCGTCCGGTGCCTCTGCCGCACGTGGGGGGAGTGGATGTAGCGGGAATCGTCTGCGGGAAAAGCGATGACGTATCCAACGTGGAAACGGGGAATCGGGTCATGATCATGCCGGCCGTGCGCTCGGAGAGGGGCCTTGAAATAGTCGGGGTAAACCTCCACGGAGGGTTCGCCGAATACATAAAGATACCTTCATCCAACGTTGTCTCGATTCCCGACAGACTATCCTTTGATGACGCCTCGACTCTTCCGACCTGCTACGTCACCGCCTGGTACGCCTTCTGCGATAGGGGCAATATAGGCAAAGGCGAGACTGTGCTCGTGCATGCGGCGGGAAGCGGAACGGGAAGCGCCGCGATCCAGGTCGCCAAGCTTTTCGACTCTTTTGTGATAGCTACAGCGGGAAGCGACGAAAAGCTTGAGAAGGCAAAACAGATAGGAGCCGACGTCACCATAAACTATAATTCCTCTGATCTCGGAGAGGAACTCAAGCGGATAACAAAATCGCATAAAATAAACATGATTTTCGATCCCGTGGGAGGCTCGGTCTGGGGGGAGAACATTCAGTATCTGGCCCCCGGCGGAAGACTTCTGCTGATCGGAGTTGCGGGAGGCCGTGCTGCGGAAGCGGCCATAGGCCCGCTTATCATGAAAGATCTCTCCGTACTCGGAGTAACTGTGTTTAACGCCCGTGCTGAACACTTTGAGAAAGTCGCGCAGCTTGCCGAACAAGGAGCTTTGAAACCTTCAATACACAGCAGGTTTCACCTAAGCGAAGCGGCGGCGGCGCAGAAAATTCTTGAAGACCGCCAGCAGTTCGGAAAAGTCATTCTGAACCCATAGGGAAAAGACTGATTTTCAAGGTGAGCATCAAAAACCTGTTCGCAGCACTTGCACTTTCCTTAACCGCTGTACCGGTTATCTGTTTGGCAAAACCGCCTTGCCCGCAAAACATAATATCGCTTACCCTGGCCTCGGATGAAATCCTGGTCGACATAGTTGGCGACAGAAAGAAAATAGCTGCACTCACCTATTTCTCGACTGACCCGCTGATTTCAAACGTAGTCGACAAAGCGCAGGGAATTGCGCAGGTCCGGGCAAACCTTGAGCAGGTAATCTCAAGATCCCCGGATCTGGTAATAGTAGCGAATCACACAAACCCGAATATACGTACACACCTTGAGGCGGCGGAAACAAAGGTGCTGACTCTGCACGAAATCGTCTCGCTTGAAAGTATAGAAAAAAACATAGAACTGGTCGGAGCAGCTGTCTGTGAGGAAGCCGCGGCAAAAAACCTCGTAAAAGAAATGAAAAGACAGATCGCAGATGCCAGGACAAAGATTCCGAATTACGCAAAGGCCCCGAAGGTTCTTTTCTACGGATCTCCCGGGTTCACAGTCGGCAGGAACTCAACCATAAACGATATAATAGAAAGTTCCGGAGCCATTAACCTCCCGGCACGCCTCGGGCTTGTCGGATACAGCAATATATCAACCGAATACATAATCCAGAACAATCCCGACCTGGTGCTTACAAGCAGCTATAATCCATCTCATCCGGATTTTGTCGGTCAGATGTTCAAAAACCCCGCCTTCAGAGACAAAAAGATCATAGTTATCGAGGGAAAACATCTCGACGCCGCGTCTCATTACGCGGCACGGGCCGTGGCTGATCTGGTAAATCTGATGTTCGGAACAAAAAACAATGCCGACCGTTAAGAAAACGCTCACTGTTTACGCGGCGCTCGCCTTCCTGCTCGTGTTGACCGTAGCCGCATGCGTATCATTCGGGGCGGTAACTGTTCCGTTTGACAGTGTAATCGCCGTAGTAGCCAGCAAACTGCTCTGGTTTGATGCCGGGGCGGGAGTTGACAAATCACAGGAACTTATCGTTTGGGACATAAGGCTCCCACGGGTTCTTCTTGCCGCCACTATAGGAGGGGGGCTCTCAATTGTGGGAGCGGTAATGCAGGCGATGTTCAGAAATCCCCTGGCTGAACCCGGAATACTTGGCTGGTCAAGCGGAGGAGCTTTTTTCGCCGTTCTGGCAATCTACACCGGTATTCATCAGCACTGGTTTGTCCTGCTGCCACTGGCAGCATTCGCAGGCACACTTCTCACAGCATACGCTGTCTACGGAATATCACGCTACAGGGGATTTGTAGAGAATACGACGCTTCTTCTGTGCGGAGTGGCGCTTGGAACTCTTTTTGTTTCTCTCACAACTTTTGTGCTTTCGGTATCAAACGCGTGGTCAATGAAAGAAATGCTCTTCTGGATAATGGGCGGTGTCGACTCGCGTACCTGGACGCATTTTGCAATGGCTGCGGTTCCCGTGCTTGCCGCTTCGGCAATACTGCTTTTCTACGCAAAGAACCTAAACGCAAGACTGTTAGGCTACGAGACGGCAAAAACCGTCGGCATTGATATAGGAAGAACAACCAAGCATCTTATAGTCCTGAGTTCCGTCATAGTCGGAGCAAGTGTGGCGGTAAGCGGTATTGTGGGGTTTGTGGGACTTATAATTCCGCACTCAGTAAGACTGCTGATCGGTGTGGACCATCGTCGGCTCCTTCCCGCCAGTTTTATCGCCGGGGCCATATTTCTGCCCGCAGCCGACCTTATAGCAAGAACCATCATGAGTCCCCAGGAACTTCGCCTCGGAATAATCACTTCCTTTATCGGAGTTCCTTTCTTTGTGTTTTTATTGAGAAAAAATTTCAGCGGGAGAGAAATCGCGTAAAGTGCGCAAAGAATCAATAAAGGCCTCCGGGCTCAGTTACGATGCAAACGGCAAGACCATAGTCGCCGAAGTAAGCTTTGAGGCTGAAAAGAGTGAGTTTCTAGGCATAATCGGCCCCAACGGCGCAGGAAAATCCACGCTTCTTCGCCTTCTTGCCCGTATAATCAATTCCACCGCAGGCCGAATCCTGCTCGACGGAGAGGATATCTCGGGATACGGAGCCAAAGAACTTTACAGAAAAATATCGTTTCTCCCGCAGACTTCCCATTTCGATTTTCCGCTCAGCGCAATGGAAGTAGTGCTTACGGGAAGATACCCGTACCTTGGAACCTTCGAGAGTGAGAGTGAAGAGGACATAGAACGCGCCGAGAACTGTCTTTTGCTTGTGAACATGGAAGGATTTTCCCACAGAAAGGTAACTACACTTTCCGGGGGAGAGAGGCAGAGGGTATCAATAGCAAGGGTGCTTGCGCAGGAAACCGATTTTATTTTACTTGACGAACCCTCCTCCCACCTTGATATACATCACAAATTCGCCCTCATGGAACTGCTCAGGTCACTGGCACAGCAAGGAAGAGGAGTCATCGCAGTTCTCCACGACCTTGATCTTGCAAGCAGATTCTGCGACAGAATTCTTGTGCTTCAAGGCGGGAGAGTTCACGGTCTGGGAGAACCGCCGCAGGTGCTTTCCGAGGAGCTTCTTTCGTCGGTATTCAAGGTAAAGGGATCGTGGGACCCCGAAAACGGAAATCTTTTTGTTTTACGGTGAAAAAAATAGCCTGAAAACTGCCTTTTACATTTCTGGACAGATAATTTGACAAAAAAATTCGATTAACTATATTCTGTTGCCTAGTCTTATTAGGGCCCATAGCTCAGTTGGTTAGAGCAGCGGACTCATAATCCGTCGGTCCCTGGTTCGAGTCCGGGTGGGCCCAGAATTGAGAAAAAAAGACCATGAAGGTCCGCATAGAAAAACCACAAGCATCTCCCACTTCAAAAATCTCCAAAATACTGCTTTTTCCCCGAAAAAACACTTCGGGATTGCTTCACCCTGATTAAAGAGCTATGCAACAGAATATTGAAAACCTGCAGAAGCTTCAGACAGTTGACTTAAAAATCAGAGAGTTAACGGAAGGGCTGGAAAAATACCCGAACGAAATCGACAATCTTAAAAAAGATCTCCTTGAAAGAGAAGAATCAATAAACCTGAAAGGAGCGAGTCTTTTGGAACTCAAAGTGCAAAGAGAAGGTCTTGAATCCTCGCTTCAATTCAATCAGGAATCCATAAAAAAATCCGAAGAAAAGCTGTTTGCAATAAAAACCCACAAAGAATACGAAGCGCTTCAGAAGGAAATAACCGACACCAGAAAGGAAAATCTTGAAATAGAAGACCGCACGATCTCCGTAATGACGGAGATTGAAGAAACCGAGGCGGGGCTTGGCGAAGAAAAAGAAAACTACACAGTCCTAAAAGAGCAATATGCCCAGCAGATAGCGGAAAAAGAAAAAAAGATTAAAGAGCTAGAGACTTCCCGCAAACCTGCAGAGAAGGAAAAAAGTGAGATCATATCCATCATAGACCCGAAGATACTCCCTCTTTACGAAAGAATCTTCAAAAAAAACGGCATAGCTCTTGCGCTTGCCAAAAACGAGAAATGCACAAGCTGTAACATAAACATCCCGCCTCAGCTCTACAACGAGATACTTAAGCAAAAAGAGCTGGTTCAGTGTCCAAACTGCAAAAAGATTCTCTACACCAGTTCGTGACCGCCAGTTCGGCTATGCCATTAGGAACATGTCCTCCGGAAAAACAGCCGAAGTCTACATAGACGGAGCGTCAAGAGGAAATCCGGGAGAGTCCGGCATCGGGGTTCTTGTGGTCTGCCCGAACGGAACAAAACAGGAAATAAGAGAGTATATCGGCAGGGGAACAAACAACGAGGCTGAATACAAGGCACTCATAAGAGCACTCGGCCATCTCGCGGCTGAAGCGAGCACAGAGGCGAGAATCCACACGGATTCCCAGTTAGTCGCAAACCAGATGAACGGGCTCTGGAAAATAAAAAACCCGAACCTTAGAATCCTTCACTCGGAAGCGAAAAAACTCGCCTCCTCTTTTTCCGCACTGGAAATAAAATATATTCCCAGGAAGCATAACGCAGAAGCCGACAGGCTTGCGAACGAAGCCATTGATAGATACTTTAATGGCTAGCGAGTCGGCTGTGCGGTCGCCTGCGGTTTTCCGCGGGAGGAAAGTCCGAGCTTCACAGGGCAGGACGCTGGTTAACGGCCAGGTGTCGCGAGACAACGGAAAGTGCAGCAGAAAGTATACCGCCTGGGGCCGCAGGCACTCAGGTAAGGGTGAAAAGGTGGTGTAAGAGACCACCGCTCCGAAAGTGATGCAGGAGGCAAGGTAAACCCCGTCCGAAGAAAGACAAATAGGAAAACACCCGGACAGCTGTCCGGTCAGGACGGCCCGTCCTGGTTTTCGGGTAGTCGCTTAAGGTATCCTGGCAACAGATATCTCAGATGGATGACCGTACTTGACAGAACTCGGCTTACAGGCTGACTCGCTTTTTTCTCCTGTTCTCGAAAGGACAGCTTCTATAAGGTCGGAGTTGTCCGGAAAAACTGGTCTGATTACCTGATCAGAACTTTCAGAAACTCTTTTTTTCCGATCTTAACATCGAGACCGGCTTTGTCAGGAAACTCAGAATTCGGATCGGTGTACTTCTCCCCGTTTATGACGAGCCCTCCCTGCGATCCTGACTTCAGCATGTTTTTTTTAAGTCGGGCCTTTGAAGTTTCGTAAGTACCTGTAATTACTTGATATTGATTTTCAGCCTGCTTCAAATCGTTTTGTAGTGCTCAGTCTAATTTTGTGCTCGACATCGCCTCCGCTTTCCCTTATAATATTCAACATGTTCGTAAAACAGCTAAAACGCCAGACCACAGTCAACATATCGGTGCAGATAGTGCATTCCTACAGGAACTCAAAGGGTGAGCCACGCCAGAAGGTAGTGCGTCACATGGGCTCCGCTCCCCCGGGAGAACCTCTTGACGCTCTTGTGCGAGCTGCACATGTGGAGAAGAACCGTCTTGAACAGAGCGTACAGCCCACACTGTTCCCCGCTGAAGACACTGCTGAGAAGCTGATAAAGCTTAGAAGAACAAAGCAGAAGGACAAACCCCTGCCCATAGCTGATGCCCGATTGCTTGAAGAGGAGGCTCGTTACAATCTTGGGTTTCATGAAGTGTTTGGAGAACTGTACAGTCAGCTTGGGTTTGACAGGATATGGGGAGCGAGAAACAAGATGGCGGGCAGGCTGTTCCGTCAGGCAGTGCTTATGCGTCTTGCGGCACCTGGGAAGAGCAAAAGAGCCCATGCGAAGCTGTCTCGGGAATTTGGAATGGAAGTGTCTGTGGACAAGCTGTACAGGATGATGGACAAGGTTGACGAGAAGCGTACTGAGAAGCTTCAGAGCATTGTTAGCAAAGAAGTTATGGGACTTTTTGAAGGAAAGGTTGAAGTTGTGTTTTTCGATGTTACAACCCTTTCGTTTGCAAGCGACACGCAAGACGATCTTCGAAGGAAGGGGTGGAGCAAGGACGGGAAGCCTCACAGGGTTCAGGTGGTGCTGGGACTGTTTCAGACCAAAGACGGACTTCCCTTGGGTTATGAGCTGTTTCCGGGGAACACATCTGATGTAAGCACTCTTGAGCCTGCTATAGAGGGGTTAAAGAAGAGGATCAAGCTTGAAAGGGTGGTGTTTGTGGGGGATGCGGGGATGATGAGCAAAAAGAATCTTGAGGTCTTAAAGCGCAATAAGTATGAGTGGGTTGTAGCGGCAAGGCTTCGGGGGATGTCCGAGGAGGACAGCGAGAAGGTATTCTCACACAGTGACTGGAAAGAGATAGGGGAAGGTAAAAGACTTGGGGATATGGAAGTGGGAGGACGGAGGCTTGTTCTGCGTCACTGCGAGAAGAGAGCGAGGAAAGACTCGCAGGACAGGGAAGAGGCTTTAAAGAAACTTGAGAGAAGGATAGCAGGGGGGATAAAGGGCAATGGACGCAGGGGCAGGTTCATCAAGGTGGAAGCGGGGGCCGTGTCTGTAGACACCGAAGCGGTGGAGAGGGATGAGAAGTTTGACGGTCCTCACGGGGTATGGACCAGTCTTCCTGCTGACAAATACGATGCCTCCAGGATATACGACTGTTACGGGGAGTTATGGAAGATAGAAGAAGGGTTTCGTGTCATGAAGCACACAATGGCTGTAAGGCCTGTGTTTCACTGGACTCAAAGGAGAGTGGAGGCTCACATGGCCATCTGTTTTACGGCATTCGTACTGCTTCGCATACTGAGGTTCAGGCACAACTGTTATCATGGGGGAAAGGAACCGATGAGTGAAGGGGCCATACTGTCAGAACTTGGCAGGGTTGAGGCGTCCCTGGTGGTGGACAGGGGAACCAATAAGAGGTATCTGATACCTTCTCAGGGCACCACGGAGCAGAGATCTCTTTACTCCGCTGTGGGAGCGGTGCTCAGCAGGCAGACCATGCTTGCGGATTCCTGGTAAAAACAGACCGGGGACTCCCGGCTGACTAATAAACATCTTAAAAGCTCTTGTGTAGTGTACAAGCGGGAACCCGCTTGTGTAATATCAGGTACTTACGTTACAAAAGTGCGGAAGTCAGGATCTGAAAGACTCCGGGTAACCAAAACCACATACTCACCCTTAAGCTGCCTGGCGAAGAGACATAAGGTACCTTCTGTCTTTTTCCTTGTTGTAAAAAAAGCCTGCCGCATAGCCATCCGGCAAGCGCAGTTCGTTAATATTATTGCTTCTTGGCTGTTTCTAAAAGGTAACTAAGCACCTCTTTTTCCTTTTCGCGCATTGCCTCTCTTTGTTTTTTCTTCTTGTGATCAAATCCGATCAGGTGCAGTATCGCATGAACTATAAGCAAACGCAGTTCTTCCTGAACTGTTATCTCAAGCCTGCGGGAGTGACGAAAGGCCGTTTGGTAGGATATCACTATATCCCCTAGAAGATCAGGGTTTACATCCCTTTTCTGCGGAAAACACAGAACATCCGTAGTCGCGTCAATCTGCCTGTAACGCCTGTTAAGTTCCCTCATGTCCGAATCGCTTACAAGCGAGACACAGAGTTCGCTCCGGGCGGAAAGATCAAGATACGCAAGTATTTTTTTAACCAACCCCACCAGTTCTTCAATACCCGCTCCGTCAATGAATTTTTCTCTGTCCACTATGGATATTTCCACTTTCCCCTCCTTACAGGGTGGCACCCGTCTCACTTACACGAAAGAAAATGAGGGAAGTGTAATATGTGCAAGGAAAAACAAATATCAGGCTGTCGAACCTGTCAAGCATCCCTCCATGGCCGGGAATAAGGGAGCCTGAATCCTTTACCCCTGCTCCTCTTTTTATAGTGGATTCGAAAAGATCGCCCGCAACAGCAGCCGAGGCTATTATTATCGCGTAAAGGGCTACCCAGGTTGCCGGAAGAGGGTTTTCAAATATGATATTCACTGCGAAAGCGCTTATGATGGAAACGAAGAATCCTCCGATAAGACCCACAACGGTCTTGCCCGAGCTTATATGACTGGCCAACTTCTTTTTCCCAAAAGCTTTACCAAAAAAAAATGCTCCTGCGTCGTTAAGAAAAGTGCAGGAAACCGCAAGCACTACAAGGAAAAAGCCAATGCCTTCGGGGCCCCGGTTAAACGAATCGTAACTAAGCGTGCCTTCGCCTCCCGGGAAATTTCTCAGCAATACCCCGTGGGCAAGCATCCAGCCGAAATATATAAGCGGCAGAAGAGTCATGCCTAGGTCTTGCAGGCAGTCGCTGAAATCTTTTTTGCGAAATTCAAGTATCATGGAAAAAATAATCAGAAAGGTAAAAAAAAGATTCATGAGCATGAAGTCGAAAAAAGCACTTATGATGATAAGCAGTGAGATAGCGGTTATATAGGTTCTTCTCGACTTGCGGATATCCGAGCCTGCAAGTGCGAAGAACTCAATGGAGCAGAAAGTCGCTATCAGACACATGAGAGCAAGATAGTAAACTCCCCCGTGGTAAAATATTGCGAGAAGTACCGGTACGGCCACAATGGCGGTAGCGATTCTTGTTATCAGGTTTCTGTTTTCTGTCATACTATGTCAAATTTGAGGAATCGCATAAAAACTAAACGATAAAAAGAGCAATGCAAATAACGCCAATTTACTCAAATACCCACAGGCCGATGAAAATTTTCGTTCTTGCCTCGGGCAGAGGAACAAATTTCGAGAAAATATACTCAAGACAGATGGAACTGAAGCAGAACAACAACAAAAACTATGGAGTAATAGAACATGTTTTTTCAAACGATCCCGAATCCCATGTTCTTACAAAAGCAAAAAATTCCTGACTTCAGCATGTTTTTTTAAGTCGGGCCTTTGAAGTTTCGTAAGTACCTGTAATTACTTGATATTGATTTTCAGCCTGCTTCAAATCGTTTTGTAGTGCTCAGTCTAATTTTGTGCTCGACATCGCCTCCGCTTTCCCTTATAATATTCAACATGTTCGTAAAACAGCTAAAACGCCAGACCACAGTCAACATATCGGTGCAGATAGTGCATTCCTACAGGAACTCAAAGGGTGAGCCACGCCAGAAGGTAGTGCGTCACATGGGCTCCGCTCCCCCGGGAGAACCTCTTGACGCTCTTGTGCGAGCTGCACATGTGGAGAAGAACCGTCTTGAACAGAGCGTACAGCCCACACTGTTCCCCGCTGAAGACACTGCTGAGAAGCTGATAAAGCTTAGAAGAACAAAGCAGAAGGACAAACCCCTGCCCATAGTTGATGCCCGATTGCTTGAAGAGGAGGCTCGTTACAATCTTGGGTTTCATGAAGTGTTTGGAGAACTGTACAGTCAGCTTGGGTTTGACAGGATATGGGGAGCGAGAAACAAGATGGCGGGCAGGCTGTTCCGTCAGGCAGTGCTTATGCGTCTTGCGGCACCTGGGAAGAGCAAAAGAGCCCATGCGAAGCTGTCTCGGGAATTTGGAATGGAAGTGTCTGTGGACAAGCTGTACAGGATGATGGACAAGGTTGACGAGAAGCGTACTGAGAAGCTTCAGAGCATTGTTAGCAAAGAAGTTATGGGACTTTTTGAAGGAAAGGTTGAAGTTGTGTTTTTCGATGTTACAACCCTTTCGTTTGCAAGCGACACGCAAGACGATCTTCGAAGGAAGGGGTGGAGCAAGGACGGGAAGCCTCACAGGGTTCAGGTGGTGCTGGGACTGTTTCAGACCAAAGACGGACTTCCCTTGGGTTATGAGCTGTTTCCGGGGAACACATCTGATGTAAGCACTCTTGAGCCTGCTATAGAGGGGTTAAAGAAGAGGATCAAGCTTGAAAGGGTGGTGTTTGTGGGGGATGCGGGGATGATGAGCAAAAAGAATCTTGAGGTCTTAAAGCGCAATAAGTATGAGTGGGTTGTAGCGGCAAGGCTTCGGGGGATGTCCGAGGAGGACAGCGAGAAGGTATTCTCACACAGTGACTGGAAAGAGATAGGGGAAGGTAAAAGACTTGGGGATAGTGAAGGGGCCATACTGTCAGAACTTGGCAGGGTTGAGGCGTCCCTGGTGGTGGACAGGGGAACCAATAAGAGGTATCTGATACCTTCTCAGGGCACCACGGAGCAGAGATCTCTTTACTCCGCTGTGGGAGCGGTGCTCAGCAGGCAGACCATGCTTGCGGATTCCTGGTAAAAACAGACCGGGGACTCCCGGCTGACTAATAAACATCTCAAAAGCTCTTGTGTAGTGTACAAGCGGGAACCCGCTTGTGTAATATCAGGTACTTACGTTACAAAAGTGCGGAAGTCAGGAATTTTGGGGTCCACTTCTGACCTTCTTAGTTTGCACTGGGAACCCACGAGCCTCACTCCGAAAGGTCAGGAAATATTGGAAACTATTCGAGAGGAAAAAAGGAGGTGCTGGAAGCTTTAGGATAGGATATTAAAGATTTTCAGCACTATCGTTGTATATAATTCCCAAATCTAGATAGGGAAAGCTATTCGCCCGCTCTTGCACGCGCTATCCTGAGTTTTTTATCGAGTTCCTCTCTTTGCGAAGCTTCTGCATCTGCAAGTTCGTCAAGTTCTTTCTGGAAAGCCTCGGCCTCTTTTCTGGCGGCTGCGGCGTCAACCTCTTCGGGTCTTTCCGACTGATCGGTAAGAATACTGATTGTGTCGTCTTTTACGTCCGCAAGGCCTCCATGGATTATGAGAGTGTTCTCCCCCCCGGACTCCGCGGTCTTAAACCTGAGCCTTCCCGGGAAAAGAACGGAAAGAAAAGGCACGTGACCCGGCAGGACGCCGAATTCCCCCATCTGACCGGGGGCGACCAGCTCCTCGACATCGCCGTCAAACACCAGCTTTTCGGGGGTTATGATCTTTAGTCGCAGTTTTTCAGCCAATTTTCATATCTCCCGTCAGGAGGCAATTGCCGCCGCTTTTTCGCGCACTTCGTCAAGATTGCCCACCATGTAGAAAGCCTGCTCGGGAATACCATCCATTTTGCCCGAGATAATCTCGCCGAAAGCTTCTATTGTCTGGTTAATTGGAACGTATTTCCCCGGCGTGCCGGTGAACTGCTCGGCCACATGGAAAGGCTGGGAGAGATACCTCTGGACCTTTCTGGCGCGGGCAACTGTGAGTTTATCTTCTTCTGAGAGCTCGTCCATTCCGAGAATCGCGATTATCTCCTGAAGCTGCTTGTAGCGCTGCAGAACTTCCTGAACTTCCCTAGCGACCATATAGTGTTCGTCTCCGACTATTCTCGGATCAAGAATGTTCGAAGTCGAGTCAAGCGGATCGACAGCAGGATATATTCCAAGTTCGGTCAACTGCCTTGAAAGAACAATGGTTCCGTCAAGGTGCGCAAAGGTAGTCGCGGGAGCCGGGTCCGTAAGATCGTCCGCCGGAACGTAAATCGCCTGCACTGAGGTGATCGAGCCTTTTACGGTCGAGGTGATTCTCTCCTGCAGCTCTCCTAGATCGGTCGAAAGAGTAGGCTGATAACCAACGGCTGAAGGAGTTCTTCCCAGAAGGGCCGACACTTCGGAACCCGCCTGTGTGAAACGAAAAATGTTGTCGATGAAAAGAAGCACGTCCTGACCCTGGGTGTCGCGGAAATACTCGGCGAGCGTAAGCGCGGTAAGAGCAACCCTCGCTCTGGCTCCCGGAGGCTCGTTCATCTGTCCGAATATGAGTCCCGTGTTTCCAAGAACCCCCGATTCCTTCATCTCCCAGTAAAGGTCGTTTCCTTCTCTGGTTCTTTCTCCCACTCCGCCGAAAACCGAATAGCCGCCGTACTCCTTGGCTATATTATGTATGAGTTCCATCAGCAAAACGGTCTTGCCTACACCGGCTCCGCCGAAAAGACCGATTTTCCCGCCTTTAAGAAAAGGAGCAAGAAGATCGATAACCTTTATGCCCGTCTCGAAAAGCTCCATTTTGGTGCTCTGTTCGACAAATTCGGGCGCGGGGCGGTGAATGGGCCAGCGCTCTTCAGTCTCCACGGGACCGGCTTCATCTATCGGTTCTCCGACCACGTTAAGCAGTCTGCCAAGAGCTTCCTTGCCGACCGGAATTGTTATTCCGTCGCCGGTGTTAAGGGCGTCCTGCCCCCTTTTAAGCCCCTCAGTCGAGTCCATGGCGATGCATCTTACCCGACCTCCGCCGAGCTGCTGGGCAACTTCCAGAACCAGATTCCATTCGGTTTCCCCAAGAGCCGGATTCGTTACCTTAAGAGCCGTGAACACGGTGGGAAGAGCTCCTTCGGAGAACTCAACATCCACCACGGGACCGGTTACCTGAATTATTTTCCCGATTCCCGGGTCGGCGCCTTTACTTTCTGTGCCGCCTGTGCCGCCTGCCGTAAACGCTGAATCAATACTCATCTTTACTCGTTGCCTCCTTTCCTTTGAGCTTCCGTACCGTTAACGATATCCATAAGCTCCGTTGTAATGATCGCCTGCCTGGTCTTGTTAAAAAGCAGGGTAAGTTTCGCTATTACGTCGTCCGCGTTGCTGGTTGCGTTCTCCATAGCGGTCATGCGCGCCGCGTGCTCGCTTGTGAGCGACTCGTTCATGGCGCGCTCGATTCTCACCTGAACGTATTTTGGAAGAATCGAACCTATCATCCGTTCCTTCTCCGGCTCGAATATGTAATGCGAAGAAGTCTCCGCAACACCATCTTCGGTTTCCCCGGCCGAGAGCGGAAGAAGCCTCTCAAAAGTCATCCTCTGCGAAATCGCAGAAACAAAGTGATTATACGCAAGCACTACTTCGTCGCTCTGCCCGACTCTGAATTCCTCTGTGAGCGCCGAAGCCAGCTCCTCTGAGAACTTCCGGGAGTTTTTCTCATTGACTCCGGTGTAGTATTTACCGGTCTCACTGCCGCCTTTGGAGAAATAATCCCGTCCCCGTCTTCCGACGAAGCTAAGCTTTATGTTCCCGAAAACCTCTCCCTGTTCCTCTATATAGTGCTGCATATTTCTTATCAGAGCGCTGTTAAAACTTCCGCAGAGCCCCCTGTCTGAAGTAAAGAACAGAACGTGCAGATTCGTTTTTTCCTCCGGGACCCGAAGAAGCGGATGATCTTCTGATTCCGAAAGTGCCGCAACGTTTAAAACGACGTCGCGGTACGCGTCAGAATAAAGCCTGTAAGCCATAAGTGCCGCCTGAGCCTTCTGCAGGCGCACAGCGGCTATGAGCTTCATGGCGCCCATTATACGCCTCGTGCTTCTCACGCTTTTTATCTTTGTGGTTATCTGTTTAAGGCTTGGCATTATTCTTTCCCGTCACTGCCTCAGGCAAGCTCTCCCAGCTGGTTTTTAAGCTCGTCAAGCGCTGCCACCAGTTTTTCCTCAAGTTCGTCCGAAACGACTTTTTTCTCCTTTATTTCCGCAAGATACTCCGGATACTTAGACTCTAGGAAAGAAAAAAGCTCGCTCTCGTATTTTCTCACCGCGGAGACCGGATAATCGTCAACATAACCGTTTGTAACCGCGAATATAATCAGAATCTGCTTCTCAACGGTCTGAGGTTCATACTGATCCTGCTTCAGAGCTTCGACAAGCCTGCTTCCCCGGGCAAGCTGATTCTGGGTCACTCTGTCAAGGTCCGAAGCAAACTGCGCAAACGCCTCCACTTCCCTGTACTGGGCAAGTTCAAGCCTCAGAGTTCCGGCAACGTTTTTCATCGCCTTTATCTGGGCGCTTCCTCCCACCCTTGAAACCGAAAGACCGACATTGATCGCAGGACGCACGCCCGAGTAGAAAAGATCGCTCTCAAGATAGATCTGACCGTCGGTGATGGAAATCACGTTCGTGGGAATGTAGGCGGATACGTCGCCGGCCTGCGTTTCGATTATGGGAAGCGCCGTAAGGGAGCCTCCGCCGTCTTCGTCCCTCATCTTGGCGGCGCGCTCAAGAAGCCTCGAGTGAAGATAGAAGACGTCTCCGGGGTAAGCTTCGCGTCCCGGCGGTCTTTTCAGAAGAAGCGAGAGCTGGCGGTATGACCACGCGTGTTTCGTCAGATCATCGTATATTATAAGCGCGTGGCGTCCGGTGTCTCTGAAATACTCTCCCAGCGCACAGCCCGAAAAAGGAGCAAGGAACTGAAAAGGAGCGGGGGTGCTCGCCGTGGCGGAAACTATGGTCGTGTATCTCATGGCGTCGTGTTCTTTTAACTTATCGACTACCTGAGCCACAGTTGACTGCTTCTGACCTATGGCAACGTATATGCAGTGAACATCCTCTTCTTTCTGGTTGATTATCGTATCGATAGCAATAGCGGTCTTTCCAACCTGACGATCTCCCAGTATGAGCTCTCTCTGGCCTCTTCCTATCGGTATCATGGAATCAACGGCCTTAAGTCCGGTCTGAAGTGGCTCGTTTACAGACTGGCGGTAAATAACTCCCGGGGCTTTCACCTCTATCTGCCTTGTTTCTGTGGCGGCTATTTCTCCGAGACCGTCAATCGGTCTTCCCAGAGCGTCTACCACCCTTCCTCCCAGAGCGTCTCCGACAGGCACCTCGGCAATGCGTCCCGTCCGCTTTACCATTCCTCCTTCGCTCAGATGGGAATCCTCTCCGAAAAGAGCAATACCTACATTATCTTCTTCAAGGTTAAGAACGAGTCCGGTGATTCCGCCGTCAAATTCGACAAGCTCTCCCGCCACCGCCTGATCAAGACCGTAAACCCTAGCGATACCGTCTCCGACGGAAATAACCGTCCCGACTTCTTCTGTATCGACCTTGCGTTCATAGCCCTTTATCCTGTTTCTCAGAATCTCGCCTATACTCTCTGCTCTCAGTTCCTGCATTACAAGCTCCTTTGGAATTATTCGGGTCAGGACGGAGAAAGAACACTTCTTATTCTCTCAAGCTGCGTCCTGACGCTGTTATCGTAAATTTTGTCACCCACCTGCGCCTTTATTCCGCCTATCATGGAAGGATCAACCTTAAGCGACACCTCAATCGTTTTTCCGGTCGCCGCGTGAAGCGCCGTCCTGAGTCTCTCGATATCGCCTGGGCTAAGATCCTTTGCCGAGGTGATTTCGGCCGTTACCTTCCCGACCGCTTCGTCAAGTCTTGCGAGCACGGCCTCCCTTGATCCGAGAAGCGCCGCGACCTTGTCCATCTCAAGAACCAGAACAAAAAACCTTTTCGTGATCTCAACAGAAGACACCGCTTCGAGAAAATCCCCCAGAACCGCTTTTTTCTCCTCTGCGGAGAACACCGTGCTTAAAAGAACATCCCTAAGCTCGCCCGAATCGGAGACCCGATCAAAGAAGCTCTCAATATCGGCTCTTACTCCCGAAAGTTCGCTTTCATCCGCCGCGGAATCCACAAGCGCCGAGACAAGATCTCTTAGTGTCGCAACTGTTGCCATTTTCCTTCCTCAATCATTTTTATAAAATCGTCGATCGAATCGGTTGTAAAATCCTCGTCCACACGCTCCTTTATCATTTTTTCGGCAAGCGCAAGCGCCGAGTCGACCACTTCGGAGTGTATCTCGGAGACCGCCTTGGTGGTCTCGAGACGAACTGTGTCCTCAACCTCTTTTTTTATCATCTCGGAACTTTTCTGCGCAGCGGATATAAGCTCGTCCCTTTCGTTTTCCCCCTGTCTTTTTATATTTTCCTGAAGAGACGCTATCTCGGAGGCAACCGTATCAAGTTTCGCCGAGTATTCTTCAAGGGTAACTCTTGCCTGCTCCGCCGCCGCCGCGGCACGGTCCACTTCCGATCGGAGTCTTTCCTTCCTGTTTTTCAGAAAAGACATGAAAGGCTTTCTGACAAGGTATATGATAAGGGCTAGAAGAAGACCCAGGTTGACGGCGTACTTGATTACAAACGCCCAGTTGAAATGGCTATCCAATCTGTGTTTCCCCCGGAAAATTAAAATCCTCAGAACGCATAAGCGCTACGCCCCCTTCCTCAGAACACGGTTGCTTATCTCCGCTGCAAGCGATTCCACCTCACCCTGCAGATCCGCTCTTATCTTCGCGACCTCGCTATCAAGAGTCCCTCTCGCAGTCTCAAGCTCAACCTGGGCGTCTTCCCTTGCCGAGAGAAGCATTCTTGAAGATTCGCTCTGCCCCTGCTGGCGAAGTTCGTTTCTTGCCTCACCCGCCTGAGCCCTCGCCTCGGCGATTTTCTCGTTATACTCGGCAATTGCGCCCTCAGACTTGCGGGTCATCTCCTCGGCTTCCCTGAGCGTTCCCGCAGTAAGCTCCTCCCTTCTGTTCCATACTCCGAGAAGCGGGCGGAACACAAGTCTGTTAAGAAGAAAAAGGGCCGCCAGAAAAATAACAAGCTGTATTATCAGTGTTTTATCGACGCTCAGCATGTTCTCAGCGGCATTTGCCGATGGAACAGCCGTCAGGAAGAAAATCGCAACATATAAAAATGTCCTAAGACCACAGAATCTCATGATTAACCTGGCTTTAAGATTATTGTCCAGACCGTTTTGAGGCCGGCTTATGCTCCTTGCTCTCTTTTTCAAACATCCATTTTAAAAGCGGCGGCACCATAAAGGTTGTCAGTATTACCATAGCCGTTACGGCGGAGAAAAGATCAGTTTTAAAAACGCCGTGCATAAGACCGACCTTCGCGAAAATAAGCCCGACTTCACCTCTTGGGATCATTCCGACGCCGACTATACTTTTTCTTACGTCTTTTTCATAAACCGCGTAACAGCTCGCATACTTGCCGACAACAGCCAGCACGAAAAGAATTAAAGCGACTGATATTACCATAATATTCTCAGATACAAAGGGGTTAAATACAGAAACATCAACCGCGGCACCCACCATCACGAAAAATATCGGGGCAAAAAAATGCGAAACGGGCTTTATTCCATGCTCTATAGTCTTGAACTGATCCGTTTCGCGAAGAACCAGACCGGCCGCAAAAGCACCCACTATAGGAGCGAGAGAAAAAAGATTTGAGCAGTAAGAATAGACAAAACAGAAGGCTATCGCCATGATCCACACGAGATTGTTCCTGTCGATCCGGGCCAGAAACCCGAAAATCTTAGGAGCGACAATCCTGCCGAGGACTATGGAAACGGCAAGAAAACCGAAGGCTTTCAAGCTTATAAAGGCCACCGAGCTCAGGGTAATCCCCCCTGTCCCCACACCCTCTGATCCGACGGAACTCACCAGGCCGCTTACTATTCCGAGAATTATAAGCCCTAGCACGTCGTCTATTATGGCGGCGGTAAGAACTATCCTGGCCTCTTTTGTCTGAAGCCGTTCAAGATCGGAAAGAACCCTGGCCGTTATTCCGACGCTTGTGGCGGTGAGGGTTGCTCCCGTCACTATCGCCACCAGTCCGACCATATCGGGTTCAAGGCTGAGTATGGCAAATTTCTGGAAGTAAATTATGCTGAAATATCCCAGCACAAAAGGAAGAACAACCCCTATTATGGCCACGAGGAGCGAGACCGGACCCACTTTTATCAGATCTCCAAGCCTAGTCTCAAGACCTATTTCGAAAAGAAGAAGAACAACTCCTATTTCAGCCAGCAGGTGAAACACATCGTATCCGACCATTCCTTCCGCAGAAGGAATAAGAGCCAGAACGCTCGCGCTCAGAACCACTCCGGCAAGAAGTTCCCCGAGAACCGAAGGCTGTCCGATCCTCTCCGCCAGCCGGCCGAACGCTTTGGCGAAAACAAGGATTATAAGAAGATAAAGAATGAAATTTTCTACCGATAAATGCTGTGCGTATTCCATTGTCTCGATGTGTGAAAACCAAGGGTCCTGTAAGGTTAAAAGCCAGTTTATTATCACAAAACGCCCGCACTGTCAAAAAGATCTGTCCGTTCCCTACCGTAATCTCGCAAGGTGCGATCTGACGTTGCATAACAGGCGGGTGATGGATGCCTCAGGCCCGTATTCTCGCACAGATCCGCCGCAATCGGTCCTAGTGTAAGAGAACTTTGCATTTTCTGAATTTACCGAACATATTTCCCCGGTTATGGGACCATTTAGAAAAACAAAAATAATCTGCACCGTCGGTCCCTCCACAAGTTCGCGCGAAATGCTGATGAGAATGTACGAGGCGGGAATGAACGCCGTGCGCCTCAACATGTCGCACGGCACTCACAAAAGCCATCTCGAAGTAATCAAAACAGTCAGATCAATCAACGAAAAAATCGATGGCTCAATCGCCCTGATACTTGACACTCAGGGGCCGGAAATCAGGACAGGGGTTCTGCAAAGCGATCTGCATATAAGCAAAGGAGATGTAATTACAGTGTCCGTAAGACCCGACGACGTTGAGGAGTCTTCAATTCATATCAATTACGAGAATATTATCAACGAAGTTCAGACAGGGGAGAAAATAACCGTGGACAACGGCCTCATAAACCTGGAAGTGCTTGACAAGGACCACGGAACCATAAAATGCAGGGTGATCGACGGCGGAACTATGAAGAGCAAACGCCACGTCAATCTGCCCGGGGTAAAAGTAAATCTTCCATCGATAACGGACAAGGACAAAGCGGACATAGGATTCGGAGTCAGAAATGAAGTTGACTATATAGCTCTTTCCTTCGTCAGGGAAGCGCAGGACGTCTCGGAACTGAGAGAACTGTTGGGAACCGATGGGGAAGAAATAAAAATCATCTCTAAAATCGAGGACCAGGAAGGGGTGAGAAACGTTGAGGAAATCGTTGAAGCATCGGACGCGGTCATGGTTGCGAGAGGGGACCTCGGTATCGAGATAAGCATTGAGGAACTGCCGGACGTACAAAGAGTGATAGTCGGCAAATGTCAGGAGAAAGGCAAAAGAGTAATAGTCGCCACACACCTTCTCGAATCAATGATCGATAACCCGATCCCTACCCGGGCGGAAGTTACGGATGTCTCAAATGCAGTCTACGAAGAAGTTGACGCGCTTATGCTGTCGGGTGAGACGACAATCGGGAAACACCCCGTAAAGTCAATAGAGCATCTCGACAAGATAGCCTTAAAGGCGGAAAGCCTCACAAGCCTGCAGATGGGCAGACTTCTTGTCAAACAGGATCTCAAGCAGCATATAGCGGCTTCAGCGGTTGAACTCGCTGAATCAATTGATGCCAAATGCCTTGTTGTAATAACGAAAAAAGGATTAATGGCTCAGCTGACAACAAACTGCAGACCGGCCAAGACACCCATTCATGCGGTAACTTTCGATAACAGAATAAAGCGGCAGCTCTGTCTTAACAGGGACGTGACCGCTCATCTTTTGGAGGAACCCGAAGATCCCGAACAGAGAATCGAAGAAGCATTCAGGCTTCTGAAACAAAAAAAGGTGTTAAGTCCGGGCGACCGCGTCGTGCTCGTATCCGACGTTATAACAAGCGCCGGCATAGATTCAATCCAGCTAAGAGAAATAGGATAGAAACTCCCGACTCCACCCTGAAACACAATCGAACATCCTAGCAATCCACGTCCCTGAGCACTTTTTCTATCTCGTAGCCCGCAGCAACAGTGGCAACCCTTGAAACAAGATCAAATGCCGGGGAAATCCCGTTTGCCGAGCAGTCATCACACTGAAAAAATTCCATTCCCTTTGAATTGAGGTTCTCAAGCTCACCCCGAAGAGAGTTAGCCCTGTAGAACATCCCCGCCACCTGGTGCTGAACCAGATAAACAACGGGCTCGCCGACAAAACCATCCCCCACTCGAAGTGAGGTCGGCACGCCCTCCTGTATCACCACGTCCCGAACCGGCACCCCGCCCTTTGAAACCCGCATTTTCTTTCTGTCGCGCGAATTCATCTTCACTATGCTTTGCGGATCGCCGACGCTTGCAACCGCCATGCCGTAGGTGCCTGAATTGCTTTTAATAAAAAGCGACGGTTTATGGTCTATTTTTCTTCTCGAATATTCGCCTTCAACCTTTGAGAGAACTTCTCCGGCTCTTTGGGAAACCCGCTCCCTGTCCTCGGGAAAATCAAAATCCACTCCGGCTTCCAAAACAGTTTCAACCGACATTACCCAGGGATCCACTCCCAGTATGTCGGCAAGTTCGCTGCACAGACTGTTGTAAAACTCAAAATGCACGTCCTTCTTTCTCGCATGCCATCCTATTTCAACGGGCGGCAAAACAGGCTGACGCAAATTGTGCAGGGTTTTCGGGCATTTCTCCGAAAAATCGTTGTTTATCATTATGATATCGGGCACAAACCCGTCTATCATCGCCGAGCCTTCGTGCTGAAAAACCCTCTTTGCCTCAATCACCTGACCGCTCACCGAACTGAACGAGACAGTCTCTCTTCGAAATTCCTCGTTCGCGATACCAACGCACACCTCGTAGCCCTCATTTTCCAAAACGGACTTTATTACCCAGATATTTTCCCAGTAGTAGGAGTTTTTGGTATTGAGCTCGGGCACCAAAAGGATTTTTCTGGCACTCGGGTACCTGGAAAAAAGATATTCCCTGAACAGCTTTCCCGCGTTTTTCCTGAATTCCGCAGAAAGATTGTTAAAGCCTGATGGGAAAACGTTGGTGTCTATAGAAGCGATCTTATGCTCGGAAAAACGCAGGTCAACAGAGCTGTAAAGCGGTATCATAACCTTTTCGCAGTGGGACTCCATCCAGCGGGAAATCTCCTTGTCCCTGCTGGCAATATTTCTTTCAAGCTGCTCTATAAGCATTATACAAAATCAGACCTTAACGACGAAAGTTCCGCAGATACGATCACTGAGAGTCTTGCGCTGCGGGTCAAGCGTCGAAAGCGCAAAACCCGCAAAGACAGTGGCCACGGAGAAAACCCAGCCGACCCACCACCTGAGCAAATTTGTCCCAAGCCCTACAGGAGAACCATCCCGCATTACCACGCAGATACCCGCAACAGAGTTTCCAAGAGTCGTTCCGCTCCAACAGGGAAGAAAAATAAAATAGGTGGTCGCAAGGAGGTAAACACAAAGACATATCCACCCCCACATGGAAACAAATTCTGCGAAGCTCGGGAAAAAAGTTTCTCCGATGAGATTCGCTCCCGACAAAAGCACGGCGGAGGCAACGCAAAGAGTAAACACAAAGTCGACGGAAAATGCGAAAAACCTCTGCCCCAGGGTTGCAGGAACCATTCTGCGGGGAAGGTGCTGAGGACTTTGTTTTTCCTGCTCTCGCCGGTTTTTCTGTTCTGTGATTTCCTCGTCCAGACCTCTTTCAAGGGCAAGAAAATCTTCAAGCCCGCCCGCAGGGCTGAGTTCAGGCGTCGTTCCGGCTGTCCTGGCACCTATCCATCCTGGCACCTCCACGGGCGGAGCATCTTCTGCAGCGGACTGCTCGTGCCTGTCAGTAACGGCATCTGTGCCCAGCTGGTCTCCGTACAGATATTTGAAAACAGGTACGGGAAACAGCCGGGCCCCGCATTTTCTGCATTCATCAAGATAATCGAAGCTGGTGTAGCCGCACTCGGGACATTTCATGGTGGGAACCCCGCCAAAGCCAGCTACATATCAGAATTTTCAGACTTCTCGGAATTTTCGGACTTCAGGGAAAGACGGTAATCCACGGCGTTTCTGACCGCTTTCATGTTGGCTCCTCCCGAGATTACAAAACCGTCAACCACAAATGTCGGAGTGCCGCTCACACCGATTGATCTTCCCTCTTCAATATCCGAAGCGACTCTCTTCTTTGTTTCCTCGGATTTAACACACTGATCGTATTTTTCCATGTCGACCCCGAGACCGCGCGCCATCTCCGCAAAGGTTTCTCTGGCGTCGGCAACCTTTATTTCAGCCTGCTTTGCGAAAATCTCGTCGTGAAGCTTCCAGAACTTTTCGTTCGCCTGGTCATACGCACAAAGAGTGGCGATCGAAGCCTCTTCGGCCCATTTGTGAAACGAAAGCGGAAACTGTTTGTAAAACAGCCTGACTTTGCCCTGGTAGTCTTCAAGAAAGTCTGCGACATCTTTTGCTGCCCTGGCACAGTAGCTGCATTGAAAATCCGAGTACTCAACCACGGTTATCTGAGCATCGGAACCTCCTTTTGAAGGAACATTGTCAAGAGATATCTTGCTGGCGACTTCCGCTGAAGGATCTTCGTCCATATTTTCAAGCCTGCCGACCGTTATTGTTTTGCGATTGCCTGAAACCAGAATCGGAATTTTTCTGTCTTCTGAGGCGATAAACCCCTGCTTTATTCCCGAAACACCCGTTTCCTCCATCTCATTCACTTTTACAACGGATGGGTTGCCCATTATGAGAAATTTCCCGTCACGACTCACAAGAAACGGCAAGTTACGGCTTTTGCCGTCAGGAAGTCCGATTTCGTATTTCCCTTCCTTAAATCCCTTCATTTCAGAATCTTTTCCTTTAATCGCCTTTACCGTAAAGCCGGCCGGAAGGTAAACCCCGAAGCGTTTCTTTAAGTGATCCTCAAGTTTCCCCGTGTCAATGTTATCGAGCGCAAACAGGCTCGCCGGGAAAAGGAATACCGCTGTCAAGACCCCTAAAACAACTGTCGCAAAAACAGATTTTTTCGCCTTTGCGGCGAATACTTTTTTTCTCATTCTGTGGAATCTCCTTGTCAGTTATGACTCACCGAAAACGGTGTCGAGGGTATGATCTATGTTTTTTAAATCTTCTTCAACTCTAAAACACGAATTTATCTCTTCGTCCGAAAGTATATCCGTTATCTGCCGGTCGTTTTTCAGCATTTCCCGGAAATCCTTTTTCTCCTCCCAGCACTTCATGGCATTTCGCTGCACGACAGAGTAGGCTTCCTCCCTTGAAAGGCCCTTTTTTACAAGCTCAAGCAGAACTTTCTGGGAAAAAACCAGTCCCCGGGTAATCCAGATGTTGCTTTCAAGCTTATCGGAATAGACTCGCAGACCCTCGATCAGGCCGCAGAGCCTCTCAAGCATAAAATCAACGAGTATTGTTCCGTCCGGACCTATTATCCTCTCCACAGAGGAGTGACTTATGTCCCTTTCGTGCCAGAGCACTATGTTTTCAAGGGCCGCTATGGAGTGGGATCTCACTATCCTTGAGAGTCCGCACAGGTTTTCCGAAAGCACAGGGTTTCTTTTGTGCGGCATGGCGGAAGACCCCTTCTGTCCCTCGGCAAAGGGCTCTTCCATCTCCGCTACCTCGGTTCTCTGATAATGTCTTATCTCGGTGGCGATTTTCTCCACCGAAGCAGCTATGAGAGAAAGGCAGAGAAAATACTGCGCGTAAATGTCTCTTTGTATAACCTGTGTCGAGATTCCCGCGGGACGGAGCCCGAGCAGTTCGCACGCGTGGCGCTCGACCTGCGGAGTTATATTGGCGTAGGTGCCGACGGCCCCCGACATCATTCCCACACTAACGGCGTTGCGCGCCGCATTTATTCTCTCAAGGTTCCTTCTCGCCTCGTCGTACCACAGCGCAAACACCAGACCCAGAGTCCTGGGTTCGGCGTGTATTCCGTGGGAGCGCCCGATCATCGCCACATCTTTGTATTCAAACGCTTTTTTGCGGAGAATCCCGAGCAGCTTCTCAAGCCCCCCGGCTATCAGTCCGCCCGCTTCGCGAAGCTGCATAGAAAAAGCCGTGTCCAGAACATCCGAAGAGGTCATTCCGAGATGAATGAATCTTGAATCGTCTCCTACATGTTCGGAAACGCAAGTGAGGAAAGCCAGAACATCGTGCTTAAGTTCCGCTTCAAGTTCGGCAATTCTTTCCACGCTGAAGGCGGCTTTTTCCTTTATGACGGAAAGAGAGTCGGCGGGAATCTCCCCGTAATGCGCCCACGCTTCGCACACTGCAAGCTCAACCTCAAGCCAGATGCGGTAGCGGTTCTCATCCGACCATATGCGCGACATTTCCTCCCTGGAGTACCTTGAAATCAAACTGTCATAACCTCCCCGGCCGCGCTTCTCGGAGCCACCGTCAAGGCAACGCGGTGTTGAGCCCCTCTTCGGCGCAGTACTTCAAGCGAGCATCCGAGGGCCATCTCCGGAGTGTTGCTCTTTGTGCTCAGATGCGCCAGCACAACGTATCTCAACCCGTCGTGCAGAATATCGTCCAGAAGGGATGCCGACTGATCATTTGACAGGTGCCCATGACCTCCGCTTATTCTCTGCTTGAGGTACGCCGGGTAGGGACCCGAGAAAAGCATTTCCCTGTCATGGTTCGACTCCAAAATGAGCGCATCGCAGTTTTTGAGGCTCTCCCTCACAAGTGCCGTGGGTTTACCTATATCGGTTACCACACCTATTTTGACTCTGCCGTCGGTTACGGTAAAACCAACCGGATCGATCGCGTCGTGCGCCACCGAAAAGGGGGTAATGGTAAGATCGTTTATATGAAACGGATCCTGCGAGTCAAATTCCCTCAGTTTCCCGATGCCGCCATCCGACAAACGCGAAGCGTCTTTGCCGTTTCCGTTACTGCGTCCATTTCCTTTTCTTTTCCAGAAAGCAACGGTTTCCCTAGATACGTAAACGGGCACCTCGGACATTTTCCAAACGGCTTTTGAGTGGTCCTCATGCTCGTGGGACAGCACCACAGCGTCAAGATCGGTCACGGCTATACCCATCTCCCCGAGACTCCGCGAGATTCTTCGCAAGCTAATCCCCGCGTCAATCAGTATTTTCGAGTGCTTCGACTCAAGATAAAGCGAGTTGCCAGAACTGCCGCTGGCAAGAGTGCAGAATTTCATAATGTTTCGTCCACGCGAAAAACCGGCCCGTGTGGAAAACCAAAACCTGGTTCATTTCGCCCGGAATCTGGCAATTATAACTGACCAGCAAAAATCGGTGAAAACCTTCGACCGTTCATTGCAACCGCAGAGGCATTTGCGTAGTAAAGGATAGCCATACGGGGCAGGGGTATAAGGAGGGGTGAAAAAACTTTTCACCCCAGAATCTTGGTAAAAACCCCTAAAAAACGACTGATTCTGGTCAAGGACCGCAAATTCCACCCCAAGCCGTAATCTGCGTTGAAAAACTTAAGGAAAATAGCAGGTAACTTACTGATATCACCTGATTAAGTGGTCGCCATGGGTTATAATTAAAGGCATACCAACCTTAAAAAAGGAGCAAACCCATGGCGACACAATTTAATCTACCTTTCAGCTGGGACCAAGTCGATAGAGCATCGGATTTTAACCGTCTTCAGATGGTTCTTGACAGCCTGCCCGACGCCCATATCATCCGGGCTCTTGAGTGTATGCGCAAAAACGGACGCAACCAGTACCCGGTATCTGCGATGTGGAGGGCCTTTGTGGCGGGGATAGTGTTCGGGCACGAATCCATAGAGTCTTTAATCCGGGAGCTTAACCGCAATTCATCTCTGCTTGCCGTCTGCGGATTCTCCACGGTGCCTATGCAGAGACGTGACAGGTATGAGGTTGAACCCGGCGGCGTGGTCAAGATTACAGATTTTGAGTCTCGCAGTTCTGCTCCCCGCAGTTATAACTTCTCCGGGTTCCTTGCAAACCTTGCAAAGCTCGACCTGCAGCAGGGTCTGGTATCGGAGATGATAAACAATCATCTGTGCAAAGAGCTTATGGAGGTGCTTCCCGAATTCGGCAAGCACCTCGGTTATGACGGCAAGGCGATAAAGAGTCATTCAACAGGCAGAACAAACCGCAGGGCAGGCAAAAAGTCTGATCCCGACGCGAACTGGGGCGTGCACAAGTACCGAGGAGTTGATTCTGACGGCAGGGAATGGAGCAAGGTAAAAAAATGGTTTGGCTACCGGCTTCATATCATTGCCGACACCGAGTATGAGATACCGGTTGCGTTCAGTCTGACCGAAGCCTCGACAAGCGAAATAAAACAGTGTGAACGGATGGCTGACAGTTTGTTCGGCAATAACTCCGAGCTTGCCGGGCGGTGCAAGTACTTCACTGCTGACAGGGGGCTTGACAGCGGTCCGCTCAAAGCCAAGCTGTGGGATGATTACAGGATCAGCCCGATTATAGACATCAGGCGGCTGTGGAGGGAGGAAAAGCAGGGGCAGAGCTATGTTCCGGGGCAGAGGATCATGAGACCTCTTAACAGTGTGCACGACAACATTCTTTATACTGAGACGGGACAGATATGGTGTCGCTGTCCGCTAAGCGGCAAGGAGCGCAGGATGGCTTCTTACGGGCTTGAGAAGAAAAGAGGCACTTTGAAGTTCCGCTGTCCGGCGGCCGCCGAGTACAATCTTGACTGCAAGGGCTGGAAGAAGTGTCACAGTGACGCGGGCAAAAAGACCAATGGTTACGGCAGGGTGGTGCGGGTGTCTCTTGAGCGTGACCGTCGTATTTTTACTCCCGCGCGGCACGGCAGTCCGTCATGGAACCGGGCTTACAGAAAGCGAACTGCCATTGAGCGTTTAAACTCACGCATAGGGGGCAGCTTCAGGTTTGAGAAGCACTATATCAGGGGCAAGGCGAAGATGGCCTTCAGAGCGGGTATGGCGATTGCAGTGATAATGGCTCTTGCGGTGGGTCACGCAAAGGCTGGCAGAACGGAGCGTATCAGATCCCTTGTGTCGGGGTTTTATGCCGATACCGGATAGTCCTTCTTTAAATTATTCACCAGAAAATTTAAACGGAATTCAACCTTGTGTGGACTGCTGCGTCCGCACCCGGGCAGAACAGCGATTCCTGGGTGAAATTGGTGCTGAGTTGTGTCTGAATCAGCCTGAATCAGACAACTCGGCTTTGAAATTGCCGGAATACCCTCCCCTCCCTTCCGCTGTGTGCTTCCAAAAATCTCAAAACCCCCTACTACGCAAATGCCTCAAATCATATAACACTTGATTCTTTAGAATATAACAATTAAAATCCAGTTGTAGAACCAAAGGCGGGGTTGGCCATTGCTGATTCCGTTTGATTACAGAACAAAATTTTTAGAGGAGTAAATAATGGCTTCCGACGTTAAAGATGGAATTTTAAGTTTCAGAATTTCCAAAAAGGATCATGAATATGTACGTTCTTTCGCAAATGGCAAAAATATAACCTCAAGCGAATTTATAAGAATAGCAATAGAAAAGACCCGAAAGGACAGTAACGAACCTACCGAGTCCGAGGTAATTGCGTATCTTAGAAACCTCAGCCCCTCTCAAAGAGAGGAGATTCTAGACAAAGCAGAGAGCACGCGGAAAAGGAAAATAATGGCTTTTATAAACGATGCGACTTCCCAGAACCCCGAAATCAAAGGAAAAGAGCTCTGCGAAATGTTAAGCAAGGAATTTAACCTGCCAATTACTCTTGATATGAAGCACAAGGTGTATCTGAGAATAAGAAGCCGCAGGAGAAGAAAGAGCCTTGTAGAGAAGCTTGAAAAGGAACTCTAGGTATATACCCGATAGCAAGTCCTCTTAAAAATTCGGTGTGTAACTGTATGATCTCACCTCAAAATTAATAATCAAACAGTTGCTTTAGTTACGTAAACACGGAGCAGAAAGTGGAAAAAACATTGTCAATAGTAAAACCCGACGGAGTCAGAAAGAACGTAATTGGTGAAGTCCTTCGAAGGTTTGAGGAAAATGGAATAAACATTGTCGCCCTAAGGATGGTACACCTCTCAAAAGAGCAGGCTGAGGGTTTTTACCATGTACACAGGGAAAGACCTTTTTTTTCCAGCCTCACAGACTTCATGTCTTCTGGGCCGTGCGTGGTAATGGTTCTTGAGGGAGAAAAAGCTATACATAAGGTAAGAACAATCATGGGTTCCACAAATCCGGAAGAAGCGGAGCTAGGAACCATAAGAAAGGATTTCGCATCCGGCATAGAGAAGAATATAGTGCACGGGTCTGATTCGCCGGAATCGGCCGCCTATGAAATAGGATATTTTTTCAATCAGCTTGAAATAACCAGCCGATAGGAGTTTTGCCCACAGGCCGACCTAGGGCAAGGAGGAAATCAAGTCGTGTCTTCGGATAAGAAAGTCGACATTCATCCGATTACAGTATTAAAAAGCACGCACCCTCTCCTTGTTGAAGATTTTCTCGAAAAACTGAAAGAAAAACTCTCCGCGAATTCCCCTAAACTGCTTGTTGAAAGCAAAAACCTCAATGAGACATCCTTGCAGGAAATAGTTGAGGACGCAAGGACTCTACCAATGTTTCACGAAAAAAAACTGATCGTGGCAAAGGGATATGACGGTCTTAAGAAAAACGATCTTGACCTGCTAAACGAATACGCCAGGAGACCGGCCTCTTCCTCCGTACTGGTTCTGCTATCCAATGGGTCCCGGAAAGCCAAGACAAAGCCCGCAAGCAGCATAAAGCTCGTCGACCTAGACAGGAACAGCAAGCCTGAACAGGAAATAAGGCGCCTTGCGGAGAAACTCGGCATTTCCCTTACTCCCGGGGCGGTGGGTTTCATAAAAACCATGCTCGGCGAAGACATGAATCTGATCAACAACGAGCTTGGGAAAATATCCCTCTACGTTGACGGGAAAAAACCCGTAGGAGAAAGCGAACTAAGGGGGCTCATTGAAAAACGCAACACCGAAAATGTGTTTTCCCTCTCGACCGCACTTTCAAACAGGGATCTAAGAGGCTCCCTCAAGGTGCTGAGGGAACTTGAGAAAAACAGGGAAGACCCCCTGTCCATACTCTACATGATAGCCTGGAGGTTCCGCCAGATATTCAAGGTGTCGCAGTACCTTCGGGAAAAGAAATCCGATGAAGCTATTGCCAAGGCCATAAAGACGTCCCGCGGGGCCGTCTTTTACCTTAAAAAGAGCGTGAACAACTTCAGGGAAAACGATCTTGGCAAAATATTGGGACTGATACAGGAAACGGATTACAGAATCAAAAACGGTGCCGGGGACAATTACGTGCTTCTTGAGAAACTTCTTTTAGGAATCTGCTCTCAGAAAACCTAAGAATCGGCGGCCTGAGAACTGCTGAGATCCGACAGCTTCTTTGAAAATCTCGACACGTACCTTGAGGCTTTTCCTTTGTGTATAACCCCTTTGGTGGCGGCCTTGTCAGTAAGGGAAACCAGTTCTTTTAGAAGGCTTTGCAATTTGTCGAGATCCCCGCTTCCAAGAGCTTCTGAATAATGTTTTATCTTGGTTTTAAGAGTGGACGTAACGAACCTGTTCCTCCCACGTCTTTTCAGGCTCTGACGATGTTTTTTCTGTGCCGATTTGATCCTAAGTCCCATAAAAATCCCCCGGGTCTAAAAATTACAGCTGAATTCTACATCTTCTTCCCGCATTGTCAATAAAAGCAGCTTGATTTGTAGGGAGTAAGTTATATGACCGGATTTTAAGCACCTGAGTTGTTTGGTTTAGAAAGAGGTTGCCGTGGACAGAGTCCGAATCCGAGCGTGTTATAAGATCTCTCCTACCACCTGACTATACAGCGAAGCTCCACTCCGTGCTCCGGAGCATCTCCGTTTGCATATTCGCAGCGTTTAGCGTCTATTGAGAGCTCAAAACCGTACTCACCCTCCTCCGCAGGCGTGAGCCTCCAGCCAACCAGCAGCCTGCGCATGTCTTCTGAAAGCTCTAGTCCCACATTAGGGGTTCCTGTAAAACCTCCTCCGAACACAGACATGCCGTAACCCATCTGAGCTTCTAGCTCCGTCGAACTGCCGAGGGACACTCCTCCAGGACTCGGAAGATCTTCCTGCCACAGCGTATCCGTACCGTCACTGCTCCCTCCCCATCTCGGAGTGAGCGCAAACGAAAGCCCTCTCTCCCGCTCCCCGGCCCCCAGTCGCGCAGTGAAACTCAATCCGCTCTCCTCCGCTCCAGACTCCGTGTGCGCCGCAAGCCATCTGCCTCTGGCCTCCATTTCCAGCCGTGACGCACTGTATCTGAGACCTCCCGCAAGCTCAAGACCAGTACCCCTAAGTCCGTCCCCTCCGTCCCTTCGCGCGGATACCTCCATAAACGGTGTCACTTCGCTGTCTCCAACCTTAAAACCTCTGGACATCTCCAATCCCGCTCTCCCCCTCCAGATGTCGGCGCTGAGATCGTCGATTATATCTTTACCGTCACTCGTGAATATCCTCGCAAAACTCCCATCTCCCTTCGCTGCCAGTTCAATCCCAGCCACCTGTGACAGCCGCTGCCTGAAACCGAACGATCCCATCCACATAAAAAGATCGCTCCGCTCTTCTAAGCCTTCCTGCAGATGCTTCAGCTCCCCCCATCCGGCTCCCAGCACACCTAGCAGTTCCAGTCCGTTGCCAAACGTCAAGCTGCCGTAAGGATACAACATCGTAAGAGTGCTCTGCACACTTCCCCGCTCTGCGGGATCTTCTCCTCCGTCAAAGTAATAGTCAGACTCTCCCCTGCCGTAACTCACTGCCAGACCTGCTACCCAACGCCCCGAACCCTTCATTCCTCTCGCGTCAGCCCCCAGCCATCCGGTACGGGTATCTCCGTCGTATCCCATACCCCTCTCCGGCCTGCCCGAGAATGTTCCCAGATTTCCTCTTCCCCACATTGACCACATAAACGGCTGTGTGCCTTCCTCACCCATGTTAAGTGAAAAATCGCTTGCGTACACAAGATCGGCTGCTTCCATACTGCGGTGATAGGTGTTCTGTTCACAGTCTTCCATGTCCGTACCGAGACATACACTGCCTTGTTCCGCACCTGAACTGCCAATCTGTATCGGCTCGCCTCCAACTGTAAGACCGTCTTGCGGTACCGATTCGGTAAAACGTGTGTTTATATTGTCCAGAGCTCCCTCAACCGTGCTGGCTCCCAGTGCCGCCATGGTGCGCTTAAGAGCCCGGCGCTGCGCCGTGGATACCGCGGGTGCGGCAGATACAGTGATATTAAACGTATCGCTAACACTGCCGCCTCTGCCGTCGTCTGCTGTCACCTTTACAGAAAGCGTTCCCACATCTTCTGCAGAGGGGGTGCCTGAAAAAATCCTGGTGGTGTTATCAAAACCAAGCCAAGAGGGCGTGACCGCTATGTATGTAAGGGTGTCGCCGTCCGGGTCGCTGAAGGTGTTCTCTTAAACCTGTATCTGAACTCGGAGCCTTCTGTCGCCTTCTGGTCCGGTATCTCGTTTGCTACAGTGGGCGCTTTGTTTGCGGCCGCCACCGTTATATTGAATGTGTCGCTGACAGTGCCACCTCTCCCATCATCGGCTGTCACCTTTACTTCAAGAGTTCCCACGTCTTCTGACCCCGGGGTGCCTGAGAAGGTACGGGAGGTGTTATCAAAACCAAGCCAAGAGGGCAGACTGCCGTCGTCTCCCCTGACCGCGGTGTAGGAAAGCGTGTCTTCGTCAGCGTCGCTGAAGGTGCTGTCAGGGAATGTGTAGACAAACTCCAGACCTTCAGTTGTCTCCTGATCCGGTATTTCGTTTGCAACCGTAGGGACTTTGTTCTCGTCCGGAACTGCGGGGGGTTCTGTCGGGGAAACGGAGGTCTCCTCGGGTGATACAGTGATATTAAAGGTGTCTCTCGCACTTCCGCCTCTGCCGTCGCTTGCTGTCACCGTTACCGAAACCGTGCCCACATCCTCCGCTACCGCAGTTCCTGAAAAAGTGCGGTCGTCAGCGGCAAAATTAAGCCACGATGGCAGCACGGTGCCATCATCTTCCTCCGCGGTGTAGGTAAGGACATCGCCGTCTGCATCATTAAAGGTGTTTACCGCAAACGTGTAACTGTATGCCGTCCCTTCAGTCACACTCTGATCCGGTATCGGGTTCGCCATAATTGGAGGACGGTTGGCAACCCCTGTGTTGTTGGTCACTGCCTGGTCGGTCAGAGCCGTGGCGTCATTGCCGGATGTGTCCTGAATCGGATTAGTGTCGGGCACAGCATAGGGAACTGTTACCGTCTGCCCGTGGGTGACCGCACTTGCAAGCGTAAGCGTCACCACCTTCCCGCTGATGGCGACAGTGGATGGATTGGCGCCGGTGCCTGCTACCGTCACTGTAAGGGCCGAAGCTGCCGGTACGGAGTCCTCATCCAGATTCACATCGTACGTAAGCGTCAGTGCCGTGCCGTCTACCGCAGCAACAGTCAACTTCGGACCGGTTCTGTTGGTCACTGCCTGGTCGATCAGATTGTCAGCCTTATTGCCAGCTGTGTCCTGAATCGGATTGCTCGCCGGCGCAGTATAGGAAACCGTCACCGTCTGCCCGCTCGTGACCGCTCTTCTAAGAACAAGCCTCACGACTTGGCGGCCGATGGTGCTGACAGAAGAAGGGCTGATGCCGGTGCCGCCGTCTACCTTCACCGAAAAGGCCCCGGCTGCAGGCACAGAATCCGTATCCAATTCCTTATTGTAACGAAGGAACAGTCCTTCGCCGTTCACTGCAGCCGTGAGCAACTTCACGGCCAGCGAGGTGTTGTTGGTCACTGCCTCGTTGCTTAGAGCCGCAGCGTCATTGCCGGACCCGTCCTGAATCGGATTACTTGAGGGTACAACATAGGAAACCGTTACCGTCTGCCCGTGGGTGACCGCACTTGCAAGCATAAGCGTCACCACCTTCCCGCTGATGGCGACAGGGTTGGTGTTAGCAAGACTGACAGAACTGCCACCTGCCTTTACTGTGAAATCCGTGGCTGCCGGTGTGGAATTCATATCCAGACCCTCATCATACGTAAGCTTAAGTGTCACGCCGTCTACCGTGGCTGTGTCCAGCACCGGAGCAGTGGTGTCCCTGGTGTTGTTGGTCACTGCCCGGTCGTTAAGAGCCGTGGCGTCATTGCCGGACCCATCCTGAATCGGATTACTTGAGGGTACAACATAGGAAACCGTTACCGTCTGACCATGGGTGACCGCACTTGCAAGCATAAGCGTCACCACCTTCCCGCTGATGGCGACAGGGTTGGTGTTAGCAAGACTGAACGCACCGTTATCTACCTCCACTTCAAAATCCGTGGCTGCCGGTACGGAGTTTGTAAGAGGTGGTCCCCTTTTTTAGACAGCATTTTTGTTTTCTTAAGTGTATTCCTACCAACGCATAAACATCTTTAAGACTCCCAAAACCATAAACTCTCTGCTCTGTTTGTCTCATTGCTTCAAGCCACATTCTTCTGTGCTGTCCCAAGACCACAGTAAACCTCATCCGGTGTTTTCATTCCAAGCCCCTGATGTGGTCTTTTTTCATTGTAAAAATCTATCCACTTCCCTATACCTGCCTTTGCCGAGGCAACGGATTCATATGCCATCAGATACACTTCCTCGTACTTAACACTTCTCCAAAGCCTCTCCACAAAAACATTGTCTCTCCAGCTTCCCTTGCCGTCCATGCTTATCTTTATATCTCTGTCTTTAAGAACTCCCGTAAACTCTTCACTTGTGAACTGACTTCCTTGATCGGTGTTGAATATCTCGGGCTTATCATACTTGTAAAGCGCTTCTTCCAGAGCCTCCACGCAAAAACTGCTGTCCATTGTGTTAGACACTCTCCAGCTAAGAACCTTGCACGAGTGCCAGTCCATTACCGCACACAGATACACAAAACCCCTGCTCATCTCTATATACGTTATGTCTGCCGCCCATACCTGCCCGGGAAGCTCTACAGTCTTCCCCCGCAGCAGATACGGGTATATCCTGTGCTCTGCTCCCCCTTTCTTTGTAGTCTGGGGGCCGGGAGCAAGCCCTCGTATCCCCATAAGCCTCATAACACGCTTTCTGCCCACCTGTACGCCCTGTGCCTTAAGGGCGTACACCATCCTTCTTGAACCCTTAAACGGATACTTAATGTAGATCCTGTCAATCTTCTTCATAATCTCTTCGTCCTGCGGGGATACCCCCACAGGTTTGTAGTAAATATTTGAGCGATTTATATCCAGCAGTTTGCACTGCCTTACCAAAGAAAGTGCCCGGCCGCGCACTACCAACTTCTTGCGCCGCTGCCGACCGAGCGCCTTTGATAAAAAATCGTTCTCCAGCGTCAGCTGGCCCACCTTGGATTCAAGCTGGTTTACGTACTTGCTCTCGCCCGCCGCCTTGCTGCCCGCCCCCTGGCCGAACACTTTGTCCGCGGCGTTGCCGAGCTGCTTCTTCTTCCACATGCTTATCTGATTGGGATGAACCTCAAACTGCCGGGCAAGCTCCGCTACTGTCTTGTCTCCTTTTACCGCCAAAAACGCTACCTTTGCCTTGAACTGCGGTGAATGATTACGTCTTTTACTCTTCATTATGTACCTCCTGTATACTCTTTTAGAATACCAAGGAAATACACTTAAGGTGCTGTCTGATTTTTGGGGTCCACTTCTGACATATAAAGCCAAAGAGGTAATTAACTTATTGAAAGTAATGGGAAAGTGGAAAATAACTAAGGAATCTATGCTTAATCTGCTCAGCGGAGCTACGATTCTTGATAGCTAAAAACTAGCCGAATTTCTTTTCAATATCTTCCTGCTCTTCCTTGCACTCTATGCAAAGAGTTGTTTCGGGTCTTGCAATCAGTCTCTGATCCGAGATCTCCTCTTCACAGACCTCACAGATTCCGTAAGAACCATTGTCAAGCCTCGCAAGTGCATCGCGTATTTTCCGAAGCAGTTTTCTCTCTCTATCCCTTTCCCGAAGTTCAATAACCCTGTTTGACTCAGATAGCGCCCTGTCAAGCGGGTCGGGGAAAGAATCGGAGCCCTTGCTCATCCTGTCAACAGTATCGTAGGCAATGCCCAGTATATCGGAC
>CBDAUE010000001.1:0-183550 GCA_965200595.1 Thermodesulfobacteriota bacterium | reverse complement strand
TATAAAAAGCGAAACTTTCATGCTCAGCCCAACCTCCTGCTGGATGTGGGACGTCTGATAAACCACAAAGAGCGGGTATATGCCGGTATTGAGTGGAAGTATTGGCATAACAAGTCCGGTGTGTCGGGTGTTACAGAATCAGTTGTTCAGGCAATTGTAAAGGTGAGTTTATAGCTGATATCTATCCGGTTTTTCCTTTGAACATAACCTGGGAGTCTGTCGGGCTTTAGCAGTCGTTTAATGTTAAAATAATACTATCAAGATGTCTGAGAAGGAGAAGACAATGAGACGGAGGTTTGTATCAGCAGACCGCAAGACGCCGCAGATGTTTCCGCCTACAATAGAAGAGTATCTGCCCGAAGACCATCTTGCCCGGTTTGTGGTGGAGATAGAGAAGCAGCTGAACAAAGAAGTGAAGGAACTGATGAGACTTGCACAGGAGGCTGACAACTCTAAACTGCCAGAGGATATGAATGTTCCCGAAGAACTTCAGAGACGGGAGAGCCAGCTTAAGGTGATAAGGGAAGCAAAGCGTGAGATACAGAAGCGGGCAAAGCACAGGTATGAGCGGGAGTCAGAAGTGTACGGGAAGCAGACCGAAGCAGCCGAGTGAAGGGATAATCTGGTGGACGGGGATTCGCGGATAATGCCCTCGGGAGGGGGACTTTAGGTAAAAACAGCTCCCCGAAGCTTAAATGAACATCCAGACTCAAAAATTTTTGCCGATATGACTCTCACCAGCCCTACATCAGTTGTTTTTATCCTCAACCGTTTGCCAAGAGCGACAGATTCCTAGAGATAAAACATGAAAAACTTCCTTTTCCCCGCAGGAGCGCAGCCTCTTTTTTCACTCTCCGACACAGAAGGCTTTTTCGGCCTCATGGTGGACAATATCGTCCAGTACGTTCTGATCATGATACTCCTAACGGGTATTGTGGGTCTGCAAAGGGAGTTTATCGTTTCCTCGGTTCTTCCCGCCGTGGCGATATCGCTTATCATAGGCAACTTCTACTACGCCTGGCTCGCGCAGAGACTCTCGGCCGCCACCGGAAGAAAAGACGTAACGGCACTTCCGTACGGGGTAAACACGATTTCCCTGTTCGCCTTTATCTTCCTGGTAATGATCCCGGCAAAACTCGCGGCTGAGAGCCGGGGAATCCCGCCCGAGGAAGCCGCGATTATTGCCTGGCGCGCAGGGGTCGCGGCCTGTTTTCTTTCCGGAATCATTGAACTTGCAGGATCCCTGGTAGCCGAGAGGATAAGAAAGGCTACTCCGCGCGCCGCGCTGCTAACCTCCCTTGCCGGAATAGCCGTAGCGTTTCTCTGCATGGATTTTGCCGCAAGATGCTTTGCCTATCCCCTGGTTGGCCTGCTCTCTTTGGGAGTGCTGCTGTTCTCCCTGCTCTCAAAGACGAGACTTCCGCTTGGAATTCCGGGGGTCGGACTGGCGCTTGTGCTGGGAATACTCGCCGCGTGGCTTCTTTTTGCGGCGGGATTCGGAGCGGAGACAACGGTGTCGGGAGCTGTCGTTAGCCAGGCTCTTGGCGACGTGGGGTTCTACCTGCCCGTTCCGATCCTGGGCGATCTCATAGCAGGACTTTCAGACCCGCTTGTGCTCTCGGTGCTGATTCCGGTCGTGCTTCCCATGGGTCTTTACAACATCCTCGGATCCCTCCAGAACATAGAGTCTGCCGAAGCCGCTGGAGACCCGTACCCCACGGGACCATGCCTTGCAGTTAACGGTGCGGGATCGATAGCCGCATCGCTTTTCGGGTCATGCTTTCCAACGACCATATACATAGGACATCCGGGATGGAAGGAAATGGGAGCGAAGGGAGGATACTCGGTAATAAACGGAATTTTCTTCACCGTGGTTTCGGTTATCGGCCTGAGTTCTCTTGCGGTAGCCCTGATCCCCGTTGAGGCCGCAGGAGTAATACTTATATGGATAGGCCTGATTATGACTATCCAAGCGTTTAAGACCACTCCGCACTCCCATGCTCCCGCCGTGGCCCTGGGACTGATACCCGCGCTTGCCGCGTGGGGAACAGTGGTGGTTTCCCAGACCGTCACGGCAGTGGGAACCGCTATATCGGACGCTTCGGTGGCCACGCGCGCTTTTGAGAACCTGAATGCATTTGTCTTCTCGGGTCTTCAGCTGCCCGGACTGGTAGCCCTTTCCCAGGGGTTTATGCTCTCGTCTGTTGTCTGGGCCGCGACGGCGGTCTGCCTTGTCGAACGCAGACTCACCCAGGCGGCAGTATGGATGGGAACGGGAGCCGTGATGGCGTTTTTCGGCTTTATACACGCAGGAGAGATCTCGGTTCAAGGAAGTCTCTATTCCCTTGGTTTCGGAACGGGGGCCAAGTGGGCAGTTGGATACGCTCTGTTGGCCGCTTTTTTTATGGTTGTCTCCCAGTTCAACCGTAAAAACGGCAGAGGCGCCGAAGATTGACCAATCGAGACGACTCCGCAAGGATACGGGATTTCTACTCCGCTCTTTACGGCAGATACGGCCCGCAGAACTGGTGGCCCGCCCAAACGAGGCTTGAGTGCGCAACGGGAGCCATCCTCACTCAGAACACCTCATGGAAGAATGTGGAAAAGGCCATAGAGGCTCTTAAGGAAAATTCCATGATTTGTGCAGAAAAGATAAAAGAGGCTTCGCATGAGCGCATAGCGGCCCTGATCCGCCCCTGCGGATATCACAACTTAAAAGCCAGAAGACTTAAAAACTTTATCGACTTCCTGTTTGCCGGTTACGCAGGAGCAATGGAGAACATGCTTGCTGAGGACACCGAAAGATTAAGAGAAGGTCTGCTCTCGGTAAACGGCATCGGCGAAGAGACGGCTGATTCAATACTTCTGTACGCCCTAGGCAGACCCGTGTTTGTGGTTGATAACTACTCCCGCAGAATTCTGCGCCGCCACCGCCTGATTCGCGAGGGAGCAAGCTACTCGGAAATGCAGAAACTTTTCCTTCAAAACCTTTCTGCGGATCCCGAAATTTTCGGAGAATACCACGCGCTCATAGTGAGAACGGGAAAGCTTCACTGTCGGAAAACACCCCGCTGCGAAGGCTGCCCGCTTGAGCGCTACCCTCACGACCCCGGAATAAATTCGTTTTAGCCGAAAAACAAGACAAGCCCCGGCTGGGGCGGAAATCAGCTTTTTTTCGAGGTTGCAAACTCAACCACGGCCTTGAAACTATCCGGATTTCTTACGGCAAGCTCAGAGAGGCTTTTGCGGTCAAGCTCAACCCCCGATTTTTTGAGCGCGTTAATAAACCTGCTGTAGGAAAGTCCGAAGGGTCTTACGCCTGCGTTTATCCTCATGATCCAAAGCGCCCTGAAATCTCTTTTTCTGCGCCGACGGTCCCTGTAGGAATACGCAAGCGCCCTGAGCATGGTTTCCTTTGCCCTTCTGAAGTTGTTTTTTCTTCTGCCCCAGTACCCCTTGGCAAGCTTGAGAACTCTTTTTTTCCGTCTTCTGGAAGTAACTCCTCTTTTTATTCGCATCGGTATTCTCCGTCCATGTCAGCTCACAGGTAGGGCACGTAGGTCTTGATCCTCTTTGCGGCGGAACCTTCAATTAAGTCGGTTTCCAGCAGTCTGCGCATCCTCTTTGAGCTTTTCTTCACGTTTATATGGCTTTTGCCGCCTTTGTTTCTTTTTATTTTTCCGCTACCTGTAACGGAAAATCTTTTCGCCGCGCTTCGGTTCGTCTTCATCTTAGGCATCTGGCATATCCCTCACTGTTTTTTTCCCGGCACAAGAATCACTATCAGGTTCTTGCCCTCTATTTTGGGCTCCATGTCCACCGAGGCCACATCGGACAGTTTTTCGCGAACATCCCTGGCGAGTTCGCGACCGAGTTCCGGATGAACTATCTCTCTGCCTCTGAAAAATATCCTCATTCTGGTTTTATGACCCGCTTCAAGAAAGGTTCTCATCCGGTTCACCTTGACTTCAAGGTCGTGTTCCCCTATGTTGGGCCGGAACTTTATCTCTTTTATGGTCTGATCTTTTTGTTTTTTCGCACTCCGCTGCTTTTTAAGCTCGTACTTGAACTTCCCGTAATCCATCAGCCTGCATACGGGGGGAGTGGTGTTTGAGGCAACCTCAACCACATCGACTCCTTTTTCCTCCGAGATCCGCAAAGCGTCCTGAATACTTACGATTCCCAGCTGCTCACCCTCAACATCTATGAGCCTGACCTCCTTCGCGTTAATTCTCCTGTTAATGCGAGTCTCAGGAACACGGGGCCTGGAATTGCTTCTCCTTCTTCTAGCTATACCGTTACCTCCATCCGCCTGTAGGGATCGTTCTCTCCGGCGACGATTTCGACAAAATCATCCACAGGCAACGCCTCCATGGCATCCCCGCCGTATTTTCTGGGAGCGACCGTTCCCGTTTCAACCTCCTTGTCTCCAACAACCAGCAGATAAGGAATTTTCATTACCTGCGCTTCTCTAACCTTATATCCCAGCTTCTCGTTTCGCAAATCACTGCCGACCCTGATTCCCCGACTCCGAAGCTGCGCGCATACTTCCTCGCAGTACCCGGCCTGGTTCTGTCCCACTGACGCCACTCTCACCTGTTCGGGGCTGAGCCAGAGCGGAAAGGCTCCCCCGTAATGTTCTATGAGGATTCCGAAGAACCGTTCAATCGAGCCGAATATGGCCCTGTGTATCATTATCGGGGTATGTCTTGCATTGTCATCACCCACAAACTCCATTTCAAACCGCTCGGGCAGGTTGAAATCTACTTGAATAGTTGAGCACTGCCAAGCCCTGCCTATAACATCCTTTATCTTAAGATCTATTTTAGGACCGTAAAATGCTCCCCCGCCGCTGTCCACTCCGTAGGGAAGACCGACATCTGAGAGAGCCTGCTCGATTGCCTCTATTGACCTATCCCAGTTCTTCTCGCTTCCGACGAACTTGTCCGGGCGCGTCGAGAGGAAAACCTCATAATCATCAAATCCGAAGGTTCTCAGAAAATCCAGAGTGAGACGAAGCACCTCGCACACCTCTTCGCGTATCTGATCGGGGCGGCAGAATATGTGGGCGTCGTCCTGGGAAAAACCCCTCACTCTCAAAAGACCGTGAAGAACTCCCGAGCGCTCGTACCTGTAGACGGTTCCTATCTCCGCCCATCTGATCGGCAGGTCCCTGTAGCTTCTCGTTTTCGATTTGTACACAAGTATATGGAAAGGGCAGTTCATAGGCTTTAACTGGTAATCGGAGCTTTCAACCTCCATGCACGAGAACATGTTCTGCGAGTAGAAGTCCACATGGCCGCTGGTACGCCACAGATCAAGTTTGGCCATATGCGGGGTGTAGAGAAGCTCGTAGTCTCTGGACACATGCTCTTTTTTCCAGAAATCCTCTATAACGCTCCTTACCACAGACCCCTTCGGGTGCCAGAGAATAAGGCCAGGACCTATCTCGTCGCTCACGCTGAAAAGCTCAAGTTCCCTTCCGAGCTTGCGGTGATCCCTTTTTTTGGCCTCCTCAAGGTCGCGCAGATACTTGCGCAAATCCTTTTTGTCCCAGAAAGCCGTTCCGTAAATCCTCTGGAGCATCGGGTTGTTCTCGCTGCCCCTCCAGTAAGCCCCCGCGGAACTGGTGAGCTTAAAAGCTTTTATGAGCCCAGTTGAAGGAAGATGAGGTCCCCTGCACAGATCATACCAGTCAGTCTGATCGTATATCGTTATATCCTCTCCTTGCGGAAGGTCGTTTATTATCTCCACCTTGTAGTTCTCCTTTATCTCGGAGAAGGTGGCTACGGCCTCCTGTCTTGTGACCGATTTTCTTACAAGAGGGCGGTTTTTCTTTATTATTTCAAGCATCTTCGCTTCAATGTTCTCAAGGTCTTCGGGAGTGAATCCCCTTTCGAAATCAAAGTCGTAGTAAAACCCGTTCTCTATCACGGGACCTATGGTGACCCGGGCGGAGGGGAAAAGAGACTGGACGGCTTCGGCAAGAACATGGGCCGCGGTATGGCGAAGAAGCCCCAGAGATGCTTCGGTGTTCTGTTTTAACGGCACAAGATCGCAGTCGGCCTCAAGGCGGTGCCAGAAATCAACGACCTGACCGTCCACGACGGCGCCCACGGTGCGGTTGTCTCCACCAAGCTCCTCCATTGCCTCTCTGACGGTGACTCCCGAAGAGAATGTCGCCTGACCGCCGTCTGTATTTACCCGTATTTCCAAACTGTTTGTCCCCTTAACTATCATGGTGAGCACGGCAGGATTTGAACCTGCGACCCCTTGCACGTCAAGCAAGTGCTCTGCCACTGAGCTACGTGCTCAAAAACCTGATATTGTCTTTAATCATTGTGTATTGTCAAGAACTGAAGACGGGATTTACAGGGTGATGGAAGCGGTTTCAGAACCACCGGGTTCGGCAGATTACAGAATGCCCAAAGAAATTAAATAAAAGGAAATTATATACTTGAAACCACGATCCATAACAGTTCGTTACCCATGGCCATTACCTCCTGCCACTCCCGTCCAGGGATTCAACTTTGACAATCGATCCCCGATCATAGTGGTAACGCAAGTAGCGCCAGTGGACGGCATCTGATAACGCTCGAGGACGCATCACGCCGTAACACTCACCCTGGGTTCTAACACTCTGGTAGTGAACGCCATAGCTCTTGGCATCTCGCAACGCATAACCGAGTTGCTGAGCTTCTCCGTAATCGTCCGGGTTGTATATGGCGTGCCCGGTTAGTTGTCTCAAGTCATGCAAAGATGCAGCGCCTAGTTGCGCTCGTAAAACGCGCATGTCCTGGGTAGTTTGTTCAATTCGAGATTCCCGGAGAAACCAAGCTCGATGAAAGGAAGACTCAGCAATGGCTACCGTTTCATCGGCCGCACAGTAATAGATGCCGAAATCCCGGTTGAAGCGACCGCCACGGCCGTCCACAGGCGGATGGGTGAAAGCAGCCATAATCCAAGATGCGCCATCGCCGTAGACTCGATCTTCCGGTGGTACCAGTCGAATATCACCAACCTCATCACGTAGCCTAGGATTGGTCAGAGACTCGACCGCATAGAGCACATCCCGGTCTTGTGGATTGGAAACACGTTCGAACAAGTCGATCTGGGGATAGCGAGAGAGAATGACCCGATACACCGGTTCATCCACCTCGCTAACAGGCAGATCTCCAATATCAATCACCAGCCACCCCTCTGCGCGTCGAGGAAATCCCTGACCACGGCCAGGTCTACTACCTGACCGGCTAGGAGCCGATCCAGGGGAGCTGTGCCATTGAACAGTGGATTGTCGTTGGGCGAAGACAGCCACTGGTCGGCCAGTGCCTGATCGGGTAAAAGGATTTGCAGAGACTTGTAGATACCCAGGATATAGCTGGCCCGCTCCAATAAATCCCGTGTCAGCTTGGCTTTCTCCGGCTGACCCTTCCAGTTGTAAAGCGTTTTCTCATTACTGAGTCCCAGCAGGATCATTTGCTGGGCACCGGTCAGTTTCCACTGGCTGAAGATATTAAAAATTGCTGGCAGCAGTGAACTGGTTACACTGGAAGTACGTTGCAGCAATTGTTCGGTTTGAGCGATCATATGCACCTCCATTACTGTAATATTACAGTGGTTTAATACAGCCTAACAGACTGTAGTATTACAGTCAAGCATATCAGAGATACTTCTTGAAGGTGTTTGGGTGATACTGACAGCAAAGGCGAATGCCAGTGCAACCGGCAAGATGATCCAGGATGGATGCAGGCCAAACGGCAACGCCAGATACAGCACCCAGGCCATGATAATCAGCGGGATGGCTGCTTTCTTGGCGTAGTGGTGGACGAAGGTGCTTTCCCGGCCGCCGCCCCTTCGGCAGCGTGACCATAGTCAGCAGCGGTAAGCATTGGCATTTCCGAGACACTGATCCACCTGTTGCGTTTCGAACTTGAAACCACGAAAAACCTCAACCTTGAAAACCTTACTACACAAATGCCTCGGTAAAAGGGGTGCTTGAGAATGACGGTGGTTTCGGGTAGTTTCACCTCTCAGTCAGAACATCCCGCACAGATCGGGAACCAAGTGACGGAACCATTTGTAAAACCATATTAAACACGGATTTTATCGGAGTGGAAAAACCCGTAAGGGGCAAGGTAAGGGATATATACGATCTCGGAGAGCGCATCTTGATGATAGCAACCGATCGCATCTCTGCCTTTGACGTAATACTTCCAAACGGAATACCCGCAAAGGGCGAGGTGCTTACCCGCATCTCGGAGTTCTGGTTTGGAAAAACAGAGCATATCATTGCAAACCATATGATTTCAACAGACCCCGCGGATTTTCCCGAGCCTTTCGCCGAGCACCCAGAAGCCCTCGCCGGCCGCTCCATGCTCGCAAAAAAAACAGACCCGCTTCCCGTTGAGTGCGTCGTAAGAGGCTATATAAGCGGTTCGGGGTGGGAGGAATACAAAAAGACCGGTTCGGTCTGCGCAATACCCCTCGGCGAAGGCCTAGTTGAGTCGCAGAAGCTTCCGGAACCCATCTTCACCCCGTCAACCAAGGCCGAGCAGGGAACCCATGACGAGAACATAACGTTCGGCAAAGTGCGCGACATGATAGGCGCAGACCTTGCGGACAGGGTGCGGGACACAAGCATCGAGATTTACGCTGCCGCCGCGAGAATAGCCGAGCAGAAAGGAATCGTAATAGCCGACACAAAATTCGAGTTCGGCATAGACCGCGCCACCGAACAGCTAATTCTGATAGACGAGGCTCTGACGCCCGACTCATCAAGGTTCTGGCCCCTTGAAGACTACGCCCCCGGCGGGCAGCAGAAAAGTTTTGACAAGCAGTTCGTAAGAGACTACCTAAAGCAGACGGGCTGGGACAGGAATCCTCCGGCTCCCGAGCTTCCACCCGACATAGTGAGAAAAACAAGCGAAAAATATCTCGAGATGCTGAGGCTTTTCTGCGGAGGATAACACTTTGGGAAAAACGAATTCTCCATGCAACGGCATATGCATAATGGACGAGGACACAGAACTGTGCGTCGGATGTCTGCGCACAAGCGACGAGATAGCAGGCTGGGAAGACTATTCAGACGAGCAGAGAGCGGAAGTCATGCGTGAAATAACACGGCGGGAGGCGGAACAGACCCAGTGAAGACCGTGAGTGTGCTCGGCTGCGGCTGGCTCGGAGAACCGCTTGCGCTATCTCTTAAAGAAGCGGGGTTTTCAGTAAGAGGATCAGTAAGAAAACCCGAAGCACTCCAAGCCCTCTCGCAAAAGGGTATAGAGTCCTATCTCTTAGATATAGCGCCCGAGGTAAAAGGGCAGAGAGCGGATGAATTTTTCTCCTCTGACATTCTTTTTATAAACTTTCCCCCCGAACGAAGAGACGATATAGAGACCTACCACGAAAAGCAGATAGAAAACCTGATAGAAGCGATACCAAACCCCCGGGGAAAGATGGTCATTTTCGCGAGTTCAACCTCAGTTTATCCAAACACAAAAGGAGTCATAACAGAAGAGGACCCCCTCTGTCCTGACAAACCCTCGGGAAAGGCTCTTTTGCGCGTTGAGAGGCTTTTAATGAGCAACTTGGAATTTGACACGACCGTGATACGTTTTTCGGGACTCATAGGCTACGACAGGGCTCCGATAAAATCGATAAGAAGAAAAAAACTGGTTCTTAACCCCGACTGTCCCCTTAACCTCATACACCGCGATGACTGCATAGGAATCGTGAAAAGCATAATAGATCTTGACGTGAGAGGTACGACCCTAAACGCCACCTGCGACAACCATCCCACAAGAAGGGAGTACTACTCGCGCGAAGCCCGCAAACACGGAATCCCGCCGCCGGTTTTTGCAACGGAAAAACCCCCTGAGTACAAGATAGTCTCAAACGAAAAACTGAAAAGAACACTCGGGTACAAGCTGATTTACCCTGATCCCCTGAGGATTCCGTAAAGAGTGTAGAGAATAAGTCTGAAACTTCCCTGCGGGTGAGAAATTTAAAAAATCGCAACCTTAGTGGGGCTTTATCAACATGATCAACGCCTAGATCTAGCACCTGAACCATAACGTCGACAGACTCGCCTCGAAATATTTTCCCTGGAGTACGACTAGGACGACACCTAAAGATTATAACGGCAGCCAAGCTCCCGCTCCTATTCCTTCAAAAGCCTGACCCATATTTTAAAGTCAAGCTTGTATATGTGCCAAGGATCACGCTTATAGTAATCACAGCCTTTAATATAGCTTGACTGGCCGCGTATAATAAAGTTAAAGTTGCATACGGATCACAAATCATTCTATAATAATTACAGCCTTTAATATGACTTGACTGACTGCATTAAGGAAGAAACAATTGAACATAGAGAACAAAATCGCATCAAGCTTTCGGGCCGGACGGTACATCACTCAGCTCAACGGCTGCCGCGCCTTCTGCCCGGAAACCCTGCCGCCGCACCCGCCCGTACGGTTTGACGGTGAGTTGTCGGCGCTGCTCTCGCAAGCAGACCGTGCCTTGGGGCGTCTGGATGGATCTGTTATGACACTTCCCGACTCGGATCTTTTCGTTTTCATGTATGTGCGCAAAGAAGCAGTGCTATCCAGTCAGATCGAAGGTATACAAAGTTCGCTGCAGGATCTTCTGGCGGCAGAAGAGCAAGTTCTTTCACCCGACCGACCACGGGATGTAAAAGAGGTCATGAACTGTGTCAGGACAATGAATTACGGCCTGCAGCGCCTGGCCGATCTCCCGGTATCGGTTCGTCTGATGCGCGAAATCCACGCGGAACTCCTGCGCGGCGTCCGTGGCTCCACGCTCACACCCGGCGAATTGCGGACCACTCAGAACTGGATCGGCCCTGCCGGATGCACACTCAGAGAGGCTGTCTTCGTTCCACCCCCGCCCCATCGGATGGGCGAAGACCTCTCGCACTGGGAACGTTTCATCCACGGCAAGGATAATCTGCCGCTTCTGATCAAAATTGGTCTCGCGCATGCACAGTTCGAGACCATCCACCCGTTTCTTGACGGCAACGGCCGCGTCGGAAGGCTGCTCATTACCTTTCTGCTTTGCCAGAGCGAAGTGCTGCAGAAACCCGTTCTGTACCTGTCCCATTTCTTCAAGAAACACCGGCAACAGTACTATGACGAATTGCAGTCGGTCCGCGACAATGGAAGCTGGGAGCAGTGGCTTGTTTTTTTCCTGCGCGGCGTTGTTGAAGTCAGTACGGAGGCCGCCGATACGGCCCGACATATCCTTGACCTGCGGGAGCAGCACCGCCGTATCATCATGGAGACCTTCGGCCGCGCCACCGGCAACGGGCTCCGGGCACTGGAACTGCTGTTCGAACGGCCGATCATCTCGGTAAATGATGTACGCACACTGAACGGGACAACATATCCGGCGGCCAACGCCCTCGTGGACCGGCTGGTGCATGCCGGCATCCTGTACGAATTCACAGGACACGCCCGCCACCGGCAGTTCCGGTATACAGACTACATCAACCTGTTTGACGACTCCCCTGTAGAAGCAAATGCGATGAAAGGCAGCATCTGAACCATCCCGGAGGCCCGAGAACAAGCGCGTGCAGAGAGCAAGCATATAACCGGACAATTCATTTGTTCAAAAACCGGACAGTTTAATTTGCTTCTTACACAGACCTCTTCCAAGAGTTGAGAAAAACCTTAAAAAAAGGGAAAATACACGCAAGTGAAACGCCAAGCTGTACAGTATGGTTTTGTGGTGGATACCATAACAATTCTAAACACGAAGCGTAATTCTTCCCGCGCAACTTCCTAGGTGATTATGGACGGAACCAGGAAGCTAGAACTTGAGAACATAGAGGCGGTAAAGGTCCTGTACGGGGAACTTAACTCGAATCTCAAGGAAATAGAAAGCGAATTCGACATAAGCATCCACACCCGAGGCAACGAGATCACTCTCAAGGGTAACAACGAGAGAACGGCTGAAGCTGGCATGCTCATGGGGCAGATGTACTCTCTTATAGAGAAAGGGTACGTTCTGCAGCCTTCCGACATAAAGATAGCCAAAAGACTTTTAAGCCAGAAAGACGCTTCTCTTGAAGAGATATTCCTCGACACTGTCTGCATATCCGTACGGAAAAAAATAATAAGCCCCAAAACGATAAACCAGAAGCTTTACATCGACGCCATAAGAAGAAACGACATGGTGTTCGGAGTAGGACCCGCCGGGACGGGGAAGACCTATCTGGCGATGGCGATGGCCATCTCGGCGTTTACGAACAAGAAGGTGAACAGAATAGTGCTCGCGCGGCCCGCCGTGGAGGCGGGGGAGAAGCTTGGATTTCTCCCGGGCGACCTCCAGGAAAAGGTGAATCCGTACCTGCGCCCTCTTTTCGATGCCCTGTACGACATGATGGATTTTGAAAAGGCAAACAGATTGATTGAAAAGAATATGATTGAAATCGTCCCCATAGCCTACATGAGAGGAAGAACGCTGAATGACGCGTTTATAATTCTCGACGAAGCGCAGAACACAACGGCAATACAGATGAAAATGTTTCTTACAAGACTCGGATTCGGCTCAAAAACGGTCATAACGGGAGACATTACCCAGATAGACCTCGGCAGAGAGCAGAACTCCGGGCTCATTGAAGCCATGAATATCCTATGCGGAATAAAGGGAATAGAGTTCGTGAATTTCGCGAAAACCGACGTCATAAGACATCCGCTTGTGATGAAAATAATAGACGCGTATGAAAAAATTAAAGATAATGTCAGCGTACGTAATCCCTGACAGGAGAAAACAGATGAAAACACTCGCCGTATTTCTTGTCGCAACCATGCTGCTAGCTCCTTCCTGCAAAAGATGGGAGAACCCCGCGACTTCCATGATCTCGGCCGACAAATCCGTGGCGGTTCTTGTGCTCAATCCCTCGGTATACACAATGCAGGAAGTTAACGTCAAAGGAAAAGTGTGGGAGATCAAAAAGATGGGAGAGCCGGCAGAGTCGGCGACATTCAAGCTCGCTGACAGCGACGGAAACTACATAACTGTCGTCTGGGAGAAAGAACTTTTTTTTGCCGAGGGCGACATAGTGGAGGCATCGGGCCTTTTTGACAGCAACTTCATCTCCGCTGAGAACAGGTTTGACCCAAAGCTTACGGCGCAGACAATCAAGGTTGCTAATCCGAACTGACTAGCCTGAAAACACGCAGTCCCTAAGTTCCAGGTACATGTCGCGCTGCGGACCCACCGAAACTATCCAGACAGGAACTCCTGTAAGTTCCTCAACCCTGTTTATGAAACGCATTGCATTGCGGGGCAGCTGTTCTTTGCTGCTTATCCCGGCCAGGTCCTCATCCCACCCGTCCATTTCCTCGTATGAAGGCTCGCAGTTCTCAAGAACGGAGAGGCTTGCGGGAAATTCGGTCGTGACCGATCCCCCATATCCGTAACCCGTGCATATTTTTACTTTTTCAAAACCCGACAGCACGTCAAGCTTGGTAAGAGCGATGGCGGTTACGCCGTTTGTCCTCAAAGCATAGTTAAGCGCGACCGCATCAAGCCATCCGCACCTTCTGCTTCTTCCCGTGGTGGCCCCGTATTCCTCCCCTTCGCTTCTGAGGGCATCCTGCACCTCGCCCGACTCCTCCGTCGGAAAAGGGCCTTCTCCGACCCTGGTGGCATACGCTTTAGCCACTCCCACAACGGAGTCTAGCAGTCTCGGCACCGCTCCGGTTCCGGAAAAAACACCCCCGAGGCCCGCGTTTGACGACGTGACGTAAGGGTAAGTGCCGAAGTCGATATCCAAAAGGGAGCCCTGAGCTCCTTCAAAGAGAATTTTTTTGCCCTCGTCGCCGCACCTTCTTACAATCGCGGAGACATCCGAGATGAAAGGCCCGAGAACCTCGCCGTATCCGACGTATTCTTCATACACTCTTTCGGGATCAAGGGGCTGTGCCCCGAGAACCTTCTCTATGTAGGCGTTTTTTTCTTCCATAACGGAGACGAGTCTGAGGCGAAAGGCTTCGGGTTCGATCAGATCAAGCATCCTTATGCCGTGTCTTGCGTACTTGTCTTCGTAGACCGGGCCTATACCCCTGCCGGTAGTGCCTATTTTTCTTCCGCCGGCGCGCCGTTTCTCTCTTAACATATCTATTTCCCTGTGATAGGGCATTATCACGTGAGCTCTGTCGCTCACAAGGAAATTAGAGGGACTCACCGGATATCCGGCTCCTCTCAGCGCGGCTATTTCCGCAATCAGCACCTTTGGATCAACGACCACACCGTTTCCTATAAGAGACAGGCTGTTTTCCCTGAGTATGCCCGAGGGCACGTGATGCAGTATGATCTTTTTTCCGTCGGTAACGATGGTGTGGCCCGCGTTGTTTCCGCCCTGGTACCTCACCACCAGATCGGTCCTTGAGGCTATGAGATCCACTATCCTTCCCTTGCCCTCATCCCCCCACTGCGTACCCAGGACCACTATGCTCGGCAAGCCTAGAGACCTCCTCCGGTAAGAAGTTCCTCAAGATTGGAAAATTCCCTGATGGACCCCGTCCGGGATTCAACCAGCTCCATCTTGGAAGAAGACTCAAGCTTTATGACTCCGTATGTGGCAAAGGATCCGTCTTCGTCGAAAAAATTGCTGGAATCGATCATATCTTCGTAACTTCTGTTCAAGTCAAGTATGACTTTGAAACTGCTTGAACGCAGCCACTCGGCAAGCTTTATGGCTTCACCTCTGAGACTCTGGTTTTTGGGCACTATTATGAAATGGACCTGCTTATCGTCTTCACCGCTTTTGGTGTTCTGCATAAGCACCTCGGCGTCTATGGCGAATCCCGCGGCGGGAACGCTGCGCCCGTACCGGCCCACAAGACCATCGTATCTTCCGCCCGTAACCAGAGAAGCGGGAGTTAAGGATGATATTATCTCAAAAGTAACTCCGGTGTAGTACTCAAAACCCTTGACCTCCACAAGATCAACCGATATGTCGCATTCGATATTGTATTCTTCAAGCACCGAAATCACGGAGACGATTTCATCGACAAAGGGCCTGAATCTCTCGTTCCCGGCGGCCCTGCGAAGGATATCGACATCGCCGTAATAATCAGAAAGGGAAAAAAGAACATCCTTTATGTCTGAGGGAATTGCGGAGGGTTCCACTATATTTTTTATCCACTCTTGGTCTTTTTTCACAAGTGCGGACAAAAGCTCGTTCTTTATCTTCCTGGCGTCGCGAAGAACCACATCAAGAATGCCTGTGTGTCCGAGGTTCAGGGTTATTTTTTTAAGGCCGAGACGGCTAAGGGATTTTAAAGCCAGTGCAATTATCTCAGAATCCCCTTCAGTCGAACTGAGCCCGAGCAGCTCGCAGCCGAGCTGGAAAACTTCCCTTCCCTTGCCGCTGCCCTTCTCCTCGTACCTCACCACCCTTCCGGAATAGCAGAGTCTGAGAGGATAGCGGTGATAGCTTAGCTGGGTGGCGACCATGCGTCCGATCTGGGGGGTAATGTCGGGGCGCAGCACCACGATTTCACCCGTGTACGGATCGACAAACTTCATCAGCCTGTTCTTGAAGTCTTCTCCGAGACCCGCCGACATGGTGTCAAGATACTCGAAAAGAGGAGTTACAACCCTTCTGTAACCCCAGTAGGAAAACTCTTCAAGGAGCGCGCTCTCTATCCGCTTGAGATTCTCTGCCTTGACGGGACCGAAATCCTTAACTCCCTGCGGCAGTGTGAAAATCTTATTCATCTGAAAAACTGACTTGAGTCAGCGAAACAATATTTTCCAGGGCGGAAATCTTCCGGATAACATCCTCGCTGACCTCGGCGTCGACGTTGGTGAAAACCATGGCTTCCCCTCCGACGGATTTTCTTCCAAGATGCATCCGCCCGATGTTCACGCCGTTCTCTCCGAGCATAGAGCACATTGAACCTATGAAGCCCGGGCGGTCGTAGTTGTAGCTCACAAGCAGAAACCCCTCGGGAACAACGTCGATATCAACTCCGTTAACCTTAACTATCCTGCCGTGGCTGCCGCCGAAAACGCTTCCCGAAATCTCGTTTTCCGTCTTGCGGGTCTTAACGGTCACGGTAATGAGATTTGTGTACTGACTCATGGCCGCGGATTTTGACTCCACTATCTTTATTTTTCTCTCCTCGGCTATCGACGGAGCGTTAACGTAGGTCACCGAGATATCCATCATGTGCGACAAAAAGCCTTTGAGCACGGAAACCGTAAGGTAGCTGCAGTCCATCTCGGCCGCCTCGCCCTCGTAAGTCACCTCTACTGTGCTTACCGCTACCTCGCAGAGCTGTCCGTGCAGACTGCCTATCTTCTCGCAGATTGACATATAGGGCTTCATAACGGAAAGCTGCTCCGTTGTGAGCGACGGCATGTTGACCGCGTTTTTTACGACTCCCCTCTGTGCGAAATCTATAAGCTGCTCAGCCATCGTGGTTCCGACCTTTATCTGTGCTTCTTCCGTTGAAGCGCCCAGATGCGGAGTAAGCACTATGTTCTCATCTATCGAGAGAAGGGGGTTTTCGGGGTCCACGGGTTCTGAAGTGTAAACGTCAAACGCCGCTCCTCCCACTCTGCCTTCGCGAAGGGCCTCGGCCATGTCCGCTTCGTTAACTATCCCACCTCTGGCGCAGTTAATCACTATCACCCCTGCTTTCATCTTCTCAAAAGACTCGGAGTTTATAAGGTCTCTGGTCTCATCGGTAAGGGGCGTATGCACCGTTATAACGTCCGAGAGGCGGAAAAGCTCGTCAAGGGAGACAAGCTCGATGTTAAGCTTCATCGCGGCTTCCTTGCTCAGATAAGGATCGTACGCAATCGCCTTCATCTTAAGACCCATGGCGCGTTCGGCCACCAGTTTTCCTATGTTTCCGAGGCCCACAAGACCTATGGTCTTTCCGTAGACCTCAACTCCTTTGTACTTGCCCCTCTCCCACTTGCCCGACGTTATTGAAGAGTGGGCCTGGGGAATTCTTCTGGCAAGGGAGAGCAGAAGCGTTATGGTGTGCTCCGCGGTGGTTATCGAGTTTGATTCCGGGGTGTTCATAACGGCCACCCCGTTTCTGGTCGCGGCGTCAAGGTCTATGTTGTCTATCCCTATTCCGGCGCGTCCTATGATGCGAAGCCTTCCGCCCGAAGCCTCTATGACCTCTTTGGTAACCTTAGTCGCGCTTCTCACCACAAGGCCTTCGTAGTCCTTTATTATATCGACTAGCTCTTCGGGAGAAATGCCTTTTCTCTCGTCAACCTCGACCCCTTCTGCGGCGCAAAGAAGCTCAAGGCCCTGCTTAGCAAGTCCGTCAGTTATTAGTATTTTCAAGAAATTCCTCCGGGATGGCTGGATAAAAACCACTAAGATAATAGTTAAACAAAAGACAATGTCAATCAGACCGAAAGCGTTTTGGCAATGAGTGGAAAGAGGTTCGGAAATTGTTAAAAATTGCGATTTGGGTTACCCTAACCTGCCGTAATGAAAGAAGAAACCGGCATGAATTTCCTTGAGCACATAGAGGAACTCAGAAAAAGAATCATATATTCCGTTATTCCCCTGCTTGTCTTTTTCGCTCCCTGCTACCTCTTTTCAAAACAGCTGTTCGACCTGCTCATGGGGCCCATAATAAAAAGCCTTCCCGAAGGAAGCTCCCTCATATTCACCCGGCCTGCCGAGGGTTTTCTCACCTATCTCAAGGTATCGCTGTTTTTTTCTTTTTTTCTTTCAGTTCCCTTTATTCTGTACAACGCATGGCATTTCGTCTCACCCGCACTCTACAAGAAGGAAAGAAGAGTCGTTGTTCCGCTTATCACGTTCGGGACGCTGTTTTTCGTCGCCGGAGCGCTTTTCTGCTACTTTGTCGCCGCTCCCCAGGGACTTCGGTTCCTGCTCGGCGAATACACGACCGAGTACGTAAAGGCGTTTCCGAGCATAAAGGAGGCGCTTTCGTTTCTCACGGCTCTTATGATAGGTTTCGGGCTCGTGTTTGAGTTTCCGCTTGTGATCTTCATTCTGTCAAGACTCGGGCTTGTAACGGCCGGATTTCTTGCAAGAAACAGAAAATACGCGCTTTTGATAAACGCCGTCCTAGCCGCTTTTATAACCCCGACCACAGACGCCGTATCGATGATGTTCATGCTCGTTCCTCTTTTTGTCTTCTACGAGCTTGGAATAATCATCGCAAAGATATTCGGAAAGAAAAAAACTGAAAAAGAATCTGCCGAGGAGGAATTCGATTAAATAAAGACCTGACCCTTAATCGGAAAACACCGGCAAAACATAAAAAGGAGAAAGATTATGACAAGCAAAAAGCCTAAAGATCTCATGCATCCCGTAACCTACAAGCGCGAGAACGGAAAATTCGACGTCGACTGGTACCTTAAGGAAGACAGGTCGAACTGGGTGCTTCCCAAGGTGCTTCGCGAACAGGCAAAAAAACTGGGGAAAAAACCCTTTCTTCAGTTCGGCTACAAAAAGCCGCTTAGCTTCTACCAGACAAACCGTCTTGCCAACCGAATTGCAAACGCCCTTTGCGGTCTCGGGGTGGAGAAGCAAAAAAAAGTCGCCGTCTATATGCCGAACTCTGATGACTATGTAATAGCGTGGTTTGGAATCCTGAAGATGGGAGCCGTCATGGTGCCCATAAACACGGCTTACAAGATGGATTTTCTTGAGTACATAATCGACAGTTCGGACGCAGAGGTGCTTTTCATAGCAGAAGAGTATCTGGACCGGATGCCTCCCATTGCGAAGAATCTCACAAAGCTTCGCCATGTAATAGTATGGACAAGAAGCGGAGAGCGAAAATTCAAAAAACACGGATACAGATTCAAAAACATGATCTCCTACTCGGAATTCATAGACTCGGATTCTTCCAGGGAACCGGACGCTAAAGTCACTTTGATGGACTACGCAAGGCTTATGTACACCTCGGGCACCACGGGCCGCTCAAAGGGGGTCATGAGACCGTGTGCCGCCGATTACAGCAGCGCGAGGAACTATGCGGAGATAATGGATGTGGGCCCCGATGACGTGTGCTTCACATGCCTTCCGCTTTTCCACTCAAACGCCATGGTGATGACCGTTTACCCTGCGCTCATAAAGGGAGCTAAAACCGTGGTGGAAGAAAAATACAGCTCGAGCCGATTCTGGAAATGGATGGTCGACCACGGGGTTACAAAATTCAACACAGTGGGAACCATGTCGTATTTTATGTGGAACACCCCTGCGGTGCCGGAAGAGAGACAGCATAAAATAAAGCTTGTTCTGGGCTCGCCCGCCCCTCACGACATGATAGAGGAGTTCATGGAGCGCTTCGGGATAAAGTTCATGGAAGGCTACGGCCTCACGGAAATAGGCCAGTGCACCTGGATGAGACCAGGAGAGCCGTTCAGAGTTGGGTCCTGCGGAAAAGAAGCCCCCAACTATGAGATAAAGGTCGCAGACCCCGAAACGGACGAGGAAGTGCCCAGGGGGAACATAGGCGAGATCATAGTGCGCCCCAGAATCCCGAACGTGATGCTTCATTACTATCACAAGATGCCGGAAAAAACCGTCGAAGATTTCAGAAACTTCTGGTTTCACACGGGCGACGCCGGAAGAATGGATAAAGACGGCTACATATATTTTGTCGACAGGGTAAAAGACTACATAAGAAGAAGGGGTGAGAACATAAGCTCCTTTGAGGTGGAAAAGATCGTAAACTCCCACCCCGATGTCGAGGAATCGGCCGCGATAGGCATAAAATCCGAAGCCGGAAAATATGCTGAAGACGAACTCATGATACTTATAATCCCCAAGGAAGGAAAAGAGATAGACCCTCCGGAACTCATGGACTACCTTCAGCCGAGGATGCCTTATTTCATGATCCCGAGGTTTATAAGGTTCGTTGATTCATTCCCGAAGACCACCGGCACGCAGAGAACCCAGAAGAACAAACTTCGCGAACGGGGAATCACAAAAGACACTTGGGACATGGTAAAGGCCGGTTACAAGCTAAAAAGGTAAAAAAGAAGAAATTGCTGAAAGATTGACCTAACCCTTTCTCTGCTCCCAATATGCCTTGGCCGCGTTTGCGAGGCGATGCATATCATTCGGTTCCGCAAATGGAACCTGCACCACGAAGAAATCTTGACCAACAGGTGCGGATTGGTTGGCAAGAACACAGGACAAGTGCCCCTTTCCCAGCAATTTCTCGGCACCACCGACATCTAGGACCATCTTTGATCCGGTAGCATTTTGAACTTTCAGGCACAACCGGTTGCCCATATTATCCCTGAGCCTGCCCGGTACTGCATCCACATCTGCCCGTTGTGTAATCAGGACTAGGTGTATGCCTGCCGCCCTAGCCTTCATGGCAAGACTTGATACCGAAGACAGGACCACTTCCTGGTATTTTTTATCTTGTGCCATCCAAGCCCCAAGCTCATCATGAACAAGAAAGATTTGTGACATACGCTCCTCTGGCAAAACCTTCCTGTTATACTCCGCAATATTAGGTGCTTTTCTCTCTACAAGCTTTTCATAACGTTGGTTCATTTCATGAACGAGATCAGCAAAAATTTTCTGTGCGTCACTTACTTCTGAAATGATTGGCTTCTTCATCTGTGGAGCACCATCCAGCCAAGTAAAATCTACTCCTTTTTTGGGGTCTACAAGGATAAGTTCAGCATCTTTGGGATCGTTAAAGGCAATGAGTTGCAGCAGGAGAACTTGGGTCAAAATCCCTTTCCCGCTACCTGTCTCACCTGCAATTAGCGTATGGGGCCCGTGCATGTTATAGCCCGAATAGGGATCTGTAAGATTGAGATAGAGAAGGCGGTCACTGTCCTCACGTGCACCAAGAATAAAAGAAGTCCAGGAACCAGGAGCACAATCTGGCCATGACGCATTGAGCCAGGTAGAGGCAAGCGGCACCCTTGACCTCTCTTCTCTTTTGACAAACACTGAAATTCTACCTTTGCCCGGGCGAACGTCTGTGACTTCAATTCCGTAGGTCGTCAGCATTTCGCTTGTCTTCTTTTTTATCTTGTCAACAGTCAGGGTATGATGTCCGTAAAATGCAATGAGTACACCGTTGGGAGTAAGGCGAAATTTGGGCTCCGCGAATTCAGCTTGCATTTCAAAAGAGCTTAGGGACCGTTGAGTCTGCAACGATATATTTTCAGCCCACTGCAACGAATTCTCGTCATCAATCGCACCATGCTCTCTGGACTGCATTTCAAGTAGCACCTCATATACCTGAGGAGGTAAGAACTGTGGTTTAGTCGTGACATTTACACTACTTTGGTCTTGCTCTGACCGTATCTCGTCTTTTGTTGTCCCATCATGTTCCCCAACCGTGTTTTCTTTGTCTGCACTGACATCTGATAGACAAGGTTGCTCATTATTTATATTTCCACATATCTTGTCCGAACTCTCGGTAGGTTTTTGCGGATAATTTGCACCGGAAGGGGGGATTGGATTTGGTCGGGGCGTGTCACCATACCAGTGTATATCCCCAAGCCTCTCATATTCTGGAAGTTCTTGCTCAATTGAACGCTGAAGGGTTTGCAGAATGGTTGGAGTTGTCAGGACATGATGTCTGAGGTGCGAACGGTCTGGATCCTCTTCTGTTTTTAACAAATTTTCATGCTTGTCGTGAAGGCAGACTACCGCCTCCCCGCTGATTTGGAACACCACTTTCCCCTCTCGCAGGGCGGAGAAAAATCTGTTTTTACAATCAGGCTCAGGGAAGCATCTCATTAATGCCATCACGGTTGATCAAGAGTTCAAATAAGCGAGCACAGGAAGCGGTACGTGATATCTCATCACAACTGTCGATGAATAGATTTTTGAGCCGGTTTACTGTATCGCAAACCTGCTGTCGTGCATCTTTCAGGGTCGCGTGTTCGGTTTCCCGTTCCACGAATTTAGCCTCACCAACACAGAGAAAAATTTCAAAATCCTCACCTCTATTGCCTATGCTTACAGCAATTGCGTCAGCCACCTTCCCACTTCCCGACATAAACCAGCTACGGTGATCGTCCAAAGACAACCAAATTGGAGCATTTTTCAGTGAAAGTGAAGCTCTTATGGCCGCTTCTATCCAGGCACGCATGATGGCAAGACCAATCATTTCTCGGGCAGTGTTTGTGTAACGCGCCGCTGAAAGAACCTTGCTACCCGATATTTTCAACACATCACCCACAACCGCTTCGGTAAATTGCAATGACCTGTCTTCGCTTACCCCGCAAGACTCCTTAAGGACTTCTTGGATTTTTTGTTTGAGTTGGTCATTAACTGTCCGCGCGCTAAGGATTACTCGACCATCAGACCTCGGCAAGGAAATATCACTTATGATCTGTACGCCACAACGCTCCAGTAATGTCCGGCTAGCAACTTTATCGTAGGTGATTACCCACTCTGCGAGATTATGGCTCCGACTAATTATTTCCTTAACTTCCGGATCCGCAAATTTTACTTGCCGGATTAGAACTCCATGGCAGTCCTCAGACAGAAATCCTTTTTTTGACAATTCGTATAGCAAATTCTGATAGTCCGCCACGGTACGTGGGGGGCAAGGCAAAGTCAGATAGATGCCAACTCCGGTTGCATTCGATTCCATAATCCGCTGTCTTGGACGGCGAGCCAGTGTAATGTCGAACGTCTCATCAAGTATCTCAGAACCACCGGCCTCTTCCGACCAAGTGGGTAACGCGTGATGGCTGATAACATCATGCAGGAATACCAAGTCCACGTCCCGTACAGAATCGACCTCATCAGTTTCACTATGGTTTGGTCGCACATCTACGCGCAACCGGGAGAAGAAACCCTTTGCCCCTTCACTGATATTCTCGGCTCCAAGACGTAAATTCTGGTTACGGTAAATCTTACGCATACTTTCCTGATCACGGTGTGTGATGATCAAATCACACCGTAGTTCTGGCCGACGGTGAAGGTGCTTGGCCATTTCTCTGGCCACTTCCCGGGGCAAGGTCTGGCTTTCCGAATCAAAAATAGCTACTGAAAATAGCTACTGAAAGATTGGTGGTTTCATGGGGATGGATATATATAAGATACTGGCTCGCTCCTTCCACAAATTTTTTGGCTGCGGATGTGGTTGATGCTTCCAGTGCTTCCTGACTCCTAGCCACATGGTCAGCAGGAACCATAAGGCTATATCCTGCAATGTCCTCAGCCGATATCATGTCTTTGTTATGAACAAACGCGACTTCGGGAAAGACCCAGCGACTGCGGGCAAGACGACGTTCTTCGAAAGCCATGGACAGGTCAGCGTTTTGCACTGAGGTAAAAGTGAGAATCATTTCCACAAATCCTGCAAGTTCTAGTGTTTTTGCCCGTTTCTCAGCAAGTCGGAGCGGATGCCAGAAGTGGACCCCAAAAATCAGACAGCATCTTAAGTGTATTTCCTTGGTATTCTAAAAGAGTATACAGGAGGTACATAATGAAGAGTAAAAGACGTAATCATTCACCGCAGTTCAAGGCAAAGGTAGCGTTTTTGGCGGTAAAAGGAGACAAGACAGTAGCGGAGCTTGCCCGGCAGTTTGAGGTTCATCCCAATCAGATAAGCATGTGGAAGAAGAAGCAGCTCGGCAACGCCGCGGACAAAGTGTTCGGCCAGGGGGCGGGCAGCAAGGCGGCGGGCGAGAGCAAGTACGTAAACCAGCTTGAATCCAAGGTGGGCCAGCTGACGCTGGAGAACGATTTTTTATCAAAGGCGCTCGGTCGGCAGCGGCGCAAGAAGTTGGTAGTGCGCGGCCGGGCACTTTCTTTGGTAAGGCAGTGCAAACTGCTGGATATAAATCGCTCAAATATTTACTACAAACCTGTGGGGGTATCCCCGCAGGACGAAGAGATTATGAAGAAGATTGACAGGATCTACATTAAGTATCCGTTTAAGGGTTCAAGAAGGATGGTGTACGCCCTTAAGGCACAGGGCGTACAGGTGGGCAGAAAGCGTGTTATGAGGCTTATGGGGATACGAGGGCTTGCTCCCGGCCCCCAGACTACAAAGAAAGGGGGAGCAGAGCACAGGATATACCCGTATCTGCTGCGGGGGAAGACTGTAGAGCTTCCCGGGCAGGTATGGGCGGCAGACATAACGTATATAGAGATGAGCAGGGGTTTTGTGTATCTGTGTGCGGTAATGGACTGGCACTCGTGCAAGGTTCTTAGCTGGAGAGTGTCTAACACAATGGACAGCAGTTTTTGCGTGGAGGCTCTGGAAGAAGCGCTTTACAAGTATGATAAGCCCGAGATATTCAACACCGATCAAGGAAGTCAGTTCACAAGTGAAGAGTTTACGGGAGTTCTTAAAGACAGAGATATAAAGATAAGCATGGACGGCAAGGGAAGCTGGAGAGACAATGTTTTTGTGGAGAGGCTTTGGAGAAGTGTTAAGTACGAGGAAGTGTATCTGATGGCATATGAATCCGTTGCCTCGGCAAAGGCAGGTATAGGGAAGTGGATAGATTTTTACAATGAAAAAAGACCACATCAGGGGCTTGGAATGAAAACACCGGATGAGGTTTACTATGGTCTTGGGACAGCACAGAAGAATGTGGCTTGAAGCAATGAGACAAACAGAGCAGAGAGTTTATGGTTTTGGGAGTCTTAAAGATGGTTATGCGTTGGTGGGAATACACTTAAGAAAACAAAAATGCTGTCTAAAAAAGGGGACCACCTCTCTGGCTCTGGACAAGGCCTGCCAATCCATTGAATTCAAAACCACTATCATCATCCACATCCGAAAAGGGTATCAATTCAACAGTGCCGTCGGAAAGATTGGGATCGGGATGAATCGGGCCCACCCTGAAACTTTCCACCACTTCCTGATTGCCCGCATCGTCTGTGAAACTTATCCTCACCTTGATCCAGTCCCCCTCATCAGCAGACTGGAAAGTGTAGGAGGACCTCGTTGCGGCGGGGATTTCCGTCTCATTCCAAAGAAATATCAGATTTGATCCACTGATAGGAAAACGCGCTTTCATCCGCCGGCTTGCCGTCCGGATCGGCGATCTCGGAGTGGTCCGCAGTTAGCGTCACTCCAGTTCTCGCTTCAGGATGCGTGAGTCGGATAAGGCCGACTGCATCGTTATTCAAGGTCCGGGCTGCGCAAGCGACGCCGAAAGCCTCGTCGACAGAGCAGTTGTTCTGCCCGCGCAGCCGATGTCCACATCTATTTCCAAAGCCATCGCCAAGTATCGCAGTTTCCGAACCCGCGCACTCAACATCATCAAGCAGATAGTATGCTGAAGGCCCGTCGTCACCTCCTTCAAAATTCGGAGGCAGAGCGAGTCCGGTCATCGGAGTTCCGCCCGAAAAACCCAGCTGCCGGCACGCAACCTCAGCCTCCTGCCTTCCTCTTACCCGAAGGTTGTCGTCCTCTTGCGTTCCCAGCGTCTCCAACCCGTCATCGCATATTCCCTTCCACTCGCCGACACCGTCGCCGTCTTCATCATCAAATATCTCAAGCCTGCCGGAAGGTGGGGTTAACGTAAAGTGGAGGTCCACTACGGTGCCGTCATCAACGTTCACAAGCCTCAGGTCTCCGTCAGCATTGGTATCGGGTTGCTGAGAGCTGACCTCGGCAGGCCCGCCAACAAGCAGAATGCCCAGCAAGACCCCCGCCAAAACGCGCGACATATCAAATGCTCCCGCAGTGTTTTTTCCGATGCTCCTTAAGCAACCGATACAGCTTGCAAGGCAACTTGCAACTTTTTCAGAGTGTTATCCTGACATGAAAGACTTGCCTGTTATATATGCGGCAACGGCTTCATCCCATTTGAACTCCAAACCCATAGCCGATTTAGGTCTCAGATTTATATTGTATCAAAATAGCTTTTTCCATGTCAAGCAAGGGGAATTATAGAGGCATTTGCGTAGTAGGGGGTTTTGAGATTTTTGGAAGCACACAGCGGAAGGGAGGGGAGGGTATTCCGGCAATTTCAAAGCCGAGTTGTCTGATTCAGGCTGATTCAGACACAACTCAGCACCAATTTCACCCAGGAATCGCTGTTCTGCCCGGGTGCGGACGCAGCAGTCCACACAAGGTTGAATTCCGTTTAAATTTTCTGGTGAATAATTTAAAGAAGGACTATCCGGTATCGGTATAAAACCCCGACACAAGGGATCTGATACGCTCCGTTCTGCCAGCCTTTGCGTGACCCACCGCAAGAGCCATTATCACTGCAATCGCCATACCCGCTCTGAAGGCCATCTTCGCCTTGCCCCTGATATAGTGCTTCTCAAACCTGAAGCTGCCCCCCATGCGTGAGTTTAAACGCTCAATGGCAGTTCGCTTTCTGTAAGCCCGGTTCCATGACGGACTGCCGTGCCGCGCGGGAGTAAAAATACGACGGTCACGCTCAAGAGACACCCGCACCACCCTGCCGTAACCATTGGTCTTTTTGCCCGCGTCACTGTGACACTTCTTCCAGCCCTTGCAGTCAAGATTGTACTCGGCGGCCGCCGGACAGCGGAACTTCAAAGTGCCTCTTTTCTTCTCAAGCCCGTAAGAAGCCATCCTGCGCTCCTTGCCGCTTAGCGGACAGCGACACCATATCTGTCCCGTCTCAGTATAAAGAATGTTGTCGTGCACACTGTTAAGAGGTCTCATGATCCTCTGCCCCGGAACATAGCTCTGCCCCTGCTTTTCCTCCCTCCACAGCCGCCTGATGTCTATAATCGGGCTGATCCTGTAATCATCCCACAGCTTGGCTTTGAGCGGACCGCTGTCAAGCCCCCTGTCAGCAGTGAAGTACTTGCACCGCCCGGCAAGCTCGGAGTTATTGCCGAACAAACTGTCAGCCATCCGTTCACACTGTTTTATTTCGCTTGTCGAGGCTTCGGTCAGACTGAACGCAACCGGTATCTCATACTCGGTGTCGGCAATGATATGAAGCCGGTAGCCAAACCATTTTTTTACCTTGCTCCATTCCCTGCCGTCAGAATCAACTCCTCGGTACTTGTGCACGCCCCAGTTCGCGTCGGGATCAGACTTTTTGCCTGCCCTGCGGTTTGTTCTGCCTGTTGAATGACTCTTTATCGCCTTGCCGTCATAACCGAGGTGCTTGCCGAATTCGGGAAGCACCTCCATAAGCTCTTTGCACAGATGATTGTTTATCATCTCCGATACCAGACCCTGCTGCAGGTCGAGCTTTGCAAGGTTTGCAAGGAACCCGGAGAAGTTATAACTGCGGGGAGCAGAACTGCGAGACTCAAAATCTGTAATCTTGACCACGCCGCCGGGTTCAACCTCATACCTGTCACGTCTCTGCATAGGCACCGTGGAGAATCCGCAGACGGCAAGCAGAGATGAATTGCGGTTAAGCTCCCGGATTAAAGACTCTATGGATTCGTGCCCGAACACTATCCCCGCCACAAAGGCCCTCCACATCGCAGATACCGGGTACTGGTTGCGTCCGTTTTTGCGCATACACTCAAGAGCCCGGATGATATGGGCGTCGGGCAGGCTGTCAAGAACCATCTGAAGACGGTTAAAATCCGATGCTCTATCGACTTGGTCCCAGCTGAAAGGTAGATTAAATTGTGTCGCCATGGGTTTGCTCCTTTTTTAAGGTTGGTATGCCTTTAATTATAACCCATGGCGACCACTTAATCAGGTGATATCAGTAAGTTATCTGCTATTTTCCTTAAGTTTTTCAACGCAGATTACGGCTTGGGGTGGAATTTGCGGTCCTTGACCAGAATCAGTCGTTTTTTAGGGGTTTTTACCAAGATTCTGGGGTGAAAAGTTTTTTCACCCCTCCTTATACCCCTGCCCCGTATGGCTATCCTTTACTACGCAAATGCCTCCTGCACACTCAGCACCGAAGCCTAAAACCCGAAGGCGGCCATCTCAGCCCTCGGACATCACTTCGAAATCCGTAATATCGATCTGATACTTAAGGCCAAGTATTTTGTTCACGGAAAGATAGAAGGTATTGAAGAAAACCGTGTTGCCCGGCTTTATATTGAAATTGGCAGAAGTATCCATCCCGGTAAACGCCGAGAGATCATCTCCGCTTTTTCTGCTAAGCTTCCGAAGAGGGTAGTCAGTGTCGAACTCTCTAAGGTCACGTATCGAGAGGGTGTTGCCAGAATAAAAGTCCTGGACATGAACGGTCCGCCCCGACACCTGAAAACTGCTCCTGAGCTTTATGTAACTGACGGGAACATCACTTTCGTTCATAATCTCCCCGCGAACTAAAAAAAGATATCCTTCCTTGGTGCTTACCCACTGAGACTCTGTGTTTCTGACAATCAGTTTCCGGGAAATATCGTCGCTTTCCCAGAACCACCGCTCTGGGTAGAGCCCGAACTTAAAAGCCCCGATACCGAGTACCAAGAAAACCGCTATCAGGATAAACCTGTGCGGATACTTTCTCTTTTTCACTTCATCTATCCCGTAGAATATTTTTTCCGTATCCATAAGTCCCCCCTAAGAGATTACAAGGAGTCTGCAAGAGGGTAAAAACTGCCTTCGCGGGCAGAACGCAATCATAATACCCGCTTTTCCCACAAGCGGATTTCCCACTGACTTGCAGCAGGGATCATAGAAGTGGACCCCAAAAACTGGACAGGCCCTTAAGTGTATTTTCTTGGTATTCTAAAGAGTATACAGGAGGTACATGATGAGAAGTAAAAGACGTAATCATTCACCGCAGTTCAAGGCAAAGGTAGCGGTGGCGGCGACAAGAGAAGACGTGGTTTCAAGTTTGAAACGCAACAGGTGAAGTAAGCTAAAAGGGCAAGTTGCTTTTGGAACGGATCCCCACTACTTGACTGCATATGAGGTTGTTCAAGGGCGTTTTTTGGAAAAAATAAAAATCAAGTATTCTCTATGTCCGAAATTCATCCATTCGGAAGTGAAATATAAAGAAAACGGCCTGTATGGCATGAAAGTAAAATTCGAAGCTGAGTTTGGAAAACTCACTGTTTCGAGAGACGAGCTCAAAGAGGGAGGGTGCTGTGACTTTTAAAGGTGCTGACTGACAAGAACTTATCGGGAGAAGAATCATGAACAGAGTGTTTGAGAATCGGGAAAAAAGTGTTTTGGGTTTAATAATCGCGGCAGTGATGATTCTCGGCGTTTCCGGCGATGCCGTTGCACAGAACGGCAGTTTTTACGTCGGCGCTTCAGCCGGGATTAAACGCATAAGTGTAGAACACGCAAAAACTGTTGACAGCACAGAAGTTCCGGAGAACTTCCTGCAGAGCGGCAACATATACAACACCAGTGATTCGACAAGCGAAACGGGTTTTAGCGGCGGACTTTTTGTCGGCTACCGCTTTAATCTGGATCCAAGCGGCACTTTCTATTTAGGTTTTGAAATTGACGGTCAGTTCAGCGGCAGCAAGGCAAGCGGGATTCTGCCCGGAGATGGACAGTCAGAGGGCCGAAATCTGTACGGAGAAGCCTGGCCTGATGAGTGGAATCTTGAAAGAAAAAACAGCTACGGCGCAACTTTGATGTTCGGGGTGAGTCCTCCGTTTCTGATTTCGCTTCTGGGTCCGGGTGCCGGAATCTATGCCATTGGCGGGGCCCGACGAGTGGATGCGGAGTTAAAAACTGACTACAACGGCTGCCCGATTGCTGATGCGGTCTGCAAACCCGACGAATTTGTATCCGGAACCAATTCCTATGACGAGACCTTCTATGCCTTCACCGCAGGAGGAGGGCTTGAAAAAATGATCGGGGACAAGATAGGAATTCGTGGCGAGGTACGCTACACGCAGTACGCAAAACAAAAGCGGGAAACTTTCCCGGACGAGCATGTGAAGGTACCAATATCGCTTGACGGAAGCGAAACCGATTTTTCAGTAAAAGCGGTCATATATTTCTGATCGGTCCTTGGCTGGCGCCCTGAAAAATCTTCCGGCTTTGCCGCGGGAAACACATAACTCATTTAAACGGCTTGCGCGAAATTCCGCAAAGAAACGCCGGGCCGAGATCCCCGTGGAAAGCGTCGCCGGGGTTTTTATGTGCCGGTTCTGCAACAACTTCCGGTTTTCTGGCACGCCGAAACAAATTGAAAAAAATATCCCTTTATGTACTATAACGCCCATTGCCTTTTTCAGGAGTGGTTGAATGAATCCCGCTAGCCCTTTTGCATCCCTTCGGGAAGAGATGGATAAGCATGTGGTCGGACATGACGAGGTAAAGACCGCTCTTCTTCTCGGAATAATTTCAAGAGAACACATCTATATCGAAGGCCCTCCGGGTACGGCGAAGACCATGCTTTCGGAAATTGTTTCCAAGGCGGCCCAGCTCAATTTCTTCTTCTACCAGCTTCACAGAGACACAAGGCTCTCGGAACTTGTCGGAGATCTGACCATAGTGAAAGAGGAAACCGAACTCGGAGAGAGGATAAAGCAGGATATAGTGAAGGGCGGAATACTGACGTCTGAGATCTGCCTTTTAGACGACATATCGCGTGCTCCCGGCGAATCGCTCAACATACTTCTTCGAATACTTAACGAAAGAAAGTTCTTTAGCGAGCCGATTCCACTTCTGACTGCTATAGCGACAAGCAATCCCACCGCGGACGAGTACTACAACGAACCCCTCGATCCGGCTAACCTCGACCGGTTCGTTCTCCAGGTGAAAGCCCTTGGAATCTCTTACGGAAAAAAATGGGACGAGGCGAAAAAGGTTATCAAGCTTTACTCCGAAAAACCGTTTGAAGAAAAGATACCGACAAGGGTAAGCAAAAAAGTTTTCGACAGAAGCTATAAAATGCTTGAAAAAATACACATTCCGCCCGATGTGCAGGAAGGTCTTGCGGATTTCGCGACCATAATGATCGAGGATTTCAAGCTTAACGAGACCAATTCGCTTATTTCGGACAGAACATTTTTCGTGAAAGCCCTCAAGCTTATCCGTTCCCATGCCCTTCTCAACGAGAGGGAAGTGTGCTTAAAACAAGACCTTGATGTTTTAAAGTACATGACCGCCTTTCGGGTTCCCCCCGAGGTCTACGAACAGATGGACAATATTCTTCGGAATATCGCTCAGGATAAAAAAAAAAGCCAGACGACGAACTGACCCCGGATCCGGATCAGATTCCTGATTCGGAATTCGATCAGGATTTCTCCCAGGAACCCAAGGGGGGGATTCCCGACGAGGAAGCGGACAAGGAAACCGAGAATCCGCTCGCAGAAGCTCAGAAAACATTCTTTGACGCGCTTCGCGACCTGAAGCAGAACCTCGATAACAATCAAAGCGAGATGGCTCCTCCAGAAGGCCAGGACGTGCCTAACGACCCAACCGGGAATCCGCAGGACAGCGGGAACACTGAAAGAGAGGACAAATCTGCGCGCGCGTACATGAGCAGCAAGTCGTCCAAGGCTGGAGAAGACGACGATACCGTAATCCCCGGGAGAGGAAATACTGAGACCGCCGAGAATATAAAACGCATCATGAGAGTGCTTGAAGGCAATTTCCAGAAAAGCATGGCCAAAAAAACTTCCCACCCCGGAGGATCTCCGAGGAAATGGAAGCGCATGTCCTCTTTTGACGAGATTGAAGACATAGACCCCGTCGAGGCGTTTATATGGTCCGAGCACACTTCTCCCAGACTGCCCAGAGTTCACCTTCGCGAAAAGGAAATGCTTGGAGGGGAAATAGCAATCTTAAGAGACATAAGCACTTCAATGATGGGAGTGTACAGCGAGTGGTCTTCATCCGTCGTGAAGGGAGTAATAGAGCTTGCGAGGAAAAAAAGAATGCGAATCGGCTATCTTGAATTTAATCACCGCTCGAAAAAACACACGAAAAACTCTCGCTTTTTCACCAGAGACTACAGGTGGATAGAAAAGCTGGCGGAGAGCACGGACTGTTCCGGCAACACAAACTACGAAGAAGCGCTGGGAGAGGCACTTAAGGAATTCCGGGGAAGAGGACTCAGAAACAAGCACATACTCTTCATAACCGACGGGATTCCGACTTCAGGCGATGCCAATGTCGAAAATCAGAGAGTGCGGGCAAAGAACATAGGCGTCTGCATACATTCCATATTCATCGGATCAAAGAACTACCCTCCGATACTTGAAATAATCTCAAAAGAAACTTCAGGAACGCAGTTCATGGCTTCCAAGGGCCGGGACGACGTAATCCGAATAGAGAGAAAGGATCGAGCTTATCTGCAGGCCGAACAGGAAAGGATTGCCAGATCGCAGCACGACGGCTTTGCAAAAGCGTTCAGGGGAGAATTCTAGTACTCCACATAAAGGCACTCTGAAAGGCAAAGTCACTGTTTTAACTTCTCTAAAGACCTGTTAACAGCATCTGTATGGTCCTTGTATGTGGTTGAAAAAACATGGGTCCCGTCTCCGTTCGAAACAAAGTAAAGATAGTCGACATCCGCCGGCTTTAGTGCCGCGCGAATTGAGTCAGAGCCGGGAGCCGCTATGGGACCCGGAGGGAGCCCCGAAACCACGTAGGTATTGTAGGGAGAAGAAAATTTCAGATCTTTTTTTCTGATATCACCGTCAAATCTGTCTCCAAGCGCGTAAATCAACGTCGGGTCGATTTCAAGCCTCATACCTTTCTGAAGCCGGTTGCGTATTACGGCCGATACAAGCTCTCTCTCCGGGGGGAAAGCCGTTTCTTTTTCTATTAACGAGGCAATCGTCACAATCTCCTTTATGTCTGCTTGCGTATCCGAGACGCCAAACATCGCACAGACTTGCCGAAATCTGTCGAGCATCGTTTCAATAACCTTCTCCGCGGAGTAGTTGCGACTGAAAAAATAAGTGTCGGGAAAAAGAAATCCCTCAAGACTCAAAACATCTGTGCCCAGTTTTTTCGTGGAATACTCGCTGTTCCCGGCAAGAGCGAGAAACTCTTGCGCTGAAACTATTTGTGAAGACTCAAGAATCCCGGCCATCTGAGCCAGGGTAATTCCCTCCGGAAAAGTGACCTTTCTGAAATACACTTCTCCGCGACGCAGCTTTCTGTGAACAGAATAAGGCGTCTCGCCGGCCGAAAACGCGTATTCGCCATACTTGAGCTTGCTCTGGGTTCCTGTCAGAACAGTCCCGAAAAAGAGAATATCCACCTCTCTTATCACTCCCTCCCTCTCAAGTTTCTCCGCTATGGAGGACAGGCCGAGACCTTGCGGTATGTGGACAATTTTTATCTCGGCTGAAAAACTGTCCAGGAAATAAAACCAGGCGGCAGAAGTAAGCAGAACGAAAACAAAAATCGCAAGTCCTTTTGAGAACCGGTTAAATACACGAGTTCGGCTCATTTTGAAAGTATTACCATTTCGTTTCGATGAATCACCTCATCGCTGTATCGGTACCCGAGCACATCCTCTATTTCAGATGACTTCTTTCCGAGAATTTTTCTCACCTCTGAAGAATCGTAGGAACAAAGCCCTCTGAACACCTCAACATCCGAGGAATCAAAGCAGCTCACAAGCTCTCCTATCCCGAATTTCCCTTCGACTTCCTTTATTCCCGAAGGAAGAAGACTTCTGCCTTTCTTGGTAATAGCTTCGGCCGCACCTTCGTCCAGTATGAGTTTCCCGCGAGGCTTGAGCGTATAGGCAATCCAGTGTTTTTTCCCTGTGAGTCTTTCCCTTTTCGGAAGTATCACGGTTCCGTACTCACGGCCGTTAAAAATACTCAGAAGAGAATCTTTTCTTTTTCCGTTTGCAATTATAGTCGGCACCCCGAAGGCGGCGGCGGATCTTGCGGCCTGAATTTTGGTTCTCATTCCTCCTGAGGTGGTTTTGCCGAAAGTGTCTCCGGCAAATGACTCTATTCTTGAGTCTATCTCCGGTATTGTGGAAAGCAGTTTCGCATTTTCGTCTTTTGTCGGATCCTTGTCGAAAAAACCCTCGACGTTGCTTAGAAGCACAAGAAGGTCCGCTTCGGTAAGAGAAATCACAAGCGCCGCGAGATTGTCGTTGTCTCCGAACATGATCTCCTCGAAAGAAACCGTGTCATTTTCGTTTATGACAGGAATTATCTCCATTTCAAGCAGCCGCCGGATGGTCTTTCTGGAGTTAAGAAACCTTTTCCTGTCGGAGAATCCGTCACGGGTAAGCAGAATCTGTGCGACATCAAGGCCGAACTCGGAAAAAGCATCTTCGTAACTCCTCATAAGTCCGGTCTGACCGCAGGCGGAGATCGCCTGTTTTACGTCTACCTCTACGGGCTTTTGTGAAAGACCGAGTTTCTTCATCCCCGAAGCAATGGCCCCCGAGGAAACTATGATTATCCTCATTCCCTTTTTCCTAAGGTTAAAGACCTGCTTTGCTGTTTCATTAAAAACGGATTCGTTAAGAGATCCGTCGTCGTGGGTAAGCACGCTGCTTCCTATCTTGACAACGGCGGTCTTTACCTTGGCAATGAGATTTTTTCTGCCCTGCTCACTCATAGCGGTTGTATTTTACACAAATACGAAATTGAGGCATTTACGTAGTAAAGGATAGCCATACGGGGCAGGGGTATAAGGAGGGGTGAAAAAACTTTTCACCCCAGAATCTTGGTAAAAACCCCTAAAAAACGACTGATTCTGGTCAAGGACCGCAAATTCCACCCCAAGCCGTAATCTGCGTTGAAAAACTTAAGGAAAATAGCAGATAACTTACTGATATCACCTGATTAAGTGGTCGCCATGGGTTATAATTAAAGGCATACCAACCTTAAAAAAGGAGCAAACCCATGGCGACACAATTTAATCTACCTTTCAGCTGGGACCAAGTCGATAGAGCATCGGATTTTAACCGTCTTCAGATGGTTCTTGACAGCCTGCCCGACGCCCATATCATCCGGGCTCTTGAGTGTATGCGCAAAAACGGACGCAACCAGTACCCGGTATCTGCGATGTGGAGGGCCTTTGTGGCGGGGATAGTGTTCGGGCACGAATCCATAGAGTCTTTAATCCGGGAGCTTAACCGCAATTCATCTCTGCTTGCCGTCTGCGGATTCTCCACGGTGCCTATGCAGAGACGTGACAGGTATGAGGTTGAACCCGGCGGCGTGGTCAAGATTACAGATTTTGAGTCTCGCAGTTCTGCTCCCCGCAGTTATAACTTCTCCGGGTTCCTTGCAAACCTTGCAAAGCTCGACCTGCAGCAGGGTCTGGTATCGGAGATGATAAACAATCATCTGTGCAAAGAGCTTATGGAGGTGCTTCCCGAATTCGGCAAGCACCTCGGTTATGACGGCAAGGCGATAAAGAGTCATTCAACAGGCAGAACAAACCGCAGGGCAGGCAAAAAGTCTGATCCCGACGCGAACTGGGGCGTGCACAAGTACCGAGGAGTTGATTCTGACGGCAGGGAATGGAGCAAGGTAAAAAAATGGTTTGGCTACCGGCTTCATATCATTGCCGACACCGAGTATGAGATACCGGTTGCGTTCAGTCTGACCGAAGCCTCGACAAGCGAAATAAAACAGTGTGAACGGATGGCTGACAGTTTGTTCGGCAATAACTCCGAGCTTGCCGGGCGGTGCAAGTACTTCACTGCTGACAGGGGGCTTGACAGCGGTCCGCTCAAAGCCAAGCTGTGGGATGATTACAGGATCAGCCCGATTATAGACATCAGGCGGCTGTGGAGGGAGGAAAAGCAGGGGCAGAGCTATGTTCCGGGGCAGAGGATCATGAGACCTCTTAACAGTGTGCACGACAACATTCTTTATACTGAGACGGGACAGATATGGTGTCGCTGTCCGCTAAGCGGCAAGGAGCGCAGGATGGCTTCTTACGGGCTTGAGAAGAAAAGAGGCACTTTGAAGTTCCGCTGTCCGGCGGCCGCCGAGTACAATCTTGACTGCAAGGGCTGGAAGAAGTGTCACAGTGACGCGGGCAAAAAGACCAATGGTTACGGCAGGGTGGTGCGGGTGTCTCTTGAGCGTGACCGTCGTATTTTTACTCCCGCGCGGCACGGCAGTCCGTCATGGAACCGGGCTTACAGAAAGCGAACTGCCATTGAGCGTTTAAACTCACGCATGGGGGGCAGCTTCAGGTTTGAGAAGCACTATATCAGGGGCAAGGCGAAGATGGCCTTCAGAGCGGGTATGGCGATTGCAGTGATAATGGCTCTTGCGGTGGGTCACGCAAAGGCTGGCAGAACGGAGCGTATCAGATCCCTTGTGTCGGGGTTTTATACCGATACCGGATAGTCCTTCTTTAAATTATTCACCAGAAAATTTAAACGGAATTCAACCTTGTGTGGACTGCTGCGTCCGCACCCGGGCAGAACAGCGATTCCTGGGTGAAATTGGTGCTGAGTTGTGTCTGAATCAGCCTGAATCAGACAACTCGGCTTTGAAATTGCCGGAATACCCTCCCCTCCCTTCCGCTGTGTGCTTCCAAAAATCTCAAAACCCCCTACTACGCAAATGCCTCGTTAATAAGCCGTTTTTTTCACATCAACTTCTTACAGTTACAGTTACCAAGATAACTGATTTATATTTCAGCATCCTAATGAAAACTCAACTTATCATCAACTCGCTTTTTAATGAGACGAGAGTAGCGGTTTTGGAAAAAAGCAAGCTGATAGAGCTTTTCATCGAACGAAAAACCAGTTCCTCAATGGTGGGGAATATCTACAAGGGAAAAATCGAAAAGATAGTCCCTGGAGTGCAGGCGGCGTTTGTCGGTATAGGAAACTCCAGATCCGGGTTTCTCTCCGCCGAGGATGTTTACGAGGAATCACTCAGCGAACTTTTTCTTGAAGAGGAAGAGACAAAAAAACCCTCCAGAAAGAATCACCAGCCGATACAGAACGTACTCCGTCAGGGTCAGGAAGTGATGGTTCAGGTAACAAAGGAACCCACCGGAAACAAGGGTCCCAAGCTTACCTCTCACGTGGGCATACCGGGCAAGTATCTTGTTCTGCTTCCCGGGTCAGACTCGGTGAATGTTTCCCGCAAAATAACCGATAGAAAAAGCAGGAAAAGATTTTCCGAAATCATGAAGAACAAACCCGAAGACATGGGTTTTATAGTGAGAACTGCGTGTATGGAAGCAGACGAGAAAGATATCAAGACCGAGATGAGATCACTTGTGAGAAAGTGGAGAAGGATAAAGAAAAAATATGAAGAATCGAAAACCCCCGGCGTGATATATGAAGAAGCCGATACCTGTATCAGGGTCGTCAGGGACCTGATGGGAAACGGTCTTAAAAAAGTTGTCGTCGACTCCCCCAAAGCCCACGGTCGGATTACCAAGTATTTTTCCGACAGGATTAAGCAAGACGGCTTTAAAGTCGATATGTATGATAAAGAAGAACCCATATTTGACAGGTATGGAATCGAGAGCCAGATAGAAAAAGTGTATAGAAAGAAGGTCTGGATGAAGTCTGGAGGCTATCTGATCATTGATGAGGCTGAGGGCCTCACTGTGATAGACGTTAACTCCGGAAAACTCGTCGGAGAGGAATTTCACAAGAAAACGATAATGAAAACGAACGAAGAAGCCGCGGTCGAAGCCGCAAGGCAGATAAGGCTTCGTAATCTGGTCGGAATTATAGTTATCGATTTCATAGACATGCAGTCTGTTAGGTCCAGAAAGAAAATAGAGTCGCTTTTTACTGATGAAATAAAAAAAGATAAGGCTAGAACCACCATCCAGGAGATATCGTCTTTCAGCGTAATCCAGCTTACCAGACGCAGAGTCAGGGAAAGCATACTTTCTGACTTGACCGAACCCTGTCATGCCTGCGAGGGCATGGGGCGGATAAAGTCAATATACACAACCTGTTACGAGATACTGAGAAATATTGATCAATGGACAAAGCAGAGTGCTGAAGGACCTCTTCTCGTGCGGGCGAACAAGAAAGTCATAGAAAAACTCAGAGAGATGGAAGGAAGAGCCATAAGAAGAATTCAGCGGGAAAGAGGCATAAAAATAAAATTTAAACCGACTGAAGATATTTTTGATAAGTTCACAATTTCCAGGGAGACAAATTCTGATTAGTCTAGTGGAGCATTCTGAGTTGAGTAAAAACGGATTTCTTTATCATGTGGCGATTGCCGTAAGAGATATAAAGAAAGCTGAAGATATCTACTCTAAACTGCTCGGGCTTCGGGTTGTCCACAGAGAAGACGTGGTTAACTACGGGGTCAAAACATCTATGCTATGCTCCGAATCCGAAGAGGGCACCGCTATAGAGCTTATCGAACCTTTGGACGAAAATTCTCCGATTTCACAGTTTCTGGAAAAAAGAGGAGAGGGTGTTCACCATATCTGTTTTCTTGTAGAAGATGTAGAGGCCTCCCTGCGTGCTCTCGAAAAAAAAGGTGTCAGGCTTATCGACAAGCATCCGAGGCCGGGTTCTTACAACTGTAAAGTCGCCTTTATACATCCCAAGTCAATGAACGGGGTGCTGGTAGAGCTTGCGGAGAAGATAAAAGAAGACTGAGGAGAGGGTTTCTGATCAGGTGCCTTTCTGTTCCTCTTCCTTGTTGTCCGATTCGCCGTCTTTTAGAGATTTTCTGAATCCGCTTATTCCCTTGCCTAGTGAAGACCCCAGATCTCCGAGCCTGCTCGGACCGAAGATGATAAGCAGGATTGCAAATATCAGGATTAGTTCCCATATGCCGAATTGTCCGAACATGCGAAGGAATAATACCCGAATACTGTTTCTTCTCAAATATTTTCGGGATTATGCTTTGAATTTACCGATACAAAGGACCGCGTGAAGACGTGTTCATGCAGTTGGTGGTCAGATCTTTGAGAAATCGGCGATCATGAAGAACAGGTTTTTTATTTCATTGAGCAAAGCCAGACGGTTGTCTCTAATTTTCTTGTCTTTGTCCATGACCATTACCGCATCAAAAAAGCGATCTATTGGGGCAGATAGTGTTTTTATGGATTCAAGGGCTTTTAGATAATCGCTTTGTCCGGGAGCTTTTTCGGAATCGCCCAGTCTTTTTAAGACCGCTTTGTGCGTTTTGTTAAAAACTGTATAGAGGTCTTTTTCTTCTTTCTGCTTGAACAATTTCTTGTCAAGCGGTGAGGACGGTTTTGTTTTCGCTATGTTAAAAACCCTTTTAAAGCCTGTTGCTAAAGCCTCAAAATCCTTTCGTTTTGCAAATTTCACAAGCGCATTTATTCTGCGGTAGGCGTCAAGGGGATTGTCAAAACCTGCCGAGATTACGGATTCTACGACATTTCTCTGGTAACCCGATTCTGTCATTAAGTTGCGGAACCTCTCGGAGAAAAATATGAGAATGTTTTCTTTAAGTTCTTCTTCGGACAGTTTGCCGTCATGAGCTTTCTTCTCATCCATGGAGTCGAGCACGAGCCTTATATTGCATTCGATGAGCGCGGAGAGAGAGATATCAAATTTCTTTTCTATGGCGATTCTGATTATTCCGAGAGTCTGTCTTCTCAGCGCGTATGGATCAGAAGACCCGGTGGGTGCGAGATCAGCTATGAAGCATGAGCAGATATTGTCTGTTTTGTCCACTATGCTTAAAAGTGCTCCGGTTTTTGTTCGCGGCAGTTCACCGGTTCTAGTAAGTGGCATATACTGTTCGTTAATGGCGTTTGCGACGGTTTTTTTCTCCCCTGAAGCAAGTGAATAGTACTTGCCCATGACACCCTGAAGTTCGGCGAATTCAAAAACCATCTGGCTTGCGAGGTCAGATTTTGAGAGTTCTGCGGCCCTTTCAAGATCGGGACTGGCAAAAATGTCGGCGGCAAGCGTCTTCATGCGTTCGACTTTTTCCCTGTATGTTCCTATATCAGACAGAAACACCATGCTTTGAAGATCTTCCGTGCGGTCGCTCAGGCTTTTTTTCGTATCTTCGGAGAAAAAGAATTCCGCATCGTTAAGTCTTGCCCTTATTACCCGTTCATTTCCCCTTATAATTACCTGTTTATCTTTAACAGGGGTTCCGCAGACAAAGATAAAACAGGGAAGAAGTTTGCCTGTCTTCTCAGAATAAACGGGGAAATATTTCTGGTGGTTCTTCATCACGCTTATAAGAACTTCTGCAGGCAAACGCAGGTATTTCTTCTCGAATTCTCCCACCAGAACCGTTGGGTGCTCCACCAGGTTCACCACTGTTTCAAGCAGTTCGGGGTCTTGCTTTACGGTTCCGCCTATCTTTTCGGCCGCCGCATCTGTATCCCTTCTTATGATTTCCTTTCTTGTGTCAGGGTCCGCCACTACGTTGTTTTTCTCAAGGGTCTTAAGATAGTTTCCCCAGGATGTCACTCGAAAGGGTTTCGGGGAAGTGAACCTGTGACCGAAACTGCGGTCAGAACTTTTGATGTTCTCAACGCTGAACCTTACTGGCTTTCCGTCATACAGTGCCGCTATCCACCTTATGGGTCTTGCGAAGGTCAGTTTTCCGTCGCCCCATCTCATTGATTTTCTGAAGGGAATCGAAGAGATTGCTCTGGGGAGAATCTCTTTTAGAGCGGATGAAGTTTTTCTGCCTTTTACCGTTTTTCTTACGCAGAGAAATTCCCCGTTATCCCTTTTTGCGATGACAAGTTCGCTGACATCGACTTTCTGGGATCTGGCGAAACCCAAAGCGGCCTTTGAAGGTTTGCCGTCTTCGTCAAACGCTATGCGCTTGGGCGGTCCGAAGTTTTCTGTCGTGCGGTCCCTTTGCTTTTTCTCAAGCCCGATTACCCTTGTCGAAAGCCTTCTAGGGGTATAGAAAATCTCTATTTCCTCAAACTCAATGCCCTTGTCGCGGAGTTCTGCGCTTAGAATATTGCCCAGATCTTTCCGGGCTTTTTCAAGGAAGAGAGCAGGTATTTCTTCTGTTCCGATTTCGAGTATCAGTTCTTTTTCCATGGGTTGTTTTTCAGGAGGGGAAATCCCAGGTTCTCTCTGGTCTGCAGATATGAATTTGCGCACAGATTCGCAAGTGCTCTTACCCTCGCTATGTATGAGGCCCGTTCGGCCACCCCTATTGCTCCTCTCGCGTCGAGAAGATTGAATGTGTGCGAACTTTTAAGACAGTATTCGTAAGCGGGCAGGGGGAGATGTTTTTCGATAAGTGATCTGCATTCCTGCTCGTACATGTTAAAGAGATCACTTAGCATTGCGGGATCCGATTCCTCAAAGTTGTACTTTGAGAACTGGACTTCGCCTTGGTGATGAATCTCTCCGTATGTTATTCCCTCTGTCCATTCAAGATCGTAAACGCTTTCAACTTCCTGCAGGTACATTGCTATTCTTTCAGTTCCGTATGTTATTTCGGCTGATATCGGATCAAGATCTACCCCGCCCGCCTGCTGGAAATATGTGAACTGCGTTATTTCCATACCGTCGAGCCATACTTCCCAGCCAAGTCCCCACGCTCCGAGCGTAGGGGATTCCCAGTCGTCTTCAACAAATCGTATGTCGTGCTCAAGAGGGTTTACTCCAAAGGACTTGAGACTGTCAAGAAAAAGTTCCTGAATGTTATCAGGGGAAGGTTTTATTATTACTTGGAACTGGTAGTAGTGCTGAAGTCTGTTGGGGTTGTCGCCGTATCTTCCGTCTGTCGGTCTTCTTGAAGGCTCTACGTAAGCCACATGCCAGGGCTCGGGGCCGAGGCAGCGCAGGAATGTGGCTGGATGAAAAGTCCCGGCACCTTTTTCTATATCGTAGGGCTGAACCACCAGACACCCCTTAGACGACCAGTAACTCTGAAGAGCCAGAATAAGCTGCTGATATGTCATGACCGGCTAAATATTACCATTAAAATATGAGAATCAAACATTTCGGCTCGGCACCTCATCATATTTGTAAGGAGTGTACGTGCCAATGCTCTCAAGCGCTTTTTGTGCTATAAGTTTGCGTTTTTTCTGTTTCCCCATCCTGCTTTCCACTTTAGGGAAAAGCCCGAAGTTTATATTCATTGGCTGAAATCCGGTTTTTCTGGGGGTTGAAATGTATTCAAGCAGGGAACCTATCGATGTTTCTCTCGGTGCGTGAACAGGATCGAGTCCGAGGGCTTTTCTCGAAGCGTTTATTCCGCAGACAATTCCTGTTGCGGCAGACTCGGCGTATCCTTCAACTCCAGTGATCTGTCCGGCGAAAAACAGGCCCGGACGGGAACTGAGAGAAAGGTCTTTTTCAAGCAGCCTGGGGGAATCTATGTACGTGTTTCTGTGCACGCTTCCGTATCTTAGAAACTCCGCCCCCTCAAGTCCGGGGATCTTTCTGAAAACGGCCCTTTGCTGGGGGTATCTTAGCTTAGTCTGAAAGCCTACCATGTTATACATCGTCTCTTCGCTGTTTTCGGTTCTTAGCTGCAGGACGGCAAACGGGGTTTTGCCGGTCCTCGGGTCAATAAGGCCGACTGGTTTTAGGGGTCCGAATCGAAGAGTGTCTCTTCCTCTCTCGCACATGACCTCAATAGGCATACAGCTTTGGAAATAGAGCGCTTTTTCAAATTCTCTGGTTTCCACTTTCTCTCCGTGAATAAGATCGTCCACAAGCTCATAGTAATGATTCTTGGAGAGTGGACAGTTCAGATAGTCTCCCTCTTCTGAGTCTCCCCGGTCATATCGTGATCCCCTGAAAATTTTCGAACGGTCGATTGTTTCTGCGTCGATTATAGGCGAGATGGCATCGTAGAAGTAAAGGTATTCGGATTCGGTAAGCGAGGAGACCTCCGCGCAGAGCGCATCCGAAGTGAGCGGGCCGGTCGCCACGATCACTATTCCCTCTTGAGGTATTTTCGTTACCTCCTCTCTCTTTAAATCTATAAGCTTGTTGTCCTCGATTTTGCGCGTTATATAATCCGAGAACATCTCCCTGTCCACCGCAAGGGCTTTTCCGGCGGGAACCCTGGCGGCTTTGGCCGCCTCGATTACAAGCGAACCGAGACGCTTCATCTCTTCTTTTAGTATCCCGGAGGCGTTCTCGGTGGATACTGACTTAAGAGAATTGCTGCACACAAGCTCCGCAAGACCTGAGGTTCTGTGCGCGGCGGTCTTCTTTCTGGGCCTCATTTCATATAAAGTTGCCCTTAGTCCAAACTTTGAGATCTGGTTTGCGGCTTCAACTCCCGCTAGTCCTGCGCCGATCACTGTTATTGACAATCGCTTATACCAATGCCCTTGAACTTAAGTGATGTTTATAGCCTTGTGCTGTTGAAGCCAGTTTGCAAATGCCGGAAATCTGTTTTGATAAACAATCAGGAAAAATTCAGTTGTTCAGGTGAATTACAGCATTTTATTTCGTGCTCAACATCTTTATTGTAACTTGAAGCGGTTCAATTCTAACAGATTGCAGAACTTTCGCATCTGCTGCGGTTGTTTTTGAAGCTAGCACATAGATAAGATATAATTTCCCAACATTATGAGCTACGGAGCAGTTGTATTCGACCTTGACGGAACCCTGATCGACTCTCTTGAGGATCTTGCTGATGCCGTTAATAAGGCGCTTGGAATAAACGGTTTTCCGACTCGTGCGACAGAGTGCTACAAGTACTTTATAGGAAAAGGTCCCAAGGTCATGGTGTCCAGAGCTCTTCCCGAGGATAAAAAGGACGATGATGCTGTAGTTGAGAAGTGTCTTGACGATTTCAACGATATCTACAGCGGCGCGTTTAACATGAAAACCACGCTTTATAACGGTATCCCGGATCTTCTGGACGAAATTTCGAAAAGAGGTCTGAAAAAGGCGATCCTTACCAACAAGCCGCACGTATTTACCGAAAAATACGTTGAGCACCTGCTTGCGGACTGGAATTTCGAGATTGTTATAGGCCAGAGGGATGAAATTCCGAGAAAACCCGATCCCTCCGGAGCGCTGCGGATATCAAAAGAACTTGAAATTCCATCTTCACAGATAGTTTACCTTGGAGACTCGGGGGTTGACATGCTTACCGCCGTCGGGGCGGGTATGCTTCCGGTGGGGGTTCTGTGGGGATTCCGAACAGGAGACGAGCTTCGGGAAAACGGAGCCCGGCATCTTATAAGGACACCTATGGAGCTGCTCTCAATTATTGACTTGTAGTTTCCGGCAAGTGACAGCGATGGATTTTGAACAGGTAAAACTTGGAATTCTCGGAGGCGGACAGCTGGGGAAAATGCTCTGTCTCGCTGCGAGCAACTGGAACCTTGACACCTATGTGCTCGATCCTTCCGCTGATTGTCCGGCTGAGTCGGTTTGCACAGGGTTTTCCCATGGAGATTTCAGAAATTACGAAGATGTCTGTGAGTTTGGAAGGAATGTGGACATCCTGACAATAGAGATTGAGCACGTGAACCTGCAGGCGCTTTTCCGGCTGCAGGAACAGGGAGTTGTGATAAGACCTGAACCCCACGCGCTTGAACTCATACAGGACAAAGCGAAGCAGAAGGAGTTCTACGTGTCAAAAGGGCTTCCCACAGCAGATTTTTCGGTCTTTCCCAGCAAGGAGTCTATAGTTGCGGCCGTAGAGTCAGGGCAGATAGAAATTCCTTTCGTCCAGAAACTTTCAAGGACTGGTTATGACGGAAGAGGAGTTTATGTAGTCAGAAAAAAAGAACAGCTCGATGATCTTCTGGAAGGGGAATCTGTCATTGAAGACCTTGTTGATGTTGAAAAGGAGATTTCCATTATAGTATCGCGTAACTCTGCTGGAGAGATGAAGTGTTTTCCTCCGGTAGAGATGCTGTTTAACAGCCGAGCAAACATAGTTGAGTTTCTGATAAGCCCCTGCGAGATTACCGATACGGTGTCTGCTCAGGCATGTGAGCTTGCCGAGCGCACGATAATGTCTTTTGACATGTGCGGCATACTGGCGGTTGAGATGTTTGTTTCCACAAAAGGAGATATTCTCATAAACGAATCCGCGCCGAGACCGCATAACAGCGGGCATCATACGATTGACGCGGCCTGCACATCGCAGTATGAGCAGTGCCTGAGATCAATTCTTGATCTTCCCCCGGGCGATACTGAAATAAAAACTCCTTCTGTCATGATTAACATTCTCGGACAGCAGGGTTTCGAAGGCGAGGTGAGGTACGAAGGACTTCGCGGATGCATGGGCGTTGAAGGAGCCAAATTCCACATATACGGTAAAACCATTACCAAACCTTACAGAAAGATGGGACATGTGACCGTGCTTGACGACGATATTTCGGGCGCGCTTAAAAAAGCGAGATTCATAATGAACAACCTGAGGGCGATAGCATGAAATCTGCTTTGGTGAGCGTTATCATGGGTTCTGACTCGGATCTTCCGGTTATGGCAGAAGCGGTTCAAGTTCTGGAACAGTTCGGTGTCGGGCATGAAGTTACGGTAGTGTCGGCGCACAGGACGCCGGAGCGTCTTGTCAATTTTTCAAAAAAAGCCCATAAAAGAGGAATTAAAGTCATAATAGCCGGGGCAGGGGGTGCGGCGCATCTTCCTGGAATGGTGGCCTCCGTTTCTCCCCTTCCTGTCATAGGGATTCCGATAAAATCCTCAAATTCGATTGATGGATGGGACTCCGTGCTTTCCATCTTGCAGATGCCTTCGGGCGTTCCGGTTGCCACGGTAGCTCTTGGCGGGGCGAAAAACGCCGGCATTCTTGCAGTTGAGATTCTTTCGGTTGCTGATCCCGAGCTTGTGCACACAGTAGCAGAGTACAAGAAGAAGCTTTCTTCCGAGGTAAGGAAAAAGGCAACGCGACTTGAAAAACTGGGTGCCTCAGTCTACCTTGAGCAAATGAACTCAAGAGAAGAGACTTACTGAAAAATCGTCGACCTGTTGCTATTCACCATGTCTTAATATCCCCCCCCCCCTTTTTTTTGATTGCTGTAATATGGTGATATAAAAGCGACTGTTAAACTTCTACATATGCTCTTTATGAAAAGATAAAGTTCTTGCCGCTAGCCGTTGCATGACTTTGAAGCGGTTTTTCGTTGAAGCACTCCAAGAATATATACGCAGTTGTGCAGGCGAAACGGAGCTTTAATTGATGGCTGGGTTGGTTGTGCTCTCAGGTTTTAGAGTGTGTTTCTTACTTGCAGAAGTTCCGTTTACTGTATGGTTTTTTTGTCCGGTTCGTAGCCCCGAACGGGTATTGGCGAGGCATGGTGAAAGATCATAAGCCATCCTGACTTCCGCACTTTTGTAACGTAAGTACCTGATATTACACAAGCGGGTTCCCGCTTGTACACTACACAAGAGCTTTTGAGATGTTTATTAGTCAGCCGGGAGTCCCCGGTCTGTTTTTACCAGGAATCCGCAAGCATGGTCTGCCTGCTGAGCACCGCTCCCACAGCGGAGTAAAGAGATCTCTGCTCCGTGGTGCCCTGAGAAGGTATCAGATACCTCTTATTGGTTCCCCTGTCCACCACCAGGGACGCCTCAACCCTGCCAAGTTCTGACAGTATGGCCCCTTCACTCATCGGTTCCTTTCCCCCATGATAACAGTTGTGCCTGAACCTCAGTATGCGAAGCAGTACGAATGCCGTAAAACAGATGGCCATGTGAGCCTCCACTCTCCTTTGAGTCCAGTGAAACACAGGCCTTACAGCCATTGTGTGCTTCATGACACGAAACCCTTCTTCTATCTTCCATAACTCCCCGTAACAGTCGTATATCCTGGAGGCATCGTATTTGTCAGCAGGAAGACTGGTCCATACCCCGTGAGGACCGTCAAACTTCTCATCCCTCTCCACCGCTTCGGTGTCTACAGACACGGCCCCCGCTTCCACCTTGATGAACCTGCCCCTGCGTCCATTGCCCTTTATCCCCCCTGCTATCCTTCTCTCAAGTTTCTTTAAAGCCTCTTCCCTGTCCTGCGAGTCTTTCCTCGCTCTCTTCTCGCAGTGACGCAGAACAAGCCTCCGTCCTCCCACTTCCATATCCCCAAGTCTTTTACCTTCCCCTATCTCTTTCCAGTCACTGTGTGAGAATACCTTCTCGCTGTCCTCCTCGGACATCCCCCGAAGCCTTGCCGCTACAACCCACTCATACTTATTGCGCTTTAAGACCTCAAGATTCTTTTTGCTCATCATCCCCGCATCCCCCACAAACACCACCCTTTCAAGCTTGATCCTCTTCTTTAACCCCTCTATAGCAGGCTCAAGAGTGCTTACATCAGATGTGTTCCCCGGAAACAGCTCATAACCCAAGGGAAGTCCGTCTTTGGTCTGAAACAGTCCCAGCACCACCTGAACCCTGTGAGGCTTCCCGTCCTTGCTCCACCCCTTCCTTCGAAGATCGTCTTGCGTGTCGCTTGCAAACGAAAGGGTTGTAACATCGAAAAACACAACTTCAACCTTTCCTTCAAAAAGTCCCATAACTTCTTTGCTAACAATGCTCTGAAGCTTCTCAGTACGCTTCTCGTCAACCTTGTCCATCATCCTGTACAGCTTGTCCACAGACACTTCCATTCCAAATTCCCGAGACAGCTTCGCATGGGCTCTTTTGCTCTTCCCAGGTGCCGCAAGACGCATAAGCACTGCCTGACGGAACAGCCTGCCCGCCATCTTGTTTCTCGCTCCCCATATCCTGTCAAACCCAAGCTGACTGTACAGTTCTCCAAACACTTCATGAAACCCAAGATTGTAACGAGCCTCCTCTTCAAGCAATCGGGCATCAGCTATGGGCAGGGGTTTGTCCTTCTGCTTTGTTCTTCTAAGCTTTATCAGCTTCTCAGCAGTGTCTTCAGCGGGGAACAGTGTGGGCTGTACGCTCTGTTCAAGACGGTTCTTCTCCACATGTGCAGCTCGCACAAGAGCGTCAAGAGGTTCTCCCGGGGGAGCGGAGCCCATGTGACGCACTACCTTCTGGCGTGGCTCACCCTTTGAGTTTCTGTAGGAATGCACTATCTGCACCGATATGTTGACTGTGGTCTGGCGTTTTAGCTGTTTTACGAACATGTTGAATATTATAAGGGAAAGCGGAGGCGATGTCGAGCACAAAATTAGACTGAGCACTACAAAACGATTTGAAGCAGGCTGAAAATCAATATCAAGTAATTACAGGTACTTACGAAACTTCAAAGGCCCGACTTAAAAAAACATGCTGAAGTCAGGATAAAGTTCTTGCCGCTAGCCGTTGCATGACTTTGAAGCGGTTTTTCGTTGAAGCACTCCAAGAATATATACGCAGTTGTGCAGGCGAAACGGAGCTTTAATTGATGGCTGGGTTGGTTGTGCTCTCAGGTTTTAGAGTGTGTTTCTTACTTGCAGAAGTTCCGTTTACTGTATGGTTTTTTTGTCCGGTTCGTAGCCCCGAACGGGTATTGGCGAGGCATGGTGAAAGATCATAAGCCATCTGCCGTCTTGCTTCTCGAATATGTTTGTTGACTGAGAGAGGTTAAACATGACCGGGTCCCTTTTTATGTATACCATTTCCTGCAGGCAGGTAACCCAGGCGATATTGTCGCTTATATCCACGGTCACGTTCGAAATGCTGATATCAACCTGGTCCCCGGGATCAAAAACACTCTCCCAGCTCTGCCTTATCGCTTCCCAGTTTCGAAGAGCTGTCCATCCCGGGTGGACGCAGCCGGACCTTGAGTCTTTTACCCAGACTTCTCCCATTAACTCCAGATTCCTAGTTCCCAGGGCCTCGTAAAAAAGGTTGTTGACCTTAAGTATTTCTTCGCTGTCCTTTTCCATGGTCATTATCTTGCTCCTAAGTTAGTTTTACCGGAAAAGGTCAAGAATTCTTCCGAACTGCGAGAATATGTCTTCATGCAGCCTGGCAATGTCGTTGTACACAGCCGCCGCCATTATTAAGATCAGAAATGCAAACCCGATTCTCTGGGTTATCTCAAGGGTTTTAATGCTAAGTGGTTTTCTCTTTATCTTCTCGATGCCCATATAAAGCAGATGCCCTCCGTCAAGCATCGGTATGGGAAGAAGGTTTATCAGTGCAAGGTTTATGCTTATTAGCGAGGTGAACTGCAGGAGGTTGGATATGCCGCTTTGAGCTATGTCTCCCGATAACTTGGCTATGAGAAGCGGCCCCGCTACTGTCTTTCCTGCTGTTGCGAGCGCTATTTTGCCGGTTACGAGCTTGAACAGAAATCCGAAGAAAAGAACTGTTATCTCAACCGTCATGCGCGCCGCTTCCGCTATACCCTTTTGAATCGATTCAAAGAAACCGTATTTTTTAAGCACTCTGTCCGTGCTTGGAGCAATACCGATTAAATAGCGTTCAACATCTTCTTGCATTTCCGCCGCCAAGCGGAAATGCATCTTTTCCTCCCCCCGCTCAATCGTAAAATCAAGTTCCCTGCCTTTGCTTTCGGCTATTATGTCCGACATCTGGTTCCAGTCCGTAATTTCTGCGCCGTCTATCGCTTTGATTCTGTCTCCCGGACGTATCCCCGCTCTCAGTGCAGGGCTCCCATCTGCCACTTCAGCTATGTCTGCTTTTATGGTTCTTGCAAATCCTGTCTCTACCGTGCCATCCGAACCGACTTCGGCAAAAAGACTAAGAGTTCTGACTTCGTTCCCGGTATCTACCTCAAATTCAAGCAGTGAATCTGGATTTGAGTGAACGGCAATGTTCACCTCTTTCCAGTTTTTCACTTCTTTTCCGTTTATGCTGAGTATTCTGTCGCCTGCTTTGAATCCCGATAGCTGAGCCGGAGAGTCTTTTTTTACGTAAGTTATGTCAGGAGGATCTTCCAGATAGCTTGAGACGCTTATGCCGAACATGAACACAAGCGGCATGAAGAAGAAGGGGATTATGAAATTCATAGCGGGCCCCGCTATAACCACCAGGAATCTGTCTTTAAGAGACTTGCCGGAAAATCCTCTGTGGTATTCCTTTTCGTAATAAGCCTCTATATTGTGAAGCTCTGGAGTGCTGACCGCGAGAGTGTAGGCTTTCCCGTCCCTTTCAAGTTCGAGTTCTTTTTTCTGGTGCGGGTCTGATTTCAGCGCATACAGAAGTTTCTCCCAGCTTGTATACTGCTCAAGGTAAAGTCCTTTTATTCCGGTAATTCTGTCCCCCGAGACAAGCGGCAACTTGGTGTCAGAAACACTTTCGACAATTATGTTGCCTTCTCTTCCCTCACCGTACATCTTAACGTATCCGCCGAGTGGAAGGGCACAAACAAGGTATTCCGTTTCCCCTCTTACAAAAGAAACGATTTTGGGGCCGAAACCCAGAGAAAACTTCTCAACCCTGATATTGCTTCTTTTCGCGAGCAGGAAATGCCCCAGTTCGTGAAAGAAGACCAGAACTCCTATTACAAAAATAAAAGCGAAGATAGTAGTCATAACTAAGAAAGAAGGGTCTCCATTACAGAATCGGCGGTGCTCCTCGACCACCTGTCTGCCTCTAATATATTGTCAAGATGTCCCGAGTCAAGTTTGTCGTGACGCTCAAGAGTTTCCCTGACCACTGGGATTATATCGGTAAATTTTATCCTCTCATCAAGAAACGCGGTTACTGCCACTTCATTTGCGGCGTTTAGCACAGTTGGATAGGTGCCTCCCATCCTGAGGCATTCGATTGCCATATTCGGAGCCTCAAATTTATCTGTGTCAAGCTCCTCAAATGTGATGCCAGACAGGTCGTCCGGTGCGGCGTCGGGGCGCCCGAGATCGAGTCTTTCGGGATAGGACAGTGCCTGTGCTATCGGTATTTTCATATCAGAGGCGGAAAGATGGGTTATGAACGAGCCGTCAACATATTCAAGAATTGAATGCACAATGCTCTGGGGATGTACCCAGATTGATATTTTCTCGGCAGAAATGTCAAAAAACCACCTTGCCTCTATGATTTCAAACCCCTTGTTCATCAGCGTCGCCGAATCTATGGTTATTTTCTCCCCCATTTTCCATGTGGGGTGGCGGAGTGCGTCGGCGACTGAGGCTTTCTCCAGGTCCCTTTTCGGGGTTTTACGAAACGGCCCGCCAGATGCTGTTATGATGATCCGTTTTAGGAATTCGCGGTCTTTTTCAAGGAGCGTCTGGAAAATGGCGCTGTGCTCGCTGTCTACGGGGAGGAGGATAACGCCTTGGTTTTTTGCCTCGGAGATAAGGAGTCCTCCGGCAACCACAAGAGATTCTTTGTTTGCTATTGCAACGTTTCTTCCGGCCTGTATTGCGGACAGTGTGGGCAGAAGCCCCTGGAAACCCACCATGGAGGATATAACCAGATTGCAGTCGCCTTCCGCGGCAACCGCGATATTGCCCTCGTCCCCGTAATATATCTGTGTTTTCGGACCTGCGATTTCCCTGAGTCGTTCAGAGTCTTCTTTGCGTGCAACCGATACGATCTTCGGAGTGAATTCCGTTATCTGCTCTGCAAGAAGATTAATGTTTTTCCCCGCACAGAGGCCGGTTATCTCAAACTTTTCGGGAAATCTTCGTATTATCTCAAGTGCCTGCGACCCGATTGAGCCAGTTGATCCTAGTATGGAGACTTTCTTCAACCTAACGCCCTTTCTCCCGTATTTGTTCTCCTGTCAGTCCGAACCTTCTCTCTCTGTTGCGGTAATTGGCGATGGCCTTTAGCAGATGCCTTTTTCTGAAATTCGGCCAGAGTGTCTTTGTGACGTATATTTCTGCGTAGGCCAGCTGCCACAGCAGAAAATTCGAAAGTCTCATCTCTCCTCCAGTTCTTATCAAAAGATCCGGTTCCGGCAGGCCGGAGGTATACAGGTATCCCTGAAAATCCTCCTCGGAAACCGGTTTTTTCTTCCCCTCCGCGATTATGCTGTTCACGGCATTGATTATCTCTTCCCTGCCTCCGTAGCTAAGAGCCAGAGTTATCGTGAGGGAGCTGCATTTCTCGGTCATTTTCATCACGCGCCCCAGAAGTTCGCGTATGTCCCGAGGGAGGTTCGACAGATCCCCGATCGCGTTTAGCCTGGTGTTCTGTGCAAGAAGCTTCTCGCCTTCATTTGAGAGGTACTGCCTTAAAAGATCCATAAGTGCCACAACCTCTTTTCCCGGTCTCTTCCAGTTCTGGGCCGAGAACGCGTAGAGGGTTACGTATTCTATACCGATTTCCCGTGCGGCGCGGACCACTGATCTTGCTGATTTTATTCCCTCCCTGTGACCGAGAAGCCTGTCAAGATTCTTTTGCCGTGCCCATCTTCCGTTGCCGTCCATTATTATGACAACATGCCTGGGGATGGGACCGGGTGTGGGGATGTTATGGTTTTTCTGCATTATTAGACACTGTCTGAGAGCTCCACTGACAACCGCCGTTTCAGTTCGCTGACTGATAGATATAAGAGACGGGATATGTGATCAGAACGACCGTAGCGATTACCACCATGGCCACGATCAGGGCTACAGGGTAGACGAGAAGTGCTCCCAGGTAAAAAAGAGCTCTTTTCAGCGGAAGCCATTCCCGGGATGCTTCGGGAAGGTCGGAAACGCAGCTTTTAACAAATCCTGATATTATTCCAGTAAAAAGTGTAGACATATTTAGGTTAACCGATCTGCCGTAAACCTATCTTATTTCCCCTTTTTCATCAAGGGCGAAAACTGTACTCTTTACTTGTGTTAGTCTAGGAAATTCATCGAAAGCTTCCCTCGGGCGGCTTCCGGAAGCAAAGCCCTTATAAAGCGGCCTGCAAATGAAAACGGGTCTGTTGGAAAATTGCGAACCAACGAGAGGGCCCAGGGTGAAGCCTGGGCTATTTTAGGTTTTAAAAAAACGCAGAACAGATTTTGCGGAACCGTATCAGGAACGCTGACCGTGAGTGAAGATAAGAACGGCGGAATTTTATGCCCGAGGGGATTCTGATAAGATGACAACGGCATAGAACATGATATTTTTGTTGTAAAGTGGAAACAAGGATGTGCCACTAGTCCCACCTGCAGCTTGCAACGTTGGAACCTGTAAAACGCATGTGAGGAGGTAGAGGAGCTTGAGTCAGAAGAAGAAGGGAACGAGAAAAAAACAGTCTGCGGCAAAAACCGACGATAAAAAATCCAGGGCAAGACTTACCCACGCGGTTCTGGTCCTGCTTTTCTTTTTCGCTTTCTCAATTTTTGGTCTCAAGCATATCGAAAGATTTTTTGACGGATTGCAGACTCGGGAGACTGCTACTTCTACGCCGGATAAGGTTGTGGAGAAAGACAAAAAGCCACGCCGCCCGAGGGTTGTTCTCATAATAGACGATTTGGGGCGCGACAAGGAATCGGTCGACAGACTGCTCAGGATCAAACAGCCTATTAATTTAGCGGTGCTTCCGCATCTTCCCCATTCCCGGTATGCTGCGCAATCTGCTTACCGCGGCGGAAAGGATGTGATTCTCCATCTTCCTATGGAACCCAAGTATTCCTCCGGCTATAACGCCGATGACGCCGGAGAAGGGGTTTTGTTGCTGGGTTTCTCGATAGACCGTATGAAGGAGGAACTCAAAAAAAACATACTGGCCGTCCCCAACATAGTTGGGGTCAACAACCATATGGGTTCCAAGTTCATGGAAAATGAAAAACTGGTGAGAATAGTGATGCAGGAGCTCAAGGCCAGGAATCTTTATTTCATCGACAGCCTTACAACTCCCGATTCCCTCGGATACGGAATAGCGAGACGGCTTGGAGTGAAGACGCTAAAAAGGGATGTTTTTATTGACCAAAAAGAGCAGGGCAAGGAATATACTACGGAGCAGCTTAAGCGGCTGGTAATAATCGCTGAGAAAAATGGTATAGCTGTAGGCATAGGCCACCCTTACCCGCAGACAATAGATGCTCTTGCGGAATACCTGCCGAAGATTGATAAAAAGGTTGAATTCATGAAAATATCGTCGGCTGCTTTTAAGTGAAGCGATTGCAGAGAAAACACTTAAGAGAGGATTACCATGGGACTTGTGGATGACATAAGGAACAGGCGGGATTCATGGAGCCGGAGGCTTGAAGAACAGAGAGTTTCCGAAGAATCCTACGACCATGAATTCGAGAAGCGAAACATCCGCCGAATCGAACAAGAGATTAAAAAAAACCAGGAAATGGTCGGAAAATTCCCGCCCTTGGAAAAAGAATCGGAGTAATTGGCGGAACAGAACAGCCGCCAGGTGATTTGACAATCTTTTTTCATCCTTTAGGATTTGTACTCCCTTTAAAATGGAGGTTTTGGTTTTTTGCCAGGAATAACAGTAGGTAGCAGCGAAAGCATCGACAGTGCCTTAAAAAGGTTCAAGAAGCAGGTTGAAAAAGGTGGGGTTCTTTCCGAAGTAAGGAAGAGAGAATACTACGAAAAACCGAGCGAGAAGAAGAAAAAAAAGCTGTTTGCCGCCAAAAAGCGCAGTTCGGGCAGGAAAAGAAGGTAGTCTCAGACCGTTTTCGTTTCACGGTTCTCATCACAAATTACTTCCCAGGCCCTCCATCCCCAAAGTTAAGTTGCTTTGAATAAAGATTCTGGGACTTTGCCTGATTGCCCAAGTCACAGTTTCTGGTCAGTTGTGTATTATATACCGTAATGGTTAAACAGATCCGTTCGGTACAGTTCGTTGTCCTGCCCCCAGACAGTCCCAAGCTGAGGAAGATGTTCCAGACAGTTGATGCGAGGTTGTCCTGATGAGTAATCGGGCATCTGGTTCCCGGAACTATTCTTCCACATCAGCTGTGGCGGAGATAAAATCAAGACTCAGCATAGTAGACGTCATACAGGATTTTGTCTCCCTTAAGAAATCCGGAAAGAACTATATCGGGCTCTGCCCGTTCCATGACGACAACAACCCTTCCATGCACGTAAATGATGAGAGGGGTTTTTTCCACTGCTTCAGCTGCGGGGCCGGAGGAGATGTGTTCGGCTTCGTGATGAGGTACAGCAACACAGGTTTCCCAGAGGCCTTAAAGGAACTCGCGCGCAAAGCCGGAGTCAGTCTTCCCGAACCGCGCCGGCGCCGTACAGATAATCAGAAAAAAAAAGAAGCTGCTTCGGAGAGATTCTTTAAGATAAATTCTCTTATCTGCTCTTTTTACCACGAAAAACTCATCTCAGAGAAAAGCTCCGCGCCGGCCAGGGAGTATTTGGAATCAAGGGGAATCACCTTGGAGACGATAAGGGAATTCAAGCTCGGATTTGCTCCCGACAGCTGGGATTCGGCAGTGAAATTCGCTTCCAGAAATAATATCGATGTCAGGGAGCTTGAAGAGCTTGGTCTTGTTGTCGCCAGGGAAAAAAGAAACGGGCATTACGACCGGTTTCGAAACAGGGTTGTTTTCCCTATAAGCGAGATAACGGGGCGAATTTGCGGTTTCGGCGGCAGAAATCTGAGCGAAGGCGAACCCAAACAGCCAAAATACATGAATTCTCCTGAATCCTTAGTTTTCGACAAAAAGAGTGTTCTTTACGGACTTTACCACTCAAAAAGCGAAATAGGAAGAAAACAGAAAGTCGTCTTGGTTGAAGGCTACATGGATTTCATAAAGCTTTACGCAAACGGGATACGCAACGTGGTCGCCACCTTGGGAACGGCCTTTACGAATGAGCATGCCAAACTCCTGCGACGTTTTTCTAAGGAGGTGGTGATTGTCTACGACGGAGATAACGCCGGGATACGTTCCGCCGTCCGGGCCGGAGAGATTCTTCTTGATCAGGGGATTTTTTCAAGTATTTGTCGTATTCCCAATGGTCTTGACCCAGATGATTATCTGGAGGAGCACGGAACTGAGAGTCTTGCCGGACTGATTGCGGACGCCGTTGATGTCTCAGATTTTATAATTGACGATACTTTTGCAAGGTACAGGGAAAAGAAAATGTCTTCTGGAGAGGCGATAAATTTTCTTGTGTATTTGGTTTCGAAAATAAAAGATCCAGTCCGAAGGGCTGAAGCTGTTTCCAAGGCAACAGGGATTTTCGGGATAAGGGAGTCTGAGTTTCTGTCTCTTGTAAAGACCTCAAATGCTGAGAAAAACCGCGGGTCGCTTACGCCGGCGCCCTTGATTCCGGAAAAAAACATTCATGAAAGGGAAATTGTTAGGATACTGCTTAAATTCCCCCAACTGGTGAGTGCAGAAAAGATTGAAGATGTCGCCAGACATTTTGAAAATGGCGATTTAAAGGTTATTTTCAAACGTTTATGTGAAGGGGGGGTTGGCGAAATTTCCTCCCTGATGAGTTCTTCTGAGAAGATCGAGATTCAACAGCTGCTGAGCGAGTTAATTTTTTCTTCGGATGATTTGATAGACGAGACAACTTCGGAGAAAATATTAAACGGTTGCGTGAAAGAGCTTGAACTGAGGAATATAGCTTTTAAGCGTAATGAGGTAATAGAGAGAATCCGTAAGCAGCGTGGTTCTTCGGATAAAACTCTTGAGAAAAAACTTGTTGAACAGTACAGAGATCTGGTGATTATGGAAAAGACTATAAAAGGAACTGCAAGTTGAGTCTAAAAGACGAGGCTAACGGGTTGGGGGATGAAATCGGCGCACAGGACAAAGTAGAATCTTCTGAGTCCCCGCAGGATTTTCAAAGTGCCCCGTATGGTTCTCCATCAGAAAACAGGCTCAAACAAGTAAAGAGTCATGATTCCGACCAAGATCCTATAAGATCTTACATTCTTGCTATTGCCCAGCACTCACTGCTTTCCAAGGAGGAAGAGGTTGAGATAGCAAGACAGATTGAAAAAGGCAAAAAAATAATCGCAAGAATGATAATAGAGAACCCTTTTATGATGAAAAAGGTTCTCAAACTTGAAGAGGAGATAAAGGAAGGAGTACTCGGTGCAGACGACAATTCCTACCGAAGCGAGCGCGTAGAATCCTCCACTCATGCAGAAACATACAGAAATCCCGCAAAAAACTTTCTTCCAATCAGAAAACTCTTTGCTGAGACCGAACAACTGAGGAAAAAGCTTGATACTCCAAAGCTTTCAGATAACGAAAGAGCAAAGATCTCTAAGCAAATCACAAAGAACAACGATCGGACCGTAGAACTTATTGATGAAATAGACTTTTCCTCCACTCAGGCCAGCAGGATATACAATCTGGCCATCGAATATGTGGACAGGGTTGAGGGCGGGGATTGTGACTGCATGATTGATAGTTCGGAATATGCGGTCGGCAATGGCTCGAGATTTGAATATTCCGAGGAAGAAATTGCTTCCCTTAAGAAGGTTCTTAGGCGGTTTGAAAAAGCAAAGAAGGCTACTAAGAAAGCTAGAAAAACGCTTATCGAGTGCAACCTCAGACTTGTAGTCAGCATAGCGAGAAAATACGTTAACAGGGGGTTGCCGTTTCTCGACCTGGTTCAAGAAGGCAATATGGGGTTGATGAAAGCGGTTGAAAAATTTGAACATGGAATGGGATACAAGTTTTCAACCTGTGCTACTTGGTGGATAAAGCAGGCAATTACGCGTGCAATAGCCGATCAGGGAAGTCTTATAAGAATTCCTGTTCACATGACTGAAAACATAAACAGGTTAAACAAGATCTCAAGATCCCTGATGCAGAAACTGGGTAGGGAACCCAGGCCGGAAGAGATAGCCGAGGCAATGGATATATCTCTTGATAAGGTCTTGAAGATTATTGAGGCGTCACGTGACCCGATTTCTCTGGAGTCCCCGGTCGGAGAGGACGACTGCAAGCTGATGGATGTTATCTCGGACCCGGATTTTACTTCTCCGCTTGATATGCTCGAAACCAAAGAATTAAACCGTATCATGCGCAATGCACTCTGCAAGAACCTCAGCAATGGGGAGGAAGGAGTGGTTAAAATGCGTTTCGGTATAGACGAAGACAAAGAATACACACTTGAGGAAATAGGAAAAAAACTGAATGTTACCCGTGAGAGAATAAGACAAATCGAGGTAAAGGCCATTAAGAAGCTTAAAAGGTTCGGAAGGTCTCTTCCCGTACGGGGTTTTAATACTGACTAATGCAGATGTTCTGACTTGACATTGTTTTTTTTAACGGTAGTTTACTCCTTCTAGGGTGGCTATGCTTAAGGAGAAGCACCCGGTCCCATCCCGAACCCGGAAGTTAAGTCCTTATAGGCCGATGATACTGCTCCTTTCAGGAGTGGGAAAGTAGGTGGCTGCCCTTTTTTTTCCTTCCTTTCTTCCTCCAGTTTTCGGTGCCCGCTATGTCAAAGATCAATGTTGCTGTGTTTGTTTCCGGGAGTGGAACAAATCTTCAGGCGTTGATAGATTCTGGCATAGAATCCGCAAACATAGCCGTGGTTGTCTGTGATACTCCTGGAGTCATGGCAATTCAGAGGGCTAAGAACCACAATATTCCTGTAGAACTGGTAAACAGCAGGGATTTTGAGTCAAGGGAAGAGTTCGAAAAACAAATAGTTGCGAAAATTGACAGATATAACATAGGCCTTGTTGTTCTTGCCGGGTTCATGAGAATATTTACTTCTTATTTCATATGCCATTTCGAGAACCGTATAATCAATATTCACCCTTCTTTGCTTCCTTCTTTCCCGGGAACAAATTCAATAAGACAGGCACTTGACTACGGAGTTAAACAGGCGGGGTGTACTGTCCACTTTGTAGAAGAGGAAGTGGACGCGGGCCCCATTATTCTTCAGGCAGTTGTTCAGGTTGCTGAAGAAGATACAGAAAAGACTTTACTTGAAAAAGTCCATGCTGAAGAATACAGAATACTGCCTGAAGCCATAAGGCTTTTCTGCGAGGGAAAACTGACTCTAAGCGGAAGGAAAGTCTTGATTTCCTCTTGAGATCCGAGAAATTCTAGATGGTCCTTCCAATGGCTTCGGCAACCGGTGTAGCTCTTTCTATAAGATTTTTGAATGTTTTCGGTTTAAGAGACTGAGCTCCGTCGCTAACAGCGATCTCCGGGTCATTATGAACCTCGACTATTACTCCGTCCGCTCCGGCCGCTATTGAAGCTAAAGTTACAGGGATTACGTACCGCCAGTAGCCAGTTCCGTGGCTGGGGTCGGCGAAAACGGGCAGATGTGTCTTTTCCTTAAGTACCGGAATAGCATTCAGGTCGAAAGTGTTTCTGGTTGCAGTCTCAAAGGTCCTTATACCCCGTTCGCACAGCATTACATTGCTGTTGCCCTCCGACAGTATATATTCTGCGCACATGAGAAATTCGTTTATCGTCGTTGACATCCCTCGTTTTAGCAAGACGGCCTTTTTTAACTTGCCTACATGTCTTAGAAGAGAGTAGTTCTGGGAATTTCTGGCTCCGATCTGAAGCACATCTGCGTATTCCACAACCAGATCAAGATCGTCCGGGCTCATTATTTCAGTAACTATGGGCAACCCGGTTATCTCTTTTGCCTTGAGGAGAAGTTCCAGTCCCTCCTTGCCAAGACCTTGGAAAGAATAGGGTGAGGTTCTGGGCTTAAACGCACCGCCTCTGAGCATTGACGCCCCTGAGTCTTTTATGGAAGTTGCAATTGTCATTAACTGCTCTTCATTTTCAACCGAGCATGGCCCTGCGATTATGGGAATCTTGCTGCTTCCTACTGTAACGCCTTGCACATTAAAAACGGAAGTTTCATCGTTTGCTTCCCTGCTGGTCAGCTTGTATGGCTGAAGCACGGGAACGACCTTCTCAACTCCCTGGAGCTGTTTGAGGCTGTCAAGGTCGTGCGGTTTTCCTCTATCGTCTCCAACCACTCCGATTACAGTCCTGAGAATTCCTTCGATCGGATGCGGCGAATAGCCAAGCTCCTTTATAACGAGTTTGACCTTGTCTATTTCTTCTTCAGTCGCCTTTGGCTTCATTACTACTATCATTTAAAAAACCTCCATATTTTGTGCAGAACGGACAAACTTAGTACATAGAACATTTTTAATGTCAATTGTAATGTCTTTTATGTTATGGAAGCATTAAGCCTGTTTGCTAGGGAAGATTTAGAAAAGAGGCGCTGAATATCTCTTGCGAGGTCTTCCTGAAATGCTTTTCGAATTTTGTTTCTATTCCCCCTTTTCGAGCCTTGACGAAGCCGGGTGGAGGATGCACGGGGCGAAACAGGCGACTTGCTTTGAGTTCGGACACTATTTGCTCAATGTAGTTTAACTGATCAGTTTTTACTATTGTTCTGCCGCTTGTTGTAAGTACTTTTGCTAGGCAATTTATAAATTCCCTGTTGAACATTCTGTGTTTTGAATGTCTTTTCTTCGGCCAGGGATCAGGGAAATTTACCAGGACAAGATCAAACATTCTTTCTCTGAAAACCTGTCTGAGTGCGATTTCAGCTTCAATGTGGAGGAATTTTAAGTTCTTCAGGGAGAGTTTTTCCGCAGAACGTACCGCTTTTCGGAATCTACCTCTTTTCACCTCAAGACCGAGGTGATTTCTGCTTGCATGGCACTGCGCTGCGTTTATGAGAAATTCTCCTTCCCCAAAGCCGATTTCAAGCACCAAAGGTTTTTCGTCGCAGAAGATTTCTTTCTTACCGACGGGAAGCGAAAACAAGGAGATATCCACGGCAGGACCAGATAGTTTCATTTTCCGCGTCAGGATTCAAAAGCGGATTTTATAGCATTTTCCCCGATTTTTATTCCGTAATCTCCACCATGTTCTTTCATTTTTCCTATGCACTCGGGAAGTGACATTTCTATCCTGCCTTTTCTGGCTTTCTTGTCGATCTTCGCGACATCGATTATCTTCCCGATATTTACCCCGTGTGGGGGATCAGTGGGAAGTCCTGCTCTCTTCAGAAGAAGTGTGAGTCTTTCCTGCTCTTTTTCGCTCCACCCTGTTCTGCCCAGGGCGATTTTTCCCTCAATTACCATTCCCGCGGAAATCGCCTCTCCGTGGGAGACTGTATAGTTGGAAAGTTGCTCGATTGCGTGGCCGACCGTGTGTCCGAAATTAAGAATTTTCCGCAGGTTTTGTTCCTTTTCATCCTTTTCTACCACTTCTGATTTGATCCTGCAACTTGTATCTATCACTTCAAGCAGAGTAGCATCGTCAAATTCATAGACTTTATCAATATTTTCTTCTAGGTACTGGAATAAATCCTCACTCCTTATTACACCGTATTTTATTATCTCGGCGAGTCCCTCCGCTAGTTGCTTCGGTCTGAGAGTTTTAAGCGTGTTTGTGTCCACATACACTCGCCATGGCTGATAGAAGGCGCCGATGAGGTTTTTTCCGTGAGGTGTGTCTACAGCAGTCTTTCCTCCCACTGAACTGTCAACACAGGCAACCAGGCTTGTAGGCACCTGAATGCAGGGGATTCCCCTCATGTAGGTGGCGGCCACGAATCCGGCTATGTCTCCCGCGACCCCGCCGCCGAGTGCTATGACCGAAGAATCCCTGCCGAATCCCGATTCAAGCATCCTGTCTTCTATAAAGGATTTGATTTCTCTGGTTTTGTTTTGTTCTCCTGCCGGGAAGGTGATCATACTGACTTGCGGGAGTACGTTCCCAAGATCGCTCAGAAGCTTCACTCCGTACAGGTCCGCAACGTTTGAGTCGGTTACTAGGGCGTAAGAATGAGCTATGGAGTTCTCGGCCAGATCCCCGGCAATCTGCTTTACAAGACCTTCGCCGATCAGGATTTCATAGGAGTTATCTTCGTCCGAACTGACGTTGACTGCTATCTTCTTCAATCTTTACCCCGGCATTTTAAGTAGGGACCAGACCGGATGGGGGGAAAGAGCTTCGGCTCCCTTGAGACCGGTAAGCTCTATAAGGAAAAGATATCCTACGACGCTTCCTCCCAGTTCTTCCACCAGACGTCCTGCACTGTGTGCCGTTCCTCCCGTAGCTAGGAGATCATCAACGATTACTGCCCTGCTTTTACCGTTAATTGCGTCTTTATGGATTTCCAGAGCGTCTTTGCCATACTCAAGATCATATGAAACGCTTAGGGTGTCGCTTGGCAGCTTTCCGGGTTTTCTTGTCAGAATCAGTTCTTTTTCAAGCTTGTAGGACAAAGCGGCAGCGAATACGAAACCTCGGCTCTCGGGTGCAACAAATGAGGTTATCTCTTTGTCGCCGAGCATTTCCGCCATCATGTCAACGGATTTTCGAAAAGCTGCGGGGTTTTTAACAAGCGTAGTTATATCGCAGAAGAGTATTCCTTCTCTGGGGAAATCGGGAACGCGTCTTATTTGATTTTCGATTTCTCCCAGTTCCATTTCCTTTTCCGGTTGCTTGCCCAGGGAGGCCTTCATCAGGCCTTTCTCCTGGCAGAGGATAGTTCAAAGGCTATTCTCACTGCCTCTTTGGGGGTTTCGCATTTGATAATTTCCTCAGAGACATCCCACGTGTCAAGCCCGATGACGGGAATTTCAGATTTAAGTGCAAACGATATTTCCGACAGGGTGCCGAAACTGCCTCCGATGGCGATTATACAATGGCTTGACTTCGCTACTATCACGTTTCGTGCTTCCCCCATCCCCGTGACTATCGGTATGTCAATGAAGCTGTTGGCGGAGGAAGATTCCGGGCTGGGGAGAATCCCGATAGTAATGCCCCCAGCTGATTTAGCTCCCCGGCAGGCAGCTTCCATAACTCCTCCCATGCCGCCGCAGAGCAGAAAACACTCCTTTTCGGCAATAAGAATTCCTACCTCTTCCGAAGTTCTTTTTTCCTCTTCACTTGCGTTAGCCGCTCCGATTACTCCTATGATCGTTTTCATTAAAGTTCATCGTGTTGTGTTTAACAAGCTTGTATAAAACGGTTAGAATCAGAGTCTGCTAAAGTATACCACGGGTTTAAGCAGTTTATATAACGGAAAAACCTCAATGCGTCGCACAAAAACTTGGCTTGCACTTATTTTTTCAGTCTGCTTCTTTTTTTCCTTTCCCATTCATGGAAGCCAGGTAAATCTCAGGATTCCTCACGGTTTTGAATTCGGGACTTCTAGAAAAGACGCACTTGCTCTTATTGAGTCTTCCAAACTCGAGATTGTTTCCGATCACAAATACTCAAACGATCTGCGAAAAGTCGTGCTGAACGACTCCTTGTCCGGAGTTGCTCTTGACCCTGCGCCCGACCATAAAACCCGGCTTGAATTTTATAAAGACAATCTTATGTCAAGTTCGGTCTTATTCAGTTTTGAGAACGAGACCCGTTTTGCGTCCGTAAAAGGAAAGCTTGTCGATGATCTCACTAATGTTCTCGGCGACTCTTTCGAGCGTGAGAAAATGTTTTCTTACGAGGTTCTGTCGTGGAATATTATGGACACGGTAGTACTTGCAAACCTAAACTCTAAGAAAAGAACAATAGAAATTGAATATATTTACAAACCGGTTCTGGAAAAAAAGACGGCGAAGGATTTGCATCGCAAACGCAGGGATGATCCCGGAGATCCTGCCAAACAGATGTTTATTGATAGCAACTTTTCAGCGCAGAAAAAACGCTAATCCCCAAAAAACAATAGTCATTGCGAGAAAGCAGACCCCCTGTTTTTCTCTTTACGAAGGTCTTCTGTATAGATCAAGGAGCGTTCCTATGTGGAAAGCCAGAGCTACATATATACCGCAGAGAAAAAGTTTCTGATAGCCCGCAAGATACTTGTTTACTATGAATATAAGCGAGATAAGCAAAAGAAGCCACCCAGCGGTTTCTGAAATCAAATGTGCGAGCTTCTGTACAGGCACTTCGGAGCTCCCGGCGGCTCTTGATCTGAAAACCTCAGGCAACTGAATGAAAAGAAGCGAGAAGAAAGCTCCCAGTATGTATGTGCCGGCGAAAAATCCGAGAAGAACAAACAGAATGAGCAGTAAAAATTCCATGGTTAAATGACCTCAATTAAAAATAATATCATATTGCCGGATTATTCTGTACAACTAGTTTTGTTTTCTGCCGAGCGCATGCGAATTGTTTCTTGTTGGGCTGTGTTGATATGGATTTTGTCAGTTGTATGTTAGTCTCAAATTGCCCTGAATGAGAGGTGGTCCCCTTTTTTAGACAGCATTTTTGTTTTCTTAAGTGTATTCCCACCAGCGCATAACCATCTTTAAGACTCCCAAAACCATAAACTCTCTGCTCTGTTTGTCTCATTGCTTCAAGCCACATTCTTCTGTGCTGTCCCAAGACCATAGTAAACCTCATCCGGTGTTTTCATTCCAAGCCCCTGATGTGGTCTTTTTTCATTGTAAAAATCTATCCACTTCCCTATACCTGCCTTTGCCGAGGCAACGGATTCATATGCCATCAGATACACTTCCTCGTACTTAACACTTCTCCAAAGCCTCTCCACAAAAACATTGTCTCTCCAGCTTCCCTTGCCGTCCATGCTTATCTTTATATCTCTGTCTTTAAGAACTCCCGTAAACTCTTCACTTGTGAACTGACTTCCTTGATCGGTGTTGAATATCTCGGGCTTATCATACTTGTAAAGCGCTTCTTCCAGAGCCTCCACGCAAAAACTGCTGTCCATTGTGTTAGACACTCTCCAGCTAAGAACCTTGCACGAGTGCCAGTCCATTACCGCACACAGATACACAAAACCCCTGCTCATCTCTATATACGTTATGTCTGCCGCCCATACCTGCCCGGGAAGCTCTACAGTCTTCCCCCGCAGCAGATACGGGTATATCCTGTGCTCTGCTCCCCCTTTCTTTGTAGTCTGGGGGCCGGGAGCAAGCCCTCGTATCCCCATAAGCCTCATAACACGCTTTCTGTCCACCTGTACGCCCTGTGCCTTAAGGGCGTACACCATCCTTCTTGAACCCTTAAACGGATACTTAATGTAGATCCTGTCAATCTTCTTCATAATCTCTTCGTCCTGCGGGGATACCCCCACAGGTTTGTAGTAAATATTTGAGCGATTTATATCCAGCAGTTTGCACTGCCTTACCAAAGAAAGTGCCCGGCCGCGCACTACCAACTTCTTGCGCCGCTGCCGACCGAGCGCCTTTGATAAAAAATCGTTCTCCAGCGTCAGCTGGCCCACCTTGGATTCAAGCTGGTTTACGTACTTGCTCTCGCCCGCCGCCTTGCTGCCCGCCCCCTGGCCGAACACTTTGTCCGCGGCGTTGCCGAGCTGCTTCTTCTTCCACATGCTTATCTGATTGGGATGAACCTCAAACTGCCGGGCAAGCTCCGCTACTGTCTTGTCTCCTTTTACCGCCAAAAACGCTACCTTTGCCTTGAACTGCGGTGAATGATTACGTCTTTTACTCTTCATTATGTACCTCCTGTATACTCTTTTAGAATACCAAGGAAATACACTTAAGGTGCTGTCTGATTTTTGGGGTCCACTTCTGTTTCTGAACCGCCGGGTTTTTTCAGTTTGTCCTTGTTAAAGTCAGTTTGTCCTTGTTAAGATTAGTAGAAATGGATAATCCTGTATCTTTTTTTTCTGACCGCAATACCAACAGAAACTTTCCGTGCGAATTTTTCTGCATACATCGATATGCAACTCTTTTAGTCTCGGGACTCTTTTTTCTTCTATTGCTTCTTTTCTTGGCTTCGGATGTGTCTGCCACGAATGCCGAAACGGTTTTTATCTCCGGGATCAGCATAAAAGGATTAAAAGACATAGAACTCAAGAGAATAAAGGATTCCATGATAACTTCTTTCCCCTCAAGGAAGCCTTGGAAGAAGCGTCCGGAATTTAACGAGCAATTCCTTAAGGACGATATAAAAAGAATAGAGCAGGTTCTCAGGGAACATGGCTATTACGGTTCCACCGTAACCCATACTGTGAATTTCCGGGATGGAAACCAGAAAGTGGATATAGAAATAAGTGTGGATCAAGGAGAACCGGTAATATTGAAGACTCTGAACATAGCGGTTCTTGGGGATCTGCCGGATAATTACGTCTCCGATGTGGCCGATGTGATTCTCTTGGAAGAGGGGAAGCCTTTTTCCCAGATAAGCTACCAGAAGTCAAAAGTTCTTATCGCGGAACTGTTTTCCAATAGCGGTTACCCTCTGGCGGATGTGAAATCCGAGGCGATTGTGAGCCTGAGGACAAGGGGGGTTAATGTTGAATTTATCATCGATCCTGGTCAGGAATATTATTTCGGGGACGTGATATTCAGGGGAAATTCCGGTATTGCCACCAGACTTCTCAAGCGAGAGATAGAACACGAGAACGGGGACCTGTTTTCTCTTAAAAAGACTCAGAAATCACGGGCGAATATTTTTGAAACCGGACTTTTTAATTCCGTTATAGTCGACACTGAGTACGACGAGCAGGAGTTTGAGGTTCAGACTATATACAGCGTTACCGAGAGAAACCTCGGAACGATAAAGCTCGGAGTTGGATATGCCACTGAGGACAATCTGAGGGTGCAGTTATCTTGGGGTCAGAGGAATTTTCTTGACGGCGGAAGAATCTTGCAGGTTACTTCCAGTTATTCATCACTCACACGGGGACTGCTGGCCAGGCTTGATCAGCCCCACGTGGCAGGCAGGAATTCCAGCCTTGTTTTTCTGTCTGACGTGAGAAGGGATGACTTCCCGGGCTATAAGGGTTTGAGTTTCGATTTCAACAGTACTTTGTCAAAGGAATTTTTTGATCATCTTACACTTTTCAGTTCCTTGAACGTCCTGTACGCGGATATAGAATCTCAGGTGTTAAGAACGCCGATTGAAAGCGCGCGCGACAGTGTCTTTCTGACGGTTGTTGATCTGGGAGTTGAGTATGACCTGACCGACAGTTTTATAAATCCTACCAGTGGAATGCGGCTGTTTTTCTTTATGGAAAGACCGATCCAGACTACCAGCACCGTCCGCACCGATTACCTGAAGTCTCTGGCCGAGTTAAGATACTACAAAAGTGTTTTCGGAGCCGTTCTTGGGAAAAGGGTAACGATTGGAAATATAAGCACACTCGGAGAGACTGCCCCGCTTGACGTGCCGATCTTCAAGCGGTTTTTCGCCGGAGGCAGTGCGAGCATGAGAGGCTATTCCTTTCAGAATCTGAGTCCGCTTAATTCGGATCGGGATCCTCTGGGGGGCAATTCTATGATTGTCGGCAATGCCGAAGCACGCCTCGGACTTTTTAACAAGTTCGGAACGGTAATTTTCTTTGATTACGGAAATGTTTATTCAGAAAGCTTCGGTTTCAGCTTTTCCAACCTGAAGTATGCGGCCGGTGTCGGGTTGAGGTACCATACGATTATCGGGCCGATCAGGGCGGATCTTGGCTACCTTCTAAACCCCGACGATGAAGAGAGAAATGACAGGCTCAGGATTTTTGTAAGCATAGGGCAGGCTTTTTAGTCGCCGAAGGCACCCTGAAGAAGTTTCCTGACACCTCTTGCAGCCTGAGTTATTCTGTTTTCGTTCTCAATAAGTGCAAGTCTTACGAATCCTTCTCCGTAGTTTCCGAATCCCACTCCGGGGGATACGGCAACTTTTGATTTCTCTATAAGAAGTTTAGAGAATTCAAGCGACCCTATTTCCGCAAACTCTTCGGGGATCTGCGCCCATACGAACATCGTGGCTTTCGGTTTTGGAATTTCCCATCCGGCCCTTGCGAATGATTCGATAAGTTTGTCCCTTCTGGACCTGTAGGTTTCCCTTACATTTTCTATGGGCTGCTGAGGTCCGTTAAGAGCGGTAATTGCGGCTATCTGAACCGGCTGAAATATTCCGTAGTCAAGGTAGCTTTTTATTCTTTTGAGTGCGGAAACGATTTCCGGGTTTCCCACCATGAAGCCGACCCTCCAGCCGGGCATATTGTAGGTTTTGGAAAGTGAATAGAACTCCACCGCAACATCTTTGGCTCTTTTTACCTGCATTATGCTCGGGGCCTTGTATCCGTCATAACACAGTTCTGCGTAAACCAGATCATGAACTACTATAAGGCCTGTTTCGTGTGCCAAGTCACAGACTTTTTCGAAAAAATCAAGGTCCATGACTTGTGCGGTCGGATTGTTGGGGAATGAGAGAATAAGAACTTTGGGTTTTGGCCACACCTGCTTTATCGCTTTTTCTATTGACTGTATCAGGTCTTCTTTTTTGCCCATGGGACAACTGTGAGTGTCTCCTCTTGCTATGATTACGGAGTAGCTGTGTATTGGGTAGGAAGGGCCGGGAACTATCGCTATATCTCCCGGGGATAATATGGAGAGCATTAAATGCGATATGCCTTCTTTTGACCCTATAGTGACGACGGCTTCGGAATCCGGATCAAGGTCAACATCGAATTTTCTTCTGTACCAGTCGGTTATGGCCAAGCGAAGTTTGGGCAGTCCGGCAGAAGCGGAATATCTGTGATTTCTGGGTTCTCTTGCCGCTTCGCACAGTTTCTCCACTATGTGGTCTGGCGTTGCCTGATCAGGATTCCCCATGCCGAGGTCGATTATATCTTCTCCCCTGGCGCGTGCTTGGTGTTTTAGTTCGTTGACTACGCCAAGCACATAAGGGGGGATTCTGTTTATCAGAGAGAAATTATAACCCGGCCGGTTCATCGTATCTGCCTATTCTTAGCGACTATTCTATTATAACCTCTTATAATCTCAAGACAGCGGCCGACAAAATGAGTGTCTGCAGAATGTCGGTGTCTGCAAAAATTCATTATGGTAAAATAGAGTTTTATGATCTGGGTCAGGTTTGCTGTATTGATTGGGTTTTTTGCTGCCGGTTGCTTTTATTCGTCGGGTTCTCCGGATTGGAGAACCCGGGATTTTAAGCGTCCAAGATCAACAGATACCGTACAGTACGGCAAGGCTTCTTGGTATGGGGACAAGGAGCATGGAAATAGGTCTGCAAGTGGTGAGGTGTTTAACAGAAATGCTTATACCGCGGCCCACAAGGAGCTTCCTTTCGGCACCGTCGTACGTGTTACCAATCGCGAGAATGGCAGGCAGGTAAAGGTCAGAATAAATGACAGGGGTCCCTACGTAAGGGGCAGGGTTATAGATCTGTCGTATGCGGCCGCAAAATCCATCCGGCTTGTTAGAAGCGGTGTTGCGGAGGTTAAAATAGAAGTACTGTCGACGCCCTCTAAAAGGTCGGAAAGCCTTTTTATTTCGCTCTACACAGTCCAGGCAGGTTCTTTCCGGACCAAAGTGGCGGCCAATGAACTCAAAAAAAAGCTTTCCCGTGCCACGGACGAGAAGGTAAGGGTAGAAACTTTTGTCTCTGAGGGGGATAATTATTATAGAGTGAGGGTAGGCAGGTTCAAGAAAAAGAAAGATGCCGAGGCGCTTCGCAGAGTTTTGAGAAAACGGGGATACTCAGCCAAAATATACGTTGAGTGAACCCTCCAGGGTTTTGAAAAAAGAGACAGAATCGAATGATCAAGAAGCTGAGAATAACTGATTTTCATAACATGAAAGAGCAGGGCGAGAAAATCGCCATGATAACGGCGTACGATGCTGCCATTGCCTCTATATTGGATGCGTCGGGGGTGGATGTTGTTCTGGTTGGAGATTCTGTCGGCAACGTGATTCAGGGTCTTGAGTATACACTCTCAGTCACTCTGGATGAAATGATTTATCATACGAAGATTGTTTCGAGGGGGGTGAACCGTGCTCATCTGTGCTCGGATATGCCGTTTCTTTCCTACCAGAAGTCTCCTCAAGATGCTATAGAAAGTGCCGGGAGGCTTTTAAAGGAAGGGATGGCTGAGTCAGTTAAGCTCGAGGTGAATGATGCATATGTGGATACCGTTTACCGCATCCAGAAGGCAGGGATTCCCGTTGTCGCTCATATAGGACTTTGTCCGCAGTCTGTTCACGTAACGGGTGGTTACAGGGTACAGGGATGTCTGCCGGGTGAGCGCGAAACGCTTTTGACTCTCGCCAAGTCATGTGAGCAGGCGGGTGCTTTCATGGTGCTTATAGAAAGTGTTCTATCTGAAGTGGCAAAAGATATTACCGAGAGTCTGGTAATACCGACAGTTGGTATAGGATCCGGGGTGGATTGTGATGGGCAGGTGCTTGTTGTAAACGATATGATCGGCCTGACGCCTGAACCGCTCCCCAAATTTGCCAAGAGATACGCGAAGGTTGCAGAGACAATCTCCGATTCGGCAAAAAAATACGTGGAAGAGGTGAAAAAAGGAACTTTTCCCTCACAGGAGCAGTCTTATGGGTAGCGTCGGAGCACTTTCCGTACTCAACTGTCCTTCCGACATGAAGACCATTTCCGATGCTTGCAGAAAAGCGGGCAAACAAATCGGATTCGTTCCCACTATGGGGGCTTTGCACAAAGGGCATATCAGCCTCATTGAAGAATCGGTTAGAAAAGCGGACGTTACAGTCGCAAGTATTTTTGTTAATCCCATGCAGTTTGGACCCGGTGAGGATTTTGATCGTTACGAAAGGAATTACGAAGGCGACATGGAAAAACTTTCGGGTTGCGGCGTTAACTATCTGTTTTATCCGGATATAAACGATATTTATCCCGACGGTTTTCAGACAACGGTTTCTGTGGGAAGCCTCGGGGAATGCCTCTGCGGTTCTTTCAGGCCGGGACATTTTGACGGGGTGGCAACAGTTGTGCTTAAGCTGTTTAACATTGTCCGGCCGGATTTTGCAGTGCTTGGAAAAAAAGATTACCAGCAGCTTAAGATTGTTCAGAAGATGGTACGTGATTTCAATATGGACATTGAGATAGTTGAAATGCCTATAGTGCGGGAATCTGACGGACTTGCTATGAGTTCAAGAAATGCCTACCTCAGCACGGAACAGAGAATCGGAGCGGCTTCGGTGAACAAGGCCCTGCGGGAAATCAGCAAGAAATTCAAAAACGGTTGCGATAACTGCCAAATTCTGGTTGCCGAGGCGGACAAGGTGTTGCGTAGGGCTAAAATTAATGATATTGATTATATTGAGATAAGAGATCCTGAAACCCTTGAACTCCGGAACAGAGCTGAGAAGGGCGACTTGGTCGCTTTGGCCGTGAGGCTGGCCGATACCAGGCTAATCGATAATATTATGCTTTAAGAGGTTCGTAATGCAGAGAGTACTCCTGAAATCCAAAATACACAGAGTTACGGTAACCGATGCAGAGCTGGACTACGAAGGGAGTCTTACGCTTGATAGAAATCTCATGGACGCGGCGGAACTGTTTCCCTATGAAGAGATTCACATTTTCAATCTGACCAATGGCCACCGTTTTTCAACCTACGTGATTGAAGGTGCCAGAGGTTCCAACACAGTTTGTGTAAACGGTGCGGCGGCGCATCTTGCAAGAAAAGGCGATTGCCTGATAATAGCGGATTTTGCAATCTATGACGAAGAACAGAGCAAAACACATAGACCTAGGCTTATATACGTGGATGAGATGAACAATATAAGCAGCATAAAATCTGAAATTAACACCCTTAAAGTTGCGGCCGATGTGTGACTACCCAGTTTCTCGGTCAATTCCAAACCCATAGGCTTTCTGATTAAAGCTCTATTTGACATAGCTAATTGCTATAGTTACACTAGGCTCGCAATAATATTGAGGAGATAGGGTTTTATCCCTTGTGCTTTTTTTGATTCTACATGGGTATAACCATTTATTTGGGAAATCTGATCTATGAAAGCTATAGTACTTGCGGCGGGTAGGGGAACCAGACTATATCCCTACACCCATGACAAGCCCAAATGTCTTCTTGATATTGGGAACATATCCATACTTGAACACCAGATAAACCTTATACGGGACTGTGGCATAAACGAAGTTGTGATCGTTGTTGGGTTTGGTTTTGAGAGAGTGGAAGACTTCCTGAGAAGTTACGATGGCTTGGGGATGAGGATTAACACCCTATACAACCCGTTCTACCAGTCTACAAACAGCCTTGTATCCCTTTGGATAGCTAGAAGCGAATTTGACGAAGATCTAGTGGTCATGAACGGAGACGATGTGTACGAGATGGGTGTTTTGGACAAGGCGCTTTCGGTCAGGAATGAAAAAATCTGTCTTCCCATAAAGAAAAGACCTCGTTATGAAAGGGAGGACATGAAGGTTGTTGTCAGCGACAGCAGGATCACCAAGATCAGCAAGGAGATATCAAACGCCGAGACCTCTGCTGAATCGGTCGGGATAAGGGTGTTCAGAGACACAGGGGTTGAACTCCTAAAAAGGGCGGTTGAAGAAGAAATGAGAAATCCCGGTGCGGAAAGCAAATGGTATATTTCCTCAATACACAGGCTTATAAGCAAGGGGTATAAGATAAAGCCCTTGGATATAGGCGAACTCTACTGGATGGATGTCGACTGTCCACTGGATCTTTTCAGAGCGAGAAAACAGGCTGGCAAGTTCTTGAAAAAGGAATACCGTGCTCCGAATCTTCTGAGAGTTGTTGACTCCTCTGAATAATCTGCCATGAAAAATGCTATTGTATTTTGTTCTGGTACGGGAACAAATGGCGAGGATCTATCCAGATTCCCAAGCAAATACATAGCTCAAATCCCTCAACTAAAAAGAATTATAATAAATTGCCAACGTGCTGGAATCGAACAGTTTCATGTAGTTACCGACAACCCGGGTTTTCTCAAGAATCTTCTTATTGATGACCCGAGAATTACATCGGACATAAACTGGGTCTTTCCCGGAGAACCGGTGTCGATAGATTCGGGCAGGGTTCTTGTTTTAGAATCCTCTGTGGTTGTCACAAACAGCTCTTCCCTTGAAAAATTCATCAGTGATTTATCTGATTGTCTTCCGGATGAACTTTCTTTGCTTGTTGAGCAGGATGCTGATCCGGTTGTTGGTATGGACAGGAAAACCGGTTACGTAACTAGGTATTTCGGCGGAGGAAGCAGCGTCTTTGGCGTTTTTTCCGTAAATTTCACAGAAATCGCAGCTTTGCTTTCATCTGCCGGGCTAGATACCTGGCTTGGTCAGGAGGCCGCACGAAGCCGCATTAAAAATTTCAGTGCCGACAGCGGGTATTGGTACCGTCTTTCGGATACCAAGGAATCTAGAAAAGAAGCGGAAAGAATCATCTTTTCTCACGTCGGCAAAACGGCCACCGGATGGATAGCCAGAAATATAAACGGTCGAATGTCTCTTCCTCTGAGCAAACTTCTCATAAAGACGTCTCTTACTCCTAATGCAGTTAGCGTTCTGATTAACCTTATAGGAGTGCTCTGTGGGCCGTTTTATGCTCTTGGTCATCCTGTGCTCGGAGCTCTTTTCATGCAGGCGGCAACTGTTTTGGACAGGTGCGACGGGGAAGTTGCGAGAATAAAGCTTATGGAGACCAAAAAGGGGCAGTGGGTTGATACCATAAGTGACCAGTTTACAGTCTTTTCTTTTCTTATCGGAGTTCCTATTGGATATTATCTTCAGACCGGAAGCACCCTTGCAGTGGTCCTAGGAAGCTATAATATTATCGTCCTTATCCTGTTTCTAATCTGGTCATTTTACTTTCTGATAAAGTACACGAATTCCGGTAGTCTGGTTGCGTACTTCGAAATTGACAAGCATATCAATGACGAAGAACTTTCCCTCCCAAGGAAGCTCCTTGCCCGCCTTCGTTTCTTGGGGAGGAGAAATTATTATTCGGCCGGATTAGTCCTCATAGCGATAATCGGAGGAAACTCCTTGGTTCTTTTCGCCACATCTTTTGTACTTACTCTGTTTTTGATACATCAGCTTGAAGACGTTGTAAAGATTTTCCGTGTTGGAAAACCTGAAGAAGTTCTTCAAGAAGAAACAGAGCAAGTTTAAACCGGTTAGGAATACAAGGCCATAGGGTATCATCAGCACTTTTCTAAAAAGAATCAACTGTTAGAAGTTTCGTAAGTACCTGTAATTACCTTATATGGGTTTTCAGACCGTTTTGCAGTATTCAGTCTGCTTTTGTGCTTACTTCTTCTTTGTTCCCCCTTACAATATTCCACATGTTCGTAAGAAAGGTAAAACGCCAGACCACAGCCAACATATCGGTACAGATAGTGCATTCCTACAGGAACTCAAAAGGAGAAGTGGACCCCAAAAATCAGACAGCACCTTAAGTGTATTTCCTTGGTATTCTAAAAGAGTATACAGGAGGTACATAATGAAGAGTAAAAGACGTAATCATTCACCGCAGTTCAAGGCAAAGGTAGCGTTTTTGGCGGTAAAAGGAGACAAGACAGTAGCGGAGCTTGCCCGGCAGTTTGAGGTTCATCCCAATCAGATAAGCATGTGGAAGAAGAAGCAGCTCGGCAACGCCGCGGACAAAGTGTTCGGCCAGGGGGCGGGCAGCAAGGCGGCGGGCGAGAGCAAGTACGTAAACCAGCTTGAATCCAAGGTGGGCCAGCTGACGCTGGAGAACGATTTTTTATCAAAGGCGCTCGGTCGGCAGCGGCGCAAGAAGTTGGTAGTGCGCGGCCGGGCACTTTCTTTGGTAAGGCAGTGCAAACTGCTGGATATAAATCGCTCAAATATTTACTACAAACCTGTGGGGGTATCCCCGCAGGACGAAGAGATTATGAAGAAGATTGACAGGATCTACATTAAGTATCCGTTTAAGGGTTCAAGAAGGATGGTGTACGCCCTTAAGGCACAGGGCGTACAGGTGGGCAGAAAGCGTGTTATGAGGCTTATGGGGATACGAGGGCTTGCTCCCGGCCCCCAGACTACAAAGAAAGGGGGAGCAGAGCACAGGATATACCCGTATCTGCTGCGGGGGAAGACTGTAGAGCTTCCCGGGCAGGTATGGGCGGCAGACATAACGTATATAGAGATGAGCAGGGGTTTTGTGTATCTGTGTGCGGTAATGGACTGGCACTCGTGCAAGGTTCTTAGCTGGAGAGTGTCTAACACAATGGACAGCAGTTTTTGCGTGGAGGCTCTGGAAGAAGCGCTTTACAAGTATGATAAGCCCGAGATATTCAACACCGATCAAGGAAGTCAGTTCACAAGTGAAGAGTTTACGGGAGTTCTTAAAGACAGAGATATAAAGATAAGCATGGACGGCAAGGGAAGCTGGAGAGACAATGTTTTTGTGGAGAGGCTTTGGAGAAGTGTTAAGTACGAGGAAGTGTATCTGATGGCATATGAATCCGTTGCCTCGGCAAAGGCAGGTATAGGGAAGTGGATAGATTTTTACAATGAAAAAAGACCACATCAGGGGCTTGGAATGAAAACACCGGATGAGGTTTACTATGGTCTTGGGACAGCACAGAAGAATGTGGCTTGAAGCAATGAGACAAACAGAGCAGAGAGTTTATGGTTTTGGGATTCTTAAAGATGGTTATGCACTGGTGGGAATACACTTAAGAAAACAAAAATGCTGTCTAAAAAAGGGGACCACCTCTGTGAAGAAATAGCAGTCCCTCTAAGTTTGTCTAATTATCGCTATAATTCCCAAAAGTGCCCGGGGCCGGACTCGAACCGGCACGGGAGATACTCCCGAGGGATTTTAAGTCCCTTGCGTCTACCAATTCCGCCACCCGGGCATTACGCTGAAAGGAGTTCAGAACTTTGGAGGCGGCGCCCGGAATCGAACCGGGGTATGACGGTTTTGCAGACCGTTGCCTTACCTCTTGGCTACGCCGCCCCCGTAACATGGAATTTGAATTTTACCGAAAAAAATTTTTTTGTGAATCTCGCCAAACGGCAGATCCAAGTTTCCTTACAAATCCGGGTTGATTTCGAAGCTTCCGTCAATAACCGCCTTCCCAGACAAAAAGACTCTTTTCCCGAAAAGTCTTGTATTGACAAGACCACCTCTTTCTGACGCCTGATAGCCTGTAAGTTCTTTTTTCCCGAGCCTGCGGCTCCAGAAAGGACAAAGGCAGCAATGAGCAGAGCCAGTAACTGGGTCCTCATCTATTCCGGCGTTAGGAGCGAAAAAACGCGATACAAAATCGTAGCCGCGGCAATCTGAGACACTCGTTATTATAAGCCCCCTGGAATCAAGTTTCCTGATGTGTTTGAGTTCCGGGACAACACTTCTCACTATCTCTTCACTCTCGTAAACAGCTATGTAATCAAAGCGATTCCTGCCCACGTAAAGGGGCTTCTGGGAAATCCCCATGAGCAGGTTGTCCGGCGTCTCGACTTCCCAAGGATTCTCAGAGGGAAAGGAAACATATCGAGAGAAAAAAGAATATGGGCGCTTGCCAAGGTAGCATGTCCGCAAAGGTCAACTTCCATCTTGGGAGTAAACCATCTGAGTTCGAAAAGGCCTTTTCCTCTGAGCAAAAAAGCCGTGTCCGGGAGATTTATTCGGGAAGCGATCTGCTGTTTAGTGCTATCCGGCATTTCTTTTTCAAGAATGCACACTGCGGCCGGACTCCCGGAATTCGGTCCGTAGGTAAAAGCGTAAACAGTGTATGCATTCATCACGCAGGAAGTTTCAACGCACTCTGGTGGCCAGGGCGCCGCTTGAGAGCCGCAATAGCGTCCTTTATGCCAGACCCGGCCGCGCACTACCAACTTCTTGCGCCGCTGCCGACCGAGCGCCTTTGATAAAAAATCGTTCTCCAGCGTCAGCTGGCCCACCTTGGATTCAAGCTGGTTTACGTACTTGCTCTCGCCCGCCGCCTTGCTGCCCGCCCCCTGGCCGAACACTTTGTCCGCGGCGTTGCCGAGCTGCTTCTTCTTCCACATGCTTATCTGATTGGGATGAACCTCAAACTGCCGGGCAAGCTCCGCTACTGTCTTGTCTCCTTTTACCGCCAAAAACGCTACCTTTGCCTTGAACTGCGGTGAATGATTACGTCTTTTACTCTTCATTATGTACCTCCTGTATACTCTTTTAGAATACCAAGGAAATACACTTAAGATGCTGTCTGATTTTTGGGGTCCACTTCTACCCATCGAGATCCCTGAGCTCTTCCCACCTCTCTTTTACGTTCAGCTACGTTCAGCAAAAAAGCTCTCATGGCTTCTTCAGTCCCCTCATCACGCGCATCCGCGGCCGTGCCATTGGCAAAGGCGGAATGCGTACTCCCACCCAGAACTAAAATAAAAACAAGGATAGAGCACAAAAACAAACTGTTAACCATTGCAGATCTTCTCATGATTTAAGCCTCCTTCAAATCATATTAACTACATGTAGTTTAACGTAGTAATTGTATACAATATTATAAAAAAGCGAGTTTTGAATTACCGTCCATGTTATTTATCAGAAACGCATGCGCGCAACCATACCGAAAGTACGGGGCTGACCCACTCTGTAAGCAAGACGGGCACGCCCTCCCCGTTCACGGTCAAACGAAAGTCTAGCGTTCTCATCCGTAATATTCTTAACGTAAGTTGTGAACTCGACATTGTTATATACAAGTCCCGCGGAGATGTTAAACAGATGATATGAATCAAGTAGCAGATCAACTTCCGTTACCTCATCGCCAGAAGCGCCTCTGTAAGGCAAGCCGTGTGTAAAAGCCCCCCTGCCGGGTATCTGGTCGCCAGCCTGCGTTATGCTGTCGCCCACGAACTGCCAGGAACCCGATATATAGCTCTCAGTGGCATTCAGAAAACCCGGGAAAGTATAAGTGGCGGACCCTGAGAACTGCCAGTCTGGAACAGAAGGTATGCGGTTGCCTTTCTCTATTCCCTCAACCGCACTCCCATCTGCCGCACTGATAGTGGAATCAAACTCTGCTTCTAGATAGCTTCCGGCAAAAGCAACCAGCAAAGATCTTGTCGGTCTGACAGACAGTTCAAGTTCCGCTCCCGCAGTATGAGATTCAGGCACGCTGATTGTAACCCTGGAAGAACAGGGTCCCGCATCAACGTTTACACCCAGATTCTCAATGTCGGTATAAAAGACCGAGCCGTTGAATGTAACTCTCTCAAAGGAGGACTTAAATCCGACCTCGTAGTTCCAAAGAGTCTCATCCTCAAACTCCTGATAACCCCGGAAAGTATCATATGCATCTCCGCAAAGCAGCTGGTTAAGCGGGTCATTAACGCCGCCGAGACGAAAACCCCGGGAAACCTGAGCATTCACAGTAACGTTATCGGTGGCATCATAGCTCACCACAAACCGAGGTGTAAGTCCGTCGGAGGAAACCGTAACATCCTGATTCTGGGCATCAGCATTCGAGAAACCTCCCCCTGACTTGAAAGTCTTATCCTCTTCCCAGTCATACCAGCGCAGACCAGCCGTCAAGCCAAGACGGTCAAGCAGCGTATAGGTTGCCTCCCCGAAAATAGCAATCTGCTTTAAATCATATGTGAGATCGGCACTATAAGGTGAATCCACTGCATCGGGAAAGTTTGTGTCAGCCGAGGGAATCCATAAGGCATCATAGCCCGGAGTTGGCAAACGCTGAGAATAATCACGCTCAACATCTGAGTAAAAGACGCCTGCAAGCCACTCAAATGCGCCGTCATCGTTTGAACTCAGGCGAATTTCATGGGTCATTTGTTCAAGATCCGTAGTGTCACGCAGATTGGATGGGTTCGCCACGTCATCCTCTGCAAATCCAAGGTCCATACTAACGCTGCCGGTAAGAGCGCTTGCGTCGCGACTTACAAGAAGATCGCGTTTTATGTAGCTTACCGAGTATGTAACATGAAATAAGTCTTCCATATTCCAGTTTACCACGGTGTCAAAAATCAGAGTTTTATCTTCAAAAGACTCGTCAAACAGCAAAAACTGCTCTCTTTCACCAAGAGGAGTCGGGGGAACAGTATAGGGGTTTGCAAAAAGGTTAAATACCTCTTCGCGGTTAAAACCTCCAAGATCAATGTTCTGATATGCAATCCGTGGAGTAATGGAGAAATTTTCGTTTGGCTTCCATAGAAAGGAAACGCGTCCGCCCAGACGGCTTCCGTCGTTTACATCCTCATCTACAGCACCCCCTTGTTTTTGGGCGTCAATGAAACCGCCGTATCCGGTACCATAAGCAACCACGCGAAAAGCCGCATTTTCCCCTACAGGAACATTCAGTGCTGTTTTGACATGACCTCCAGTAGACCCTTCATCAAGATAATTTCCGTCAACCTCGACTTTAGTTTCGCTTACACCTAAAAGCGGCTGGTTGGTTATATAGCGAACGGTACCGCCGATTGAGCCTGACCCGAAGAGTGTACCCTGCGGTCCTCTCAGGGTCTCTACACGGTTAAGGTCAAAAAGGTCAATGTCAGGAGTGAAAAGCGAAAGTGATATAGGAGTTTCGTCAAGATAAACACCAACCTGTTCCTTTACGCCGGGCTGGTCCCGTACTATCTGTCCGGAAGAGATGCCACGGATCGTGACTACGCTCTGGCCCGGTCCGAGGTTCTGTATCGATAGTCCGGCGACATTGCGGGAAAGATCTTCCAAGTTTGTTGTGTTAAGACGTTGTATATCCTCTTCTGACTGTACATTCAGTGAAAAAGGCACATCCTGTTCAAACTCAACACGTTTGGTAGCAGTCACAAGCATTTTCCCAAGCGTATAACTGCCCTTTTCCACCGCACTGAGATTTTCTTGCTCCGCATCCTGGGCAGCAACATCCAGTGAGAAAATTACCGCAAACAAGAAAACAAATGCAAAGATGGCTAGGTAAAGCCGAGTTTTGAAAATCATCTCCAAGAATCCCCCTTAAAATCGATTTTTTGTTCCAGTTAGGCCTGCTTATCCTACTGGATTAAATTCTAACACATTCGCTATGGAGCTTGCTAGAAAAAAGTGCGGGAATTATAGCGATAATTAGACAAAGCCCTAAAAGCTTTTTCTAGAACCTTGGTATTTTCTCTATTTTAGTTAATATATTAGACAGGTAAATAGAGTAATTAAGGAGTGTTAGGAATGTCTGAGAGGAAGTACAAGGCCCCTGGAAGGTTTCACAGAAAAGGAATAGGGGTTATGGAACTGCTTGAGATGTTTCCCGATGAGGGATCTGCGACAAAGTGGTTTGAGGATCAGCGCTGGCCGAACGGGCAGAGGCATTGTCCGCACTGCGCAGGGACTCGTACTGCCGGGGCGAAGCATAAAATGCCTTATCACTGCAAGGATTGCCGAAAGTATTTCAGTGTGAGGACTGGAACTGTAATGAGAAGCAGCAAGACGCCATTGCGCAAGTGGGTGGTGGCTTTGTACTTGATGACAACAAATCTTAAAGGCGTGTCCAGCATGAAGCTTCACAGGGATTTGGGGATAGCTCAGTCAACGGCATGGACTTTAGCTCAGAAGATAAGGCAGGGAGAAGATAAGGCAGGGATGGATAAGGGATGAGAAGCTGGGCGGAGCGGTGGAGGTGGACGAAACCTATATGGGCGGGAAGTATGGCAATATGCACAGGTCGAAAAAACCCAGGATGATGGGGGCGGGGACTCAAGACAAGATACCTGTAGTTGCCATTAAGGAGCGTGGGGGCAGCAAGATCAGGGCAAAAGTGACTAGGCCGGTATCGAGCATCACACTTCAACGCATGGTAGAGGAGGCTGTGAAAGAAGGTTCTACGGTATACACCGATCAGAACAGGGGGTATATGGGTCTTGGGAAGAAGAACTACAGACATGAAGCGGTTAATCACAGTGTGGGAGAGTATGTAAGAGAAAAAGCCCATGTAAACGGCGTGGAATCCTTCTGGGCTGCTTTGAACAGAGGGTACTACGGAACTTACCATCACATGAGCGAGAAACATCTGGACCGCTATGTTACGGAGTTTGCGGGCAGGCATAATGCAAGAGAGATGGACACTATAGAGCAGATGGCGCTGTTGGCCAAGGGGTTGGTTGGCAAGAAGCTTCCCTATAAAGAGCTTGTATCTTGAATTGCTGTTATCATTGCTCTGAGAATGAAAAACACCCTTGGGTAAGAATCATGAAAAAGAACAAATCCCGGATTAAAAATCCCCGAGGCAGACCCGAGATCCGGAAGATACCCCGCATAGAGAAGTGGACCCCAAAAATCAGACAGCACCTTAAGTGTATTTCCTTGGTATTCTAAAAGAGTATACAGGAGGTACATAATGAAGAGTAAAAGACGTAATCATTCACCGCAGTTCAAGGCAAAGGTAGCGTTTTTGGCGGTAAAAGGAGACAAGACAGTAGCGGAGCTTGCCCGGCAGTTTGAGGTTCATCCCAATCAGATAAGCATGTGGAAGAAGAAGCAGCTCGGCAACGCCGCGGACAAAGTGTTCGGCCAGGGGGCGGGCAGCAAGGCGGCGGGCGAGAGCAAGTACGTAAACCAGCTTGAATCCAAGGTGGGCCAGCTGACGCTGGAGAACGATTTTTTATCAAAGGCGCTCGGTCGGCAGCGGCGCAAGAAGTTGGTAGTGCGCGGCCGGGCACTTTCTTTGGTAAGGCAGTGCAAACTGCTGGATATAAATCGCTCAAATATTTACTACAAACCTGTGGGGGTATCCCCGCAGGACGAAGAGATTATGAAGAAGATTGACAGGATCTACATTAAGTATCCGTTTAAGGGTTCAAGAAGGATGGTGTACGCCCTTAAGGCACAGGGCGTACAGGTGGGCAGAAAGCGTGTTATGAGGCTTATGGGGATACGAGGGCTTGCTCCCGGCCCCCAGACTACAAAGAAAGGGGGAGCAGAGCACAGGATATACCCGTATCTGCTGCGGGGGAAGACTGTAGAGCTTCCCGGGCAGGTATGGGCGGCAGACATAACGTATATAGAGATGAGCAGGGGTTTTGTGTATCTGTGTGCGGTAATGGACTGGCACTCGCGCAAGGTTCTTAGCTGGAGAGTGTCTAACACAATGGACAGCAGTTTTTGCGTGGAGGCTCTGGAAGAAGCGCTTTACAAGTATGATAAGCCCGAGATATTCAACACCGATCAAGGAAGTCAGTTCACAAGTGAAGAGTTTACGGGAGTTCTTAAAGACAGAGATATAAAGATAAGCATGGACGGCAAGGGAAGCTGGAGAGACAATGTTTTTGTGGAGAGGCTTTGGAGAAGTGTTAAGTACGAGGAAGTGTATCTGATGGCATATGAATCCGTTGCCTCGGCAAAGGCAGGTATAGGGAAGTGGATAGATTTTTACAATAAAAAAAGACCACATCAGGGGCTTGGAATGAAAACACCGGATGAGGTTTACTATGGTCTTGGGACAGCACAGAAGAATGTGGCTTGAAGCAATGAGACAAACAGAGCAGAGAGTTTATGGTTTTGGGAGTCTTAAAGATGGTTATGCGTTGGTGGGAATACACTTAAGAAAACAAAAATGCTGTCTAAAAAAGGGGACCACCTCTCCCTTACCCTGCACTTTCTTTGGTAAGGCAGTGCAAACTGCTGGATATAAATCGCTCAAATATTTACTACAAACCTGTGGGGGTATCCCCGCAGGACGAAGAGATTATGAAGAAGATTGACAGGATCTACATTAAGTATCCGTTTGAGGGTTCAAGAAGGATGGTGTACGCCCTTAAGGCACAGGGCGTACAGGTGGGCAGAAAGCGTGTTATGAGGCTTATGGGGATACGAGGGCTTGCTCCCGGCCCCCAGACTACAAAGAAAGGGGGAGCAGAGCACAGGATATACCCGTATCTGCTGCGGGGGAAGACTGTAGAGCTTCCCGGGCAGGTATGGGCGGCAGACATAACGTATATAGAGATGAGCAGGGGTTTTGTGTATCTGTGTGCGGTAATGGACTGGCACTCGTGCAAGGTTCTTAGCTGGAGAGTGTCTAACACAATGGACAGCAGTTTTTGCGTGGAGGCTCTGGAAGAAGCGCTTTACAAGTATGATAAGCCCGAGATATTCAACACCGATCAAGGAAGTCAGTTCACAAGTGAAGAGTTTACGGGAGTTCTTAAAGACAGAGATATAAAGATAAGCATGGACGGCAAGGGAAGCTGGAGAGACAATGTTTTTGTGGAGAGGCTTTGGAGAAGTGTTAAGTACGAGGAAGTGTATCTGATGGCATATGAATCCGTTGCCTCGGCAAAGGCAGGTATAGGGAAGTGGATAGATTTTTACAATGAAAAAAGACCACATCAGGGGCTTGGAATGAAAACACCGGATGAGGTTTACTATGGTCTTGGGACAGCACAGAAGAATGTGGCTTGAAGCAATGAGACAAACAGAGCAGAGAGTTTATGGTTTTGGGAGTCTTAAAGATGGTTATGCGTTGGTGGGAATACACTTAAGAAAACAAAAATGCTGTCTAAAAAAGGGGACCACCTCTTATACCTGTACGCCACACTGTCATATGTTGCCTTCTCAAGCTTCCGGGAAGAGAATGTCCCCGTCGCGTATCCGTAGAACAGAAGAGCCACCTTCATTCCCGGATGATACGCTGCCGACCCCCTGCCCGAATACGCTTCCGTCAGCCTTCTCAGATCCAGCTGCTCAACTATCTCCACCACAAACCGGGCAAGATGGTCTTCGGGCAGATACTCTTCTATTGTAGGCGGAAACATCTGCGGCGTCTTGCGGTCTGCTGATACAAACCTCCGTCTCATTGTCTTCTCCTTCTCAGACATCTTGATACCGTTATTTTAACATTAAATGACCGCTAAAGTCCGACAGACTCCTAGACGCTCCGGTCTCCGGGGGAGATGTGGGAGCTGTTAAAGGAGAGCTTATCAGTAATGGTCGGAGGGGACGAGGAAGTCTTTGATCTGGTAAATCCGCTTTTGGAGCTTTTAGGAAAAAACATCGTGTATCAGGGTAAGGCGGGCTCCGGGCAGCATGCGAAGATGTGTAATCAGATTACGGTGGCGGGAGTAATGATAGGAATCTGCGAGAACTTGATTTACTGCAAGAAGGCGGGACTTGACCCTTATACCATGCTTCGTTCCGTAGGGAGCGGTGCGGCCTCGAGCTGGCTTCTTAACAATCTCGGTCCCAGAATAATGGATGGGGATTTTGACCCGGGTTTTTTCGTTGAGCACTTCATAAAAGACATGGAGATTGCTCTTGCGGAGTCGCAGAGAATGGGAATTGATCTTCCCGGGCTTTGGCTTGTTAAATCCCTTTACGAGAGAGCGCGCACACTTGGGCTCGGGAGGCTTGGAACTCAGGCGCTTTTGCTTGCGCTTGAGGATCTGTGCGGAGATGAAAACCGCAACTGAAGGAGGTTTTAGATGATTTCTGATGATTTCAAGGCGATGGTTGTAAGCATGGGTGAAGATGGAAAATTCACTAGGGAAGTCGCAGCCAGAAAACTGGACAGTCTGCCGGACGGAGAGGTGCTTCTGAACGTAAAATATTCATCCCTAAACTACAAGGATGCTCTCTCGGCCATAGGAAACAGGGGTGTTACCAAGAATTATCCTCATACGCCCGGCGTTGACGCTGCCGGTGTAGTTGAGCATTCAGAGAGTGCGGAGTTTAAACCCGGAGACGAGGTTGTAGTGCATGGCTATGACTTGGGAATGGATACTTCAGGAGGTTTCGGGCAATACGTCAGGGTTCCGGCTGACTGGGTAGTTAACCTGCCTGCGGGACTTGATCTCAAAGAGTCGATGATGTATGGGACCGCCGGTTTCACGGCGGCACAGTCAGTATTAAAAATCGTGGAGGGCGGACTAAGCCCTCGGCACGGAAAGATCCTTGTAACCGGTGCGACGGGGGGAGTTGGCAGCATGGCCGTGGCTATTCTTGCAAAAGCCGGCTACAGTGTGACGGCTTCGACGGGGAAGACGGAACAGAAACAGTTTCTGACGGACCTGGGAGCGGAAGAAATAATCGGGAGAGAGGACTTGACTGACCCTTCGGGCAGGCTGCTGCTTAAGGGGAACTGGGCCGGGGTGGTCGATACCGTGGGCGGAGAGATTCTTGCCACAGCTATTAAGTCCACCAGACAAAGAGGTGTTGTGACTACATGCGGCAATGTGGCTTCCCATGAACTCAACACGAATGTCTATCCATTTATATTGAGGGGAATTACGCTTGCAGGCATAGATTCTGCAAGCTGTCCAATGGAAAGAAGACGGCTGGTGTGGGAAAAGATATCCGGCGAGTGGAAACTCAGCATCCTTGAGCATGCATGCAGAATAGTTTCTCTTGAAGATCTTAACCGGGAAATAGATGTTATCCTTAAAGGTGGCCAGATTGGAAGAGTGGTAGTTGATCTTTGGAATTAGATTTAGAAGATAAAATAGAGCTTCTTAAGAGGCAGATCCACGAAACCCTGGAGAGCAAAGCAGTTAAAAAAAGGGGGAATAGAGAAACGACTAAAAGAAGATATAATAACAACTTATGTTTTCATAATCATGTTTTTGGGAGGATAGTAGTGAGCAGGACATTTTTTTTATTTTTGATAGCAGTAGCTGTATCGTGGAACACGGCTTTTGCAGAGAATTATTCTTCTGAATCTCCTGCCGGTGCCAAGGTGTATATCATTTCTCCGAAAGATGGCGAGGTTGTCGGTAAGACTTTTACCGTTAGATTCGGGCTTGTGAACATGGGAGTTGCTCCGGCCGGGGTCAAGGTTCCGAACACAGGGCACCATCATCTGTTAATAAACCATGAAGGTCTGCCGGACATGGAAAGCCCTCTTGTTTTTAGCGATAACTTAAAACACTTCGGAGGCGGACAGACAGAAGCTGAGATAACTCTTCCACCCGGGAAGCACACACTGCGTTTGCTGCTGGGTAATTATTTGCACATACCTCATAAGCCTCCCGTGCTTTCAGAGAAAGTAACTGTTACAGTGAAAGACTAGTGAAGTAAGTCTGGTTATCTCTATAATCTGATTCTTGCCGGAGGGCTGGCAGAACGGCTATTGCACCGGTCTTGAAAACCGGCGTCCGAGAGGACTTGGGGGTTCGAATCCCTCGCCCTCCGCCATAGTAAACAGAAATTTTTCTTAAACGCTGTCTTCACGCAGGAATTGGGGTTTTTATGTAACTTGAGATTCACACAAAGCATTTTGAGTAACCTAAAACGAAAAATAGGTTACTCAAACACAGTAGTGAAGCCTCCAGACTACTAAAAATTTTTTGTAGAGCCTCTTTATCCTTATTACAGTAGTTTTACTAATTCTGGAAAGTATAAAACTGCAGAAAGACGTCCTTTGCGGGGTCGAAGTTCTTTCAGTATCCCTGCATCACGTAATTCCTTGAGCAGCTGAAAAGCAGTCTTCCTGTGAATACTGTGTTGGTTGCCTAACTGGTTGACCAAATCAGAACTCTGGAAAGCTGGCTTGCTAAAAATGGCATCCACAAGGTAGACCGAGTATTGAGAGTGGGTTACGTTCTGTACGTGTGACTTCATTTTATCGTAAAGTTCCATAATCTCTTTTACCTTTTGACTGTTGCGCTCAGACTGCTTCTGGACTGCTCTCAAAAAAAAGGCTATCCAACCATCCCAATCCCCATGCTCCGAAATAGACTGCAGCCTCCTATAGTACTCGTTCCGATTTCTCTCCAAGTATTCGCTCAAATAAAACATCGGCTGCGAAAGCACTTTTTTCTTATATAAGAATAGAGGTATAAGTATTCGACCGATTCGGCCGTTTCCGTCCATGAAGGGATGGATTAACTCGAACTGAGCGTGCACCACTGCGATCTGCAGTAAAAAGTCACTGTCATCCGAATCAATGTAATTTTGCCAATAATCCAGACAACTACTCAATATTAGCGGCGAAGGTGGTATAAAGGTTGCTTCAGAAGTGGACCCCAAAAATCAGACAGCATCTTAAGTGTATTTCCTTGGTATTCTAAAAGAGTATACAGGAGGTACATAATGAAGAGTAAAAGACGTAATCATTCACCGCAGTTCAAGGCAAAGGTAGCGTTTTTGGCGGTAAAAGGAGACAAGACAGTAGCGGAGCTTGCCCGGCAGTTTGAGGTTCATCCCAATCAGATAAGCATGTGGAAGAAGAAGCAGCTCGGCAACGCCGCGGACAAAGTGTTCGGCCAGGGGGCGGGCAGCAAGGCGGCGGGCGAGAGCAAGTACGTAAACCAGCTTGAATCCAAGGTGGGCCAGCTGACGCTGGAGAACGATTTTTTATCAAAGGCGCTCGGTCGGCAGCGGCGCAAGAAGTTGGTAGTGCGCGGCCGGGCACTTTCTTTGGTAAGGCAGTGCAAACTGCTGGATATAAATCGCTCAAATATTTACTACAAACCTGTGGGGGTATCCCCGCAGGACGAAGAGATTATGAAGAAGATTGACAGGATCTACATTAAGTATCCGTTTAAGGGTTCAAGAAGGATGGTGTACGCCCTTAAGGCACAGGGCGTACAGGTGGGCAGAAAGCGTGTTATGAGGCTTATGGGGATACGAGGGCTTGCTCCCGGCCCCCAGACTACAAAGAAAGGGGGAGCAGAGCACAGGATATACCCGTATCTGCTGCGGGGGAAGACTGTAGAGCTTCCCGGGCAGGTATGGGCGGCAGACATAACGTATATAGAGATGAGCAGGGGTTTTGTGTATCTGTGTGCGGTAATGGACTGGCACTCGTGCAAGGTTCTTAGCTGGAGAGTGTCTAACACAATGGACAGCAGTTTTTGCGTGGAGGCTCTGGAAGAAGCGCTTTACAAGTATGATAAGCCCGAGATATTCAACACCGATCAAGGAAGTCAGTTCACAAGTGAAGAGTTTACGGGAGTTCTTAAAGACAGAGATATAAAGATAAGCATGGACGGCAAGGGAAGCTGGAGAGACAATGTTTTTGTGGAGAGGCTTTGGAGAAGTGTTAAGTACGAGGAAGTGTATCTGATGGCATATGAATCCGTTGCCTCGGCAAAGGCAGGTATAGGGAAGTGGATAGATTTTTACAATAAAAAAAGACCACATCAGGGGCTTGGAATGAAAACACCGGATGAGGTTTACTATGGTCTTGGGACAGCACAGAAGAATGTGGCTTGAAGCAATGAGACAAACAGAGCAGAGAGTTTATGGTTTTGGGAGTCTTAAAGATGGTTATGCGTTGGTGGGAATACACTTAAGAAAACAAAAATGCTGTCTAAAAAAGGGGACCACCTCTCAGCTCTCGTATGAAACCAAGTCGGATCGGATAGTCTTTAAGATAATCCCTCGCATGATACAAAGCCAAACGATAATTGACTATTTCCTGAATATCTTTGTACTTTTCCCCTTCCTTAATTAAACCAGCATCCTGTTTTCTAAGACTTCATCCACAGTGGCTTGTGTGCCTTCAATTTTTGAAGACAGAACAGCTTCTTGAGTGGTTAAAGGCGAAAGCATCACCTCTGGATTGGGTATGCCCTGTAGCAAACCATCATAGCGTGCTAATTCCGCATTGGCCTTGCCAACCAAACTAAACAGTTTTTGATAATTAAGGTCCTTGAGCGGTAACTCATCGGGTATATAGGTGTTTATAGCCATTGCTTCCATAAAATACTTAAAAGAATGATCTTATTCTACTACAAGACAGATAGTTTGATCTATTTCCAAGTTGCGGACTTCTTCAACTCTTGGACATGGCAGTTTGCCATATCTTCAACTCCCAACATGCGAGAGTTTGTCCTTGTACATTGGCCTTTGTCCTCGCATTATCGATAAAATGTTGATATTCTTCTTTATCATCTATCTTCGTCCAGCTTGTGTTTTTACAAATCTTGCACTTTTTGTCGGACGGACATTTAATCTGCTCAATCACGATCGAATCAATGGGACAATGGGGCGGTTCTTTAATGATTCCACGAGCCCAACAGTATTTGAGATAAAGATTCAAAGAGGTGGTCCCCTTTTTTAGACAGCATTTTTGTTTTCTTAAGTGTATTCCCACCAACGCATAACCATCTTTAAGACTCCCAAAACCATAAACTCTCTGCTCTGTTTGTCTCATTGCTTCAAGCCACATTCTTCTGTGCTGTCCCAAGACCATAGTAAACCTCATCCGGTGTTTTCATTCCAAGCCCCTGATGTGGTCTTTTTTTATTGTAAAAATCTATCCACTTCCCTATACCTGCCTTTGCCGAGGCAACGGATTCATATGCCATCAGATACACTTCCTCGTACTTAACACTTCTCCAAAGCCTCTCCACAAAAACATTGTCTCTCCAGCTTCCCTTGCCGTCCATGCTTATCTTTATATCTCTGTCTTTAAGAACTCCCGTAAACTCTTCACTTGTGAACTGACTTCCTTGATCGGTGTTGAATATCTCGGGCTTATCATACTTGTAAAGCGCTTCTTCCAGAGCCTCCACGCAAAAACTGCTGTCCATTGTGTTAGACACTCTCCAGCTAAGAACCTTGCACGAGTGCCAGTCCATTACCGCACACAGATACACAAAACCCCTGCTCATCTCTATATACGTTATGTCTGCCGCCCATACCTGCCCGGGAAGCTCTACAGTCTTCCCCCGCAGCAGATACGGGTATATCCTGTGCTCTGCTCCCCCTTTCTTTGTAGTCTGGGGGCCGGGAGCGAGCCCTCGTATCCCCATAAGCCTCATAACACGCTTTCTGCCCACCTGTACGCCCTGTGCCTTAAGGGCGTACACCATCCTTCTTGAACCCTTAAACGGATACTTAATGTAGATCCTGTCAATCTTCTTCATAATCTCTTCGTCCTGCGGGGATACCCCCACAGGTTTGTAGTAAATATTTGAGCGATTTATATCCAGCAGTTTGCACTGCCTTACCAAAGAAAGTGCCCGGCCGCGCACTACCAACTTCTTGCGCCGCTGCCGACCGAGCGCCTTTGATAAAAAATCGTTCTCCAGCGTCAGCTGGCCCACCTTGGATTCAAGCTGGTTTACGTACTTGCTCTCGCCCGCCGCCTTGCTGCCCGCCCCCTGGCCGAACACTTTGTCCGCGGCGTTGCCGAGCTGCTTCTTCTTCCACATGCTTATCTGATTGGGATGAACCTCAAACTGCCGGGCAAGCTCCGCTACTGTCTTGTCTCCTTTTACCGCCAAAAACGCTACCTTTGCCTTGAACTGCGGTGAATGATTACGTCTTTTACTCTTCATTATGTACCTCCTGTATACTCTTTTAGAATACCAAGGAAATACACTTAAGGTGCTGTCTGATTTTTGGGGTCCACTTCTCAACGCCTTCTGGGCGGTGCCAATACGAAACTTGCCGTCTCTCAATATTTTGCCATGACCTTTGCTCAGGTCATCTGCTAAATCTTTGATATTGGCAAAATGCTGGTTGTCTCGGACTCCACCTTTCTTATATTCTTTCAGTTTACGTATGCGAATGAGCTGGGCATGCAGGGAATTACGAAATTCTTTTTTTTCTTCCTCCGCCGCATTTTCGTTGTCATATGTTGGATTGCGACCAAGGGCACCCATTATGGTTAACGTAAATATCTCCCGTTCTAAAAACGAGTCCAGAAGATCTTCAGCCATGTTTTTCTCCTCCTCTAATACTGCTATAATATCTAGTGGATTAGTACAAATTCGGATATAAAGCCCTTCTGAGTTGGAAAACCCGATCTATGCTGGGTTTTCGTGAATACAATACTCAAAAAGCTGGGGAATAATCAGCACAACATAGCAAACCTCTTTTTTATGTCCGGGATGTTTACCGAATAACATCATGCTTGGAAAACTTTTTGTGGTCTCTAGTTCGATAGGAAATCTTGAAGACATAACTTTGCGTGCTGTAGCCGTCCTTAAAGATTGCGATGTTATAGCGTGTGAGGATACTAGAAACACAAAAAAACTTCTTGTCCGGTACGGAATCGAAACCCCGCTTACGAGCTATCACGAGCATAACGAGATTGAAAAATCGCCTAAGCTGCTTGAAAAACTAAAAGACGGCAAAAACGTGGCACTGGTTTCCGACGCTGGAACTCCTTCGGTTTCCGATCCCGGGTGGAGACTTGTAGACCTTTCAATTAAAAACAATATAGAAGTAATTCCTGTACCAGGCCCTTCGGCTGTCCTATCCGCACTTGTCGTTTCCGGGCTTCCCACGGACAGTTTTTTATTTCTTGGGTTTTTCCCGAAAGTCTCCGGCAAAAGAAAAGAGCTTCTGACTGACATAAGTCATTATCCTTACACTCTGGTTTTCTATGAATCCGCAAAGAGGCTTCAAAGTTGCCTTGAAGCAATGTTAGAAACTCTTGGAGACAGAAGAGTATGCGTGGCAAGGGAAATGACAAAATTTTATGAAGAAACGTTAAGAGGATCATTCTCCGAGGTAATTTTTGCTCTTTCGGAAAGAAAAACCCTGAAAGGGGAAATAACAATAGTTGTAGAAGGGAACAGACAGGGGCGTAGAGAGGTCTCTGCTGATACAGCTCAAAGGATGCTCCGGTTTCTCAGGAAAAAGGAACTCTCGCTGAGTGAAGCTTCCTCCCTTGTAAGCGAAGCCTTCGGAGTTCCCAGAAATGGAATATACAAAGTGGCTCTTAAAATCTGGAAAGACGACGAGCCAGTTCCCTAGTTCTTTTTGGACTGTTTGTCGGCCATCTTCCCGCCGACTTTCACGCCTTTTTCCATTTTCGCTTTTTCCCCGGCGGCTTCAGCCTGAACGCTTGCCTTGCAGGAATCGCATATGGTATCAGGGGAATCCTCGCCGCACATCATACATTTCTTAGCTATGCTCATTTTTATTCCTCCTTGTTAAATACTATATTCATTACAATACGTTTCAGCACATCGCTTTTATTTGAGAGTAATCTCCTGTTTATATAATAACATGTTTTTGCTTTGAGGTGCATCTCGGGGTGCTGTTATCCAAGCGGAGTCACTTCTTTTTCGTACCACTTAGTGCTTTGCTCGTAGGCGTACGCGACATTTAGCACGGTCTGCTCATCAAACGGTTTTCCCATGACCTGAAGCCCTATCGGAAGTTTTTCTGAACTGAATCCGCATGGAACTGATATTCCCGGCAGTCCTGCTATGTTGCAGGGAATGGTGAGTACGTCAGACAGGTACATTTTAAGCGGATCGTCCGTTTTTTCACCTATTCTAAAAGCGGTTTCAGGCGATGTGGCGCTCACTATGACGTCAACTTTTTCCCACGCGCTGTTAAAATCCCTTATTATCAGGGTTCTTGCCTTCTGGGCCTTTAGGTAATAAGCGTCATAATAACCCGTGGAGAGGGCATAGGTCCCAAGCATTATCCTTCTTTTCACTTCGTCTCCGAATCCCTCCGAGCGGCTTCTGAAAAACAGATCTCTAAGATTTTGCGGATTCTCGCAGCGGTACATGTATCTTACCCCGTCGTATCTGGCCAGATTCGAACTTGCTTCCGAAGGGGCTATTATATAGTAGGTTGAAACCGCGTAGCGGGAGTGAGGAAGAGATATCTCTACAATCTCCGCCCCCAGGGCTTCGATTTCTGCTATAGCCTTGCGGACGGATTCTTCCACTTCGGGATCCATTCCTGAAACAAAGTATTCCCTTGGTATGCCAACCCGCAGTCCCTTTATGTTCGCACTGAGGTTTTTTGCATAGTCAGCTGCCGGAAGGTTTACGGATGTTGAGTCCATAGGGTCGTGACCCGATATGGAAGATAGGATTATGGCCGCGTCTTCCACGGTTTTCGCAAGCGGTCCCGCCTGATCAAGTGAAGAAGCAAATGCGATCATGCCGTAGCGGCTTATCCTTCCGTATGTGGGTTTCATTCCCACCACTCCGCAGAGGGAGCCGGGCTGCCTTATGGAACCTCCTGTGTCTGTTCCGACTGATGCTATGCACAGATTTGCCGCCGTAGCGGCGGCGCTGCCTCCGCTTGATCCTCCCGGTACCCTGTCGGTATCCCAGGGGTTTCTTACTGCTCCGAAGTAGGATGTTTCGTTTGAAGACCCCATGGCGAATTCGTCCATGTTGTTTTTGCCGAGCACTACGGAACCGGCCGCCATGAGTTTTTCGGCGACGGTCGAGTTGTACGGAGCGACAAAATCCCGCAGCATTTTTGAGCCGCAGGTGGTTCGCGAGTCCTTTGTTACGAAAATATCCTTAAGCGCTATCGGGACTCCGTGTAGAGGTCCCATGTAGTTTCCTTCGGATATCTGTTTTTCTGCCTGTCTGGCGGCCTTCAGTGCCTTTTCTTTCCAGACGGTTATGTAAGAGTTTATTTTCGTTTCCAAAGAGGATATGCGCTCAAGGAAAAGTTCTGTAAGCTCCACGGGGGAAGCCTCTTTTCTCTGTATTAACGCGGCTGCCTCTTTTATAGTTCTTGGAATCGGCATTGGGTTAGCTCTGGTCCTCTATGACTTTTGGAACCGTGAAAAAGTCGTTTTCTTCACTAGGTGCGTTTCTTAGAGCTTCTTCAGCCGTTATTAGCTGATTCACTTCGTCTTTTCTTAGAGGAGTTGAGAGTTCAAGCACATGCGAGGTGGGCTCCACGTTTTTCGTGTCAAGCTTGGCAAGCTCATCTATGTGGACGAGTATGTCCCCGAGCTGCCGGGTGAACTTGGAGAGCGTCTCGTCATCAAACTCAAGCCTTGCAAGTTCTGCTGTGTTGAGCACATCTTTTTTTGATATTTTCATGGTTAGATTCCTGTACGGATTTTTTCGCTCGGAAATTCCGGCGGCTCTATGGAGCCCCGCTTGTAAGGCTCTCTGCAAAATCAACTATCTGCGATTCAAGCTTGGTATCGTTGAAAAAATTTATTTCCTGAACACATGTCGGGCTCGTGGTGTTGACTTCGGTCAGATATCCTCCGACTATGTCTATTCCGACCAGGTAGAGCCTGTCCTTCATGAGTTTCTGTCCGAGGCCGCCGCAGATTTCCAGATCTCTTTGGGTAAGCGTGGTTTTCTCGGGATGTCCTCCGGAGTGAAAGTTGCTTCTGAATTCTCCCTTTGCGGCTACCCTCATTACCGCTCCTATGGGCTTGCCGTTCAGAAGTATAACCCTTTTGTCTCCTTGCGAAACCTCTTTTATGAATTTCTGAGCCATCACGTAAGTCCGTCCGAAGTCGGTTATGCTCTCAAGTATAACGTTGAGGTTGGGGTCATCGGCTCTCACAAGAAAGATTCCCTCACCGCCGTAACCGTCAAGCGGCTTTACCACAATTTCGTTGCCGGTTTCTCGCAGAAACTCCTTTAGCTTTTCGATGTTTTTTGAAACCAGGGTGGGCGGTATGTAGTCGGCAAAATTAAGACTGTACATTTTCTCGTTAGATTCCCTTATTCCGGCCGGATGGTTGATCACGTGAGTGGTGGATTCGTCAGCCCTGCCCAGTACGTAAGTTGAGTAGATGTAATCCATGTTGAAGGGAGGATCTTTTCTCATCCATACAACGTCGAAGTCATCAAGGGGAGAACTTTGCGTGGAACCTTTTGAGTAGTAATCGCTTTTTCTCTCGAGGCGAAGCCCCGTTGAGTCCGCCCACGCCCCTGAGTCTTTGACAAAAAGATCTTTAAGCTCGCAGTAGCGCACTTCATGTCCCCTTGCCTGACATTCAAGCATTATGACGAAAGTGGTGTCCTTGTTTATGTTTATGGATTCGATCGGATCCATTACGAAAAGCATTCTCAACATGGTGATACTCTATACAAAACAGTGTTTGCGGACAACATATAGACGGCAATTTCCCCGAAGAAACAACAGCTGGCTCAACAGGTTTTAGAAGATTCCGTTATCCGAAAAACGACAGCAGTTCCGCCGAAGTCTCCCGGGGCTTTTCCTCCGGGATAAAATGGCCGCAGTCAAGCGGTTTTCCCGAAACGCTTCGCGCTTTTTCTCTCCATACGTCGAGTACGTCGTAAGTTCTGTGAATAAACCCTTTTGCGCCCCAAAGAGCAAGAAGCGGACACTCTATTTTGGCGTCCGTATCCTGACTTCAGCATGTTTTTTTAAGTCGGGCCTTTGAAGTTTCGTAAGTACCTGTAATTACTTGATATTGATTTTCAGCCTGCTTCAAATCGTTTTGTAGTGCTCAGTCTAATTTTGTGCTCGACATCGCCTCCGCTTTCCCTTATAATATTCAACATGTTCGTAAAACAGCTAAAACGCCAGACCACAGTCAACATATCGGTGCAGATAGTGCATTCCTACAGGAACTCAAAGGGTGAGCCACGCCAGAAGGTAGTGCGTCACATGGGCTCCGCTCCCCCGGGAGAACCTCTTGACGCTCTTGTGCGAGCTGCACATGTGGAGAAGAACCGTCTTGAACAGAGCGTACAGCCCACACTGTTCCCCGCTGAAGACACTGCTGAGAAGCTGATAAAGCTTAGAAGAACAAAGCAGAAGGACAAACCCCTGCCCATAGTTGATGCCCGATTGCTTGAAGAGGAGGCTCGTTACAATCTTGGGTTTCATGAAGTGTTTGGAGAACTGTACAGTCAGCTTGGGTTTGACAGGATATGGGGAGCGAGAAACAAGATGGCGGGCAGGCTGTTCCGTCAGGCAGTGCTTATGCGTCTTGCGGCACCTGGGAAGAGCAAAAGAGCCCATGCGAAGCTGTCTCGGGAATTTGGAATGGAAGTGTCTGTGGACAAGCTGTACAGGATGATGGACAAGGTTGACGAGAAGCGTACTGAGAAGCTTCAGAGCATTGTTAGCAAAGAAGTTATGGGACTTTTTGAAGGAAAGGTTGAAGTTGTGTTTTTCGATGTTACAACCCTTTCGTTTGCAAGCGACACGCAAGACGATCTTCGAAGGAAGGGGTGGAGCAAGGACGGGAAGCCTCACAGGGTTCAGGTGGTGCTGGGACTGTTTCAGACCAAAGACGGACTTCCCTTGGGTTATGAGCTGTTTCCGGGGAACACATCTGATGTAAGCACTCTTGAGCCTGCTATAGAGGGGTTAAAGAAGAGGATCAAGCTTGAAAGGGTGGTGTTTGTGGGGGATGCGGGGATGATGAGCAAAAAGAATCTTGAGGTCTTAAAGCGCAATAAGTATGAGTGGGTTGTAGCGGCAAGGCTTCGGGGGATGTCCGAGGAGGACAGCGAGAAGGTATTCTCACACAGTGACTGGAAAGAGATAGGGGAAGGTAAAAGACTTGGGGATATGGAAGTGGGAGGACGGAGGCTTGTTCTGCGTCACTGCGAGAAGAGAGCGAGGAAAGACTCGCAGGACAGGGAAGAGGCTTTAAAGAAACTTGAGAGAAGGATAGCAGGGGGGATAAAGGGCAATGGACGCAGGGGCAGGTTCATCAAGGTGGAAGCGGGGGCCGTGTCTGTAGACACCGAAGCGGTGGAGAGGGATGAGAAGTTTGACGGTCCTCACGGGGTATGGACCAGTCTTCCTGCTGACAAATACGATGCCTCCAGGATATACGACTGTTACGGGGAGTTATGGAAGATAGAAGAAGGGTTTCGTGTCATGAAGCACACAATGGCTGTAAGGCCTGTGTTTCACTGGACTCAAAGGAGAGTGGAGGCTCACATGGCCATCTGTTTTACGGCATTCGTACTGCTTCGCATACTGAGGTTCAGGCACAACTGTTATCATGGGGGAAAGGAACCGATGAGTGAAGGGGCCATACTGTCAGAACTTGGCAGGGTTGAGGCGTCCCTGGTGGTGGACAGGGGAACCAATAAGAGGTATCTGATACCTTCTCAGGGCACCACGGAGCAGAGATCTCTTTACTCCGCTGTGGGAGCGGTGCTCAGCAGGCAGACCATGCTTGCGGATTCCTGGTAAAAACAGACCGGGGACTCCCGGCTGACTAATAAACATCTTAAAAGCTCTTGTGTAGTGTACAAGCGGGAACCCGCTTGTGTAATATCAGGTACTTACGTTACAAAAGTGCGGAAGTCAGGAGTTATTGCCGAACAAACTGTCAGCCATCCGTTCACACTGTTTTATTTCGCTTGTCGAGGCTTCGGTCAGACTGAACGCAACCGGTATCTCATACTCGGTGTCGGCAATGATATGAAGCCGGTAGCCAAACCATTTTTTTACCTTGCTCCATTCCCTGCCGTCAGAATCAACTCCTCGGTACTTGTGCACGCCCCAGTTCGCGTCGGGATCAGACTTTTTGCCTGCCCTGCGGTTTGTTCTGCCTGTTGAATGACTCTTTATCGCCTTGCCGTCATAACCGAGGTGCTTGCCGAATTCGGGAAGCACCTCCATAAGCTCTTTGCACAGATGATTGTTTATCATCTCCGATACCAGACCCTGCTGCAGGTCGAGCTTTGCAAGGTTTGCAAGGAACCCGGAGAAGTTATAACTGCGGGGAGCAGAACTGCGAGACTCAAAATCTGTAATCTTGACCACGCCGCCGGGTTCAACCTCATACCTGTCACGTCTCTGCATAGGCACCGTGGAGAATCCGCAGACGGCAAGCAGAGATGAATTGCGGTTAAGCTCCCGGATTAAAGACTCTATGGATTCGTGCCCGAACACTATCCCCGCCACAAAGGCCCTCCACATCGCAGATACCGGGTACTGGTTGCGTCCGTTTTTGCGCATACACTCAAGAGCCCGGATGATATGGGCGTCGGGCAGGCTGTCAAGAACCATCTGAAGACGGTTAAAATCCGATGCTCTATCGACTTGGTCCCAGCTGAAAGGTAGATTAAATTGTGTCGCCATGGGTTTGCTCCTTTTTTAAGGTTGGTATGCCTTTAATTATAACCCATGGCGACCACTTAATCAGGTGATATCAGTAAGTTATCTGCTATTTTCCTTAAGTTTTTCAACGCAGATTACGGCTTGGGGTGGAATTTGCGGTCCTTGACCAGAATCAGTCGTTTTTTAGGGGTTTTTACCAAGATTCTGGGGTGAAAAGTTTTTTCACCCCTCCTTATACCCCTGCCCCGTATGGCTATCCTTTACTACGCAAATGCCTCAGCTACTGAATATGGACTTGCAACTGAAAAGCAGTTGAGTGACTGACGTGCCCTGCTTGAGCAGTGCAAAGAAACTCCCGGAGCTTTAGCCCTTTTTGCCCGGGGGGATAGGATTCAGATAGGCTTATCCGCTTTTTTTGAATCAGGAGCAACAAAGACCTGACCCCAAATGTATTTTCCGTATAAACTTTTGTGTAGAGTTTATTGTTATTGTCTCGGTACGCTAAAAAGACGTATTTTGGAATTGCCGTACTTGTAAACGGATTGATCAGGTCTTATTTTTACTAATGCAGAGATAAAAACGGTTTTTTCGGATGGAATCCATCACTGGGAAAGGAGGTTTCAGGTGACAAAGGAAAAAACAGAGAAACACAAGTTTCAGGCCGAAGTACAAAGGCTCATGGATATCGTGGTCAACTCCCTCTATACTGACAAAGAGATATTCATCAGAGAGCTGGTTTCAAACGCTTCTGATGCCCTTGAAAAACTGAGGTACGTACAGCTTACAGAAAAACAGATATACGACGAGGCACTCCCGCTTGAAATTGAGATATCCACTTCTAGCGAGGATAACACAATCACTTTTACCGACTATGGAGTCGGAATGACCAGAAAGGAACTGGTGGAGAATCTGGGAACTATAGCCCGCTCGGGTTCAAGAAATTTTCTTGAGGCGATCGAGAGTAGCGGGACCGAGGGGGGAGGGCTGATCGGGCAGTTCGGAGTGGGTTTTTACAGTTCATTTATGGTTGCCGACTCTGTCGAAGTGGTGACGCGTGGTTATAGGAAAAACTCAGAGGGGATCATATGGCAGAGCAGAGGAGACGGAGTGTTCGAGATAACAAAGGGCAAGGGGCACAGAAGGGGCACAAAGGTCGTCGTTTCTCTTAGGGAAGATGCCAAGGAGTACTCCGACCCGGAGGTAATAGGGGATATTCTGAGAAAATACTCCGCGTTTGTTCCCTTCCCGCTTAAATTAAATGGCGAGCAGGTAAATACCACTGAAGCCGTCTGGCTTCGAAACAGAAATGAGATTACAGATCAGGAGTACGGAGGTTTCTACAGGTTTCAGACTAACTCATTTGACGAACCCAGGTACAGGCTTCACTTTTCCTCTGAAGCCCCTATTGACATGAATGTGCTTCTGTTCGTGCCCGAAGATAATATGGAACGTTTGGGATTGGGGAAGACGGACCCCGGAGTCAGTCTTTACTCGCGAAGGGTGCTCATAGATGCTTCCCCTAAGAACCTTCTTCCCGAGTGGGCGAGATTTTTAAAGGGTGTCGTGGATAGCGCCGATATTCCTCTTAACATCTCAAGAGAGACTATGCAGGACAGCTCTCTTATGAGGAAGCTTAATTCTGCAATTGCGAAAAGATTCATAAGATTCCTTGAGCAGAGCTCGGCTGAAGATACGAAGAGCTACGGCGATTTCTACGACAAGTTCGGTTTTTTCATAAAAGAGGGAGTGGCCTCGGATTTTGAGCACAGAGAGCAGCTTAGGGGACTGTTGCGATTTGAATCCTCACGCAAGGGGGAAGGGGAGAAGGTTTCCTTTGAGGATTACCTCTCTGGAATGCGCGAAGGTCAGGAAGAGATTTACTATCTGTTTGGTTCTGCAAGAGATGCACTGGAGAACGGACCCCACATGGAGTTTTTCCGCTCAGAGGATATCGAGGTTCTTTTCATATACAAACCGATTGACGAATTTGTGATGTCGACTCTCGGAGAGTGTAAGGAAAAAAAGATTGTTTCTGCCGACAGCGTTGATATAGGTGTTGCGGACAAAAATGAAGATAGTCCTGCTGATGGTCCTTCCGAGGAGGAAAAATCGCTTTGCGGCTGGATGAAGGAAGTGCTCGGCGAGAGGGTAGGGGATGTGCGCGTGAGCCGGAGACTCGTTGAGAGTCCCGCTGCTGCGTTTAATTCCGATTCCACCATGACGCAGGGAATGAAGAGGGTCATGAGGAATATAAATGCGGGCGGCGACATGCGTTCTGTAGTCCGCCTTGAGATAAACAGCAGTCATACACTCATAAAAAATCTTGCTTCCATGAGAGAAAAGGACGGAGAATTTGCCGCAGTTATAGTCGAGCAGCTTTTTGATAACGCACTTTTGGCCGCGGGGTACATGGAGAATCCCGGAAGCATGGTCGGAAGGATAAATAAACTTCTTGAGCGGCTGAGCTCCTGATAATGCCTTGTAGATGAACTATCTTGCCCATATTTTCCTTGCGGGCGATGACCCGGAATGCATAATAGGAAATTTCCTAGGAGTCTGTTGGACTTTAGCGGTCATTTAATGTTAAAACAACGGTATCAAGATGTCTGAGAAGGAGAAGACAATGAGACGGAGGTTTGTATCAGCAGACCGCAAGACGCCGCAGATGTTTCCGCCTACAATAGAAGAGTATCTGCCCGAAGACCATCTTGCCCGGTTTGTGGTGGAGATAGTTGAGCAGCTGGATCTGAGAAGGCTGACGGAAGCGTATTCGGGCAGGGGGTCGGCAGCGTATCATCCGGGAATGAAGGTGGCTCTTCTGTTCTACGGATACGCGACGGGGACATTCTCTTCCCGGAAGCTTGAGAAGGCAACATATGACAGTGTGGCGTACAGGTATATATGCGCTAACAGCAATCCGGATCATGACAGCATAAACAGGTTCCGCAAGAGGTTTGGCAAGGAGCTTGGGGTATTGTTTGTACAGATACTGCAGATAGCGGGACAGATAGGGATGGGCACGGTGAGTGTGGATGGCACGAAGATAAAGGCTAATGCGAGCAGGCACAAGGCACTGAGCTGGAAGAGGGCAAGGAAGATAGAAAAGCAGCTGAACAAAGAAGTGAAGGAACTGATGAGACTTGCACGGGAGGCTGACAACTCTAAACTGCCAGAGGATATGAATGTTCCCGAAGAACTTCAGAGACGGGAAGCGAAGCGTGAGATACAGGAGCGGGCAAAGCACAGGTATGAGCGGGAGTCAGAAGTGTACGGGGAGAAGGTAGAGAAGCGGGAACAGTATGAGAAGCAAAGCGGGAAGAAGGCAGGAGGGAGCAGACCGAGGGATAAGGATCAGGTGAATCTTGTGGACGGAGATTCGCGGATAATGCCTTCGGGAGGGGGATTTGAGCAGGCATACAACGCTCAGGGTGCAGTGGATGTGGAGAGCAGACTTATAGTGACCAGGCATGTAACGCAGAACACAAACGACAAGCGTGAGATGGAGCCCGTGCTTGAGCAGTTAAAGGAGAATGAGCAGAGGCTTGGCAAGGCTGAGAATCTGCTTGCCGACAGCGGATATTACAGTGCAAGCAACGTTAACTTATGTGACAGGGCGGGGATAAAGCCTTATATATCCAAACGCAGGGAGAAGCACAACAGACCGTTTTGGGAGAGATTCGCACAGTGCAATGAGGAGGAGAAAGAGCCGGCAACACCGGTTGAAGACATGCAGAGGAGGCTTGGAACATCCGCAGGCAAAAAGATGTACTCAAAACGCAAGTCAACGATAGAGCCTGTGTTCGGAATAATGAAGCAGGTGATGGGATTCCGGCAGTTTATGGTGCGGGGGCTTGAAGCTGTGCGCGGAGAGTGGAATCTTGTGTGCATAGGGTACAACCTGAAGAGAATGTATGCGTTGAAGGGCTGACAAAGAGGTGAGAGAGCAGAGAATATTGGGGATTTGAGGTAAAAACAGCTCCCCGAAGCTTAGCTGAACCTCCAAAATCAAGGATTTTTGCCGATATGACTTTCACCAGCTCTGAATCAGTTGGATTTCCCCTCAATTGTTCGCTAAGAGCGACAGACTCCTTGGAAATACACTTAAGGTGCTGTCTGATTTTTGGGGTCCACTTCTGAGTTTCGAGCAACTGTGAAGTTTTGTACTCCTACGGTTTGCTTCCCTTCAGATGTTCCGGTATCATGTACTTGTGTTTGAGCGTAAAAATCCTAATATTGACTATCATTGCATAGTCGCATATATTTCGCACTAGGAAATGAGTACTCACGATAGCCAATTTGAGCTGCAGTTTGACCAAATTGAGGGGGTCTTGGTAATAAGCGTGGCTGGCCGGATTGATGGTATGAACGCGCAGGAATTCTATCAAGGCTTGGACAAAGAGACTGATGGTTCTAGCAATCCCGTAGTTTTGGATCTTGAAAAGCTGTCCTATATAAGTAGTGCGGGGTTGCGCTCAATTTTGCTTATTGCAAAAACACTCCAAGGTAAAAACACCTTAGTGCTTTGTTCCTTACCTGGTCCCATAAAAGAAATCTTTGAGATTACGGGTTTTGACAAAATCATCAATGTGTTTGAATCTCGTTCTGAATCTATAGCTGCAATAACGGGTTAAAAGATGTTACGAACAAGTGCTTGCCGAGTCTTGCTCCTGACTTCAGCATGTTTTTTTGAATCAAGCCTTTGAAGTTTCGTAAGTACCTGTAATTACCTGATATAGGTTTTCAGACTGTTTTGCAGTATTCAGTCTGCTTTTGTGCTTACTTCTTCTGTAGTTCCCCCTTATAATATTCCACATGTTCGTAAAACAGCTAAAACGCCAGACCACAGCCAACATATCGGTACAGATAGTGCATTCAGAGGTGGTCCCCTTTTTTAGACAGCATTTTTGTTTTCTTAAGTGTATTCCCACCAACGCATAACCATCTTTAAGACTCCCAAAACCATAAACTCTCTGCTCTGTTTGTCTCATTGCTTCAAGCCACATTCTTCTGTGCTGTCCCAAGACCATAGTAAACCTCATCCGGTGTTTTCATTCCAAGCCCCTGATGTGGTCTTTTTTCATTGTAAAAATCTATCCACTTCCCTATACCTGCCTTTGCCGAGGCAACGGATTCATATGCCATCAGATACACTTCCTCGTACTTAACACTTCTCCAAAGCCTCTCCACAAAAACATTGTCTCTCCAGCTTCCCTTGCCGTCCATGCTTATCTTTATATCTCTGTCTTTAAGAACTCCCGTAAACTCTTCACTTGTGAACTGACTTCCTTGATCGGTGTTGAATATCTCGGGCTTATCATACTTGTAAAGCGCTTCTTCCAGAGCCTCCACGCCAAAAACTGCTGTCCATTGTGTTAGACACTCTCCAGCTAAGAACCTTGCGCGAGTGCCAGTCCATTACCGCACACAGATACACAAAACCCCTGCTCATCTCTATATACGTTATGTCTGCCGCCCATACCTGCCCGGGAAGCTCTACAGTCTTCCCCCGCAGCAGATACGGGTATATCCTGTGCTCTGCTCCCCCTTTCTTTGTAGTCTGGGGGCCGGGAGCAAGCCCTCGTATCCCCATAAGCCTCATAACACGCTTTCTGCCCACCTGTACGCCCTGTGCCTTAAGGGCGTACACCATCCTTCTTGAACCCTTAAACGGATACTTAATGTAGATCCTGTCAATCTTCTTCATAATCTCTTCGTCCTGCGGGGATACCCCCACAGGTTTGTAGTAAATATTTGAGCGATTTATATCCAGCAGTTTGCACTGCCTTACCAAAGAAAGTGCCCGGCCGCGCACTACCAACTTCTTGCGCCGCTGCCGACCGAGCGCCTTTGATAAAAAATCGTTCTCCAGCGTCAGCTGGCCCACCTTGGATTCAAGCTGGTTTACGTACTTGCTCTCGCCCGCCGCCTTGCTGCCCGCCCCCTGGCCGAACACTTTGTCCGCGGCGTTGCCGAGCTGCTTCTTCTTCCACATGCCTATCTGATTGGGATGAACCTCAAACTGCCGGGCAAGCTCCGCTACTGTCTTGTCTCCTTTTACCGCCAAAAACGCTACCTTTGCCTTGAACTGCGGTGAATGATTACGTCTTTTACTCTTCATTATGTACCTCCTGTATACTCTTTTAGAATACCAAGGAAATACACTTAAGGTGCTGTCTGATTTTTGGGGTCCACTTCTAACATCCCTCCGCAGTGGACGGTTCTTTGAGACACATAGGAATTTTTCAAGAACTCATGACTGAGGTGGAGGCGGCAGATGGAGAAATAACCTGCGTTACGGATAACAGAGCCGGAAGAGAAGATAATCATATCTGTGCAGTTGAAACTACCATTACGAACCAGGAAGGAGCTCAGTACACTGTTATATCAGTTGCGGGCTTTGATCATGAACAGAGTGAGGTGAGATTTGACAAGGTCGAGTGTCCTGAATTTCCCGAAGGATACTTCGGCCAGACTTCAACAGACCCCAATGGAGAGCCGTTTACGCGTACGAGAGCAGATATGGTGACTGACGGGGAAAGCTTGGTTAACTATGTGAAAACTATAGAAGAACACATTACTAACGAGATCAAGACGTTTCGTGGGATCATTCCTGGATACGACGAGCTCATAGAGACGCAGCGAAGAGGGGTTGTAGTGTCAAGAGCGTCTCGACTCAGGCCCTGCTGGAGAGAGGAAGGCGGGCCCTGGAAATCCGAGGAGATATATTTCTATCTGGTCAGCTTTACGGATAAATTGTATGGGATTTTTAACGGACTCAATGCTGAATTTGAGGATGGAACATTGCTTCTGTATGACGGCTGCATAGAATACGGGGAGAGTGTGCGCAATATATTGGATCAGGAGGGTCGAACCGACGGATTTTTAGAATACTACTGGTCTGATCCTCGTACAAGCGATGACCTGGTGGTTGACGACAGCGGAAACCCTATACGGGGCTTGTCTCCCGGCACATCGGTTAAACTTGGCTACTTCCTGGAGTCGAGCTTCGGCGGCAGTGCCGAGGATTCAAAATTCGTTATTGGCTCGGGCATATACCCGGATCAGGAATACTATGTTCCCGACGGCGGGGTGTGTCAGGACGTACCTGACGACCTGTCCGAAGCCGCCCGTGCGCGCCTTGGCGAATTTCCAGTTTTTCCAGAACAGAAACAACCGGAACAGAGCAGTGGGGGGGGATAGCGGAGGATGTGCGATTGGTTCTGTGGACGGGGGCAATATCAAGATTGCGGGGCTTAATTTGCTTCTGATAACCGCGTTTATCTTTTTTGCGGTTTCCCGGAAAAGCCGTTTGGGAAGAGAGCAGAAGGGCTAAAAGCACAAAGACGGAACAGCAGGCGGGTTTTGTGGTTTGCTAGATTAAGATTGGAATGCGCGCAGGTCGGCAGATCCGAACTGTCTTAGTTGGGATCTGCCGGCTGAGCTTAACACCACAGCTGCTTAGACAGACATCTGAGTTGTTTTGCCCGCAGGGTATGCGGTGATGATCTGGCTTGAACTTTTGCGTCAATTGCTCTGGACAGGAAATTGAGGCACACATGGCCATCTGCTTCGCGGCGTTTCTGGATTCAGTAAATGACTTTTTTGAGAAAAAGTCCACTGGGCGGAGCGGTGAAAACATTTTTTGTCTTTTGTGCTTCTGCAAATATCTGCCCGAACTTCTCAGGGGTGAGCCTGCCTCTTCCCACTTCCGCTAGAGTTCCGGTTATCATTCTCACCATTCTCTTCAGAAACCCGTCCGCCTCTATTTCAATCACTATTATTCCTTCACGGGTTTTTCTGATCTGAACCCTTTTTACTGTGCGTACGGTGGTTTTCACCGTTATGTCGGCCTTGGCGAAAACGGAAAAATCATGCGTTCCCTGAAGATATGCGGCGGCTTTTTTCATTTTTTTCGTGTCAAGCTTCTCCTTGATGTGCCACACCCTGTGTCTTTGAAGTGCAGGGCGATGCGATCTGTTGAAAATCCTGTATTCGTATATCTTGCTTCTGGAACTGAACTGTGCATGAAAATCGTCTGAGACTTGCTGGGCCTTGGTGATTGATATATCCCGGGGAAGTGAGGAGTTAAGAGCTTTTTGCAGGGTGCCGGGGTCCATCTGCGTTTCGGTGAAGAAATTCGCCACCTGGCCAATGGCGTGCACTCTTGCGTCTGTTCTTCCCGAACCCGTTATCTTCACATTTTCTCTGGTGATCTGCCGGATGGTGTCTTCTATCGTTTTCTGTACCGTCGGAAGATTTGCCTGACACTGCCAGCCGTGATAGTCTGAGCCGTCATATTCGATAATTATTTTTATGTTTTTCATCTCTGTCTGCTTTTACCTGCCATCAGCTCATCGGTTCCTGCTTTGTGAGCTCTATTCTCGGATCAAGCACTGCGTAGAGAAGATCGACAATAAGGTTTGCCATTACGAGCAGAAGCGCATAGACGATCGTTATCCCCAGTACAACGGAGTAGTCCCTGTTTGCCACGGCAAAAACGAAAAACTTTCCCATTCCCGGTATAGCGAATATATGCTCGACAACAAAGGACCCCGTCACTAGGTAGGCGGTCAGGGGACCTAGTACAGTTACGACGGGTATAAGAGCGTTTCTCAGTATGTGTTTTGTGAATATCTTGGTTCTTCCAAGTCCCTTTGCTCTGGCGGTTCTTACGAAGAACTGACCGGACACATCAAGCATGTTGGAGCGTACAAGCCTTGATATATAGGCGAACGGAGCCAGGCTCAGGGTAAGAGCCGGAAGGACTATGTGCCTAGGTTCTCCCCAGAGGGCGGCCGGCAGAACTCCCCATTTAACGGAGAAAAAATATATGAGTGCCGCTCCAACAACGAAGCTGGGAACCGATACAAGAGACGTTGAGATCAGCACGGAAGAAATATCGTGAATGCTTCTTGGAAACAGCGAGGAAATCATTCCAACCACTGTTCCCATAAAAAACGCTAGCACTAGGGACGCCAGTCCGAGACCCATTGAGATCGGCAGCGTCTCCCTTATTATTTCGCTAACTGGTCTGTCATCGTATTTGTAGGAAGGTCCGAAGTCGCCGCGGGCCAGATTGCCCATGTAGATGAAGTATTGTTTATACAGCGGTTCGTCCAGGTGATATTTTTTTTCAATGTTTTCAAGTATGTGAGGTGGAATGCTTTTCTCGGCGTCAAAAGGACCCCCGGGAAGCACCCTGAGCAGAAAGAAGGTTATGCTTGCGACCACAAGGATTACGATTACTCCGGTCAGTATTCGAAAAGAAAGAAACTTAAGCATTACTCTTCCCCCTGGACTTTATTGGCAGTCTTCGGTGCGTGCGCGATAAATATCTGAACTCAGGAAAGATCTTTCCTTATTGCCAGGGTTCTTCTGGATATGGTTCCCTTTTCGTCCTTGGCCACTATAGTGAAAAGATTCATTCCTTCCTCAAGAGTTAAGGGGAAAAGCAGGGGAACATTGTTTTTCCCCGGTGTGAAAAGTTTTACCTTGTCGTCTTTTTTCCAAACCGAGACGCTCTCTATGCGGTTAGTGTCTTTAACCGATCCCTGCACTGTTATACTGGAAGCTTCAGTGGACATGGGAAAATCTGAAATCATGATGACAGGAGGTTCTTCAAAGATTTCTTCAAGAACTGAAATCTCCTGCTGGATACCGTCGGTTTTGTTTTCATGCGACGCTTCATCGGACGGACCGTCATAGCTTGCCCGAACAACTCTGATATCATTTTTTTCGACCCAGCCCGCCAGAGAATTTCTTCCCTCAACCCTTATCCATTGCCCTGAAGTACCGAGAACTTTTACTCTGGAATCTTTCTGTGCCACAGCCACTTGAGGAGCCGCGGTAAAAGTTCCCCCAAGTATGGATCCTGAGTCGTTGAACAGGGCAGTTTTCTTTGCGGAAGCGGGGGAAAACGGCCTTTCCTGTGCAGAGACAGGCAGGACTATTTTCTGTGCTTTTATTTCCCGGAAGTCCTCATCCATTATCAGAAGCTCAAATTGTGTTTCACCGCCTTCACCGCCTTGCCTGAAACGAAAAGAGGCGAGTCTGGTTTCCCCCGGAAGGAAGTTTTCAATCTCAACCCTTCCTTCTTCAAGAAATACGTCGTTACCCGAAAGATTTTTAAGAGTTGTTACAGTTTTTTCAGATGCTCCGTCTCCGCTGTTTTTCAGTTTTATGTTGAGCACTATCGTTTCTTCAAGTTCCGCGTGGCCGTTTCCATTGCCCTTGCTTCCGAATCTCCCGTCGTCCACTACTTCATGGTTATGGGAATAAGCCGGACGTTTGTCCGCCACGGTTCTTACGAACAGATTCTTTTTCGTAAAAGTTTTTTCCCCCGAACTGGTGAAGATGAGCTTGATGCTGTCCTCTCTGGTTGTTACCCACCTGGGAACGGAAAACTTGACTTTTGAACTTTTGCTCTGTCCGGGGAGCAGTTTTCCGAACAAAAACTCTCTATCGCTGTAGATGTTGTTATCACATTCTGTAACGGCACTGAGCCTGTATATCGGGTCGGGATCGGAGTTTGTCACTTTTATCTCAAGAAAGCTTTCTTCCCCGGCCTGGAAAACTGTTCTCGAGGGAACCGTCTGGACTGATACGGAAGGCTTTTTTGTTTCGCCCGCAGACCAGTCGATTCCTGTGCTCTCAATCCGTGTTCTGATTTTTTCAAGCTCTGCGTTGGAAAAATCGACAGCTGTTGAATACATCTGCTCCTTGCTTTTTGCCGTCAGCATCCTTCTTGAAAGATTTACGTAAAAATCATTTTTCAGCCTCTCAAGTTTCTGAGTTTTGGTAAGCGATTCGTCCGGCTGGATCTCCTCTTCGTCTTCCTCTTTGGGCGCTAGGCTCTCGTCGATGTATTTAATAGTGAATTCCGGGGCCGGCAGATCTGCCTCCTTTTCTTTGCCGTTTTCTCTTTTTTCGGGCAAAGGGTTATAGATGACTTTGTCTTCGGTTATAACTGATCCCTGAAGAAGAATGTTGGGGGTTATGCCGCTGTCCTGGATGGAGATGTTGCCCGGTATAAGATACTTTGCTATTGTGAGTTTCAGTGCGCTGTTGTCTTCAAACTCGAAAATCTTCTGAACCGATCCCTTGCCGAAAGATCTTTTTCCTATAACGAGTGCTCTTTTGTTGTTTTTAAGAGCTCCGGCCACTATTTCTGACGCGCTTGCGCTTCCCTGGTCCACAAGTACTATCAGGTTCCCCTTGTACTCAGGTTTCTTTGCGGACGCTTTATAGGGTTTGGCATAGCCCTTTGATTTAGTTGTCATTATAGTTCCTGAGGACAGGAACAGGTCGGCTACTTTTTCTGCCTGCGAGAGAAGACCTCCGGGGTTTCCTCTCAGATCAAGGATTATTCCGTTAATCGGATAAGAGCGGCTTCCTATCTCTTTTTTTAGATCTGAGAATGTGTTTTTCTGGAAGTTTCTTATTCTCAGGTAGAGAATACCTTCTTCAAAGTCAAACCCTTCGACGCTTTCTATTTTTATTGTGTCTCTTATTATCGAGAATTTTCGGGGCTTGGAAAAATTCTTTCTCGATATAAGAAGGTTTACCCCGGTTCCCTTCTTGCCTCTTAGCTTTCCTACGGCTTCGAGAAGAGGCATGTTTATTGTCGATTCGTTTTCTATCTGTACGATCCGGTCTTTGGTTTTTATCCCTGATCTGTAGGCTGGTGTGCCTTCTATTGGAGATATGACGGTCAACTGGCCATCTCTTATGCCAACCACTATTCCGAGTCCTCCGAAGCTTCCTTCAGCGTCTATGAGAAACTCATTGTAAATATCCGGTGGGATCATCGCGGAGTGGGGATCAAGGACCTTCAGCATGCTGTCTGATATGGAATATTGTATGTTTTTGACGTTGCGGTCCTCAGTCCCTGTGTTAGAGAGGACAAAAGATACTACTTCACCCAGAGTGCTTGTAACTTCGTTTGGGGATGGCAACTCTTTTTCTTCGAATTTTTTTGTTTTTCCCTTTACGTGAACGGTGAAGACATTGCCCCGTTCCTGCGGAAATTCCACCAGCACGTCGTCAAGAAGGATTTCGAGACTGGAGACCGCTTTTTCAAGCATTTCCCCATGGTCGATCTTGCCTTTGTCCAGATAGAATTTGTTTACGTGTTCAAGGACATCTTCGGCGATTTTTATGCTCTGGCTGTTGTATTTGCGGTCAAGGCTGACCGGTTCCGCAACAAGAAAAAGAGATAAGACGATAATGGTTCCCAAAGCGAGGGCCAAATACCCGTTTTTCAGAAAGTTAGGGATTTTTTCAGACAATTCAGGTCACCGTCCCAAGAGAACTGTATTATCAATTATAAAGCAGATTATATCAAACCGCCTTCCTAACGGTGACGGACTGGTGGGGGATATGGAGAAAAACAAAAAAACGGGCAGAGAGAACTGCTTATGATTCTCTCTGCCCGTTAAACTGGAAAATCAGCTAAAGATTGCCATGAATCTTAGCCTGGTACTCCCCCGAGAGGATTCCACTTCTCTGTAAGCAGAAGCATTCCCGGTATCAGCAGAGTCACTATGGACTCTATTATGAACAGATAAGCTATCGGCTTGCCAAGATCCTTGCCCTGCGAGAACGCAAAGAAGCAAAGAAGTACAAGCAAAGCCCAAGCCCAGCAGAAGTACGCAAAATATGCAAGCCCAAGTGCTTGGAAATGAGCCCCGTACCACACAAACACTACCGTTGCGAAAAGACAGTAAACTCCGAGTCCCTTCGCGTCATGTCCGTGTACAAACACCGCGTAGACTATCAGGTATATCAATGCGAATACCGACACAAGCGCGGTAGCAGCTGTAAGACCCAAGGTGTGCAGCTTCCATGCGGCAATTGCTATAAGCACGCCGACTCCAAGATTAAGCACGCCCACTTCTTTCGCTCCGGTTTTGCCCAAAAGGGTCATTCCGTTGGCGAAGAACACAAATCCTACAAGCAATAATACATAACCTAACAAAGCTTCTATTGGAACCATAAGTAACCATACCTCCTGTATGAAATCATAGGCGTTCCTTCCCCTAATTGAATCAGGGCCTACTTCACTTTCTATCACAGTTCGACACTCAATGTCAAGCAAAAATTTTGCCGAGATTGATTTCGTTGCTTTATCTTAACTTATGAAGTAAACAACTTCTTATAATCATAAGTTAGTCTGATTCTTCGCTGTTTTTTCTTCGCTGTTTTTTGACTAACAACAATAGTACATCTTCCTGAAATCGCTCTCGCACCTTGAAAACTTACAGTCTGTCTTGTCTTGCTCTGGCACAATTAGTCTGTGTTGACAGGCTTTTTCAGAACAATACATCTTCGTTTTTATTCGGCATTACAAGACTTCTTAACAAGTTAAAAGCAGTAAAACCTGAGGGATGATTTTTCTCCCGGAATTCAGTAAAAAATAAAATAAAGAAGTTCTTAAGTTAAGTTTTTATGATATAATTTACCCTTGGTAAAAGATTGTTTTAAACAGAACTGCAAGGAGGAATGCTATGCCTAGTGAGAAGAAGAGTGAGGGAGTAAACTCAAATATCTGGATAAGACAGCCTGAGGAAAGCAGTTTTAAGAGTGGTATTTCGGGCCCTGTAAAGAGTTCGAAGCCCAAAACGCCGCCGAAATACGAAACCTTTGATGTACTTACGTTGAGAATAACCAGCGAAGATTTCGAATTTCTTCAAAAGCTCGAAAGAGAGATAATGAAAAACCGCTCCAAACAGAACAAAAAAGAGAGAATAACAAAAAACGGCATTATACGGGCGATGCTTGCCTGCCTTAGGAACGTAAAATTCGACACGAAAGAGATTCCGGACGAGAATGAACTTCGGGTCAGGATGATGAAAGGTCTGAAAGACCTGCCTCCCTGGCTGTTTTAGCCTCTAAAAGTTGTTTCTGTAAGATGGTTCTGGTCCGCAAAATCCTGCATTAAGGGTGAAGGTTTAGGGGTTGTTATCTGTTAAAACCGAAACTTCTGCATTTTGTGTGTAAAAAATGGGAATTATAGCGATAATTAGACAAAGCCCTAAAAGCTTTTTCTAGAACCTTGGTATTTTCTCTATTTTAGTTAATATATTAGACAGGTAAATAGAGTAATTAAGGAGTGTTAGGAATGTCTGAGAGGAAGTACAAGGCCCCTGGAAGGTTTCACAGAAAAGGAATAGGGGTTATGGAACTGCTTGAGATGTTTCCCGATGAGGGATCTGCGACAAAGTGGTTTGAGGATCAGCGCTGGCCGAACGGGCAGAGGCATTGTCCGCACTGCGCAGGGACTCGTACTGCCGGGGCGAAGCATAAAATGCCTTATCACTGCAAGGATTGCCGAAAGTATTTCAGTGTGAGGACTGGAACTGTAATGAGAAGCAGCAAGACGCCATTGCGCAAGTGGGTGGTGGCTTTGTACTTGATGACAACAAATCTTAAAGGCGTGTCCAGCATGAAGCTTCACAGGGATTTGGGGATAGCTCAGTCAACGGCATGGACTTTAGCTCAGAAGATAAGGCAGGGAGAAGATAAGGCAGGGATGGATAAGGGATGAGAAGCTGGGCGGAGCGGTGGAGGTGGACGAAACCTATATGGGCGGGAAGTATGGCAATATGCACAGGTCGAAAAAACCCAGGATGATGGGGGCGGGGACTCAAGACAAGATACCTGTAGTTGCCATTAAGGAGCGTGGGGGCAGCAAGATCAGGGCAAAAGTGACTAGGCCGGTATCGAGCATCACACTTCAACGCATGGTAGAGGAGGCTGTGAAAGAAGGTTCTACGGTATACACCGATCAGAACAGGGGGTATATGGGTCTTGGGAAGAAGAACTACAGACATGAAGCGGTTAATCACAGTGTGGGAGAGTATGTAAGAGAAAAAGCCCATGTAAACGGCGTGGAATCCTTCTGGGCTGCTTTGAACAGAGGGTACTACGGAACTTACCATCACATGAGCGAGAAACATCTGGACCGCTATGTTACGGAGTTTGCGGGCAGGCATAATGCAAGAGAGATGGACACTATAGAGCAGATGGCGCTGTTGGCCAAGGGGTTGGTTGGCAAGAAGCTTCCCTATAAAGAGCTTGTATCTTGAATTGCTGTTATCATTGCTCTGAGAATGAAAAACACCCTTGGGTAAGAATCATGAAAAAGAACAAATCCCGGATTAAAAATCCCCGAGGCAGACCCGAGATCCGGAAGATACCCCGCATAGACACAACGCCGGAGGAACTGGCAAAGGCAATCTTCCGCAATGCGGACAGAGACCTTCAAGCCTCAAGAAAAATCAAGGTGAAGAAATAGCAGTCCCTTAGCTTAGCAAATGACTTCCTGCTAAGTTTGTCTAATTATCGCTATAATTCCCTAAAAAAGTGCTTGACAAGAGGGTGTATGAAATGATCCAATGCGAAGTGGGTGAGGTTGCATAGAGGTTTTGCATCCAAACAGGACTGACCGGCATTAACAGAGCAGTGGGGGGCAGGGCTGGGGCAGAAGAGATGTCAGTGGAGTTTTGGCCCAAATCTAATTCAAGGAGGCTTATAAATTATGAGCCATAGTCATTTGAATGTCCCAGCGAAGTACTGGGAGTTGACGAAAGAGGTCCCGCCCCCTCCGATAGAGCGGGATATCAAGTCGTGGATCATAGCGAATCCGTCGGATCCGCTGTGGGACATAGACGTGCTGCCGCTGACGTATACGGACAGCAGGTGGTCGGCGTTTGTAGTGAGGTGTGACGAGGCGACTAGGAGTCGTCTGTGCCCGAATCCTCCGCTGCAGGTGTGGGATGGAGAGAATGCGGACCTAGTGGAGTTTTGGTATGTGGATCACAAGAACACTATGTTAGGTCCATATCTTGAGTTTGGGGTAACGATATCGGCTACGTACACGGATCCTGACGGGAACGTGTGGAGGGCCGGATATTATCCGTACATGTATCTGACGGGGGATGCTCCTGTGGATGCGGGAAGGGTGTTAGGATTTCCGAAGAAGATGTCCTACATCAGGTGTACGGTGCATGGCGGGGAGAAGGGGACTGATTTCTTTGGGTTCGCGATGAGTCGTAACGGTTATTTGATGCACAGTGCGACGGGTCAGTTTGACGACAAGCAGGTGACTCCACCGCATTTTTACGGCAAGACGGACTGGGGCAAGTTCAACATGAAGGTTATAACGCGACCGGACGTATCTAGTTCGGAGTGGCAGTTGACGTATCTGCCGTCAGCGTTGCCGCCGCCGTTTGACGGCATGATCCAGGGTCACAGGTTCAAGATAAAGCCTGAGCACACAAGGACGGCAAGCGGAGATGCGGTAAACTGGTTTATGCAGGCAACACCGTTTGACAACATGGGAGCGGAGCTGAAGATACAGGAAGTGACGGGACTGATAAGTTTTGTATTTGATCTTGTCATACCGCCGGCTGTAGTGCTGTGGACGGAGACGTATGAGAGGCCTGCGAGTTATCGTGGATATGCCACGCCGTACAAGTACGGATTGAGGCAGCAGTTCCCGATCAGTCAGGGTTCATAAACTAAATAGAGTATTAAGGAGGTAAAAACAATATGGGATTACATGCAAATGAGTACAGTTATCCTTGGCTTGATGAGGGAGAAGTTCCGCCGTTGCCTTTGGACAGGGACAGGATCCACATAATCAGTCAGGGAGTAGCGGACCCAGTGTTCGACTACGACATCATACCGCTTACGTACACGGAGAGCAGGTGGATGGCCTATGTGATAAGGGCTGACATGAGCGCGATGAAGGCGGTAGTACCGGAGCCGATAGAGGTTCAGGATGATGTGATAGAGTTTTGGTACGTGATACACAAGAACACGATGTTGGGTCCATACATGGAGATGGGCGTAACTTTTTCGGCTACGGTGGATGACGGCAGCGGTCACATATACAGGGCGGGATATTATCCGTACATGTATCTGTCAAACGACTCACCGATATTTGCCGGCAAGGAGCCATTTGGGTTTCCGAAGAAGGCTGCGTACATAGCCGGGTTCGAGCATGGGACGAACAACAATTATTTCAACCATTTGATGGAGCGCAGGGGATATATACTGCACACGGCAAACGGGCGTTATTCTGATCGTCCTTTGGCGGCTAGGCCTACGTTTTACGGCAAGACCGACTGGGGCAGGATGAATTACAGGATAACGACTAGGCCTGATGTGGCGAACAGTATCCACGAGGTAACGTATTTGCCGTCGGATCTTCCTCCGGGTTTTGGTACTGGGCACAGGTTCCAGCTGAATCCCGAGAGTGTGAGGACTGCTGTTACAGAGGATGTGCGTTCGTGGTATATGTCTGGGACGCCGTTTGACTATATGGGCGGGCAGATACCGGCTACGGAGGTAGTTGGATTGATAAGTTTCACGTTCAATCTGATAATACCGCCGGCGCAGACTATCTGGACTAGGACAGTGGAGAGGACTACAGATGACATGGGTCATGTGGTATATTCGACACCGTTTGAGTACACGATGCGTCACAGGTTCCTGCTGCCGCAGTACAGCCAGGGATAATGGTGAGGGGGTTTGGTGTCACAGGACATCAGACTTCTTAGTGAGTAATCATAGAGGAGGCAGACCGTTTTCGGCTCGCCTCCTCTTTTTTTTGCTTTTTTAACGCCAAAGAGGGTTAAATACGAGTCCGGAGAGAATTTTCGGATAGAAATAAGTGCTTTTGTGAGGCATCTTGGTTCCGTCGAGAACCACTTTGAATATGTCCTCTGATTTTAGCTTGGGGAGAAGAAATCCGGCTTCAAATTCCCCGTTGTGCACATTTTCGAATACTTCTTCGGGGAACTTGGAGTATCGCACTTCTGCCCTGTTTTCTTCTATCAGTGCTCCGAACACCTGACTGTGAAGAATCATCACGGCGAGGTTTTCGTAGTCTTTTTCACTTTTCTTCCTCAGAGTGAGTCTGAAGGTTCCCCCGGGGTCTTTGGTTACAACTGATATCTGCTCCGGGCCGAGGTCAAGCGAGTGCTCAAGCGCAATTCTCTCGACTTCGAAATTCTCCCGCAGACTGTCAATCAGTTTGTCTCCGACTTTTTTTGCTATCCTGTGAGTGGGATTGATTATAAGTCCCTGACCTTCTCCGCCCGACAGGTAGGTCATTACATAATCCCAGGGCATCTGTCCCGAATCCTCTCCGGTTTCTTTCCTTCTTAGGTTTCTGAAGTTTATCGAGGTTTCGTAACGGTGGTGACCGTCTGCGATCAGAATGGATCTGTCAGCGAGCTGGTTTTTTATGCGTTCTATGATTTTTGGATCGGATATCTTCCACAGAGTGTTTCTTATCCCTTCTTCAGATGTGATGTCTACAAGCGGTTCTCCGATATTCTTATCTACATCTTCTTCAATCTGTCCCGATGCGTCGGGATAAACGCAGAAAATCTGGCTCAGATTGGAGTTGCAGGCGATTGTGAGCGCCAGTCGATCTTCTTTGTGTTTACTGAAAGTCTGTTCATGCGGCAGGACGATTTTCCTGTCGAAGTCTTCAACCTTCAAGTTCGCTATGAACCCTTTTCTTGTGTAGCGCTGCCCTTCGAACTCAAACTCCTGGTAGTAAGGATAGATTGAAGGTTCGTCGTCCCTTATTAGCACTCTGTTTTTAAGCCACTCCGAGTAGATTTCCTTTGCGTTTTGATAACGCTGCTTGCCTTCTCCTTCGGGCAGTTCGATTCTCACGGCGTTAAAGGGGCTTGCGGCGCAGAGTTCCTTGCGCTGCTTAGGACTTATCACGTCGTAGGGAGGAGCGATGACTTTCGCAAAGTCCTCGATTACTTCCCTGCTGTATCTTATACCCCTGAAAGGTTGTATCTCAGCCATGAAGGATTTTCTCTATTTCACTTGCGGAAAGGTCGCCCTCTCTTATGATCTCGGGTGACGCGGTTGTCAGGTTCACTATCGCTGAACCCATTGAGGGTGGAAGGTTACCAGAATCAACAATAACATCAATCTTGCCTGAAAAATCCCTTCGGATATCCTCAAAGCGGTTTGAGTTGTCCCTGCCGCTTATGTTTGCACTTGTAGAGGTTATAGGTTCTCCCACGCGACTAAGGATCTGTTTTGCGAAAGGTGAAGTGGAAATTCTTGCCGCGACCGAATCCCTTCCCCCCGACACCTCCTGGGGAAAAACGGATTTCGGGTGCAGTATAAGCGTAAGTGGCTTCCGGCTTCGGGAGTATCTTCTGAGAAGGTTGCCGGGAACATGAAAGTGGCGGTCAAGCATCTCCTCATCACTTGCAAGGACTATAAGTCCCTTGCTTCCGGATCTTTGTTTTATCCTTACTATTCTCCTGCAGGCCTCCCGGTCAAAAGCAAGACAGCCGATTCCGTACAGAGTTTCGGTCGGGTATACGATCACGCCTCCGCCCGTAAGGCATTCGGACAGCTTGTCAAATACCAGCGGATCGGTTTCCTTAATAGTTTCAGTCAATTTTTTACGTTCTCCGGCTTCCGATATACTATAAGCTTAACAATGGACTCGCAAGCTGTAAAAAGAACCCTCGGATGGAGATCCCGTATTGCCTCGGAGCTTGCGGGGATTCTAGGTGCCGAAGCGGTCATATCGGCCGAGGATGAACTGATTGCCTATGAGAGCGACGGGCTTACCGGATACAGGGTAAAGCCCCTTTTCGTTGTTCTGCCTTCGACCACAGAACAGGTCTCGCAGGTAGTGAAGATCTGCAATCGCGAGAAAGTTCCTTTTGTTCCGAGAGGAGCGGGAACCGGGCTGTCGGGAGGAGCTCTTCCCAGTCGCGAAGGAATAGTGATATCACTTTCAAAAATGAACAGAATCCTAAAAGTGGATATACCCAACCGTGTCGTTGTGGCCGAGCCCGGAGTGGTGAATATCTCGGTAACCAATGCCGTAAGCGGCGAGGGGTTTTACTATGCGCCCGATCCTTCAAGCCAGATCGTGTGCACAATAGGAGGCAATGTGGCGGAGAATTCAGGCGGAGTTCATTGTCTTAAGTACGGAGTCACGACCAACCATGTGCTCGGAGTGGAGATGGTCCTGTCCGACGGAGCGGTGGTCACGCTCGGAGGTTTTGCTCCGGAGAGCCTTGGATATGACCTTCTTTCGCTCGTGGTCGGAAGCGAGGGGCTTTTGGGCATAGTGACCAAAGTTTTTTTGAGAATTATAAAGAAACCTCAGATGGTCAAGACCCTTTTCGCTTCGTTTGAGAGAATCGAGGATGCCGGAGCGTCGGTTTCCGCAATCATTTCCTCCGGGGTTATACCTGCGGGAATGGAAATCATGGACAATCTCACCATAAACGCCGTGGAAACCACGGTCGGTGCCGGATACCCGACGGATGCGGGAGCTATCCTTCTCGTGGAGCTTGACGGGCCCGGGGCGGAGGTTTCCGCACAGGTTCCTGCTGTAAGCGGAATACTCCGGGAAAACGGAGCTGTTGAAATAAAGCTGGCGGCGGATGAACACGAAAGGCAGCTGTTTTGGAAGGGACGTAAAAGCGCGTTTGCCGCCATGGGGAAAATAAGTCCCGGATACTATGTTCAGGACGGTGTGATTCCCAGAAGCAGCCTGGCCGGGGTGCTTGGAGAGATAGGGGAGCTCGGCAGAAAGTACGGTCTTCGGGTTGCGAACGTTTTTCATGCGGGAGACGGGAATCTTCATCCGCTGGTGCTCTATGATCCAGAAGCTGAAGGGGAATCTGAAAAAGCCGAGGAGCTTTCCGGGGAAATTCTCAGGGTGTGCGTCGACGTCGGCGGCAGCATTACCGGAGAGCATGGTGTCGGCTTTGACAAGAAGAGGTTTCTTCCGCTCATGTTCAGCGAACAGGAAATAGACACGATGAATCTGGTGCGGTGCGCTTTTGACGAACAAGGGCTTTGCAATCCCGGCAAGGTGTTTCCGACTCCCAGAACGTGTGTTGAGCCCGGGATGAAAAAACAAGGTTCCGAGGTTCCTCCTGCAAAGGAAATGGGAGAGTTCTTCTAGCGGAAAAGAATCGGCGTTTTGGGTCTGATCGTCCGTTGGTTTGAAAAAAATGTCTCAGCTAAAAGAACTCTGCAGGATGGTTTCTGATTTCCGTGTTCCCGCCTCCGGCGATACGGACCTGGGTGTTCCGCAGTTCGGATTCTCTTCAGAAGTAATTCTCTATCCCGAAACCGTCGAGGAGATATCCCGGGTGCTCGGGTTTGCTTCGCGCAGAGGCATTCGCGTTTTTCCTTTCGGGGGAGGCACCAAGCTTTTTCTCGGCAACCCCGTTTCTGCGGTCGGCGCGGCGCTTTCGCTCAGGCGTCTTGACAGGGTTTTGTTTCACGGACCTTCGGACATGGTTTCCACGGTCCAGTGCGGGATGGAGGTGAGTAAGTTTCAGAATGCTGTCGGGGGCGAAAACCAGCTTTTTCCTGTGGACCCGCCCGGTCTTTGCTCCGGAGCCACTGTGGGCGGGCTTGTGTCCACAAATCTTTGCGGTCCGATGAGCACCAGATACGGTACGTGCAGGGAGCTTATTCTGGGAGTCAGGGCCGTGAGAGCCGACGGTGAAATCATAAACCTGGGCGGAAAAGTAGTTAAAAACGTGGCGGGTTATGATATCCCCAAACTTATGGCAGGTTCGCTCGGAACCCTGTGCGTCCTGGCAGAAGCGACTTTCAGACTGTACCCCCGCCAGCCTTTTTCAAGCACCGTCGTTGTGGGTTTTGACAGCCACGCTTCCTGCTCCCGGGCGGCCGGAGCGATATTTGCCGCGGATGTTGTTCCCACGTGCTTTGAAGTGCTTGACGAAAGACTTTCTTCGGAATTTGCGGCGGCACCGGGGGCCAGAAGAAGCATTCTGCTCAGATTCGACAGTTTTGAAGAAGCGGTGACCGAGCAGATAAAACAGATAAAGGAGATAACCTCCGGGGAGTCTGCCTCTTTTGTCGAGGTAAGCGGTGAAGATTCACGGGAGTTGTGGGATTCGGCAAGGGAATTTCCGTTTTTCCCCGAGGCAGGTTTTTCCTCGAAGCTGACTCTGCCGGTAACTGCTTCGATCGGGATTCTCTCGGATATTGAGAGCAGTCCTGCACTGTCGGGAGTCACGGTGCGCTGCCTTTCAAGGCCCGCAAGGGGGGTTGGGCTTGTTTCGATAAACGGCGGGGACGAGGAGGCGGTCAGGGCGGCGCGGTTTCTTGAAGATCTTGCCGATTCGCTCGGAGGCCGTATCATGTTCTGCGGAGTCCGTCGCGAACTCAGGGAAAGGATAAAAGCGTGGGGAGATTTCGGGGATGCGCTTTTTATTATGAAAAATATCAAGCGGCGTTTTGATCCGGGAAACATTCTTCCCGGCGAAAAAATATTCGATGCGGACTGAGGATACGGATTATGATAAGAAGGGAATCTGGTTCTGGATGGACTCTCATAACTCAGCCGCACCACGCTTTTCTTTCTTCAAGAATAATGAATTTCTGGGGCAATCAGGATTTTGAGGCTGTTGCTCCCAGAGACAAGGTGATGCTGGCAATAAAGGAACATGACTGCGGCTGGGAGAAAACGGATTCCGCACCCGATCTGAACCCGGCAAACCTCTATCCGAGAAATTTCATGGAGATGCAGCCGGAAAGCCGGTTCGAGATATGGTCTGAGTGCTTCGAGCGGCATGCAGCGGAGCATCCGTACGCCTGCGCTCTGATAGCGCTTCACTTCTCCGAGCTTAACGAGAAAACTGTATCCAAGGATCCGGATAATAAGGCGGCCGTTCTGTTTAGAGAGAAAATCAGGGGATTTGTGCGTAAAAGCCTCGGCACGGAAACAGGGGAGGGAAGCCCTGACGTATGCCTCGGCGCTGACATTCGCATTAATCTCAGGCTTCTCCAGGTGGGCGACATCATATCTCTTGCCCTTTGCCACGGATCAGAATCGCTCACCATTCCGGATGTTCCGGTCAATTACCTTGGAGACACGGTGCAGATAGATCTGTCGTCGGAAGACGGGCTTAACTATACGGTCTGTCCGAATCCCTTTTCCCGAGACTCTCTTCACTTTAATATATCCGGAAGAAAACTTGCGAAAAAATCGTTTAATGCTCAGACAGAACTTGAAAAGGTTTTTCGCAGCGCAGGTTCTGAAACTTTCGATTTTTCGATTTCTTCGGGAACGCAGAAACGCAATGTCGCTTGAAACAGCTTTTGACAATACGGACCGGCCGGACAGGAAGATAATACAGGACTGTGTTCATTGCGGTTTCTGCCTTTCATCGTGTCCTACCTACCTTGAGACAGGAAACGAACTTGATTCTCCCAGGGGAAGAATCCATCTGATAAAAGCCGCGGAGGAGGGGAGGATCCCCATGGGCGAGTCGCTTGTAAAGCATCTTGACCTGTGTCTCGGGTGTCTTGCCTGCGAGACTGCTTGTCCCTCGGGGGTAAAGTATGGAAGCCTGATAGAAATGTCCAGGGGGCAGATTCAAAGGAGATTCAAAAGGGGATTCGGAGATAGGACCCTAAGAGCCTTAATTTTCAGAATCTTTCCCTATCCGCAAAGGTTGAGGCTTCTTCTGCCGTTTATGTATTTAATTAAAGTGCTTGGACTGAAAAAGGTCCTGCCGCCGAGGCTTCTTAACAGAATAAGTCTCCCGGTTTCTTCAATGTTCCATATGCTGCCCGAAGTCAGTTCCGTTTTCGGGGAGACTCTTTCGGCTTTTTATCCGGCAATCGGAGAGAGAAAAAACAAAGTCGCCCTTCTCAGCGGATGTGTTCAGAGGGTCTTTTTCCCTGAAATAAACAAGGCGACGATCGAAGTGCTTCGCGCAAGTGGTTGCGACGTTTTTATTCCCAAAAATCAGGGATGCTGCGGTGCCCTCTCTGTTCACTCGGGAAGGCTTGAGGAGGGAAGGGAGTTTGCAAGAAAACTGGTGGGACTTTTTGCCGCTCTGGACGTGGATGCCGTAGTCGTTAACTCTGCCGGATGCGGTTCCACCATGAAGGAATACGCCGAGATCCTGCGCGGGGACCCGGTCTACTCAGAAGCCGCAGCGCAGCTCTCGGCGAGGACCGTGGATGTCATGGAATTTCTCTCGGCCGCGGAAATAGAAGAGTCGCTGCGTCCCCTTGATGTAAAGATTACATATCAGGATGCGTGCCATATTGTTCACGGACAGAGGATACGGTCCGCTCCCAGAGAACTTCTGAAAAGCATCCCGGGACTGGAACTGATCGAGATGGATCGGTCTGATCACTGTTGCGGAAGTGCCGGAATATATAACATTCTGCAGACGGAAATGTCCGCCAGACTTCTTTCAGGGAAAGTAAAAGATATATCGAAAACCCAAGCCGACTATCTTGCTGTCGGAAATCCCGGGTGCATGATACAAATCCGCAAGGGACTGCTAAGTTCGGACTCAGAAATCAAGATTGTGCATCCAGTGGAAATTCTTAACTGGTCACTGAATGGCAGAACCGGCCAGGCAGGGTGTGGAAACCGCCCTTAACCCAGTACAGAATCCTTGCAGGCTTTTGCCACGCGAAACTTCAGGACCTTTCCTGCAGGTATGTTGATCACTTCACCAGTGGCGGGATTTCTTCCCGTTCTGGCACTGCGATTGCTGACAACCAGTTTGCCGACCCCGGGAATTGTGAACTCTCCTTTTTCTTTTGCCTCTTCACATGCAATTTCTGCCAGAGCATCAATAACGGTTTTGGCCGCCGCCTTGGTTACCCCCGCCTTCTCCGCCAGACTGTCTGAAAGCTGGGATTTTGTTAAAGGTTTTCCGCTCACTTAATATCCTCCTTCAAATCTCCCGATGATTATCGATCTATTGAGGTCAAAAGTCAATCTGTTTTACCTGTTATTGCTAAATAGCCAGATTCTCAATATTGTTATCAATGTCTTTTTTTGGGAATTATAGCGATAATTAGACAAAGCCCTAAAAGCTTTTTCTAGAACCTTGGTATTTTCTCTATTTTAGTTAATATATTAGACAGGTAAATAGAGTAATTAAGGAGTGTTAGGAATGTCTGAGAGGAAGTACAAGGCCCCTGGAAGGTTTCACAGAAAAGGAATAGGGGTTATGGAACTGCTTGAGATGTTTCCCGATGAGGGATCTGCGACAAAGTGGTTTGAGGATCAGCGCTGGCCGAACGGGCAGAGGCATTGTCCGCACTGCGCAGGGACTCGTACTGCCGGGGCGAAGCATAAAATGCCTTATCACTGCAAGGATTGCCGAAAGTATTTCAGTGTGAGGACTGGAACTGTAATGAGAAGCAGCAAGACGCCATTGCGCAAGTGGGTGGTGGCTTTGTACTTGATGACAACAAATCTTAAAGGCGTGTCCAGCATGAAGCTTCACAGGGATTTGGGGATAGCTCAGTCAACGGCATGGACTTTAGCTCAGAAGATAAGGCAGGGAGAAGATAAGGCAGGGATGGATAAGGGATGAGAAGCTGGGCGGAGCGGTGGAGGTGGACGAAACCTATATGGGCGGGAAGTATGGCAATATGCACAGGTCGAAAAAACCCAGGATGATGGGGGCGGGGACTCAAGACAAGATACCTGTAGTTGCCATTTAAGGAGCGTGGGGGCAGCAAGATCAGGGCAAAAGTGACTAGGCCGGTATCGAGCATCACACTTCAACGCATGGTAGAGGAGGCTGTGAAAGAAGGTTCTACGGTATACACCGATCAGAACAGGGGGTATATGGGTCTTGGGAAGAAGAACTACAGACATGAAGCGGTTAATCACAGTGTGGGAGAGTATGTAAGAGAAAAAGCCCATGTAAACGGCGTGGAATCCTTCTGGGCTGCTTTGAACAGAGGGTACTACGGAACTTACCATCACATGAGCGAGAAACATCTGGACCGCTATGTTACGGAGTTTGCGGGCAGGCATAATGCAAGAGAGATGGACACTATAGAGCAGATGGCGCTGTTGGCCAAGGGGTTGGTTGGCAAGAAGCTTCCCTATAAAGAGCTTGTATCTTGAATTGCTGTTATCATTGCTCTGAGAATGAAAAACACCCTTGGGTAAGAATCATGAAAAAGAACAAATCCCGGATTAAAAATCCCCGAGGCAGACCCGAGATCCGGAAGATACCCCGCATAGACACAACGCCGGAGGAACTGGCAAAGGCAATCTTCCGCAATGCGGACAGAGACCTTCAAGCCTCAAGAAAAATCAAGGTGAAGAAATAGCAGTCCCTTAGCTTAGCAAATGACTTCCTGCTAAGTTTGTCTAATTATCGCTATAATTCCCCTTTTTTTTGAAACTTCTGTGGGTGGAATAATAAATGGGATCCTGGCTCAGGGAAAGAAAAACGAAGAACTGGTTAACTCTGGCTTTAATATTTGTGGGTTTCGTTCTGGTTCTTTTTGTTCTTTACGCCAGATTTCTGCAGCAGAGGGAGTCGAGTGTACAGAATTACTCTGAAGATAAAGTCCACAGGCCCGTAAAGGTGATGACGCCTGTTGCGTCCTCAGGTTCGGTTTACACAGAAGTCATAGGAAGAGTCCGCGGCAAGCAGACCGTCCTGGTCCGAACGACGGTTTCGGGATGGGTAAAGCGGATAGATTCCGGCCGGGGTCAGGAAATCGAAAAGGACGGAGTTATCCTTGAACTCTACGATTACCGCACAGAAACACGTCTTGACGAGGCAAAGTACAAGCTTGAATCCGCCAAGGGAAATCTTGCCGAGGCCGAGAGGGTGTACAAAAGAAACGCGGCTCTTTTTGAAAAGGGAATAGTTTCTGAGGATGAGACCTCTGCGTCGCGAAACCTCCTTGAGGCCGCATCGGCCAGCGTGAAAGCCCTTGAAGCTTCTTACAAAAGATCCAAGTGGAATTATGAAAACCTAAAGATCCGCTCCCCTATCAAGGGTCAGGTTGTTGAAATAGTTCCCGACATCGGACAGGAGACAAGAAACGGGGATGTGATAGCCAGAGTCGTTAATCTGAGCGGCAGGAAAGTGATAGCCGGTGTGGACGTGTCCGTCGCCAGGGGCGTCCGGCGGGGAGATGTTCTGGATATATCACTTACAAGAGACGGCGCCGTGGAAACCGCGACGGGTGAGGTTTACGGCGTGAGTCCGGGTTCTGACGATCTGTCAGCCACCTACGATATAGAGATTGTCATATCCGATCCTTCTGTAAAATGGTGGCCCGGGGAAATAGTTTCCGTGAAAATACCGGTGCAGACACTTGATAATGTCGTCAGAGTTCCCGCGGCGGCCGTATTGTCCGACAGCAAGGAAAATTTCTCTTTTGTGCTGATCGAAAAAAACGGAGAAGTTCTAAAAGCCGAAGTGACGCCAACCTGGATAGATGATAATTCGGCTTACATATCCTTTGGTTCTCTCCCCCCTGCTTCAAGAATCATAACCGAGGGAAACTTCGGACTGCTGCCCGGTCAGCCGGTAAGGGTTGTCGACTGATTCTGTGTCTGCTCGGGATATGCGGGTTCAGAGGGTCCGGCTTCTTAGAAATTCGCATTTCTGCCTGATGATTTCCACAGCTGTCTCTATTTCATCCAGGCTGTTTTCCGGGCAGAAACTGAATCGTATGCTTGAGTATGCATGCTGCTCTCCGAGCTGCATGGCGAGCAGAACGTAGGACGGCGCAACCTCAAAATTTGTGCAGGCAGAGCTTTGCGAACACCTTATTCCCGATTCGTCAAGCAAAGATACAAGCTTCTTTCCATCAATCCCGCCGAAATGAATATTGGAGGTGTTGCACACTCTGTTCCCGCCGTCACCGTTAATGGAGACATCCGGGATGGATTCTATTATTGCTTTTTCGAACCGATCGCGAAGATTCTTCATCTTGTCTGCGGCCTGCTCAAGCCTTGTGCGCCTTATCTCGCATGCAGCTCCAAGGCCGGCTATGCCTGGGAGGTTTTCAGTGCCGGGACGAAATCCTTCCTCCTGGAATCCTCCGAAAAGAAAAGGATTCAAAAGCAGTCTGTCTTTTGCGTAGAGAACCCCGGCACCCTGAGGACCGCTGATTTTATGGGCTGTGAAAGAAAGAAAATCCACTTTAAGCTTTAAAAGATCCACCTTGAGCTTGCCTACGGCCTGGGCGGCGTCGGTGTGGAGAGGCACTCCGTTGTTCCTGCAGACCTCGGAGATGTCTTCCATGTTCTGTATAACCCCGGTCTCGTTGTTGACCCACTGAACGGAAACGAGGTCGGTTTTCTCGGAGATCGCATTTTCGAGTCTTTTAATGTCAATAACTCCCTGTCTGTCCACTTCGAGCATTTCTACGTGCACATCGTTTAGTTCGAGGAAGCTGCACATCTTCATTATCGAGGAATGTTCCACCCGGGTTGTGACAACACGCGGGTTTTGTTTTTTCCTGGTGCAGGAATAAAAAACCATGTTGTTTGATTCAGTCCCGGAACTTGTGAATATGAGGTTTTCGGGGGCACATCCCACAAGATCGGAGGTCCGTTTGCGGGCAAGGTTCATGCAGGATCTTGCCCTGTTCCCGGCCGAATGGGCGCTTGAGGGATTGCCGAATCTCTCGCCCATAGCTTCGTGTATGGCCTCTTTTACTTCGGGCAGCGGTTTTGTGGTTGCGTTGTTGTCAAGGTAGATTTCGCCGGAAATGTCCTCTGTACACCCCATTGTAAGGCTAATAATACACGATTTTACGGCTTAAAGTGCTTCTTCCGGCAGATCTTCGGGCAGAAGAAGGGTTATGCAGGGTTCCTTGGAGTCTTTCGTTACCGGACCCAAGTAGGAAATAACGTGAAATTCCCGCCCCTTGCCGTCTTTTGTAACCGAAGCGGTGAAGTTGATCAGGTTGGTTTTTTTCGTTTTTCTGGTTGACCTTATGGACGACACTAAAGGGGAGAGAATCTCTTTTAGCCTGGTGGTTTCATCCTCCCCGCGGGCAGAAGCCTCAGAATCCGGCTCCATCATTTCCTCTTTAAGCGCAGAGGTTACGAATATGCGGATCATAAGGCCCGCTTCCCTCGCCACATCGGATACCTCAAACTGATTTTCCAGTTCAAGGTCAGACTCTCTTTGCAGATAAAACCTCTCCATTTGTCTCCCCTTCGATATCGGTAATATATACTAGATGGTTTAGCTGGTATATACAAAATGCACTGCGAGGGCTGGGAAAATTTCCGTATGGACAAGACTGAAGAAATAAGATTCGTTCCCTTAAGGGGAATCCCGGAAGTAAAAGAGGGGGACAATGTCGGAGAGATGATTCTGCTCTCGGCCGCCCGCGGCGGCTTTGGGTTTCTTGACGGGGATATAGTTGTGGTTGCGCAGAAGGTGGTTTCAAAATCCGAAGGCAGGATTGTTAATCTCTCGGAAGTGCAGCCTTCGGGTTTTGCTCTTACCGTTGCCAAAGAGGTTTCAAAAGATCCGAGACTTGTGGAGGTGATTCTGGGGGAGACCAGAAGAATCGTCAAAATGGACGAAAGAGAAAACGGCAAGGGAAGGCTTATAGTTGAAACGACCGGAGGGCTTGTGCTTGCAAATGCCGGCGTTGACACTTCGAACGTCTCGGGGGGCGAGGATGTCACGCTTCTTCCGCTTGATTCTGACCGCTCCGCCGGGGGTATAAGAAAACATATGGAACAGGAAACACAAAAGCGCCTGGCCGTCATAATAACCGATACGGTGGGACGTCCCTGGCGGGAGGGGCTTACTGACATTGCAATTGGCTGCAGCGGCATAAGGCCGCTTTCTGATCGCAGGGGAGAGACCGATACCAAGGGTCTTCTGCTTACGGCAACCGAAATGGCGACCGCGGATCAGGTGGCGTGCGCCGCGGGTCTGCTGATGGAAAAAACTGCGGGTCTGCCCGTTGTGATAGCGCGCGGGGTTGACTACATACGGGGTGAGGGAAGTTCGGATGAACTGGTAAGGGATCCCGCTAACGACCTGTTCAGATAATTACCCCTGATTCAATGGAAAATTTTTTCGAAAAAGATTCTCTGCTCATCTCTCACCGCGGCGCAAGTCATTATGAACCGGAAAACACTCTTCGTTCTTTTAGCAGAGCCCTGGACATGGGATCTTCGGCAATAGAGTTTGACGTGAGAAGAAGTCTTGACGGCCACCTGGTTGTCATTCACGACCGGACGGTTAACAGGACCACGGACGGCAAGGGAGCTGTTTCACAAAAGACGCTTTGTGAACTTAAATCTCTTGATGCAGGTTTGGGTGAGCGGATACCAACCCTAAAAGAAGTCTTTGAGGGTTTTGCTGGGCGTTGCGGACTGGTGGTCGAGCTTAAGGAAAAAAGAACGGAAGAAGAAACCGTCTCCCTTGTAAAGGCTTGTGGGCTTATAAAAGATGTCGCGATAGTTTCTTTCCGCAAGGACTGTCTTCGTAAGGTAAGAAGCATTGATCCTTCCATAACGACCGGACTTATTACGGTGTTCGGCGTCGGATGCGTAAAAACGGCTCTTTCTCTGGGCTGCAGGGTAGTTGCCACGAATCAGCGCTTTATGACGCGCCGACTTGCTTTGCAGGCCCGAAGAGAAGGCCTTTTTGTGTGCTGCTGGACTGTTAACGATCCGTTGCGGGGCCAAAAACTGTTCGGAACCGGTGTTAACGGAATTATCACCGACAAATCTGATCTGCTCTGAATTCGGTTTGCCGGTGCGGAGTCTGAAATTTTAAGTGTCAGAGCAAATTATTGGGGTTTAAGTTTAAGTTATTTACCCTGTGAATCAGCAATGCATATCGTGTTTTCAAGCTTGAATCCTATTATTTTTAATTTTCTTCTTTAGTTCCATCACTGTAGATAATTTTTTCAACATTAAACTCATAATTTATATTTTCTAATCTTGTGTTTTTTAGCTTTTGATGTGAATCTGTAAGTTGGTTGTACTCAATCTGTGCGTAATATGTTTTAGTTCCTCCTGCCTTAACTCCATCATCAGAGGTGGTCCCCTTTTTTAGACAGCATTTTTGTTTTCTTAAGTGTATTCCCACCAGCGCATAACCATCTTTAAGACTCCCAAAACCATAAACTCTCTGCTCTGTTTGTCTCATTGCTTCAAGCCACATTCTTCTGTGCTGTCCCAAGACCATAGTAAACCTCATCCGGTGTTTTCATTCCAAGCCCCTGATGTGGTCTTTTTTCATTGTAAAAATCTATCCACTTCCCTATACCTGCCCTTGCCGAGGCAACGGATTCATATGCCATCAGATACACTTCCTCGTACTTAACACTTCTCCAAAGCCTCTCCACAAAAACATTGTCTCTCCAGCTTCCCTTGCCGTCCATGCTTATCTTTATATCTCTGTCTTTAAGAACTCCCGTAAACTCTTCACTTGTGAACTGACTTCCTTGATCGGTGTTGAATATCTCGGGCTTATCATACTTGTAAAGCGCTTCTTCCAGAGCCTCCACGCAAAAACTGCTGTCCATTGTGTTAGACACTCTCCAGCTAAGAACCTTGCGCGAGTGCCAGTCCATTACCGCACACAGATACACAAAACCCCTGCTCATCTCTATATACGTTATGTCTGCCGCCCATACCTGCCCGGGAAGCTCTACAGTCTTCCCCCGCAGCAGATACGGGTATATCCTGTGCTCTGCTCCCCCTTTCTTTGTAGTCTGGGGGCCGGGAGCAAGCCCTCGTATCCCCATAAGCCTCATAACACGCTTTCTGCCCACCTGTACGCCCTGTGCCTTAAGGGCGTACACCATCCTTCTTGAACCCTCAAACGGATACTTAATGTAGATCCTGTCAATCTTCTTCATAATCTCTTCGTCCTGCGGGGATACCCCCACAGGTTTGTAGTAAATATTTGAGCGATTTATATCCAGCAGTTTGCACTGCCTTACCAAAGAAAGTGCCCGGCCGCGCACTACCAACTTCTTGCGCCGCTGCCGACCGAGCGCCTTTGATAAAAAATCGTTCTCCAGCGTCAGCTGGCCCACCTTGGATTCAAGCTGGTTTACGTACTTGCTCTCGCCCGCCGCCTTGCTGCCCGCCCCCTGGCCGAACACTTTGTCCGCGGCGTTGCCGAGCTGCTTCTTCTTCCACATGCTTATCTGATTGGGATGAACCTCAAACTGCCGGGCAAGCTCCGCTACTGTCTTGTCTCCTTTTACCGCCAAAAACGCTACCTTTGCCTTGAACTGCGGTGAATGATTACGTCTTTTACTCTTCATTATGTACCTCCTGTATACTCTTTTAGAATACCAAGGAAATACACTTAAGGTGCTGTCTGATTTTTGGGGTCCACTTCTCATTTAGTATATGTTGAGATGACCAAAGGCAGCTCATCCTCACAATCAAGCATCCGCTACGAACCCAACGAAAAGCCGCCAATACCGCTGGTAGCCGGATTAGGCTTGCAGCTGGTGGTTCTGTGCATATCTGGGATTATCATCACGCCGCTTATCGTTATCAAGGCGGCCGGCGGATCCGAGACTTACATGCTATGGGCGGTCTTCATGTCAGTGTCAATCAGCGGATTCAGCACGATACTGCAGGCCACCAGAATTGGCCGAATCGGGGCTGGATATGTCCTCCTGATGGGCACCTCCGGCGCGTTCATCGCAATCTGCATTACCGCAATCGTGCGTGGCGGACCCGCTATGCTGGCGACGCTAGTAATTATCTCGTCTTTGTTCCAGTTTGTCTTGGCAAGACATCTCTCGCTGTTTCGCCGGATCATTACTCCCACAGTCGCGGGCACGGTGATCATGCTGATTGCCGTCACCGTGATGCCGATAGTTTTCGATCTTCTGAATAAAGTTAATGACACCGCACATACCAGTGCCGCTCCGCTCAGCGCACTTGCTACCGTGCTTGTCATCATCGCCATCGCCATCAGGGGCACCGGAGTACTCCTACTCTGGGCACCGGTAGCAGGCATCGTCGCAGGATGCACTGTTGGCGCCTTTTTCGGAATCTACGACACCGCGGTCATTTCCGAATCTGCCTGGATCGGAATTCCGCAAGGAGGCTGGCCCGGCTTTGACCTGAGCTTTGGACCGACCTTCTGGGCACTTCTTCCCGGATTCATCTTGGTCACCTTGATCGGCGCAATTGAAACAATTGGCGACAGCGTAGCAATTCAGCGCATTGCATGGCGACGGCCACGAGCGGTAGACTTTCGTTCTGTTCAGGGAGCCATAAACGCTGACGGGGTGGGCAATCTGCTGTCTGGCCTTGGCGGCACGGTTCCAAACACGACATACTCGTCCAGCTTAGCTGTAACGGAACTTACCGGAGTGGGAGCTCGGAGAGTCGGGGTTGCCGCGGGTGCTATCCTTATAATACTGGCGTTTTTCCCAAAACTGCTCAGCGTAATTCTCGCGATTCCGAGTCCGGTGGCCGCAGGGTACCTAGGCATCCTCATTGCTATGCTGTTTGTGGTTGGAATGAAGGTTGTCGTACAAGACGGAATTGACTCACGAAAAGCCATGATTGCAGGGTTTTCATTCTGGGTAGGTGTAGGATTTGAAAACGGTATGGTCTTCCCTGAGTACTTTGCGGAATTTGCCAGCGGCCTGCTGCAAAACGGTATGACAGCAGGTGGCCTCACCGCACTGCTCCTGACGTTTTTTGTCGAACTCACTAAATCTCGGCGCAGACGCATAGAGCTTAAATTCCACATTACGGCATTGACCAAAATCCGAGAGCTTCTGCAATCCTTTGCTTCCCAGAGCGGTTGGGGGGAGGCAATGGTTAACCGCCTTAACATTGCCAGCGAAGAAAGCCTGCTCACTCTGCTTGAGCGGAAAGCAACACCAGACGAGGAAGAACCTTCGCAGCGACTTCAGATTTCTGTCTGCAAGGAAGGCAACGAGGCTGTGATTGAATTCGTCGCATCAGCCAGCAAAGAAAATCTCCAGGACCAAATCGCTCTTCTAAAAGAGCGAGCAACTCAAGCCCCGATTGAACGCGAGGTATCTCTGCGACTGTTGCAACACATCGCCTCGTCGGTGCAACATCAGCAGTACCACGATACGGACATCCTAACCGTCCGAGTGAAGGCACCAGTTTAAAAACCCCTTCTTTGCTCTCATGCAGAACCCCGCTCGCAACTAAAATACCCGCTTTTCCCGGCGCCCTGCGGGGTCTTGTCACGGAATTTGATTTAATCGAGAACTTGTTTATACTAGCCATCTCTTATTCAATCATAACAGGCATCCGAGGAGCAAATAGCCAATGAGCACCACACTGCACATAAGAAACAACATCCAGCAATCCTACGGTGACGTTTACACGCCGGAGGCGCTAGAGGCCCTTGAATTCATGGCTCGCTACAACAGCGAACAGAAAGCCCTTATGGAGAAAAGAACTCAGAGAAGAAAAAGACGCTGTGAATCAGAGGAAAGAATAACTTTTCTTGATCCCGATTCTCTTATACCTCGCACCGAAATCAAGGTCCAGGACGCGAGAGACGGAAAATTCGAGGGACCGCAGATTCCCCACGACCTTAGAAGACAGTGGATACAGGGAACAGGTCCGGCGGCAAAACCTAACTCCACGGTTGAAAAAAGCATAAGGAACGTAGCCTACGCCCTTCTCTCGGGCGCAGACGGCTGGATGTTTGACGGAGAGGACGCTTTGGGACAGATATCTACCATGTCGCTTGACAATCAGCGAAACCTGAAACTCGCAATCGCCAGGGACGAGGTGTTCATGAAAACGGCTGAAGCGGTGGCCGGGGAAATGAACAGGTGGGGACAGAGTTTTTTCGGATACGACATAATAGAGGACTGGGAAAAGCAGCTTGACTTCACCACAGTTATTTTCAGGGCAAGGGGTCTTCACCTTGATGATCGCCACATACGCGACGCTGACGGCGTGGCGCTTTCTGCTTCGGTGGTCGACATGACGCTTTATGTCGTTAACAACTGCAGGGAACTTGCAAGAAGAAACTCATCCATAGTACTTTATCTGCCGAAAATCCAGACCGCCGAGGAAGCCGCCTTGTGGAATGAAATGCTCACCGCGCTTGAAGGACACATAGGAATTCCCGAAGGCACGATAAAGGTATACGTGCTTATAGAGCAGCTTGAGGAAACATTCCAGCTCATGGAGATAAGGGCAGTTCTCGGCAAGCATTTTGCCGGATTTAACACCGGCAGATGGGATTACATAAACAGCGTTTCTGACGCCATGGCGTGGGATGCGAACTTTGTTAACCCGAATATAGAGTCGATCACTATGACCTACGGATACATGAGAAACTACGAGGACCGCGTGAGAAGGGCTGTCAATACGCCTGATGTAAACGGGAACTTCGCCCTCTGGCAGGGAGGCATGGAACCGAACATACCCGTGGGATCGAAGCAAGGAGTCGAGAGCAGCATGGAGAAGGCCTACGCCGGGGCGGTAAGGGAGCAGCAGGAAGGTGCTAGCGGCAAATGGGTCGCCCACTGGAAGATGGTCCATATAATAAGGCCAGTATGGGAGAAAATCGGCGAGGAGAACCAGCTCGGAAGAGAATTCCCTCCACTCACATATACCCAGGAGGACGCAGACGGACTCATACTTCTTGAGCCTGCCCCGAGAACGATAAGGGGTGCACGCAACCTGCTTAGCGTCGGTCTCCAGTACGGAAACGCGTTTGGCCAGGGATTTCAGGCGGCGGCGCTTAAGCCAGCTGATTTCTTCGGAAACGACGATATTCTCTACCTGATGGAGGACGCCGCTACCGGGGAGATAAGGCTCAGCATACTCTGGGAATGGGTACACAAGGGGGCGAAGCTCACCGAGGACGATCCGGAGACCGGACTTAAGGCCGGGGACACCTTCACAGTCGAGGTGTTTGAGAAGCTTCTCGAGGAAGAGTACGGAAAGCTTCAGGAGGCAGGCGACAGAGATGTCCACGACATCTCGAAACCAACAACCCTTCCCATAGCAAAGCAGATAGTGAGAGCTTATGTTCTCGACGACGTAAAAGTGCCTTGGTACATAGACCTGCTCAACATAAACCTCAACAACCATGACCACGACTTAGCCTCGCAGAGAATCGAACTCTACATGTCGGAATTTGCAGGCAATGACAGGAGAATCACCGAGAACCTCGATTTCGTAATCTAGGTTCCGCAGAAAACAACCATATTTTATTTTCAGGAGAACATATCCATGAGCCAGTTAGAAGCTGAGATAAGGAAAACGAAAAGGTATTTCTCAAGTGCGCGCTTCAAAGAAATAACCCGTCTTTACTCACCCCGCCAAGTGGTGGAACAGAGAGGAACCATAAGAAGGGACTACTCAATCGCGAAAAATGCGGCGGAAGCTTTCTACAACAGACTCCGTGAGCTTTTCGCCGAGAAAAAGCAGATAACCTCCTTCGGTCCCTATTCGCCCGGTCAGGCGGTCATGATGAAAAGAAAAGGGATAGAGGGCATATATCTCGGCGGATGGGCTACTTCGGCAAAGGGATCGATCGGCGAGGACCAAGGAGCTGATCTTGCCAGTTATCCGCTCAGCCAGGTGCCAGACGAGGCAGCTCCGATAGTGAGGGCGCTTCTGGCCGCAGACAAAAACCAGAGATACAACCGCTCACGTATGACCGAGCAGCAAAGGGAGCAGATACCCGAGATCGACTACAGTCCCTTCATAATCGCCGACGCGGACACAGGACACGGAGGCGATGCCCACGTGAGAAACCTTATTCGAAGGTTCGTCGAGGCCGGCGTTACCGGCTATCACATAGAAGACCAGAAGCCCGGAACCAAAAAATGCGGTCATCAGGGCGGAAAGGTCCTCGTGCCTTCCGACGAGCAGATAAAAAGACTTAACGCCGCCCGGTTTCAGCTGGATATCATGGAAGTGCCCGGGATAATAGTTTCTAGGACCGACGCCGAAGCCGCCACCCTTCTTGATGGAGACGGTGACGAGCGGGATCAGCCTTTCATCCTAGGAGCAACAAAGCTCAACATTCCAAGTTACAAAGACGCCTACCTCTCCATCCTGAAAAGGATCCATGAGAAAGGTGTAAAAGAGATAAACGGACACAAACTCTACAGAACAAGTAGCGCAACCTGCGAGAAAACAGACAACTGGCTTGAGCAAACCGGCATAGCGGCGTTTGTGGATGAAAAAATAGAGCAGATGAAAGGTGATACTCAAGGTCTTGAAACCGCTTTTGATTCCGTAGTCACCAATTTCGTCGAGATATGGGAGGAGGAATCAGGACTGAGCACTTTCGGCGAAACTGTAGAGACTGTTATGCAGTTTAACACTGAGCAGGGTATTGAGTTCGACATGACCGTTGAGCAGTGGAGGGAGTTTGCCAAAACCGCTTCCACGAAAGACGCAATGGAAAAAGCCGACTCCATGGGGATCGACTACATATGGGATCCCGAGATTTCAAGAACCCCTGAGGGATATCATCAGGTAAAAGGCGGAATCGAGTACGCAATAGCCAGATCCCTTGCCGTGGCACCTTTTGCCGACCTGCTCTGGATGGAGACCAAGACGGCGGATATTGAGGAAGCAAGGCGGTTCGCAGAGGCCATCCACGAAGTTTTTCCAGACAAGATGCTTGCCTACAACCTCTCCCCGTCCTTTAACTGGGATACAACGGGAATGACAGATGAAGAGATGAAGAAGTTCCCGGAGGAAATAGGAAAGCTCGGCTTCGTTTTCGATTTCATAACTTATGGAGGCCACCAGATCGATGGAATGGCCGCCGAAGAATTCGCAACAGCGCTTATGGAAGACGGAATGCTTGCTCTGGCCCGCGTGCAGAGAAGACTGAGACTCATAAATTCGCCTTACAAGACTCCGCAGACCCATGTCGGGGGACCTCGCATGGACGGGGCTCTCGTTGCAAGTTCCGGAAGAACTGCGACCACTAAGGCAATGGGCAAGGGTTCGACGCAGTTCCAGCACCTAGTGCAGCCGGAAGTCTCAATCAACCTTCTCGAAGAGTGGCTTGAGGCTTGGACAAAACATAACAAGATCAAGGATGCCTTCACTGCTGAACTTAAGCCCCACACAGTGGGAACTTTCGTTCTTGAACTTAATATTTTAAACAGCAAGGCAGAGAAATTTGCAGACGTGATATTTGAGATTCTGCAAGACAGAAAGGGAGAGAAAATACTCACTGTAAGGGATGAGAATAATTTTGATCCCGCCCTTCGGCAGAAACGCCTCGCGACTCTGCTTCACCTGTTTCTGATTCACCGATACAGAACGGGTTACGTGCACTACGTAAGCCCAACCGAAGACAACCTAATGCAGACCAAGGGAATGATGAGGCTCGGAATATACGAATCGGTCAATACAGAAGTCGGCCACATAATAGTGGCAAAAACAAACGTACAATACGTAAAGGAACTTCTTAGCTCCAATCGTAGGGAACTGAAAAAGCTTATTGCAAAAAAAACTAAGCCCCGCAAAAAAAAGTAACGGAGCCGCAAACTGAATAACCATGTTTCTGGGCTGTCGCACCCCCGAAGCGGCAAAGAACGCAAGATGGCGTTTAACAGCTTTGAATGTGCAAGAAGCAGTTTGAAGTATCGTTGTTCCGCGACTGTGTACAATCTTCGCTGAGACAGCTGGAAGGAGTTTCATGCAGTTACGGCAGAATGGGTCAGATGTCTCCTGAGCGTGACCGTCGTATTTTTACTCCCGTCCCACAGAACAGCGAGTCATGCAGGCAGACGGGCTTACAGTCGCTAAGTTCTCTTGAGCGTATAAACTCACGCATAGAGGGCAGCTTCAAGTTTGAAAAACACTATATCAGGGGCAAGGCGAAGATGACCTTGCAGGTGGGTTTGGCGCTTGGGGTGATGATGGCTCTTGCTGTGGGTCAGATAAAGGCTGGGAGATAGGAGTGAGAGGTGGTCCCCTTTTTTAGACAGCATTTTTGTTTTCTTAAGTGTATTCCCACCAACGCATAACCATCTTTAAGACTCCCAAAACCATAAACTCTCTGCTCTGTTTGTCTCATTGCTTCAAGCCACATTCTTCTGTGCTGTCCCAAGACCATAGTAAACCTCATCCGGTGTTTTCATTCCAAGCCCCTGATGTGGTCTTTTTTCATTGTAAAAATCTATCCACTTCCCTATACCTGCCTTTGCCGAGGCAACGGATTCATATGCCATCAGATACACTTCCTCGTACTTAACACTTCTCCAAAGCCTCTCCACAAAAACATTGTCTCTCCAGCTTCCCTTGCCGTCCATGCTTATCTTTATATCTCTGTCTTTAAGAACTCCCGTAAACTCTTCACTTGTGAACTGACTTCCTTGATCGGTGTTGAATATCTCGGGCTTATCATACTTGTAAAGCGCTTCTTCCAGAGCCTCCACGCAAAAACTGCTGTCCATTGTGTTAGACACTCTCCAGCTAAGAACCTTGCACGAGTGCCAGTCCATTACCGCACACAGATACACAAAACCCCTGCTCATCTCTATATACGTTATGTCTGCCGCCCATACCTGCCCGGGAAGCTCTACAGTCTTCCCCCGCAGCAGATACGGGTATATCCTGTGCTCTGCTCCCCCTTTCTTTGTAGTCTGGGGGCCGGGAGCAAGCCCTCGTATCCCCATAAGCCTCATAACACGCTTTCTGCCCACCTGTACGCCCTGTGCCTTAAGGGCGTACACCATCCTTCTTGAACCCTTAAACGGATACTTAATGTAGATCCTGTCAATCTTCTTCATAATCTCTTCGTCCTGCGGGGATACCCCCACAGGTTTGTAGTAAATATTTGAGCGATTTATATCCAGCAGTTTGCACTGCCTTACCAAAGAAAGTGCCCGGCCGCGCACTACCAACTTCTTGCGCCGCTGCCGACCGAGCGCCTTTGATAAAAAATCGTTCTCCAGCGTCAGCTGGCCCACCTTGGATTCAAGCTGGTTTACGTACTTGCTCTCGCCCGCCGCCTTGCTGCCCGCCCCCTGGCCGAACACTTTGTCCGCGGCGTTGCCGAGCTGCTTCTTCTTCCACATGCTTATCTGATTGGGATGAACCTCAAACTGCCGGGCAAGCTCCGCTACTGTCTTGTCTCCTTTTACCGCCAAAAACGCTACCTTTGCCTTGAACTGCGGTGAATGATTACGTCTTTTACTCTTCATTATGTACCTCCTGTATACTCTTTTAGAATACCAAGGAAATACACTTAAGATGCTGTCTGATTTTTGGGGTCCACTTCTTATCTCTCGGTTTTTGCTTGGTGTGAAGAAAAAATGAGATGTAGTTCATGGTGCAGGTTTTTTGTTTCGGTGCTTGTTGTGCTTGCGGCTGTAGTTTTTCCCATTCACAACGAAAGTGCAGGGGAGGTTAAAGACATGGAAAGCGGAAAAAGCAGCGGTTACATGGAGGCAACTTTTGCAGGGGGATGCTTCTGGTGCATGCAGCCTCCTTTTGACAGTCTGAACGGGGTTGTCGAGACGGTAGTGGGTTATTCGGGGGGAGATGAGGAAAACCCCACCTACGAGCAGGTCTGGCAGGGCAGGACGGGTCATGCAGAGGCGATAAGGGTCGTTTATGATCCCTCAAAGACAGACTACGAAACGCTTCTTGCGACTTTCTGGATAAACATTGATCCGACCCAGGCGGACGGGCAGTTTGCCGACAGGGGCAGGCACTACAGAACCGCCATTTTCTACCACAATGATTCACAGAAGGAAAAGGCTCTTCTTTCAAAAAAGAAACTTGAGGAATCGGGTAAATTCAAAAAGCCGATATTTACCTCGGTAGAAAAGTTGGTTTCCTTCTACAGAGCAGAGGAATATCACCAGAAATACTACGAGAAAAATCCGATTCACTACGGTAATTACAAGATAGGTTCGGGCAGGGCAGGTTTTATCGAAAAAACCTGGGGGAACAAGGCTCCGCAGTAAACCGGCAAACCCGAAGAAGTTGTATTTTAGTGAACTGGGAACTGTCCTTTATGCTTACGTAGTGACCCAAGGCAACTCGGTTGATGCCTTGGTTTTATTGGTCGGCAGCCATTACGACAGAGGGGTTTTATACCGAACTGATGACCGTTTACTTTCTCGATTCCCTTGTAAGATTCCCTGATCCATCCGAAGCGGAGTCGGGAGGACTTGTTGCTGTCGGAGGGGATCTTTCTCCCGAGAGGCTCCTTTTGGCCTATCAAAACGCCATTTTCCCCTGGTATTCCGAGGGAGACCCCATTTTATGGTTTTCCCCCGATCCGAGAATGGTTTTTTTCCCGGGAGACTTCAGGTTTTCAAAAACCCTCATGAAGACAGTTTCTTCCGGGAAATTCTCTGTTAAGGCCGATATGGACTTTGCCGGGGTCATCGACAACTGTTCGCGGGTCCGCAGGAAAGGGCAGAACGGAACGTGGATAACCGAGGAGATGAAGAAGGCTTACGGGAAACTGCATGAACTGGGCTACGCTCATTCCTTTGAGACCTACATGGAAGGAGAACTTGTCGGCGGTCTTTACGGAGTATCTCTCGGTGGCGCATTCTTTGGAGAATCGATGTTTCACCTTGAAACCGACGCTTCCAAAGTGGCCCTTTTCCACTTGGCAAGAAAATGCTGGGAATCTGACTTTCATTTCATAGATTCCCAAGTTCCGACGGATCATATGAGGACTCTCGGAGGAAGAGAAATAAGCAGAAAGGAATTTCTGCTTGCGCTTGAATCCTCTCTTGGGAAAAAGACTCTGCGAGGCAGGTGGGAGATCTGAATCTGTTCCCTGTTCGGCGAAATGACAGATGCGGAAAAAGTGGTTAAAATCCTGCCCCATGCCGAAGCTGCTTGTCTTTCAGCATGTTTCTCACGAGATACTGGGAACGCTTCATCCGATGCTCAGAAACGCTGGTTTCAGGATACGCTATGTGAATTTTAGCCGTTCCGATTACAGTATCCCGAAACTGCGCAACTACGATGGTCTTGTAGTTCTCGGAGGTCCGATGAGTGTGGATGAGACCGATGAATATCCCTACCTTGTAGCGGAGACCGAAGCCATAAGGGAGTTTATCGATATGGACTTTCCGGTGCTCGGCATATGTCTCGGTTCTCAACTCATTGCTAAGGCCCTTGGTTCCCGTGTCTACAAGAATACTGAAAAGGAGATCGGCTGGTATGACGTTTCCACTACCGAAGAAGGAGAGAGGGACCCGCTTCTTTGTGTATTCAGTGAGGTTGAAAAAGTTTTTCAGTGGCACGGAGATACTTTTGATATTCCAGAGGGTGCTTTGCATCTGGCCACTTCCTCTGCATGTGCGAACCAGGCGTTTCGATACGGAGACAAAGTATATGGGTTCCAGTTTCACCTTGAGGTTGATGCGCCCATGATAGAGCGCTGGCTCGTTACTCCGGTGAACAGAAAAGAAATCGAGGAACTCGGCGGAAAAATAAATCCCGACGTTATAAGGTCAGAGACGCCAAAATACATAGATACCTTGTCCGATCTCAGTCGCCAGACTTTCAGCGGTTTTATCGATTTGCTCGGAGGCACATCAGAGAAAAATGCTCATATAGAAGTGGACCCCAAAAATCAGACAGCATCTTAAGTGTATTTCCTTGGTATTCTAAAAGAGTATACAGGAGGTACATAATGAAGAGTAAAAGACGTAATCATTCACCGCAGTTCAAGGCAAAGGTAGCGTTTTTGGCGGTAAAAGGAGACAAGACAGTAGCGGAGCTTGCCCGGCAGTTTGAGGTTCATCCCAATCAGATAAGCATGTGGAAGAAGAAGCAGCTCGGCAACGCCGCGGACAAAGTGTTCGGCCAGGGGGCGGGCAGCAAGGCGGCGGGCGAGAGCAAGTACGTAAACCAGCTTGAATCCAAGGTGGGCCAGCTGACGCTGGAGAACGATTTTTTATCAAAGGCGCTCGGTCGGCAGCGGCGCAAGAAGTTGGTAGTGCGCGGCCGGGCACTTTCTTTGGTAAGGCAGTGCAAACTGCTGGATATAAATCGCTCAAATATTTACTACAAACCTGTGGGGGTATCCCCGCAGGACGAAGAGATTATGAAGAAGATTGACAGGATCTACATTAAGTATCCGTTTAAGGGTTCAAGAAGGATGGTGTACGCCCTTAAGGCACAGGGCGTACAGGTGGGCAGAAAGCGTGTTATGAGGCTTATGGGGATACGAGGGCTTGCTCCCGGCCCCCAGACTACAAAGAAAGGGGGAGCAGAGCACAGGATATACCCGTATCTGCTGCGGGGGAAGACTGTAGAGCTTCCCGGGCAGGTATGGGCGGCAGACATAACGTATATAGAGATGAGCAGGGGTTTTGTGTATCTGTGTGCGGTAATGGACTGGCACTCGTGCAAGGTTCTTAGCTGGAGAGTGTCTAACACAATGGACAGCAGTTTTTGCGTGGAGGCTCTGGAAGAAGCGCTTTACAAGTATGATAAGCCCGAGATATTCAACACCGATCAAGGAAGTCAGTTCACAAGTGAAGAGTTTACGGGAGTTCTTAAAGACAGAGATATAAAGATAAGCATGGACGGCAAGGGAAGCTGGAGAGACAATGTTTTTGTGGAGAGGCTTTGGAGAAGTGTTAAGTACGAGGAAGTGTATCTGATGGCATATGAATCCGTTGCCTCGGCAAAGGCAGGTATAGGGAAGTGGATAGATTTTTACAATGAAAAAAGACCACATCAGGGGCTTGGAATGAAAACACCGGATGAGGTTTACTATGGTCTTGGGACAGCACAGAAGAATGTGGCTTGAAGCAATGAGACAAACAGAGCAGAGAGTTTATGGTTTTGGGAGTCTTAAAGATGGTTATGCGTTGGTGGGAATACACTTAAGAAAACAAAAATGCTGTCTAAAAAAGGGGACCACCTCTTATGCCTTCTGTATAAAGCTTTGTAGTCTGCGGTTCACAGTCTCAGGACTTTGATGAAGCATATGGCCTGCCTTTCCCTTGAATATGTTGACTCCTCAGGGATTTCCTGACTTTATTGTTCTTGTTTCAGAGAAGTAGACGCTTGCGCATAGAAATATGTTTGAACTGCTTGGCATGAAACCTAGAAATTTTTGCCGTAAATTGACAGCTTGATTATCGCTTTGCCCTGCTATTATTGAATAAGCTGTCTTTTTGCTAAGAGAAGATCGGTTTAACAGCATGTTATGCTGTCTAAGAACGTTTCAACGATTTTTTTCTTCGCACCAACGTTAACCCGGGGAAATTCAGGCCATGTTGTCTGTTAGGCAGATTCCTTGCTAGTTGCTGTTGAAAAACCCTCGGGCATGTGTATAATCCGTGCGTCTTTGAATTGCTGAAAATCTTTTTTAATCCACTTGACGAGGTGAACAATGAACAATTGGGAATGTAAAAATCACGGCCATCCGGACATAAAGCCTTCTCCTTCCAAAAGAGCAATATTTATCGGCAGGTATCAGCCATACCACGCCGGCCACATAAGCCTTGTCAGGCAGAAACTCGATAAGGGAGTTCCATGTCTGATAATGGTAAGGGATATTCCTCCTGACCCGAAAAACCCTTTCACCACGGAACAGACCGTCGGAATGATAAGAAAATATCACGAGAGCAAAGGCGATGACGTAGTCGTAATGGTGATTCCGGATATCGAATCGGTAAACTGGGGGCGGGGAGTCGGTTATGAGATGAACGAGTTTTTTCCTCCTGAGAATATAGGGTTCATCTCGGCTACCAAGATACGCGAGTCAATAGCGAGCGGCAATGAGGAGTGGAGGGAGCTTGTGGACGAGTCCATTCAGGATGACGTGATAAATTATCTGAGTGGCGACTGATTTTAGTTCTTGGAGTTAGAAAAACCGGCGTCGCGGACATTTCCTAAAGGCAGTAGTAGAAAAATCGCATGTCGCAAAGAGCGCATCAGGGCGAGCTTTCCGGAACGTACTGGGCCCCCGGTCAGTACCTTAAGTTCTCTGAGCAGCGCCTGTGGCCTGCTCTTGAATTGCTTGACCGAATCCCCATTGCAAAGCCGGACGTGATCTATGATCTGGGTTGTGGGTCGGGCCAGGTAACACGCTTTCTGGCCAGGCGCTGGTTCTCATCTGAGGTCTACGGTCTGGATAATTCCCCGCAGATGCTGGCCGAGGCGGCCCGGGAGCCGTCGACTGTGCACTGGGTATGCGCCGATATCCACACGTGGGTGCCCCGCAAATCCCCTGACCTGATTTATTCCAATGCCGCTTTGCACTGGGTTGGAGGGCACTCCGATCTGTTTCAGCGCTTGGCTAGCTACCTTAACCCGGGCGGTTGCCTTGCGGTCCAGATGCCGCTTAGCTGGAACCTCCCGTCTCACCGTCGTCTTATGCGGGACACGCTGGAAGGATGCGGTCACGATAACAAACCCCTTGGTGACATCGCTCTGCGGACCTCATTGTCAACCAACTGGGTTGAGAATACAGACTTCTACCATGATATTCTGGCTCCTCTTGCGCAACGTCTAGATATATGGGAAACCCGATATTTCCATGAACTTGAAGGCGAAGATGCTGTTTTTGAATGGGTAAAGGGAAGCGGACTGCGCCCGATTCTAAACAGCTTAGGCGATACCGAAAGGAGTCGGTTCTTGCAGGCATACAGGCAGCGACTGCGCGACGCTTATCCTAAACGTTCGGGAAACCGCACTGTATATCTTTTCCCTCGCCTGTTTATAGTCGCATTAGTATGATTAGGGGTAGGGGATCAAAATCTTCCACCGGAAATAGAGCCAAGATAGAAAAGATGTAAAGATTTCTTACTGCGATTCCTGTTCTGCGGTTTCTTTCTTGGAGGAATTTTTCTGGTACTTGCGGCGAAACTTCTCGACCCTGCCTTCTTTTTTGTAGTGCTTTTCTTTTCCCGTAAAAAAGGGATGAGAGTCGCTTGAGATTTCCACGCTTATAAGCGGATATTCTTTACCGTCTTCCCATTTGGTGGTTTCATCCGATGTTCTGGTCGAACGGGTAAGGAACATATGCCCTGTGAACGAATCCTTGAAGACCACGTAGTTATAATCTGGGTGAATGTCTTTTTTCATTATTATCTGTCCAGTACTTTGTTTCGAGAAGCGGAATTCTATACGACTATGAAATTTTGTAAAGTGTCCGGCGACACCGGACTTTCCCAGATTGCTAAGTTCGGCTGAGAATTCCGGCGGCTTTTTTCGCAAAGTAGGAGATTATCATGTCGGCCCCGGCCCTTTTTATGCTCAGCAGGCTCTCAAGGATGATTTTTTCCTCATCAAGCCACCCTGATTCTGCGGCCGCCTTTATCATGAGGTACTCTCCGCTTACTTGGTAAGCGGCAATTGGAAGATCGGTGTTCTCCCTGAAAAGCGATACAAGGTCAAGATAGTAACCTGCAGGTTTTACCATTACCATGTCTGCGCCTTCTTCTTCGTCCAGAATTAGTTCTCTTAGAGCTTCGGTTGAATTTGCCGGGTCCATCTGATAAGTCATCTTGTCCCCGTCTCTGGGGGCTGAATCAAGTGCTCCGCGAAACGGTCCGTAAAAAGAAGAAGCGTATTTGGCCGTGTAGGACATTATGGAAACATTCGTATACCCTTCTTCGTCAAGAGTCTCTCTGATCGCTCCGACCCGCCCGTCCATCATATCGCTTGGGGCTACTATGTCAGCTCCTGCCGCAGCATGACAGAGTGCCTGCTTGCAGAGCACCTCGACTGTTACGTCGTTAAGTATCTCTCCCGATGGGGACACCACCCCATCGTGCCCGTCGCTTGAATACGGGTCAAGAGCGATATCAGTTATAACCGCGACTTCGGGCACCTGTTCTTTTAGGGCCGTCAAGGCTCTTGGAAGCAGACCACCAGGATTATAGCACTCTTCTGCAAAGGGGGATTTAAACCCATCTTCAATTGCCGGGAAGATCATTACTGCCCCAATACCCAGACTCTGGGACTGTTTCACTTCCTTCACGAGACCCGAAATGCTCCACCTTTTACACCCGGGCATCGATTCCATTTCTTTATCACGGTCTTTATTGTGGATAAAAAGCGGATAGATAAGATCTCCGGGCAGAAGGCATGTTTCCCGTATGAGGTTTCTTATGGAAGAGGATTTTCGGTTTCTTCTCGGTCTTGCGGCCAGATCAAGAGACGTTATGTCCTTGACCGGTGTTTTTGCCCTGGATTTTCTTGCGGTGCTCATAGCTTTTATGGTCTCAGTCTTTGTAAGCATGGGTAGAAAACCAGTCTTACCCGATGCAAAGTCCACAAAAAATAATAAAAGGCTAAGATTAATAGTCAACAGGAGCAGCTACGAGGCATTTGCGTAGTAGGGGGTTTTGAGATTTTTGGAAGCACACAGCGGAAGGGAGGGGAGGGTATTCCGGCAATTTCAAAGCCGAGTTGTCTGATTCAGGCTGATTCAGACACAACTCAGCACCAATTTCACCCAGGAATCGCTGTTCTGCCCGGGTGCGGATGCAGCAGTCCACACAAGGTTGAATTCCGTTTAAATTTTCTGGTGAATAATTTAAAGAAGGACTATCCGGTATCGGCATAAAACCCCGACACAAGGGATCTGATACGCTCCGTTCTGCCAGCCTTTGCGTGACCCACCGCAAGAGCCATTATCACTGCAATCGCCATACCCGCTCTGAAGGCCATCTTCGCCTTGCCCCTGATATAGTGCTTCTCAAACCTGAAGCTGCCCCCTATGCGTGAGTTTAAACGCTCAATGGCAGTTCGCTTTCTGTAAGCCCGGTTCCATGACGGACTGCCGTGCCGCGCGGGAGTAAAAATACGACGGTCACGCTCAAGAGACACCCGCACCACCCTGCCGTAACCATTGGTCTTTTTGCCCGCGTCACTGTGACACTTCTTCCAGCCCTTGCAGTCAAGATTGTACTCGGCGGCCGCCGGACAGCGGAACTTCAAAGTGCCTCTTTTCTTCTCAAGCCCGTAAGAAGCCATCCTGCGCTCCTTGCCGCTTAGCGGACAGCGACACCATATCTGTCCCGTCTCAGTATAAAGAATGTTGTCGTGCACACTGTTAAGAGGTCTCATGATCCTCTGCCCCGGAACATAGCTCTGCCCCTGCTTTTCCTCCCTCCACAGCCGCCTGATGTCTATAATCGGGCTGATCCTGTAATCATCCCACAGCTTGGCTTTGAGCGGACCGCTGTCAAGCCCCCTGTCAGCAGTGAAGTACTTGCACCGCCCGGCAAGCTCGGAGTTATTGCCGAACAAACTGTCAGCCATCCGTTCACACTGTTTTATTTCGCTTGTCGAGGCTTCGGTCAGACTGAACGCAACCGGTATCTCATACTCGGTGTCGGCAATGATATGAAGCCGGTAGCCAAACCATTTTTTTACCTTGCTCCATTCCCTGCCGTCAGAATCAACTCCTCGGTACTTGTGCACGCCCCAGTTCGCGTCGGGATCAGACTTTTTGCCTGCCCTGCGGTTTGTTCTGCCTGTTGAATGACTCTTTATCGCCTTGCCGTCATAACCGAGGTGCTTGCCGAATTCGGGAAGCACCTCCATAAGCTCTTTGCACAGATGATTGTTTATCATCTCCGATACCAGACCCTGCTGCAGGTCGAGCTTTGCAAGGTTTGCAAGGAACCCGGAGAAGTTATAACTGCGGGGAGCAGAACTGCGAGACTCAAAATCTGTAATCTTGACCACGCCGCCGGGTTCAACCTCATACCTGTCACGTCTCTGCATAGGCACCGTGGAGAATCCGCAGACGGCAAGCAGAGATGAATTGCGGTTAAGCTCCCGGATTAAAGACTCTATGGATTCGTGCCCGAACACTATCCCCGCCACAAAGGCCCTCCACATCGCAGATACCGGGTACTGGTTGCGTCCGTTTTTGCGCATACACTCAAGAGCCCGGATGATATGGGCGTCGGGCAGGCTGTCAAGAACCATCTGAAGACGGTTAAAATCCGATGCTCTATCGACTTGGTCCCAGCTGAAAGGTAGATTAAATTGTGTCGCCATGGGTTTGCTCCTTTTTTAAGGTTGGTATGCCTTTAATTATAACCCATGGCGACCACTTAATCAGGTGATATCAGTAAGTTATCTGCTATTTTCCTTAAGTTTTTCAACGCAGATTACGGCTTGGGGTGGAATTTGCGGTCCTTGACCAGAATCAGTCGTTTTTTAGGGGTTTTTACCAAGATTCTGGGGTGAAAAGTTTTTTCACCCCTCCTTATACCCCTGCCCCGTATGGCTATCCTTTACTACGCAAATGCCTCGAAAAAATCGTGATTTCAGCAAATCTGAAACCGTGAAGTTAAAGGCCAGACCGGGAAAATCTCAGAACGAAGGGTCAGACTCCCCTTTTTTCTCCCCACAGTATTTTGTGAAGCTGCGGAAGCACTCTTATGTCTTCCATACCGTCACGCAGCACTCTTTCTGCTATCCACCCCGCTTTTGTACCGTAAACGGGCTGGAATATGACTGAAGCCCTTATGTGGTGCTTTGCCACAATGCTTTTTGCGTATTCGTAGTCTGTACTGTCAGCTACCACGAATTTGAGCTGATCCTTTTCCCCCAGGGCATCGTAAAGTGAAAAATCCATTCTGGAGTCCATCCCCGAACCGGGGCATTTGCAGTCCATGCTCACGACCGCATTGGGATGTGAGAAAATCCCGGGCGGTTTTTTGTTGCCGCTTGTTTCAAGCACGACGACAAAATCCCGCTCAAGCAGATATCCGGCTATCTGTTCCACTTCGTCCCGCTGGATAAGCGGCTCCCCGCCTGTTATGCAGACGCGGGAGCACCCGTACTCAAATATCCTGCTTAAGACCTCGCCGGTTTCCATCTCCCGAAAGTCGTTTCCCTCAACGGCGTACATCGTATCGCACCAGCTGCATCTGAGGTCACAGGCAAAAAGCCTGAGAAAAACCGTCGGCAGCCCGATATGGATTCCTTCACCCTGTATTGAAAAGAAAATTTCGCTTACTTTCATCGCGGTTACGCCTCGTATTGCGTGAGATCATCCACATCCGCTTCCACAAAGGCTCTTTTTCTCTCCCTGCACGAACTGCAGGTGCCGCAGTGCATACCGGAACCCACGTAGCACGACCACGTATCTTCGAAAGGAACCCCGAGACGCGCGCCGAGTCTTACTATCCCCGACTTGTCCATATCCACAAACGGGGCAATTATGGCGAGGCGTTCGTTGTCAGTTGCAAGCCTCTCGGCTTTTTCGAAAGCCAAGACGAATTCGGCCCGGCAGTCCGGATACACACCCCTGTCGGAATGATGCGCGCCATAGAACACAGTATCGCAGCCTACGCTTTGCGAATATGCAACCGAGAGGGAAAGGAAAATGGCGTTTCGGTTCGGAACGACCGTTGAGGAGAGGGTCTCGTAATTGTGCGCCGCAGCGGAAACCCTGGGAATCTCGACGTCCCGGTCGGTAAGCGCGGAGGTCCCGAAAAGGGTCCTTACAGAACAAAGATCAATTATTTTGGGGACAATCCCGAGACGTCGGCATATGTTTTCCGCGCAGAGGATCTCCTTTTCGTGTTTCTGTCCGTAGATGAAGGTAAGCGGGAAGACCTCATACCCCTCCCTGACCGCCTTGTAGCAGAGAGTGGAACTGTCAATACCTCCAGAGACCATAACAACCGTTTTCCCAGACACCCTTTTAATATTAAAGCCGAAAAAAACAAATAACAATTTCCCCGATCCGAAGCGTTCGGGACAGCGGGCGGAGAAAATGGCAATTCAGACAGTTTCAGTATGTTGGCAAAACAGATCGAAATTATATACTTATTTCACCCTGCACTCAGAGGGGAACAAGGGACGCTTTGGTGAGCAAAACGCAAAAAAAACATAAAAAAGTCCTTCTTTTCGACGATTTTCCAAGAATCTCAAAGGAAACCTGGAAAAAAGAAGCCGGAAGAAAGATTTCCTATGAAGATCTCATATGGAATACACAAGACGGCATAGAGATTGAGCCTTTCTACACCGAAAAGGAAGCCGGAGACTTTTTCCTGGCAAAAACCGCGCTTCCGGGGGAATTTCCATTCGTCCGGGGAACCAAAAAAAACAACAGCTGGCTCCTTGCAGAACGGATAAAGCTCACCACGCTGAAAGAAACCGAAATTGCTGCGCTTGCGGCAGTACAGGGCGGGGCGGACGCTCTAACCTTAATTCCGCAGGCAGAAACCAGACCCGAGGACCTGAAAATTCTGCTAAAAGAGATAGACCCCCTGCAGACCGGCATAAATTTCGCCTTAAAAGAGGACCCGCAAAATATCTGCGCCCTTTTTCTTTCTGCCTGTGCCGGAAAAGAAATTGACACGAAAAAACTCAGCGGAGCCGTGTTTTTCGACCCTCTGTCGCATCTGCTGGGACACGGATGCCCGGAAACACCGCTTGATGAGAATATGGATAAAATCGCGCAGACCATCGGATATCTATCAGATATCGCACCCCGCTACGCGGCGTTTTCGGTAAAAAGCTCAACATATAAAGACTCGGGAGCGACTGTAAGCCAGGAGCTTGCATTTACCGTCGCCGCCGCGGTCGAATATCTGGTTATGCTTCGTAAAAGAGGTGTCGAGGTGGACAGCGCCTGCCGGCACCTGCTTTTTTCCTTCTCCACGGGATCAAGCTACTTTGCGGAAATCGCCAAGCTTCGCGCCGCAAGAGTGCTGTGGGCAAACATTGTCCGGCAGTTCTCTCCCGCTTCTGCCGAATCCGCGAAAATGAGAATCCACTGCCGTACAAGCGCCTTTAACAAAACCATTTACGACCCGCACGTGAACATATTGAGGACGACGCTTGAAGCCATGGCGTCTGTAATCGGGGGGACGGATTCGCTCACCGTGGAGCCCTTTGACGCCCATTACACAGAACCCGACGGATTCTCACGGAGAGTGGCGCGAAACGTTCAGCTTCTTGCAAGAAACGAATCCCACTTCGACGCGGTCACCGATCCCGGAGGCGGCTCCTACCACATAGAGAAACTGACGCAGTCCATCTCGCAAAAATCCCTCGAACTGTTTAAGACAATAGAAAAAAAAGGCGGCTATCTTGAGTGCATTAAAAGCGGCTTCATACAGAACGCTGTCGAGGACAGCAGAAAAAAAGTCCTGAGCGACATTTCCCGGAGAGAAAAAACGGTTGTGGGAACAAACGAGTTTCCCAACCTGCTGGAAAAAATGGGGGGAGACATCACCAAAAACCCGTACGCGCGAAAAGAGAAAAACGGTTCGGCGCCGACCGTAAAACCTCTTGCGGAATCAAGGGCGGCTCAGGTTTTTGAGAAAATAAGGCTTCTGAGCGAACAGCATTCGCACGGAACCGGCGAGGGTCCGAAAGTGTTTGTGCTTCATCTGAGCGATTCACCGCAGACAATTGCAAGATCGGTTTTTTCGATGAATTTTTTCGGGTGCGGGGGGTTTGAGATAGTCGACGGAGCACAAAGTCCGGGCATCTGTGGGGGAGTTGCGGCGGCGTTGCGGGAAAATCCGCTTGCGGTGGCAATCTGCGGTTCCGATGAGGATTACAAGCAGCTCGGGGTGAGGACCGCAAAAAAACTAAAAGACATGGAAGCAGGAATAAAGATTGTCGTTGCGGGCAGCAGACGGGAGGGCATGGAGGAGGCAGGCGTGGATGATTTCATCAATACAGAATCGGACGTCTGTTACATGCTTGAAAAATACCAGCAGTTGTTTTTCTCGGAGAAGGCGGGAACATGAGACCTGATTTTTCAAAAATAAATCTCGGCTTCTCATCAAACAATGGGGGCAGCTCACCCGCAGGCGGAGATGTCGCAAGGAAATCGCCTGAGAAAATAGACATAAAAACATTCTATGTCCGCAACGATCTTGGCGATTGCGAACATCTGGGATTTGTCTCCGGAATTCCACCCTATCTGCGCGGACCTTATCCGACAATGTACCTGTCAAGGCCATGGACCATCCGGCAGTACGCGGGATTTTCAACCGCCGAGGAATCAAACGCTTTTTACAGAAGGAATCTGGCCGCCGGGCAGAAAGGGCTTTCCATAGCCTTTGATCTTCCGACTCACAGGGGATATGACTCGGACCACCCCAGGGTTTCCGGAGATGTTGGAAAAGCAGGCGTAGCGATAGATTCGGTGCTCGACATGGAGATACTTCTCGATCGAATACCCCTTGACCAGATTTCGGTCTCCATGACGATGAACGGCGCAGTTCTGCCGATCATGGCTTTCTACATAGTCGTCGCGCAGCGGCAGGGAGTGGAACCGGAAAAACTCAGCGGAACCATCCAAAACGACATACTAAAAGAGTTCATGGTAAGGAACACCTATATCTACCCGCCTGAATTCTCAATGAAGATAGTCTCGGATATTTTCGAATACACATCAAAGAACATGCCGAAGTTTAATTCAATAAGCGTAAGCGGCTACCACATGGAAGAAGCGGGAGCCACATCGGACATAGAGCTTGCCTACACGCTCGCAGACGGCCTTGAGTATTTAAGGGCGGGAATTGAGGCGGGACTTAAGATCGACGACTTCGCTCCCAGGATTTCCTTTTTCTGGGGAATAGGCATGGACCATTTTATGGAAATCGCAAAAATGAGAGCGGCGAGGATGCTCTGGGCCAAGATCGTCAAGACCTTTGAACCCGAAAAACCTGCATCGCTGATGCTCAGAACTCACTGCCAGACTTCAGGATGGAGCCTCACCGAACAGGATCCGTTTAACAATGTGACGAGAACATGCGTTGAAGCTCTAAGCGCGGTGCTGGGCGGAACTCAGTCGCTTCACACAAACGCCCTGGATGAAGCAATCGCCCTGCCTACAGATTTTTCCGCAAGAATAGCGAGAAACACTCAGCTTTATCTTCAAAAAGAAACAGATGTTTGCAGACTGATCGATCCCTGGGCGGGGTCCTATTATGTCGAGCACCTGACTCACAATCTGGCGAGAAGGGCCTGGGAACTCATAACGGAAATAGAAGAACTGGGAGGAATGTCCAAAGCAATAGAGACCGGGTTGCCAAAAATGAGAATAGAGGAAGCGGCAGCTCGAAAACAGGCGAGGATAGATTCGGGAAAGGACATAATAGTGGGAGTCAACAGTTACGGTTCGGACACACAGGAAGAATTCGAAATACTTGAAGTCGATAACCGCAAGGTGAGGGAGAACCAGATCAGCAGACTTGAGAAGCTCAAAGAAAAAAGGAGCTCCGAAGCGGTTGAGCGTGCGCTTGGCAAAATCACTGAATGCGCAGAAACCGGCAAAGGCAACCTTCTCTCCCTAGCAGTCAAAGCCGCCAGAGAAAACGCCACCCTCGGAGAAATATCTTATGCGTGCGAACAGGCATGGGGAAGGTACAGGCCCGGATGGCGTACGATATCGGGAGTATACTCATCGGAAATTTCAAAGGACGCCGGATTCGCCAAGGCAAGAGAGCTTGCCGACCGTTTCGCCACCCTGAAAGGAAGAAGACCAAGAATACTGGTCGCAAAAATGGGCCAGGACGGTCACGACCGCGGGGCGAAGATAATAGCTACGGGCTTTGCCGACCTCGGATTTGACGTTGACATAGGCCCGCTCTTTCAGACCCCTGAAGAAGCGGCAAGGCAGGCAGTTGAAAACGATGTTCACATAATCGGAATATCAAGTCTTGCAGCGGGCCACAAGACGCTCATCCCCGAACTTATAAGAAAGCTAAAGGAGATAGGAGGCGATGACATAGTGGTGGTTACGGGAGGAGTGATACCCAAACGAGATTACGACTACCTAAAAAGCGCCGGAGTCTCGCAGATATTCGGTCCGGGTTCCGTGCTTTCCGAAGCGGCCCAGGCCATACTCGCACCCCTTACAGAAGCCCGAAGATGACCCCGCAGAGAAAAACCGAAGCGGAAATTTACCGCCAGGGCATAGCCAGAGGAGAAATACCCGCCCTCAGCAGGGCGATAACCCTTGCGGAGAGCACCCTGCCCGAGCACAAAGAACTTGCCCGGCAGATAATCACGTGGTGTCTGCCCCGGTCCGGAAAATCCGTAAGGGTGGGAATTACGGGGATACCCGGAGTAGGCAAAAGCAGCTTCATAGAGTCTTTGGGTCTTTATCTGGCACGAGAGTGCGGAAAAAAGATAGCAGTGCTCGCAATTGATCCCACGAGCAGCGAAACCAGGGGAAGCGTTCTGGGCGACAAACTCAGGATGCAGGAACTTTCCCGGCACGAAAACGTCTATATAAGGCCCTCTCCGTCCTCCGGCTCTCTGGGAGGAGTGGCAAAAAGAACAAGCGACGCCATAATTCTCTGCGAAGCGGCAGGATTCGACACGATTTTCATAGAAACGGTGGGAGTCGGGCAGTCTGAGATTACCTGCCACTCCATGGTCGACTTTTTCATGCTCCTCATGATTACCGGAGCGGGAGACGATATTCAGGGAATAAAAAGGGGGATAATCGAGCGTGCCGACGCCGTAGTGATAACCAAAGCTGACGGAAGAAACAAAGAAAGGGCGGAACTTATGAAGCAGGAAATGGAAGAGTCGCTTAGATTTCACAGACCACCCGAATCCAGCTGGATTCCCAGAACCTGCGCCTGCTCCTCCGTTACGGGTTACGGAATAAAAAAAATCTGGCAGTGCGTAAGGGACTATGAAGATCTGTGCAAAGAAAGCGGATACTTTGCGGAAAAAAGAAAAAAACAGTCCAAATACCGGCTGCATGAAGCTCTCATCCAGAGTCTTGAGAACAGTTTTTATGAAAGCTCTCCAGTAAAAGAGGTGATCGGGAAAGTGGAAAAACAGGTAATGGAAGGAAAGACGGACCCCTACACCGGAGCTGCGAACCTGCTCGATCTTTACTTTGAAACGCTCGGCCCATCTAGGTCAGCACGAAAAAATGATCATAAAGACCCTCTCACCTAAATACATAAACGAGATCGTAAAGATCGAAAACGACTCCTTTATCTCCCCGTGGCCGAAACAGGTGCTTGCAGAGTACATAAAAAACCCGGATTTTTTCTGCAACATATCTGTAGACAAAAGCGACCAGGACATTGCGGGCTTCTCAATATCCACCCTTGTCTACGACGAAATCCACGTATTCAAAATCGCCGTGGCATCGCACCACAGAAGAAAGGGAATAGCGATGGAACTGCTCTCAGACACGTTTAACTTTTATGAAAGAATGGGAGCTCTTTCTGTTATTCTCGAGGTAAGAACGACAAACACACCGGCAATCACACTTTATGAAAAACTCGGGTTTGAGATTCTAAGAACACGCAAAAACTACTACGGCAGGGGAAAGGGAGACGCCCATGTAATGGCTCTTGCGCTTGACAGCTACTATCAGAAGTCTCTTTCGGCCACGTAATCGGCCAGGCGGTCCAGAGACTTCCTGTAATCGTTTTGCGGTATTCCGTCCAGAGATTTTTTGGCTTCAGCAACAAACTCTTTTGCCCGCTGTCTGGTCAGACTGACCCCGCGATAGCGGTCTACCAGCTCAGATATCTCCGCTATCTCGGAACTGTCGAGGTCTTGGTCCCTGTCAAGCGTTTCGATCGCTTTACGTCTCAGCTTTTCCGGGGCGTTTTCAATTGAGTAATAAAGGGGAAGGGTCATCTTGCGCTCAGCCAGGTCCTGTCCGGTCTTTTTACCGAATTTGTTCTCTTCAGAACAGTAGTCAAGCGCATCGTCTATGAGCTGAAACGCCACTCCTATGTTGCGTCCGTAGCGTGCAAGAGCCTCGACGGTTCCGTTTGAAGTATCGGCCAGAAGCGCCCCGGTCTCTGTAGAACACTCGATGAGTGCAGCCGTTTTGTGGTCAATCACGGAAAAACAGAAATCTTCGGAAATTTCAACCATTTTTCTTTCGCTCATAATTTCGAGCACATGCCCCTCGGCAAGGCGCGACGAGGCTCGAGAGACCGTTCTTAGGAGTTCAATGCTGTTGCAGCTGTATATGAGCTCAAGACCCCGGGCCAGCATAAAATCCCCCACGAGCACGGTGGGTTTGTTTCCCCAGACCATATTTGAAGAAATGTTTCCCCTTCTGAATTCCGCCTGATCAACCACATCATCGTGAAAAAGGGTGCCGGCGTGGAAAAGCTCAATCCCTGCGGCGGCTGCGATCCTGTCCTCCCCATCTGTAAGCCCGCATGCGGCGCTTGAGAGAAGAACCAGGGAAGGTCTGATTCTCTTTCCTCCTCCGCCAAGCAGATACTTGGCTATTTCGTAAACCAAAGGAACGTCGGATTCTATGAATTCATCGATTTTCCTCTCTGTTTCCGCGAGGCTGGGGTAAATTATCCCAATTATATCTGAGAATTCCATCGGACGCTTAGCCTATACAAACGAACCCGCCAAGTCAAAGACTGCACAAAGCAGATACAAGGAACCGGATAATCAGTTTACTGGCAGCAAACCCTCACAAATGTCTTGACCGAGATGCAACGGCCATTTACGCTACCGTTCAAAAGATCGTTTTAGAGGAAAACAAACGACATGTCCCGGCAAAAAACAAGTAGCTTGCTTATCTGCCTTTTGCTTCTGTTCGCAACGGCATGCGGACAGGGACAAGACGACAGTTTGGATGGCACCTCAAGCGCGACCCCGTCTGACACAGACGACCCTGCTCCGCTAAACGGGTCAGTCGACCTGGACGGAGCCTTGACACTTGAACGAAGCGATCCCTATGAACTCCAAACAGACGGCGAAGACGCACCCTTTATAGAGAACGATACACTTGCCCTCACGGTATCTTACAGCGGCGGATGTGAAAGACACGATTTCACTCTCGCAACGGACGGAAGCTTCATGGAATCAGACCCGGTCCAGCTCGTCGTTACACTGATCCACGATGCAAACGACGACCCGTGCGAAGCATACCCAACAGATCGCTACGTGTTTGACCTGTCACCCATTAAGACGCTGTATCAGGAAGCCTACCGCACAGACAAAGGTTCCATCATCCTGAATCTGCGGTACGGGGACTACTCCGACTCCAAATTCCTGAGTCTCACCTACGCTTTTGGGTTGTAATTCCCGCTTTATAAACCCGTTTCCCCTGCGCGCAACCGCAAATCAATATCTAAGCAAGCATCCCCGACCGATTAAGTCCGCCACAACGTCTCCGATATCCGATCTGTAAGGCTTGCAACATCTTCATGGTTTGTTCAAAAACCGGACAGTTTAATTTGCTTCTTACAGCTGTCGAGGCATTTGCGTAGTAAAGGATAGCCATACGGGGCAGGGGTATAAGGAGGGGTGAAAAAACTTTTCACCCCAGAATCTTGGTAAAAACCCCTAAAAAACGACTGATTCTGGTCAAGGACCGCAAATTCCACCCCAAGCCGTAATCTGCGTTGAAAAACTTAAGGAAAATAGCAGATAACTTACTGATATCACCTGATTAAGTGGTCGCCATGGGTTATAATTAAAGGCATACCAACCTTAAAAAAGGAGCAAACCCATGGCGACACAATTTAATCTACCTTTCAGCTGGGACCAAGTCGATAGAGCATCGGATTTTAACCGTCTTCAGATGGTTCTTGACAGCCTGCCCGACGCCCATATCATCCGGGCTCTTGAGTGTATGCGCAAAAACGGACGCAACCAGTACCCGGTATCTGCGATGTGGAGGGCCTTTGTGGCGGGGATAGTGTTCGGGCACGAATCCATAGAGTCTTTAATCCGGGAGCTTAACCGCAATTCATCTCTGCTTGCCGTCTGCGGATTCTCCACGGTGCCTATGCAGAGACGTGACAGGTATGAGGTTGAACCCGGCGGCGTGGTCAAGATTACAGATTTTGAGTCTCGCAGTTCTGCTCCCCGCAGTTATAACTTCTCCGGGTTCCTTGCAAACCTTGCAAAGCTCGACCTGCAGCAGGGTCTGGTATCGGAGATGATAAACAATCATCTGTGCAAAGAGCTTATGGAGGTGCTTCCCGAATTCGGCAAGCACCTCGGTTATGACGGCAAGGCGATAAAGAGTCATTCAACAGGCAGAACAAACCGCAGGGCAGGCAAAAAGTCTGATCCCGACGCGAACTGGGGCGTGCACAAGTACCGAGGAGTTGATTCTGACGGCAGGGAATGGAGCAAGGTAAAAAAATGGTTTGGCTACCGGCTTCATATCATTGCCGACACCGAGTATGAGATACCGGTTGCGTTCAGTCTGACCGAAGCCTCGACAAGCGAAATAAAACAGTGTGAACGGATGGCTGACAGTTTGTTCGGCAATAACTCCGAGCTTGCCGGGCGGTGCAAGTACTTCACTGCTGACAGGGGGCTTGACAGCGGTCCGCTCAAAGCCAAGCTGTGGGATGATTACAGGATCAGCCCGATTATAGACATCAGGCGGCTGTGGAGGGAGGAAAAGCAGGGGCAGAGCTATGTTCCGGGGCAGAGGATCATGAGACCTCTTAACAGTGTGCACGACAACATTCTTTATACTGAGACGGGACAGATATGGTGTCGCTGTCCGCTAAGCGGCAAGGAGCGCAGGATGGCTTCTTACGGGCTTGAGAAGAAAAGAGGCACTTTGAAGTTCCGCTGTCCGGCGGCCGCCGAGTACAATCTTGACTGCAAGGGCTGGAAGAAGTGTCACAGTGACGCGGGCAAAAAGACCAATGGTTACGGCAGGGTGGTGCGGGTGTCTCTTGAGCGTGACCGTCGTATTTTTACTCCCGCGCGGCACGGCAGTCCGTCATGGAACCGGGCTTACAGAAAGCGAACTGCCATTGAGCGTTTAAACTCACGCATAGGGGGCAGCTTCAGGTTTGAGAAGCACTATATCAGGGGCAAGGCGAAGATGGCCTTCAGAGCGGGTATGGCGATTGCAGTGATAATGGCTCTTGCGGTGGGTCACGCAAAGGCTGGCAGAACGGAGCGTATCAGATCCCTTGTGTCGGGGTTTTATACCGATACCGGATAGTCCTTCTTTAAATTATTCACCAGAAAATTTAAACGGAATTCAACCTTGTGTGGACTGCTGCGTCCGCACCCGGGCAGAACAGCGATTCCTGGGTGAAATTGGTGCTGAGTTGTGTCTGAATCAGCCTGAATCAGACAACTCGGCTTTGAAATTGCCGGAATACCCTCCCCTCCCTTCCGCTGTGTGCTTCCAAAAATCTCAAAACCCCCTACTACGCAAATGCCTCGTTTTCCCGAATAACTTGCAATAACAGCGATTGTGGTTTATACTAGGGCAATTTTTGCAGACGGGTTTCCGCGCGATGGTAGTTAACGTATCGGAAATAAGAGACGAGATATTGAGCCTTGACCTCACTAGGAAGCCGGCATGGCTCCGTGGTTCTGAGAAATCAGAGGTCGCAAGCGTTGATACCGATATAGCGTTTCATATTGATCTTGTGCGCACGGCGGGCGAGATAAGCGTGCGGGGGAAAATAGGATTCATGGCGTCCGCACGGTGCTCACGTTGTCTTGGCAGCGTGAGCGTTGATACGAATCTTGATGTGAAGCTCATTCTTTCGCCTTCTGAGACGGAAAACAAAGAGGAAGCGGGCGGGGAGGTAGATTATGAAACTTACAGTGGAAGAACTGTAGACCTTAACGATTACATGAGAGAGCAGGTGAATCTTTCGCTTCCCTATAAGGTGGTCTGCGCCGAAGACTGCAGAGGGCTTTGCGGCGGGTGCGGAAGAAATCTTAACGAACAGCAGTGCAGTTGCGAGACTCCCCAGCCGGACTCGCGCTTTGCTGTACTTAAAGATACAAAGATATAGGTTAAATTCAGGAGATTGAGATGGCATTACCCAAAAGAAAAACATCCAGGTCGAAATCAAGAAAAAGAAGAACCCATTACAGGGTTGCATTGCCCGGGGCTTCTTTCTGTCCCGAGTGCAACGAGATGAAGCCTCCCCACAGGGCGTGTCCAAGCTGCGGTCACTACAAGGGAAGGAATTTCTTCAGACAGGCTTCTGGAACGGAAGAAGTCGTTGCAGAAGACTAAAAACACACTGAATCCATGATAGCTTTTCTCTTTCCAGGTCAGGGTTCCCAGTATATCGGTATGGGAGCCGATTTCTGTGCAGAGTTTACGGTTGCGAGGCGGACTTTTGAGGAAGCAAGCGATGCTCTAGGAATTGACGTTGCAAAACTCTGCTTTGAGGGCGAGGCAGCGACTCTTGCCCTTACCGCGAACGCTCAGCCGGCGATACTTACAACAAGCGTGGCAGTGCTGAGAGTGGTCTTTGAGGAAACGGAAATAAGACCCGACCTGGTTGCCGGACACAGTCTCGGGGAATTTACAGCCCTTGTCGCCTCTGAATGCCTTATGTTCAGCGACGCTGTGCGCGCCGTGAGAAAAAGAGGGGAGTTCATGCAGGAAGCGGTTCCGCCGGGAATCGGAAAGATGGCTGCCGTGCTGGGTCTCACATCCGGGGAAGTAAGCGGGCTTTGCGAAGGAGTCGCGGGGAAAGAGTCCGTGGTCTCTCCGGCTAATTTCAATTCGCAGACCCAGACCGTTATCTCCGGAGAAGCTCTTGCCGTTGAGGCTGTCGCCAAGCTTGCGAAGGAAAAAGGGGCAAGACGGGTTGTCGAACTTGAAGTAAGTGCGCCCTTTCACTGCTCCCTTATGGAGCCCGCAGCCGCGCGCTTAAAAGATGTTCTTGGGGAAATAGACTATCACCCTATTAGGTATCCGGTGGTTACCAATACAGAGGCGGAAGCCAACTCCAATTCCGAAAGGGTGGCTGACATCCTCGTTGAGCAGGTGGTAAGTCCTGTGAGATGGGCCGGGTCTCTTGAGTTTCTCAAAGATTCAGGGGTTTCGGAATTTTTAGAAATCGGCCCCTCCAAAGTTCTGAGCGGCCTTGTAAAAAGAACTCTTAAGAATGTTTGTTTTTCGGGTATTGAAAAAATTGAGGAGTTAAATCATATTAACAGAGAAGGAATTCAGTAACCAGACAGCACTTATAACCGGCGGGTCACGCGGGATAGGAAAGGACATTGCGAAAAAACTCGCTTCGCACGGGGCGTATGTTGTGATTAATTACATAAGCAACAGCCAGGCGGCCGAGGAGACTCTGGAGGAGATAGAAAAAGAAGGGGGAAGCGGCAGGGCTGTAGGCTTTGATGTCTCCGATTTTGACGAGGTTCAGCGGTGTGTGGGAGAACTTTCGGGTGAACTTAACGGAATACAGATACTTGTTAACAATGCGGGAATAAGAAATGACGGCCTTCTGATGAGAATGGGAGAGGAGGACTGGGATCGCGTAATGGACATAAACCTCAAGGGAACATTTAACTGCACCAAGGCGGTTTCCCGGGGAATGTTCAAAAACCGTTACGGAAGGATAATAAATATCACCTCGACTGCGGGTGAGGTCGGAAATCCGGGGCAGGCAAATTACGCCGCTTCAAAAGCCGGGGTAATAGGTTTTACGAAAGCGACCGCCAAGGAATTCAGCTCAAGGGGAATAACGGTGAATGCGGTGAGTCCTGGTTTTGTGGAAACTGATATCATTGCGGACGTCAGCGAGGATATTAGAAAAAAATATCTCGAAGCTATCCCTCTTGGCAGGTTCGGGCGCGTTGAAGACATCTCGAACGTGGTGTGTTTTCTAGTTTCCGAAGGTGCGTCTTATATAACAGGGGAGATTATAAAAGTTAACGGCGGAATTTACATGTAAAGCCTAGAAGGAGGTTTGACTGATATGTCAAAGGATAATGCGGAAATTTTAGCTAAGGTAAAGGAGATGGTCGCAAGCCATCTCGGCAAATCTGAGGAGGAGATAACTCCTGATTCTTCCTTTATAGAGGATCTCGGAGCCGACTCGCTTGACCTAGTGGAGCTTATAATGGCCATGGAGGATGAATTTGAGCTTGAGATTTCGGATGAAGACGCGGAGGACATAATAACCGTTCAGGATGCGATCAGCTTTATCCAGAGTTCAGTTAAATCCGCTTCGGAGGATAACTGAGATAAGATGACAAGAAGGGTAGTGGTTACAGGTATAGGCCTCATAACCCCTGTCGGTGTGGGGAACGATGCCACATGGTCTTCGATTTGCGAAGGAGTTGCCGGAGTGAGCAGGGTTTCGTGCTTTGATCCCTCGGACCTCAAAACGCAGATCGCCGGACAGGTAAAGGATTTCGATCCGACGCTTTTCATGGAGCCGAAGGACGCAAAGAGAAACGACAGGTTCATTCAGCTCTCCATTGCGTCAACCTCGCTTGCGCTCAGCGATGCGGGGCTTGAGCTTACCGACGGTGTCTCCGAGCGCACGGGGACTTTTATCGGATCGGGAATAGGCGGGATGAAAACCTTCTACGACACCGTCCTGACCATGGAGGACAAGGGTCCTAACCGCGTTTCTCCGTTTTTCATACCGAACATAGTGACCAACATGGCTTCGGGATACGTATCGATAAAGTTCAATGCCAAGGGTCCTAACTGTTCTTCGACGACGGCGTGTTCTGCAAGCGGTCACTCGCTTGCGCTTTCCACCAAGATCATAAAGGACGGCAAGGCGGACGTCATGATAGCCGGCGGGTCTGAAGCTCCGCTCATACCTCTTACCTTCGCGGCATTTAACGCCATGAAGGCTCTTTCGACCAGAAACGACTCTCCAGAGACCGCATCAAGGCCATTTGAAGCCGGCCGCGACGGGTTTATCCTCTCAGAAGGAGCCGGAGTGCTTATCCTTGAAGAACTTGGGTTTGCCAAAAAAAGAGGTGCCGACATATACGCCGAAGTGCTGGGGTCGGGGATGAGCGCAGACGCCTTCCACATCACGGCGCCTTCCCTTGAGGGGCCGACCAGCTGCATGAATGCGGCGTTGGAAGATTCGGGTCTTAATCCCGGGGATGTCGATTATATAAACGCCCACGGGACCTCAACGCGTCTTAACGATGCTAATGAAACCAACGCGATCAAAAAGGTGTTCGGCGAAGATGCCAGGAGAATTCCGGTGAGTTCCACAAAATCCATGACTGGTCACCTGCTGGGAGCGGCGGGAGCGGTGGAAGCTGCAATCTGCGTGCTTGCGCTTCGGGATGGAGTTTTGCCGCCGACTATAAACCTTTTTGAGAACGATCCTGAATGCGACTTGGATTACATTCCGCATACCGCGAGGCAAAGCGAAATAGAAGTGGCTCTTAGCAACTCCTACGGTTTTGGCGGAACAAACGTAAGCGTCGCGCTTCGCAAATTCAGCTGATTCTCTCCCGGGAGCTGTGAAAACCCCGAGTGTGCCGCGGTCTGTAAAAATACCTTATTAAATACATTTTCCAGCTGTTTCTGCGTAGCAGGCAGTCCGTGACAGAGGTGGTCCCCTTTTTTAGACAGCATTTTTGTTTTCTTAAGTGTATTCCCACCAACGCATAACCATCTTTAAGACTCCCAAAACCATAAACTCTCTGCTCTGTTTGTCTCATTGCTTCAAGCCACATTCTTCTGTGCTGTCCCAAGACCATAGTAAACCTCATCCGGTGTTTTCATTCCAAGCCCCTGATGTGGTCTTTTTTCATTGTAAAAATCTATCCACTTCCCTATACCTGCCTTTGCCGAGGCAACGGATTCATATGCCATCAGATACACTTCCTCGTACTTAACACTTCTCCAAAGCCTCTCCACAAAAACATTGTCTCTCCAGCTTCCCTTGCCGTCCATGCTTATCTTTATATCTCTGTCTTTAAGAACTCCCGTAAACTCTTCACTTGTGAACTGACTTCCTTGATCGGTGTTGAATATCTCGGGCTTATCATACTTGTAAAGCGCTTCTTCCAGAGCCTCCACGCAAAAACTGCTGTCCATTGTGTTAGACACTCTCCAGCTAAGAACCTTGCGCGAGTGCCAGTCCATTACCGCACACAGATACACAAAACCCCTGCTCATCTCTATATACGTTATGTCTGCCGCCCATACCTGCCCGGGAAGCTCTACAGTCTTCCCCCGCAGCAGATACGGGTATATCCTGTGCTCTGCTCCCCCTTTCTTTGTAGTCTGGGGGCCGGGAGCAAGCCCTCGTATCCCCATAAGCCTCATAACACGCTTTCTGCCCACCTGTACGCCCTGTGCCTTAAGGGCGTACACCATCCTTCTTGAACCCTTAAACGGATACTTAATGTAGATCCTGTCAATCTTCTTCATAATCTCTTCGTCCTGCGGGGATACCCCCACAGGTTTGTAGTAAATATTTGAGCGATTTATATCCAGCAGTTTGCACTGCCTTACCAAAGAAAGTGCCCGGCCGCGCACTACCAACTTCTTGCGCCGCTGCCGACCGAGCGCCTTTGATAAAAAATCGTTCTCCAGCGTCAGCTGGCCCACCTTGGATTCAAGCTGGTTTACGTACTTGCTCTCGCCCGCCGCCTTGCTGCCCGCCCCCTGGCCGAACACTTTGTCCGCGGCGTTGCCGAGCTGCTTCTTCTTCCACATGCTTATCTGATTGGGATGAACCTCAAACTGCCGGGCAAGCTCCGCTACTGTCTTGTCTCCTTTTACCGCCAAAAACGCTACCTTTGCCTTGAACTGCGGTGAATGATTACGTCTTTTACTCTTCATTATGTACCTCCTGTATACTCTTTTAGAATACCAAGGAAATACACTTAAGGTGCTGTCTGATTTTTGGGGTCCACTTCTGGCCAAAGCGTGATGGAAAATCCGTCAACACAATGCTTGCCAGTTCGGGCGGAGCGCTTGCAGCAGATGGTGAAAAATCTGGCATGGCATCTGCACTTGAAAAAGAACAGGAAAACTTGCAGATACGCTTTCTGTGTTCGGAAAATATATATCAGTGCTTGAAATTCCCCCGCAGGCGCAGGACGGTCTTGCCGCGCATCTTCGGGATTTTATTTTTTCTCTCTTCTTGGTAGAGTACTCGGTTAACTCCGCAAACGCGGAACCTTGAACACAGAGGTGCCATATGGCTTTGAGCAACAATCTTGATACCCTCTCCGACCTTTCGGTCGGCGACAGAAACTACAGTATATATTCCCTAGCAAAACTTGAGTCACGCTACGACATATCGGTTTCAAAACTCCCTTTTTCAATAAGAATACTCCTTGAAAACGTGCTGAGAAACCTTGATGGGAAAACCGTTACGGAACAGCACGTGGAGTCCCTTGCCATGTGGGACCCTGCCAATACTGAACCCAGAGAAATTCCCTACAACCCCGCAAGGGTGATACTTCAGGATTTCACGGGAGTTCCCTGCGTGGTCGACCTCGCCGCGATGAGGTCGGTTGTTGAAAAAAAAGGCGGAGATCCTTCGCTTGTAAATCCGATAGTTCCCGTTGATCTGGTTATAGACCACTCTGTTCAGGTCGATTACTTCGCAACCGGCGACGCTTTCGGAAAAAACGTCGAAGTCGAGTATGAAAGAAACAGGGAAAGGTATACATTCCTCAAATGGGCCCAGGGATCCTTTGACAATTTCAGTGTGGTGCCCCCGGGAACCGGAATAGTGCACCAGGTGAATCTTGAGTGTCTTGCAAGCGTAGTTGTCTCAAAACAGGTTGATTCCGAGTCGGTGGCGTATCCCGATACCCTGGTGGGAACGGATTCTCACACGACAATGATAAACGGTCTGAGTGTAATGGGCTGGGGAGTTGGGGGAATAGAGGCCGAGGCGTGCATGCTGGGTCAGCCTCTTTACATGCTGATCCCTGATGTTATCGGATTCAGGCTCACCGGTCGCCTCTCCCAGGGGGTTACCGCGACGGACCTGGTTCTCACGGTAACCGAAATGCTCCGCAAAAAAGGTGTTGTCGGCAAATTCGTCGAGTTTTTCGGACCCGGAGTCAGCAATCTTGCACTCTCCGACCAGGCCACGATAGCAAACATGGCTCCCGAGTACGGAGCCACCATGGGATTTTTCCCGGTAGATGATGAAACCCTGAGATATCTTCGTACGACGGGCAGAGAAGACGCTGCTGTGATTGTCGAAGCCTATACGAAGGAACAGAAGATGTTCAGAACCGACGACTCAGAAGATCCGGTTTACACCGACACTCTCTCACTTGACATATCGACGGTAAAACCTTCCCTTGCGGGCCCGAGCCGTCCGCAGGACAGGATATCGCTCGGGGATATGAAAAGCTCCTACGAAGAAAGCCTCCGGACGAGGGGACTTGCCGCGAACGGGGACGCATCACATTCGGCAAACGGAATTTCAGACGGTTCGGTCGTAATAGCGGCCATCACAAGCTGCACGAACACTTCAAATCCTTCTGTAATGATAGGCGCCGGACTTTTCGCCAAAAAAGCTGTTGAGAGAGGACTCACCGTTTCTCCTTACGTGAAAACGAGCCTTGCGCCGGGATCGAGAGTGGTAACGGATTACCTAAATGCCGCGGGACTCACCCCGTACCTGGAAGAGCTGGGCTTTGATCTTGTCGGATACGGATGCACCACCTGCATAGGAAACAGCGGTCCGCTTCCCGACGATGTGGATGCCGCCATAAGGGAAAACGATCTTACCTGCGCCGCGGTTCTTAGCGGAAACAGAAACTTTGAGGGCAGGGTGCACCCGCTTGTGAAATTCGCCTACCTGGCGTCGCCTCCGCTTGTTGTGGCGTTTGCCATAGCGGGCAGGGTCGGGATTGATCTGTACAGCGAACCCCTCGGAGTGGGAAGCGACGGAGACGAAGTTTTTCTAAAAGACATCTGGCCGACTCAGCAGGAGATAATCGATACGGTGGCGCAGTCAATCACCCCCGAGATATTCAACAATCAGTACTCACGGGTTTTTGAAGGCGATGAGACCTGGAAGTCGCTTATGGCTCCGGAGTCGGATATTTACCAGTGGGATACAGAATCGACTTACATACAGGAACCTCCGTTTTTCGATGATTTCCCGCTTGAGCCGGAAGATCCCGAAGACATAGAGAATGCGAATATGCTCGCGCTTCTTGGGGACTCCATAACGACGGATCATATTTCCCCCGCGGGCTCCATACCGAAGGACGGTCCCGCCGGAGGCTATCTTATCTCAAAAGGCGTTTCCCAAAGGAGCTTTAACAGCTTCGGATCAAGAAGGGGGAACCACGAGGTCATGATCCGCGGATCGTTTGCGAACATCAGGATAAGAAACAAGATGGTCGGAGGAAAGGAAGGAGGGTTTACCGTGCATGTTCCGATGGGCGAGGAAATGTCGATTTACGATGCCTCGTCAAAATATATGAACGAGGGAACGGAACTTGTCGTGATCGGAGGAAAGGAATACGGAACGGGAAGTTCCCGCGACTGGGCGGCCAAGGGAACGGCTCTGCTGGGCGTTAGGTGCGTCATAGCCGAGAGTTTCGAGCGGATTCACAGAAGCAACCTAGTGGGAATGGGGGTTCTGCCCCTTCAGTTCGAGCAGGGGCAGAGTGCCGAGTCTGTTGGCATTACAGGTTTTGAGACCTTGAGCGTGAGCGGGATTTCCGAGGATCTTTATCCGGGCAAACAGATGACTGTGACCGTGACCTGTGCTGATGGCGAGCGAAGGGAATTTCATGCCACATGCAGGCTTGACACGCCGGTTGAGGTTGAATATTACCGTAACGGCGGGATACTGCAGACCGTCCTGCGTCAGATGATATCGCAGTAGTGTAGACAGATCGATTTGAAAAGAGTGTTTTTTTTCATTAGATTTTAGGGTTTAAATTTTCGTTTAGTTCAAAAAGAGAGGTGCTCAATGACAGTTCCAAGCGGAGAAAAAATACAGATTGACGAGGGAAGCAGAAAACTTGTGATTCCCGACAACCCGGTAATTCCTTTCATCGAAGGCGACGGGATAGGTCCTGATATCTGGCATGCATCCCAGATGGTGTTCGACGCCGCGGTCGAAAAGGCTTACGAAGGAAAAAAGAAAATAACCTGGCTTGAAGTGCTAGCCGGCGAGAAGGCACATGAGAAGACCGGCGAATGGCTTCCCGAGGAAACCACCGAGACGATAAAGGAGTATATAGTTGCCATCAAGGGCCCGCTTACCACTCCGGTTGGAGGAGGAATAAGAAGTCTTAATGTTGCGCTTCGGCAGATACTGGATCTATATGCCTGCGTAAGGCCTGTCAGATGGATTAAAGGAACGCCTAATCCACTTCTGGTTCCCGGCAAGCTTGACGTCGTGATCTTCAGAGAGAACACAGAAGACGTATACGCGGGAATCGAGTGGGAGAGCGGCACCGATGAAGCGGCCGCCATAAGGGAATATCTCATCGAAAATTACGGGGTGAACATCCGCGAGCTCAGCGGAATAGGAATAAAGCCAATAAGTCCTTTCGGAACCAAAAGACTCGTAAGAAAAGCAATCGAATACGCAATGGAGTATAAAAGAAAAAGCGTCACACTCGTTCACAAGGGCAACATAATGAAGTTTACCGAGGGCGCTTTCCGCGAATGGGGCTACGAGCTGGCAAAAGAGGAATTTCCTGAAATTACAATAACCGAGGATGAGCTATGGGACGATTTCGGCGGCAAACAGCCCGAAGGCAAGATTGTCATTAAGGACCGCATAGCCGACAGCATGTTCCAGCAGGTTCTCACAAGACCGAGCGAATACGACGTGATGGCCATGCCTAATCTTAACGGCGACTACATGTCCGATGCCTGCGCAGCGCAGGTAGGAGGTCTCGGAGTAGCCCCGGGTGGCAACATAGGCGATTACCTCGCGGTTTTCGAAGCTACCCACGGAACGGCTCCCAAGTACGCCGGGCAGGACAAGGTGAATCCGGGTTCCGTCATACTCTCGGGAGTAATGATGTTCCAGTACCTGGGATGGCATGAGGCGGCGGAGCTTGTTTTCAGGGCGATGGAGGAGACTGTTTTGCAGAAAACAGTCACATATGACCTTGAAAGACAGATGGATGGAGCCACCCTTCTTAGATGTTCTGGGTATGGAGAGGCCATCGTCAAGAACATGGACAGGGTAATGGACTAGAGGCTTCCGGCCGGCACAAATCTTTTTAAAAGGAGTGGACTCTTGGAGAAAGGCAGACCAAAAATTTCTGTGATAGGTGCGGGAAACGTCGGCGCGTCGGCGGCGTTTCGGATTGCACAGCTTGAACTTGCCGACGTGGCTTTGATCGACATAGTGGAAGGAATCCCCGAGGGAAAGGCTCTTGACCTTGCCCAGATGTGCCCGATTTCTGGAACTGACGTTAACATTGTCGGTTCAACCAACTACGAAGACACTGCGGACTCCGATGTGGTTATAATTACCTCAGGCATTCCGAGAAAGCCCGGGATGAGTCGCGATGATCTTATTTCGACAAACACCAAAGTTGTTAAAAGCGTTACGGAGCAGGTGGTTTCTAATTCCCCGGAAGCGATACTGATACTGGTCACAAATCCGCTTGACGCCATGGTTTACGTGGCGCACAGGATAAGCGGTTTTACGCAGAACAAGGTTATGGGTATGGCCGGGGTGCTTGATTCGGCGCGTTTCAGGGCGTTTATTGCAATGGAGCTTGGGGTGTCGGTAGAGAACATAAACGCTTCGGTTCTCGGCGGACACGGAGACACGATGGTTCCTCTTCTGAGCAACACCACCATAGCGGGCATCCCAATAAGGGAGCTTGTTCCCGCCGACAGGCTTGAGGCCATGGTCGACCGCACAAGAAAGGGCGGGGCGGAGATAGTGGGACTTCTTAAGACAGGAAGCGCTTTTTACGCTCCCGCTGTGGCCGCGGTGGAAATGGCCGAGGCGATTATCAAGGACAAGAAAAAAATACTGCCCTGCTGCGTGTACGCGGACGGACATTACGGAATAGAAGATACTTTTGTGGGTCTTCCTGTAAGGCTCGGCACACAGGGGGTTGAAGAAATAATAGGAGTTGAGATCTCCGACGAGGAGACCGAAGCTCTGCATATCTCTGCGGGCAAAGTAAAGGAACTTTGCGAAGTAATAGACGGAATGGGAATCCTGCAAGGTTCTGTCGGCATTTTCCCTCGGCGCCGTTTATGATCTCAGACGGACGCTTCGGAAATATTTTTTGGAGGTTTTCACAGTATGGCTAACGGTACGGCGAGCAAAGCGCTCACCATGAGAAAGGATGCATGGTGGGTGGCTCCTTTGGTGACGGGAGTGGTTCTCGGGGCTTTCGGAATCTATTCCACATGGAGGGCTCTTTCAAATCAGTTCTACTATGCCGAGCCCTACCTTTCGCCTTTTTATTCCCCGCTGATACTTGCTGACTGGTGGCCGTTCTCCCCCGCGATACTCATTCTGTGGGCGCCGCTCGGATTCCGCGCAACCTGCTACTACTACAGAAAAGCATACTACCGGGCGTATTTCTTCTCGCCTCCCGGCTGTGCGGTAAAGCCCCTCGGCAAAATAGGCCGTTACATGGGGGAGTCAAGCTTCCCGTTCATTCTGCAGAACGTCCACAGGTTCTTTCTGTACGCATCTGCCGTCATTCTTCTGTTCTTGTGGATTGACGCGTACGAGGCCTTTCTCTTCCATGACGGGGTCGGTGTCGGCGTCGGAACCATAATTCTTACGGCAAACGCGTTTCTGCTCACCATGTATTCGTTTTCCTGCCACTCGTTCCGCCACTTGGTAGGGGGAAAGCTTGATGTGTTCTCAAGCTGTCCGACCCGCTTTCGCTTCTGGGGTGCCGCGAGTGTCCATAACGAAATACATATGACCTGGGCGTGGGCAAGCCTTGTCTTTGTGGCTCTCACTGACCTTTACGTGTTTTTGTGCGCAAACGGAACAATTACTGATCTGAGGTTGATATAGACGTGGAAAAATACGAAACACACACACATGACGTTATAATCATCGGTGCCGGCGGGGCCGGTCTTCGGGCCGCCATCGAGTCTTCCGCCAAGGGCGCTTCGACCGCACTTATATGCAAATCCCTTCTCGGCAAGGCCCACACGGTAATGGCAGAAGGGGGCGTTGCGGCCGCCCTGGCCAACGTTGACAGCAAGGACTGCTGGGAAACCCACTTCAAGGACACCATGAAGGGCGGAAAAATGCTTAACAACTGGCAGATGGCCCTTTACCACGCAAAGGAAGCTCCCGAGAGGGTGCGCGAGCTTGAATACTGGGGAGCTCTTTTTGACAGAACAAAAGAGGGAAGGATAAACCAGAGGGCCTTCGGCGGTCACACGTGGAAAAGGCTTGCCCACGTGGGCGACCGGACCGGTCTTGAGATGATAAGAACCCTGCAGGAAAAGGGCATACACTCGGGCATAGACGTTTACATGGAGTGCACCATAACCCATCTTGTAAAGGACGGAGACAGGGTTGTGGGCGCTTTCGGCTACTGGAGGGAGAGCGGAAAGTTCGTTCTTTTCAGGGCAAACGCGGTGGTTCTTGCAACCGGCGGGGTAGGGAAAGCCTACAAGTACACTTCAAATTCATGGGAATATACCGGCGACGGTCACGCAATGGCGTATGAGTCCGGGGCGGAGCTTGTGGACATGGAATTCATACAGTTTCATCCCACGGGGATGGTCTGGCCCCCGAGCGTGAGAGGAATTCTGGTTACCGAAGCTGTGCGCGGCGAAGGAGGCATCCTCACAAACAGCGAGGGCGAGCGCTTTATGGAGAAATACGATCCCGAACGGATGGAGCTGTCAACCCGGGATGTGGTGGCAAGGTCAATATATACCGAAGTTGAGCAGGGCCGCGGTTCTCCCCACGGCGGAGCGTTCCTTGATGTCTCCCACAGGGGAGCAGATTACGTGAAGCGCAAGCTTCCGAGCATGTATCATCAGTTTATGGAGTTTGCAGACATAGACATAACAAAAGGTCCGATGGAAGTGTTCCCGACCACCCATTACGTAATGGGCGGAGTCAAGGTTGACGGGGAAACCTGCTCGAGCAGCGTTCCGGGGCTTTTCGCCGCGGGCGAGGTTGCCGGGGGAATGCACGGGGCTAACCGTCTCGGCGGAAATTCTCTTTCCGATCTTCTCGTTTTCGGAAAGAGGGCAGGAGGGGGAGCGGCGGCTTACGCAAGCGGGAAATCTCACGGGTCCATATCTGCAGAGCTCATCGAGGGATTTGCAAACGAGCTCAGAGAACCTTTTAACAACACCCAGGGGGAGAATCCCTACACGATCCATCAGGATCTCCAGGACGTGATGCAGCGCTACATAGGGGTGTTCCGAACCGAAGAGAACATACAGAAGGGCATAGACGAAATAGAGGGACTCAAGCAGAGGGCCAAGACGCTTAAGATAGAGGGCTCGGTGATGTTTAATCCGGGATGGCATCTCTGCAGGGATCTGAAATCAATGCTTATCGTTTCAGAGGCCCTCGCAAGGTGCGCGCTTGCAAGAAGGGAGAGCAGGGGAGCTCACAGCCGGGTCGATTATCCCGAAAGCGACGACCAGACGCTGGGCAAGCTCAATTCTGTTGTCTCCTTAAAGGATGGGGCGATGGATGTCGGGACGCGGCCGATCACGGAGATGCCCGCAGAGCTTTCGAAACTGTTTACGGAGGATAAGTGATGTCGGTAGCCAAGCTGAAAGTCTTTCGCGGTGATTCCCAGGGCGGAGAGGAAAAGGAGTACGAGGTCCCGGTAGATGAGGGAATGGTGGTTCTCGACGCGCTTTTCTACATACAGGCCAACTACGACGGCGATCTGGCGATAAGATGGAACTGCAAGGCGGCCAAGTGCGGCTCCTGCAGCACCGAGATAAACGGAAAACCGAGGCTTGCCTGCAAAACCCGTATGGACAGTTTCGCCGAGGGAGAATCGATTACCGTTTACCCGATCAAGGCGTTTCCCGTGATAAAGGACCTTGTAACAGACGTTTCATGGAATTACGAGGTGAGCAAAAAGATTCCTCCGTTCACCCCTGCTGAAGATACCGAGTGGGTAATGTATCAGGAGGATGTGGAGAGGGGACAGGAATTTCGCAAGTGCATAGAGTGCTTCATGTGCCAGAACGTCTGTCACATACTTCGCGACCACAACAGAAAAGACGCGTTTGCGGGGCCGAGATTCATGATAAAGATCGCCGAGCGGGAGATGCATCCCCTCGATGTCCTCGACAGAAGAGAGTTTGCGCGCGAAGAAGCCGGAGTCGGTTTCTGCAACATAACGAAATGTTGCACGGAAGTATGCCCTGAGGATATACACATAACGGATAACGGAATCATCCCGCTAAAAGAGAGAGTGGTTGACAAGTACTATGATCCCCTTTCCTGGCTTTTAAGGAAGATCAAGGGGAAATAGGAGAGGCTTCGGAATTGAACGTACACGAATATCAGGCCAAAAAGATTCTTTCGGATTTTGGAGTCAAGGTTCCGGGCGGCGGGGTCGTTTTCAGTGCCGATGAGGTCTCGGATGTGCTTGACAGCCTGAACTCGGCAAAATACGTGGTAAAAGCCCAGATTCACGCCGGCGGTCGGGGCAAGGGAGGCGGGATAAAGGTGGTTGACAGCTCCCGAGACGCTGTGGATGCCGCAAAAGACATAATCGGCATGAACCTCGTTACCCATCAGACCGGCCCCGAGGGCAAAACCGTGGGAAGCGTTCTGATCGAAGAAGCCTCCAGCATAGAAAAAGAGTTCTATCTGGGCATGGTGATTGACCGCTCCCGGGAAAAAGTGGTTGTTATGGGAAGCCCCGAAGGCGGGGTTGAGATTGAAGAAGTGGCGGCCAGATCCCCCGAGAAGATAATCAAGGAGCATGTCGATATCTCGCTTGGCATTCAGCCTTACCAGTGCAGAAAGATCGCTTATTTCATGGGTCTTGAGGGCGGTGCCGTGAGGCAGGCCGTATCATTTATTTCATCCCTCTACAGAGTGTTTATCGAAAAGGACTGTTCTCTTGCGGAGATAAACCCGCTTGTTCTTACCTCCGATGGAAACATAGTCGCTTTGGATGCGAAGATTAACTTTGATGACAATGCGCTTTTCCGCCACTGGGATATCGCGGGATTAAGGGACAGGGACGAGGAGGATCCGCTTGAGCTTGAAGCAAGCGACGCGGGTATAAGCTTTGTTAAGCTTGACGGAAACATAGGATGTCTTGTTAACGGTGCGGGGCTTGCCATGGCCACCATGGATATTATCAAGCACCACGGCGGAGAGCCTGCAAACTTCCTTGACGTCGGCGGAGGGGCCACCGCGGAGCAGGTTACGAAGGCCTTTATGATGATTTTAAGCGACGAGAACGTAAGGGCCATCTTCGTTAATATTTTCGGCGGCATTATGAAGTGCGACACCATAGCCCATGGCATCTTGGAGGCCGCAGGTGAAGTTGGAATAGAAGTTCCTTTGGTTGTAAGGCTTGAAGGAACCAACGTTGAAGCCGGAAGAGAAATTCTGTTTAACTCAAGTCTTGATATCCAGACCGGAGCCGATATGAAAGAGGCTGCATCCAAGGTGGTCAAAGCTGCTGGAAACTGATCGTTAAGTGTGCTAGATTTCCGCCTGTAAACACTCTGGTTGCAGACTTTGTCTGATCTATATCATATATCCAATCCCCTGCTAAACCTTCCCGCTATTCTTACATTTCTTCTTATACCCTTGACACAGCCTTTTTGATGATTAGTTTGAGGATTGGAGGTAAATGCTAGATGCAAACGGCTGTTGCCACATACGGTTCTGTTTCTTCTTTCATGCGGGAGATGGAAAAATATCCGCTTCTCTCAAAAGAAGAAGAGCACGCACTTGCGGTCAAATATTACGAAAACCAAGACCTTGAAGCGGCCAACAAACTTGTGGTGTCAAACCTGAGGTTTGTGGTGAAAATCGCTTCTGAGTACAAATCTTACGGTTTTCCGATGATGGACCTTGTTCAGGAAGGTTCCATAGGGCTTATGCATGCCGTTAAGAAGTTCAATCCCTACAAGGGCTACAGGCTTATATCCTATGCAGTCTGGTGGATCAGGGTAAGAATCCAGAACCATATTATGAAGTTTTGGAGCAACGTGAAGATAGGAACCACACAGTCCCAGAGAAAGCTTTTCCAGAGTATAGAAAAGGCAAAACGCAAACTCGGGATAACCTCCGTGCATATGGAAGATGACGACATAAGCCGTCTTGCCGAGCATTTCGGCGTTAACGAAGAGGAAATCTCCGAGATGCAGGCCCGGGTTTCCGGAAGGGACCTCTCCCTGTCAGAAACTCCCGGCGGAGATGACTCCTCGGCCACTTACGGGGAAATGCTCCCTGACACGTCGGATAACCAGGAGCAGGTGCTGAGCGAACTCGGATTTAACAGTCTGGCCAGAGAGAATCTGCGCGAAGCTCTCCAGATGCTTTCTGAGAGGCAGAGAAAAGTGATAAACGAAAGGTACTTTGCCGAGCCTCCAAGAAAACTCCATGAAATAGCCCGTGATCTCGGGGTTTCCCAAGAGAGGGTAAGGCAGATACAGGAAGAATCCATAGAAAAACTCAGAGGATCTCTTGCAGAAAAACTTAAAATTTATCCCTAAATAAACGAAGAAGAAATCAGGAGGAATTAAATGGCTTCTAAGATAATAGGAATAGACCTTGGAACAACCAATTCATGTGTAGCCATCGTCGAGGGCGGTGAGCCGAAAGTGATAATAAACGAAGAGGGCACCAGAACCACCCCTTCGGTAGTTGCATTTTTAAAGGGCGGAGAAGAAGTTCTGGTCGGCGGACCGGCAAAACGCCAGGCCGTCGCCAATCCTGAAAACACCGTCTATTCTGCCAAAAGACTCATGGGAAGAAGGTTTGAGGAGATATCGGACGAAGCGGAGAGTCTTGCCTACGGTGTAGTAAAATCGGGCAAGTCGGATGCTTGGGTAGAGGTTGAGGGAAAACAGTACTCTCCCCCGCAGGTTTCAGCGCAGGTGCTCATCAAACTTAAAAAGGCTGCCGAAGACTACCTTGGTTCTGAAGTCACCGAAGCCGTTATCACTGTTCCCGCCTATTTTAACGACAGCCAGCGCCAAGCGACAAAAGATGCCGGGAAAATAGCCGGTCTTGACGTAAAGCGCATAATAAACGAGCCGACTGCGGCTGCTTTGGCCTACGGCTTTGACAAGAAAAAAGAGGGAATGATAGTCGTTTACGATCTTGGAGGTGGGACTTTTGACGTGTCTGTTCTTGAAGTCGGAAACAACGTTATAGAGGTAAAGTCCACAAACGGCGATACCCATCTCGGCGGAGACGATTTTGACAAGAGGGTAATCGACTACATTATCTCCGAGTTTAAAAAGGATTCGGGAATAGACCTCGGAAACGACAAGATGGCCGTGCAGAGACTTAGAGAAGCCGCAGAAAAGGCCAAGATTGAGCTTTCAAACACTGTAGAGACGGAAATCAACCTGCCGTTTATAACTGCTGACTCAAGCGGTCCCAAGCACCTTGTGATGAAGATAACGCGCTCTAAGTTCGAGCAGCTGATCGAGGACCTGATAAAGGGCACGCTTAAGCCCTGCGAACAGGCGCTTAAGGACGCGGGACTTCGTGCGGGCGAGATAGCCGAGGTGGTACTGGTCGGCGGATCAACCAGAATCCCGCTTGTGCAGAAAGTTGTTACGGACTTTTTCGCAAAGGATCCGAGCAGAGGGATAAACCCCGACGAGGTGGTCGCCATGGGTGCCGCCATACAGGCGGGCGTGCTCGGCGGGGACGTAACCGACATGCTGCTTCTCGACGTGGTGCCTCTTTCTCTGGGCATAGAAACCCTGGGAGGAGTCATGACCACTATAATTGAGAGAAACACGACCATTCCTACCAAGAAAAGCCAGGTTTTCACCACGGCCGAAGACAACCAGAATTCGGTTGAGATCCATGTGTTGCAGGGAGAAAGACAGATGGCAGCCGACAACAGGACACTTGCCAGGTTTATTCTCTCCGGCATTCCCGCGGCGGCAAGGGGAATTCCGCAAATAGAGGTCACTTTCGACACCGATGCCGACGGAATACTCCATGTTTCCGCAAAGGACAACGCGACTCAGAAGGAGCAGAAAGTGAAGGTCGAGGCTTCAAGCGGGCTCAGCGGCGACGAGATCGATTCCATGGTTGATGAAGCCGAGAAAATGTCTGAAAAAGATAAGGAGAAAACCGAGCAGGTCCAGAAAAGAAATCAGCTTGATGAGCTTGTCTACAGAACCAACAAGAGTTTTCAGGAACTTGGCGACGGTCTTTCTGAGGAAGAAAAAAAGGAACTTGAGCAGGCCCTTGAAGAGGGAAGGGAAGCCCTAAAGTCGGATGATTCGGCCAAAATTGACCTCGCTACGGAAAAAATAACTGCCGTTTCTCACAAGCTTGCAGAACTTATGTACAAAAAGCAGCAGGAAGAAGCCTCAGCAGCTGCCGGGGAGGGCGGTGCCGAGAGCCAGGCCTCAGAGCAGGAGGGAAATTCCACTTCAGGTGACGACGTTATAGACGCCGAGTTTACAGAAGAGCAGAAGTAGTGGTATCGGGTTTGCGTCTGGTTTCGCTCTTGTCTGAGCCGGTAAACGGAAACTGCGCCGGCACATTCCCCGAAAATTTTTCTGACAGAGCGAAACTGTTTGCTATCCGAATGTTCACTGTTGGTTACCACACTCTGTACATTAATCCTACAGGACAAGCCCTAAGTATCGCTGCTGTCCATTAAAGCGTTATATATATAATTAAGCTGATGTCCTTTATTTGTCCCTTGAGGGGAACCACTTCTTTTGATCTTTCGGATAATATCTAATAGGATTTTGAGCACCTTGTTTGATTAATTCTTCTGGTCCTGACTTCCGCACTTTTGTAACGTAAGTACCTGATATTACACAAGCGGGTTCCCGCTTGTACACTACACAAGAGCTTTTAAGATGTTTATTAGTCAGCCGGGAGTCCCCGGTCTGTTTTTACCAGGAATCCGCAAGCATGGTCTGCCTGCTGAGCACCGCTCCCACAGCGGAGTAAAGAGATCTCTGCTCCGTGGTGCCCTGAGAAGGTATCAGATACCTCTTATTGGTTCCCCTGTCCACCACCAGGGACGCCTCAACCCTGCCAAGTTCTGACAGTATGGCCCCTTCACTCATCGGTTCCTTTCCCCCATGATAACAGTTGTGCCTGAACCTCAGTATGCGAAGCAGTACGAATGCCGTAAAACAGATGGCCATGTGAGCCTCCACTCTCCTTTGAGTCCAGTGAAACACAGGCCTTACAGCCATTGTGTGCTTCATGACACGAAACCCTTCTTCTATCTTCCATAACTCCCCGTAACAGTCGTATATCCTGGAGGCATCGTATTTGTCAGCAGGAAGACTGGTCCATACCCCGTGAGGACCGTCAAACTTCTCATCCCTCTCCACCGCTTCGGTGTCTACAGACACGGCCCCCGCTTCCACCTTGATGAACCTGCCCCTGCGTCCATTGCCCTTTATCCCCCCTGCTATCCTTCTCTCAAGTTTCTTTAAAGCCTCTTCCCTGTCCTGCGAGTCTTTCCTCGCTCTCTTCTCGCAGTGACGCAGAACAAGCCTCCGTCCTCCCACTTCCATATCCCCAAGTCTTTTACCTTCCCCTATCTCTTTCCAGTCACTGTGTGAGAATACCTTCTCGCTGTCCTCCTCGGACATCCCCCGAAGCCTTGCCGCTACAACCCACTCATACTTATTGCGCTTTAAGACCTCAAGATTCTTTTTGCTCATCATCCCCGCATCCCCCACAAACACCACCCTTTCAAGCTTGATCCTCTTCTTTAACCCCTCTATAGCAGGCTCAAGAGTGCTTACATCAGATGTGTTCCCCGGAAACAGCTCATAACCCAAGGGAAGTCCGTCTTTGGTCTGAAACAGTCCCAGCACCACCTGAACCCTGTGAGGCTTCCCGTCCTTGCTCCACCCCTTCCTTCGAAGATCGTCTTGCGTGTCGCTTGCAAACGAAAGGGTTGTAACATCGAAAAACACAACTTCAACCTTTCCTTCAAAAAGTCCCATAACTTCTTTGCTAACAATGCTCTGAAGCTTCTCAGTACGCTTCTCGTCAACCTTGTCCATCATCCTGTACAGCTTGTCCACAGACACTTCCATTCCAAATTCCCGAGACAGCTTCGCATGGGCTCTTTTGCTCTTCCCAGGTGCCGCAAGACGCATAAGCACTGCCTGACGGAACAGCCTGCCCGCCATCTTGTTTCTCGCTCCCCATATCCTGTCAAACCCAAGCTGACTGTACAGTTCTCCAAACACTTCATGAAACCCAAGATTGTAACGAGCCTCCTCTTCAAGCAATCGGGCATCAACTATGGGCAGGGGTTTGTCCTTCTGCTTTGTTCTTCTAAGCTTTATCAGCTTCTCAGCAGTGTCTTCAGCGGGGAACAGTGTGGGCTGTACGCTCTGTTCAAGACGGTTCTTCTCCACATGTGCAGCTCGCACAAGAGCGTCAAGAGGTTCTCCCGGGGGAGCGGAGCCCATGTGACGCACTACCTTCTGGCGTGGCTCACCCTTTGAGTTCCTGTAGGAATGCACTATCTGCACCGATATGTTGACTGTGGTCTGGCGTTTTAGCTGTTTTACGAACATGTTGAATATTATAAGGGAAAGCGGAGGCGATGTCGAGCACAAAATTAGACTGAGCACTACAAAACGATTTGAAGCAGGCTGAAAATCAATATCAAGTAATTACAGGTACTTACGAAACTTCAAAGGCCCGACTTAAAAAAAACATGCTGAAGTCAGGTTGCGCCGCTGCCGACCGAGCGCCTTTGATAAAAAATCGTTCTCCAGCGTCAGCTGGCCCACCTTGGATTCAAGCTGGTTTACGTACTTGCTCTCGCCCGCCGCCTTGCTGCCCGCCCCCTGGCCGAACACTTTGTCCGCGGCGTTGCCGAGCTGCTTCTTCTTCCACATGCTTATCTGATTGGGATGAACCTCAAACTGCCGGGCAAGCTCCGCTACTGTCTTGTCTCCTTTTACCGCCAAAAACGCTACCTTTGCCTTGAACTGCGGTGAATGATTACGTCTTTTACTCTTCATTATGTACCTCCTGTATACTCTTTTAGAATACCAAGGAAATACACTTAAGGTGCTGTCTGATTTTTGGGGTCCACTTCTGATAGCCCTGCGGATCAGCGGATAATGCTCCGTTGGTATACATTTCAATATCAGCATAAAATCTCGAGAGATTGTCGGGGTTTTCCGGATCGCTGTCAAAAAATATACCGGCATTAATGTTTTTCAGTTCGGTTTCCACCCCTATCTCTCTCCACCATCCCTGAATCAGTTCCTGGGTACTTTGTCGGACAGAGTTAGTGGATGTCTGATAAAGAATTTCCAGGCGGATTCCGTCGCCACCTGGTATCCATCCGGCCTCATCAAGCAGAGTTTTTGCTTGCTCGATATCCTGTGTCAGGCAGCCATCGTTATTTGGTGAAATGTAATTTACAGGTGCGGGAATAATATTGCATGTTGCCCTGCCCGAGGAGGCGTAAAGCTGCTCGACGATATCTCTGCGGTCAATGGCTAAAGATAAAGCTCTGCGCACTGCCGGGTCGGTTAGAAAGGGATGAGGGTTGTTGCCGTCTGCCCACTCGGAGCGCAGGTCTCCCAGATTTGGATCTGGATTAGTGAAGTTGACCACTAGGTGCTCAACAAAAGAGGCAAAAGCGGGATGGACAGTTCCCTTGCCGATCTCCTGCAAAGATGAGAGGGTTTGAGGGTCAATCTGCAGGTTCCATGCATAATCAGCTTCACCCGACTCCAATACAGCCCGTGCAGAAGAGACGGCATCTCCTCCGCCTGTTATTATCACTTTTGGAAACAGTCCTTCGGGTGCGCGGAATTGTTCGTTGGCTTCATAAGTTAGAAGTGAGGTGGTATCCATTCCCGACCCGCTGATAGCGAAATCGGTTAATTTATAAGGTCCTGTGCCAACGGGGTGTAAGTTTTCCATCTGGCGCTGCTGAGATGCTTCCCCGATGCAGTTTTCAAACTGTGCTTTCTGCAAGATGGGCGAAGAGGATCCGACAAAGAGAGTACATGGATAGATAACGGGTTCGGTGAAGGTGATTCTGATGCTAAGAGGGGAATCTTCGACAGAACTCACATTCCCTATGGGTATGATACCACAAGTGTTTCCCGTTGCCGGTAGAGAACATAAGTATGTGTGGGTAAATATAACATCTTCAACTGTTAGAGGAGTCCCGTCGGACCAGAGGATTCCTTCTTTAAGTTTCCAGGTAATCGTGGTCATATCTTCTGATAAGCCGCCATTTTCCGCGGTCGGAATTTCCGCGGCTAGACGAGGCACTATCCTTCCTTCCTGATTATAGTTTGCCAAAGGCTCTAGCAGTAGGGCACTGGCATCAATATCCTTAGTGCCGGAGGAAAGATACGGATTGGCTATAGTGGGAGCCTGCCAGTAAAGTATGTTCAGGGCTTCGCCAGCATTATTATCATTGTTATTATCATCTCCACAGGCTATGAAAAGTACTGAGAGCATCATGGCAAAGACTAAAAATATTTTTCTGTATTTCATTTGAATTTCCCCTGAGAGTTTGTTTCGCTGCCAATTTTGAGAATTTCCATTGTCGTTAAGGTAGATGGATTTCAATCGTTTTCGGAAACCATCAGTTACAAATCCTCGGGAAAACCATTAACAGCCTCTGGAAATTTTTCAATTGTTTTTATGCGGTTATCCTTGTTCAGTGTGAACATAAGCGAAGTTGCAAGGACCATAGTCATTCTTGGCGTGGCACTCATAGCACTCGGAGTCATACTGCCTTATATGGCAAAACTTGATTTTTTTCGGAGGCTTCCCGGAGATATAAAAATCGAAAGAGAAAATTTCAGTTTCTATTTCCCGATTGCAACCTGCATAGTTCTTAGCATCCTGCTCACGTTTCTGGGAAATCTTTTCTTCAGAAAATAATAGTATTGGAAACCGGATGAGAATTAAAAGCTTTTCCGCTGGTCAGGAAGAACCCACTGTCTTTGATTCATTAAAAGTTTCTCATACTTCTCTATGCTGTTTTCCAGCTCAAGGGTCTGCGATATGTCATCAAGCCCTTCAAGAAGCACTTTTCTTTTGAAATCGTCTATCTCGAATAAGAAGCTTATTCCTTCCCCAGTTACGGATTTTTCAACTAGGTCAACTTCAAGCGAATAACCTTCATTCTTCAATACAAGGCCGAATAACTCATCTGTCCTTTTTTTTGAAAGCACTATGGGAAGTATCGAGTTCTTAAAACAGTTGCTGTAGAAAATATCTGCGAAGGAAGGAGCTAGAATTACCCTGAATCCCGCTTCCCTTATTGCCCATGGGGCATGTTCCCTAGAACTCCCGCTTCCAAAATTCTCCCGGGTGAGAAGTATGCATGCGTCTTTGTATCTGATCTGATTAAGTTCGAAATCCTCGTTTAAGGTTCCGTCGTCGTTATATTTCCAGTCAAAGAACAGAAATTCCCCAAACCCCGTTCTTTCGATGCGTTTTAGGAACTGCTTGGGGATTATCTGGTCGGTGTCAATGTTCATTCTGTCCAGAGCTGCTACTTTTCCAGATATCTTTTGAAGTTTTTCCATGTTTCAGATTTCCTTTCCTATTTCCCAGCCGCGCACATCCACAAAATGTCCCGTGATTGCCGCTGCAGCCGCCATTATGGGACTTACTAGATGGGTTCTCCCTCCTTTTCCCTGTCGACCCTCAAAATTTCTGTTAGATGTGCTGGCGCATCTCTCTCCGGGGGCCAGTATGTCAGGGTTCATTCCAAGACACATGCTGCATCCTGATTCGCGCCATTCAAATCCTGCCTCGGCAAATATTTTGTGAAGTTCCATTTTCTCGGCTTCTTTCTTTACCAGCTGGGAACCCGGAACCACCATTGCGTTTACTCCACTGGCTACTTTCCTGCCTTTTACGAGTTTTGCTACCTCCAGCAGATCTTCCATTCTGGAGTTCGTGCAGGAACCTATAAACACCCTGTCAACGTGTATGTCCGTTATCGGGGTGTTTGCTTTTAGGTCCATATATTCAAGAGCCTGTTCCATTGATTTTCTTCGGCTTTCGTCTTCGCACTTCCCGGGGTCGGGCACTTTTGAAGTTATGTCCGTTACCATTCCCGGGTTGGTTCCCCAACTTACCTGCGGAGCTATCGCGCAGGCATCAAGAACAACCGATTTATCGAAAACGGCGTCGGGATCAGTGTGGAGAGTTTTCCAGTGTTTGAGAGCTTTTTCATAGTTGTCGTTTTTCGGCGCGTACCTGCAGTTCTTGACATACTCAAAGGTCTTTTGATCGGGTGCTATCATTCCGGCCCTGGCTCCTCCCTCTATCGACATATTGCACACCGTCATTCTTTCTTCCATGGAAAGCGCCTCTATCGCCTCTCCTCGGTATTCGACCACTGTCCCGGTGGCACCTGCGGTTCCTATGTGTCCGATTATTCCCAGGATTATATCCTTTGCGGTAACCCCGTACTGTCGTTCTCCCTCAACTCTTATTTCAAACACCTTCGGACGGTTCTGTATTAAACACTGCGTCGCCAGAACATGCTCCACTTCGCTTGTTCCTATGCCGAAGGCTAGCGCTCCGAAGGCTCCGTGGGTAGAAGTGTGACTGTCTCCGCACACTATGGTCATCCCGGGTTTTGTGAGGCCGAGTTCGGGACCGATAACATGCACTATGCCTTGAGAATCATTGTTTATTCTTATCCCGAAGAGCGTTATTCCGAAATCTTTGCAGTTTTCCCGCAGGGCTTCTATCTGTTTTGCGGATATGGGATCCGAAATGGGTCCGCTGCGGTCGGTGGTCGGCACGTTATGATCCATCGTGGCAAAGGTAAGGTCGGGCCTTCTTACTTTCCGTCCCGCAATCCTCAGTCCTTCAAAAGCCTGGGGAGAGGTAACTTCGTGAACGAGGTGAAGATCTATGTAGAGAAGGGACGGCTTGCCTTGTTCTTCGTGAACAAGGTGCGATTCCCAGATTTTGTCAAAAAGAGTTTTTCCCGCCATTGTTAACTACTCCAACCTGCCGTTTTTTTATTGCCGAACCGTGCTTTTTCCCCAAGTTCACCCTCTATGCGCAGGAGCTGGTTGTATTTTGCTATTCTGTCGCTTCGGGACGCAGACCCGGTTTTTATCTGGCCGGCGTTTGTGGCAACTGCGATATCTGCTATTGTCGAGTCTTCTGTTTCTCCCGAGCGATGGGATACTACATAACTGTAACCCGCCTGTTTGGCCATCTCAATAGCCTCCAGGGTTTCGGTAAGCGTTCCTATCTGGTTTACCTTTATGAGTATTGCGTTTGCCACGCCAGAGTCTATTCCGTCTGAGAGTCTCTTCGTGTTCGTTACAAAAAGATCGTCTCCGACGAGCTGGACAGAGGAGCCTATTTTTTTCGTAAGCATCTTCCACCCTTCCCAGTCGTTTTCATCAAGGGGATCTTCTATCGAAACGATAGGATATTTTTTTATCCATTCTTCGTACATTTCTATTAAACCATCGACCGGCACAGTTTTCCGCTCCACATGATAACTTCCTTCTTGGAAAAACTCGCTTGAAGCTACGTCAAGTGCTATTGATATTTGCTCGGAAGGGACGTACTTGGCTTTCCATATGGCTTCTATTATGTATTCGAGCGCCTCTTCGTTTGATCCTAGGGAAGGTGCAAAACCTCCTTCATCTCCGACCGCGGTCGAGAGCCTTTTGGTGCTGAGTATGGATTTGAGCGTGTGGAAGGTTTCCACTCCCGCCCGAAGAGATTCCCGGAATGTGGAGAAACCATGGGGAACTATCATGAATTCCTGAAAATCAAGGTTGTTGTCCGCATGAGCACCGCCGTTGATTATGTTCATAAGCGGCACAGGAAGGGTGTCGGCATCTTCATTTCCCAGGTAGCTGAAAAAAGAGATTCCTCTAGAGTTCGCGGCTGCTCTAGCCGAGGCGAGCGATACGCCCAGAATGGAGTTTGCCCCGAGACGGGATTTTGTTTCCGTCAAGTCAAGCTCTATCATTGCGCGGTCTATCAGGGCTTGGTCGTATATATCAAGACCCTTGAGGCGCGGAGCTATTATGTCATGGACATTTTCTACCGCCTTCAAAACTCCTTTTCCCATGTACCTGTGTTTTTCCCCGTCCCGAAGTTCAAGTGCTTCGTGTTCTCCGGTCGACGCTCCGGAGGGAACCATAGACCGGCCGAAGGCTCCGTCTGAGCTGGTCACCTCCACCTCTATAGTTGGATTTCCTCTTGAATCCAGTATTTCTCTTGCTCTTATTTTATTTATCTTTGACATTTCAACTTCCTCGTTAAGTTGCTTGTTCGGTTAAGTGCAAACAGAGGTGGTCCCCTTTTTTAGACAGCATTTTTGTTTTCTTAAGTGTATTCCCACCAACGCATAACCATCTTTAAGACTCCCAAAACCATAAACTCTCTGCTCTGTTTGTCTCATTGCTTCAAGCCACATTCTTCTGTGCTGTCCCAAGACCATAGTAAACCTCATCCGGTGTTTTCATTCCAAGCCCCTGATGTGGTCTTTTTTCATTGTAAAAATCTATCCACTTCCCTATACCAGCCTTTACCGAGGCAACGGATTCATATGCCATCAGATACACTTCCTCGTACTTAACACTTCTCCAAAGCCTCTCCACAAAAACATTGTCTCTCCAGCTTCCCTTGCCGTCCATGCTTATCTTTATATCTCTGTCTTTAAGAACTCCCGTAAACTCTTCACTTGTGAACTGGCTTCCTTGATCGGTGTTGAATATCTCGGGCTTATCATACTTGTAAAGCGCTTCTTCCAGAGCCTCCACGCAAAAACTGCTGTCCATTGTGTTAGACACTCTCCAGCTAAGAACCTTGCACGAGTGCCAGTCCATTACCGCACACAGATACACAAAACCCCTGCTCATCTCTATATACGTTATGTCTGCCGCCCATACCTGCCCGGGAAGCTCTACAGTCTTCCCCCGCAGCAGATACGGGTATATCCTGTGCTCTGCTCCCCCTTTCTTTGTAGTCTGGGGGCCGGGAGCAAGCCCTCGTATCCCCATAAGCCTCATAACACGCTTTCTGCCCACCTGTACGCCCTGTGCCTTAAGGGCGTACACCATCCTTCTTGAACCCTTAAACGGATACTTAA